>JAPHRO010000003.1 GCA_026195895.1 Gammaproteobacteria bacterium
ATTATATTCTGGTTACCGTCGGCGGCGGCTTGAGTTTGCCGATTGGCGCACCGGCAGGCTGTACCGCACTCATTGGTGCACCGGCGGGACGTGTGCCGCCGACGCTGGCACCGCGGGAAGTCTGGCCACCGGATTTACCGGGTACTTCGACAGTGTATCGCTGTGCCGCCGGTACAACGATTGCATCCGGTGCAACCAATACCTATACCTTCCGGGTGCAAAAGCAGGGCGCGGGCACCGATTTAACTTTCCGAGCTGATTTAATCGGTGAAATTGTACTGGCGGATAATTCGAGTCTGTCAGATTTTCCGGCGATACCTGCACCGGGATTTATTAATTACGCCTCCAATTATTATTCGCTGGATTCAGTGCGTGCGCGCATTATCGGTTTTAACCTGGCTAATAGCTTACCCAACAACTGTTCCGAAGATGCGGCGCCCGTTGTGCCTCTGGAAAATGTTGAAATTGGTGAGGACTGTCGTTATCACATCAATGCGGAATGGTTCGGTTTTGAAACACCGGGTTTCGGCAACATCACGGTTGAACAAATTGTAGTTAGCAATACCTTCGAACCGGGATTAGGTTTTGTCGCAGCGCAACCTCCCGTTGGTATGACCATTGCATCCAGTACTTTGCCCGCACAGTTTGCCACGGCGCCAGCAGCCACATTCAATCTGGATCCAATCCTTGATCATTTAGCCGATCCCACGGCATTTGATATTGATATAGATGGGCGACTGTTAAATGATCCGCTGAATGTTTTTGGCACCACGGCACCGAACTATCATGGCGAGGACAGAACCAGCGAAGCGAATGCCAGTTTCCGGGTTTACTTCGACCGTGGTGGTCCCACTGAAACTTTTATCGATTTTAATAATGCATCGCCAGGTTACCCGCCCGTATCTCAGCGTGAGGTTGACGTCAATGTAACTGAACCCAATCTGACAGTTAGCAAAACGATCTGTAATCGAACATTAACTCCTGCCTGTGCCCCGGCTGATTTCACGGCCGCCGCCACCGGTGGTGATGCTGATGATGTTTATATTGTGCGGATACGACTATTTAATGATGATACCGCGGGTGCCGATTTCAGAGCCACTGCTTACGATGTATCCGTTAGCAGTCTAATGGATCCAGATGCGGTGGATGATTTATTGATCGTCCAGCCGGTGGCTTCAGACTTACTGGATAATGATGGTGATGGTCTGGCCGATCCGGCGGATACCGACGAAGCGGCCAATATTATTTTAACCAATAATGCTGTGGGTGATGGTCAGGGACAGATTGATGTTGTACCCACATTCGATATTGCATCGGGCGCAACCGTCGATTTGTATTACCAGCTTGATGTTGATGACTCGGCTATACCTGGTCAAAGTTTCGATTTGTCTACCACTGCCAGCTTTGACAGTTTGAATGGTGCATCAGGCAATCAGAATCCAGCCAGCGCCAGTGGTTCTGCATCGGGTGCTCGTCAATATACGAATAATGCTACAGCCACTTTAACCGTTTCCAGTATTAGTATCGCAACGCCATCGAAAGGATTTATTGATAAATCCAATATAGCCGATGTGCCTTTTGCGGCACCGGTTCCTCCGGCGGCGACCACGGCCGACGTGACGCCAGGTGAGGAAGTTGAAGTTCAACTGAGTGTTGAGGTGCCGATATCAACATTAAGGAATTTCACCATATCCGATGTGCTTCCGGCCGGAATGCGCTGTGTAGAAGCTCGGGATCTGGTGTTTTCAACCACGCCTGATGCCAATGGCTTACGCTTCACCACGGCGGGTACCTATAGCGCAACAGGCTGTCCCGGTAGTGGCACCATTACCTGGCAGGCAACGGCGCAGCATATTCTTGAAGATACAACACTGCCGGCATCAAACGATACCTATACACTCAGCGTTTCGTTCATTGCACGGATTGATAACGTCGCTGGTAATGTAGCTGGCACTGCAATTATTAACGGTGATGACAATGGCGCGGCAGCCGGTGTTGGTGCTGGCACTGATGTTGTCGTGTCCTATGATGACGAACAAATCCCACCGAATACTATTTCCCTGAGTATTCCATCGGCAACGGTAACGGTCAGGGAGCCCAATATCCAGCTCACCGTTGCAACCGGCACTGCGAATCTGACACCACCGCCGTTAGTCAATAATATTACCGCCGCAGATGCGGGTGATGTTTATACCGTTGCTGTCACTATTGATAACGATAGTATTACACCGGTCAATTTATCGCCGGCATACAACCTGCGAGTTGTTGCTGATTTAACAGCGATACCGGGTGCGACTTATGTTGCGGGTTCACTGAATGAAACGGGCACCAATCCGGGCACCTTTACAGTTACGACTGCGGGACCGACGCAGTTAGTGCTGGATTACAATAATACAAGCCTTGATCCGGCTGAAACATTGAGTTTTACCTTTGATGTTTTGTTGCCCAATAATGTGCAACCTCATGATGTTCTGCAAACCGCGGTAACCGCCAGTTATTCATCGCTGGCCAGCAATGCTATTGCACTGAATACTGGCGGTGTTATCGGCGTGGATAATGCGCCCGATGGCATGCGTTTGTATTCGCTAACCCAAACCGATGTCACGGCCAGTGTACCCGCATTGCAAACCGCTAAAACCGAAGCGGCGTTGAGCAATCCGGTAGCCACCATCGGTGCGCGCAAACGTTTTCAGATTGAAATCGCTTTCCCCGAAGGTGTCACCAGCAGTCCACTCGGTAATCGCCTGACGATCAGTGACAATCTGGCGGCTGCCGGCAGCAGCACCAGTTATGTTTTTGAAAACAATACGGGTTTCCCCATTCAGTATGAGTTTTTTGGCATTCAGTCGATTAATGGGGCAGTTGATCCGGCACAGTTTGCCAGTCAGATTACCGCACCTGCCGATGGTTCGGTCAATACGGTTAGCTGGACTTTCAACGGCGATGTGGTAACCGAGGTTGAAGAAGATCTCGATGTTGCGCCGGACAGTATTGACCCCGTCATTCGAATTACTTACTACGCGCGTATTGATGATAATGCGGCAACCAATGCGGGCGATACCTTGGTGAATAGTGCCTTAACTAACTATGTCGATCGCGCCCTGACAGCACGATCAACCGCGGCTGCATCGGTGGGTCCATTTACGGTCGTCGAGCCTGATTTGCGTATGGACAAATCGGCCAGTGCAACAATTAATTTTGGTACGCCGGAAACCTATAGTCTGGATATTCGTAATGATGGTGCGTCCGCCGCGTGGAACGCAACCATTACAGATATCATGGTGGAGCCAACACCAGGCGGCATGTGTGATACGCCACCGGCGAATATTACGGCGCAAATTCAGGATGATTTTGGTGCCTTACGTCGCAATTTATCAATGGCTGGACCCACACCTGATTACTCTGCCGTATTCGCTGGCGATCCGACCTGTACTTTAACGATTAACATGCTGACCAATAATGCGCGCATTGATGATGATGAGCATCTGGTGGTGACCTATGAAGCGGCACTGGACCTGGATAATGTTAATGGTGCTCAGCTAGATAATATTGCTGGTGTCACTCGCTACTTCAGCCTCGAGCAGGTTGATGCCGCGGCTCGCACCTATAGCAATGCTCTGTCACCCGATTATGCAACCGCCGTTGCGGCTGTCGCATTTGAAGATCATGAAGATGCACATCGGATAACAGTGGGTGCACCGCAACTTGTTATTACTCAATCGGTTGTGAATCCGGCTTCGCCTCCGGGTGTGCTGGCAGCGCCCATTGTAAATCCGATTGCGCAACCCGGCGATACATTACGTTATCAAATACACATCGTGAATCAGGGTGCTTTACCGATCAACGGATTCAATCTGACGGAAGATCTGGATTTGTTAAATCCGGGTTCCGGTTTTTATCTGGTGAATTCGTTAAATGTTGTAGCCGCCGCCGGTGGTAATGATTTCAGCAATCCATCCGGTGGCAGTAAAGCGACCGGTTTAATCGATATTCAAAATTTAAATATTGCCGCCGACAATGTCGGTGATACCGATGAACTGGTTATTCATTACGATGTAACACTGGTGCCCGTGATCACCAATGGCACGCAGGTGCTGAATCAGAGTCTGACCAATATTGCGGGCTTTAGTACGGTACTCAGTGATGATCCGGATCCGGGCCTGCTGGGCGCAACGGATCCGACTGTATTAGTAATTGATTCCCGACCGATATTTCTAGTATCGAAAACAGCGCAGGATTTGACCGGTGATCCAAATTCATTACAGGCCGGTGATATCTTGCGCTACACCATAACGGTGAAAAATATTGGTCAGGAAAATTCAACTAACGTTTTGCTGCAGGATTTAATACCTGCCAATACATCCTATGTTGCCGATAGTGTAACCTTAAATGGCGCACCCGTCGCGACGCCTGATAATGGTGTGTCGCCATTGCAAAATGGCATATTGATTAATGCGCCGGAAAATACCACGGCTGGATTTATGCAGGCCGTTGCTGCAAGTGCGACAACCAATATTGCGACCATTACCTTTGACGTGATGCTGGATATTGATCTGGTCAATGGCGCGGTGATTTCCAATCAGGCATTCGTTACCGGGCAGGGTATAGGCAGCGGCGTCTTTGGCACCTCGCCCAGTGATGATCCAGCCACGCCAGTAGTTGGCGATCCAACAAGAAACGTTGTAGGTAATCTGCCTATTTTAGAAGTGCAGAAAACAGTTGATTTCGCGCCGGGTGGAGATACGAATTTAGATGGCATTATCGATCCCGGTGAAAGCTTGCGCTATACCATCAGTGTACAGAATCTGGGCGATAGTAATGCAACCGGGGTGCGTCTGATCGATGTTATTCCTGTTGCCGATATTGCTTACGTGTTGAACAGCCTGCAATTAAATGGCGATAACGTACCGGACGGTGGTGTTAATCCATTGAATGCGGGCATAGATATTAGCTCGGATGATTTGACTCTGCCCCTGCCGTTACCTAATCAGGGACAAATCACAGCAGGCCAGACCGCCACGATTAGCTTTGATGTAACAGTCGATGGCACCAAAGTACCGGGTGATTTAATTTCCAATCAGGCACTGGTCAGTTCCAATGAATTGTCCGACGAATTATCAGATGCAGATGGCGATCCTTCAAATGGTAATCAGCCCACGGTATTCGTTGTGGGCAATGTGCAAAGTTTATCGATAAGTAAAAATGTATTCGTGGTTGATGGTGGTCTTGCCACCCCGGGCAAGCAACTGGAGTATGTCGTACGTGTTGAAAATATTGGCACCATACCGGCCACTGATATTGTTGTTAGTGATCTTGTGCCAGCCAATTTAAACTATGTCACGAATTCAGTTGCCTTGAACGGCGCGGCAACCGGCACCAGTTTTACCTCGGCTCCCGATACCATCACCGCAAATTATGCAGCTACCTATAACGACCTTGATGCCGGCGAAAGCTTTACTGTTCGTTTCAGAGCAACAATAGATCCCACGGCAACTATCGGTACCACTATTATAAACACGGCAACGGTTAGCTGGAATGCAGGTGCAAATACAGATAATGCATCGGTACAAATAGATGTAGGCGGTGCACCAGGCGTAGGTACTTTAACCGGGCAGGTATGGAATGATGCGGATCATAACAATATATTCGATGCCGGACTGGGTGACAGGCAGTTGCCCAACTGGACGGTAGAAATTTATTTAAATAATATTTTCCTGGATTCGGCGATTACCGATGCCCAGGGTAATTACCGATTCCTTGGTGTGCCGGTCAGTGATGCCAGCAATGATTATGATCTGGTGTTTATTGCCGAGGGTGGCAATGCCTCATCTGCTGCACTGGGTACTACCAATGCAACCAAAGGCATGATCGGCTTGCATCGCATTGATGATTTCAACGTCAATGTTGGTGAAGCCGTATTTAATCAAAATTTACCGATTGAACCCAATGGCGTTATTTATAATTCACTATTGCGTTCCGTTATTCCCGGCGCCACTGTCAGATTGTTAAATCCTTCGGGCAACCTGGTGCCGGTTAGTTGTTTCCCGGCGAATTCAAATCAGCAAAACCAGGTCACAACCACCGGCGGTTATTATAAGTTTGATTTGAATTTCACCGACCCGGTGAGTTGTCCGAACAATGCCAGCTATACAATTGAGGTTATCCCGCCTGCACAGGGATATACCGCGGGTACTTCTGTGCTGGTGCCGCCGGCAAATGATTTTGCAGTTTATGATGTGCCCAGTTGTTCCGGTGATGTAAATACCGCTACTCCTGAGTGTGAAATACAGGCGCAAATACAGGCGCCTAATCCCGCCGCTGCCCCTAATTCTGCGGCCACCCGTTATTACCTGGTGATGATGCTAGCCAATGCGCCCCCGGTTGATAATCAGGCATATAACAATCACATTCCCGTTGATCCCGATGAATTCCCGGCTGGCGGAATTTCGATCTCCAAGACATCACCGCTGATCAATGTTAATCGCGGACAGTTAGTACCTTATGTTATTCGAGTGACCAACAATCTGGATGTCAGTCTATTTAATATGGAAGTCCGCGATAGAATTCCTGCCGGTTTCAAATTTGTGCAGGATTCCTCACGCATACAGGATCCAACCTCAGTACCTGAAACGATTAAAGGCGCAGCAGCAGCACCCACTATTACGGGTCTGCAACTTAGCTGGGATGAGCTGGCTCTTGCCGCTGGCGAAACTATTACACTTAAAATGCTGTTAATTGTTGGTTCGGGTGTCGGCGAAGGCGAGTACGTCAATACGGCTACTGCCTACAATGCAGCACTGCAAATACAGGCATCGGAAACCGCATCTGCCACCGTTCGAGTGGTGCCTGATCCAACCTTCGACTGTTCCGATGTTATTGGAAAAGTTTTTGATGATGACAATTTAAATGGTTATCAGGATGAAGGTGAGAAGGGTATAGCCGGTGCGCGGGTGGTGACTGCTCGCGGTGTTCAGTTAACCACAGATGAACATGGTCGATTCCATATTACCTGCGCTGTTGTGCCTAACATGGATCGCGGTTCCAATTTTATCCTGAAACTCGACGATCGAAGTTTACCAACCGGTTACCGTGTTACTACTGAAAATCCAAGGGTGCAGCGAGCCACCCGCGGTAAGATGCTGAAATATAATTTCGGTGCCGCGATTCATCGCGTTGTTCGTCTCGATATGGCTGATGCGGTATTCGAAGAAAATACCACTGACATGCGACCCCAGTGGAAACCGCGGCTGGATATGCTAATTTCCGAGCTGGCGAAAGATCCATCGGTGCTGCGTTTGTCTTATCTGGCAGAAAATGAAGATGAAGACCTGGTAGATGATCGTCTTGAGTCTGTTAAGCAGATTATTGTTGATCGCTGGGATACCTTGAACTGCTGTTACAAGTTGATGATTGAAACAGAAGTGTTCTGGCGTCGAGGTGGACCACCGGATAGAGGAGAATTTGATGATTAAATTCTCCCGCAAGTTAGCCGCTGTGTTACCAGAAATAGTATTGCTGAGCTGTGTTATCTCGGCGCCTGCAGTGGCCGATAATTATATGGAGTTTTTCGAAAGCCCGGAAGGCAAGGTTGAACAGCCACCAGTGCAGCTAAGCTCCTATCCTGTTGGACACAATACGGAACAGCATTTGCCACCGGACGAAATATTTACCCTGTGGATTCAGGATGAAACTTTCTTCAAGCCGCACGAAGAAGATACGGTAAAAATTGAAAAGGTGCTGGAAAAAGAAGCCAGAACTTTCAAACTGGAAAATGTCGTCAAACCCATTCGATTTAAATCGGGTGAAGCAGAAATCCCTGAGGAGTTTGTCACCAAGCTGCGACAAATTCTGGAAAGTATGAAACACCGCGCCAATGTACGTTTGCATTTTATTGGTCACAGTGACAGCGATCGACTCGGTGCGGCATCAAAAGCAAAATATGGCGATAATATTGGCCTGTCGCGAGCGCGTGCGGAAATTGCAGCTGAGTATTTTCAGCGTGAACTCGATCTGGGGCCTGATGCAGTATCTTACGATGGTGCCGGGGCAACTAAACCGATAGCCAGTAATGATACGCCTCAGGGTAAGGCACAAAATCGGCGCGTCGAAGTTCAGGTTTGGTATGACGAAATAACCGAAAAAGCTGTTGAAAAAGAAATTGTTGTGCCTGCGCAAAAATTGAATCGAATAAAAGTCTGTCGCAAAGAAACGGTGTGTAAATTGCGTTACAAGGAAGGTAATGCAAAGCGGGCGCGATTGCGTAATCTTGTTTCTCCCTTGCGCATGAAACAGGGCCAGACAGAAATCCCGGCAGAATTTATTCGTCAGATAAAAGAAGTGCTGAAAAATCTGAGAGATCAACGCAATGTGGTGGTTCGTTTTGTCGGCCACACGGATAATCTCCCGCTGGAAGACCGACAACAGCGTATTTACGGTGATCATGTCGCATTATCAAAAGCGCGTGCGCGTCGAGTAGCGCTGTCGATTCAGGATGCTTTGCGCTTGCATGATGCCGCTGTTGGTAGCGATGGCAAAGGCGCTTCATATCCGGTGGCTTCCAATGACACCATACAGGGGCGAGAATTAAACCATCGCGTTGAAGTTGAATTCTGGCACGATGATCCTTTTGAAGAATTTACCGCAGATGCTCAGGCCTGTCCGGAAGCTGCGGCGGCGGAAACTATTACTCTGTCTTATGATCCACCAACCGGGCCGATAAGAGCCATTCGTTTTAATAATGGTCAGCCAGTCATTCCACCCGGTTATGCCGATCGGTTGCAACGCGTGATGGATGAGCTGGAAGATAAATCCAATGTGCGCCTCGGCTTTACCGGTTACACCAACAACGAACGTATGGATCGACGTACTGCCATGGTGTATGGCGATGATATTGGTTTATCGACTTCACGTGCGCAACGAGCGATGAAATTAATCAAAGACGAACTGGGTCTGACTGATAAACAGGTCGAGTTTGAAGGCCGTGGCTTTGTTCATTCCAAAGATGTAGTCAGTACGGGTTTTGTGCAGTTTGATGGCTCACGGGTAGAAGTGGAAGTTTTATACGATGAGCTGGCCGTCCTGGAAGAAGACGAAGGACTGGACATTACCCGGATTGATCAGGAAGCCAGGGCGCGCACACCCTACGCATTAAATATGATGCGCATATCGGTAGATGGCAAACCACTGCACGATCCGTATAAAAATATTGCTGACCTGCAGCGCTGTACCGATGTTGCGCTGGAACAGGCCGAAATCAAATTTAAATTTAGCGCGCTGAATCTCAAACCGCGATTAAATATTACCGCCTGGCCAAATACTATACGTTACCAGAATGATGTAGAAACCGAAGCGATGGAAAACCGGGTGCAGTTCCGTGCCTATAGCAACTATCCTGATTTTATTGAGCGGGCTGAGGTTCGTATATTTGAAGAAGAAAACTCGACTCGTGATGCGCCATTGGCTATTGTTGCTGTGGATAAGAGCTGGCATGCAGAATGGCTGGCTGAGTTTGAAAAAGTTGAACAGCCAGTGCGCAAACTTAAATATCTGGTGCGCGTTTATGATGACGTAGGTAATTATGATGAAACCAGTGCTCTGCCGTTGTGGGTGGTTGATAAACTGGATGAAAAAAATAGTTCCGATGAGCCGATCGATATTAATAAAGAATTACTGGTGGGCTATGGTGAAAATCATCTCACGACTCAACGCATACCACTGAGCGGTGGTACCGTTGGTGTGCATGGTAAAAAGATTCCTGCCAATCATTCAGTATGGATTGCTGGGCGTCCGGTTCCAGTGAATGATCAGGGGGAGTTTGTTGGCGAAGAAATTTTTCGGCCGGGTACTCATACAGTTGAAGTGGCCGTGCTGGATGAGGGTGGTAATGGTGAATTATTCCTGCGTGAAATGGAACTGAAAAAAGACGAATGGTTTTATGTCGGCATCGCAGATGTCACCTTCGTTAAAGACAATACCACTGGCCCGGCCAATATAGTGACCGGTGATGATACCAGTTACGAAAATGATCTGAACACCTTTGGCCGACTGGCATTTTTTGTTGATGGAAAATTTGGCGACAACTGGCAGTTGATTGCCAGTGCCGATACCCGCGAAGGACCGATTGATGAAATCTTCAGTAATTTCATGGATAAAACACCGGACGCTTTATTCCGTCGTCTTGATCCGGATTACCACTATCCAAGCTTTGGGGATGACAGCACCCTGGTAGAAAATGCGCCAACACTGGGCAAGTTTTTTGTGAAATTACGCAGACATAATAATTATGGCATGTGGGGTAATTTTGATATTGCCTATACCGATACTGATCTGGCACATATCGATCGAGGTTTGTATGGCGCCAACGGACATTATGAAAGTATGGCTGTCACGGCTTTTGGTGAGCAGCGTTTAGTAGTAGATGGTTTTGCCGCCGAACCGGGCACTATTTCCGGGAGAGATGAATTCCGCGGCACCGGTGGTTCTTTGTATTTTATGCGCCACCAGGATATTTTAACCGGCTCGGAACGTGTGCGCGTTGAAATTCGAGACAAGGATTCCGGTATTGTTATCGGGGTGAAAAATCTGGTGCCGGTACTGGATTACGATGTAGATTATATCCAGGGCCGGTTGTTGTTAAATGAGCCCTTGCCATCAACATCGAACGATAATTTGATTGTTGATAGTGGCTCAATGAGTGGCCACCCGGTGTATCTGGTTGCACGCTATGAATACACGCCGGGCTTTGATGATCTGGATGATGTTGCCGTGGGTGGTCGTGCCCATTACTGGTTCAATGACAATATAAAAGTGGGTATCACATCGAGTAAGCAGGAAGAATTAAATAACGAAAGTACCCTGAGTGCGATGGATTTAACTTTGCGCCAAAATGCCGGTACCTGGTTGAAAGTGGAAGTTGCCAGTACTGAAGGTCAGGGCGCGGGTGTGCTAAATTCAAATGATGGTGGTTTCAGTTTTGACGAGTTCGATACTGGACTTGGACCCGATGTATCTGCAGGTGCTTATCGTTTAGATGGTCGGTTACGTTTACAGGATGCATTTGAAGGTAGTCGTGGTGCGGCAACTTTCTATGTGCAAAATCGTGAGGCCGGTTTTTCAGCTCCTGGCCAGTTAACGTCAAATGATGTTCAGCAATTCGGTGGTACTTTGAATATGGCCATTACCCCGGTTATCGATCTGAACGTTAAAGCGGATCAGAAGGATCAGGATCAATCGCTGGAAACTTCGGCTGTTGATGTGGATGCCAGTTACAAACTTGATGAACACTGGAAACTAAGTGCCGGCGCGCGTCTCGATAGTCGTGAAGATCATGCCAGTAGCATAGCATCCACCCAGACCCAGGGTAATCGAGCCGATGTCGCCTTTAATGCTGCCTACAATTCACAGGAAAACTGGACCAGCTATGGTTTCGCCCAGCTCACCGCGAATACTACCGGAAATCGCGAGGAAAATGATCGCGTCGGCGCCGGCGGTACTTACCGATTTACTGAACGATTGAATATGGAAGGCGAGTTGTCCGCGGGTGATACGGGGACGGGAGCAAAACTGGGTACCGATTATTTAATGTCGGATCGTACCAATATTTATGCGACCTATGCACTGGATAATGAACGCAGCGACAACGGCCTGCGCTCACGCAAAGGCAATATGAATACCGGTTTCCGTACCCGTTATTCAGACACCACCAGTGTCTATGCCGAAGAACGTTATACCCATGGCGATGTTCCCACCGGCTTGACCCATGCCACTGGTGTAGACATAGCACCCAATGACAAATGGAATTATGGCGTCACCCTGGAAATGGGCACACTGGAAGATGAAGACAGCGGCGCAGAAACATCCCGTTTAGCCATGGGTTTAAATATGGGTTATAAATTCAATGCGGTTAAGTATGCCGGTGCGCTGGAATATCGTGCCGATGACACAGAAAATCTGGACTTGACCGAGAATGAGCGCAAAACCTGGCTGATTAAAAACACCTTTAAATATCAGATCAATCCAGACTGGCGTTTTGTCGGTAAGCTGAATCATTCTGACAGCGAAAGCTCACAGGGTGAATTCTTCGATGGTAACTTCACTGAAGCGGTGCTGGGTTATAGTTATCGTCCCGTTAAAAATGATCGTCTCAATAGTCTGTTTAAATACACTTACTTCTTCAATATGCCAACGGCCGATCAGGTAACAGTGAATGAAACGGCCGCCGAGTTTATCCAGAAGAGTCATGTCTTCTCCATCGACAGTATGTATGATTTAACCCGGCGCTGGAGCATTGGTGGTAAGTATGCTTATCGCCTGGGCGAAGTGAGTCAGGAACGGGTTGATCCTGAATTCTTCGATAGCAGAGCCAGCCTGTATGTGTTGCGTGCCGATTGGCATTTTACTCATCGCTGGGATGCGCTGATCGAAGCACGGTTACTCGATTTACCCGATGCGCAGGATAGCAAGAGCGGTACCCTGTTAGGTCTGTATCGCCACGTCGGTAAGAATATTAAATTTGGTATCGGTTATAACTTTACCGACTTTTCCGATGACTTAACTGATCTGGATTACGATAGTAAAGGCCTGTTTATTAATCTTATTGCCAAGATATAATTGCCCGCAATTATTGCCATATTTACAGGGGCTATCTTTGGTGGCAGTATGATAAGACACAATTAGAATTATAAAAATCACCTGATAAAGGTGCCTGATGATAAACGTGTTCAGAGGATGATTCGCATGTTTCGTTCGTTTCTAGCAGTAACTATTCTGGCTTTCTCCATTAATAATGCTTATGCAAGTGATTTAATGGACGAGCTGTTCAGTAATCTGATTTATGGTGTTGCGGTGATAAACCAGAGCGTCGATATCACCATGCAATCGCCAGGATCATCGGTAACCACCAGTGAAGATGGCACCGGTTTTGGCATTTTTGCCGATAAATACTATCGTGGTAAATATCGTTTCAACGGCAGTTTCAATTATGTCGATTATGATAATTTTTATATCGACACCTTAACTGCATCGGCAGATTATCTGTTCCCCTATAATGCCAATATCACCTTCTTTACCGGCGCCACTGTCGGTGCCGGCATGCAGGTCTATAGTGATTCCAGTATCGGCGATGCTTCCATCGGACTTATTTATGGCGTACAGCTTGGCGGCATCGCCTATATCAATAAAAACCTCATGCTTGAACTGGGTTACCGACTGCGGCCTACAGATATGGAAACAGAGTTTGCGGCCACTGGAGCTGTGGGCACAGTGGATGAACTCAGCGAAACCTATTTAAGTATTTTGTTGATGTTTTGAGACGCGGGTCTGTTCATAGAGATTGCGTATTTTACATTCAACTAAATACGGAATAAGTCAGTTTGGAATGACTGGAAATTCACCAATGTATTAGAAATACATAAATACCGACCCGCATTGCTAGTGAATTATGTTGGGCATCAGCAATATTAAAAAAGAGTTTTTTTAAAGTCCGGAAGAAACCAGTTTTTGCATCACCTGTGCCGCCGCAACAAAACCAAAAGTGGCGGTCACTGTCGTCGACGATCCAAACCCCATATTGCAATCCAGGTTAACGCCTTTCACACCGGGTTTGGCATGGCAGACGCTGCCATCGTTGCTGGGATAGCGTTGCTGTTCGGTTGAGTAAACACACTTGATGCCAAAGCTGCGTTTGGGATTTTTAGTGTAGCCGTATTGATAACGCAATTGCGATCGGACTTTTGCGGCTAGTGGGTCATTCCAGGTTTTGGCCAGATCAGCTACCGAGATAGCAGTGGGGTCAATCAGACCCCCGGCGCCGCCGGTGGTGATAATGGGGATTTTGTTGCGTTTGCAGTAATAAATAATCGCGCACTTGAATTTAATGCTGTCGATGGCATCAATCACATAGTCGTAATCTGCTTTTAAATATTTTTCCAGATTGGTATCGGTAATAAAGTCATCAATGATGTGGCACTGGCAGTCAGGATTAATCTGGCGAATGCGTTGCGCCATGACTTCGACCTTGGACTGGTCGAGGGTGTCAGTCAGTGAGTGGATCTGGCGATTGATATTGCTTGCGGCAATGTCATCGTGATCAATCAGCGTAATGCTGCCGATACCAGACCGGGCCAGGGCCTCGACAGCCCATGAGCCGACACCGCCGATACCAATAATACAGACGTGAGCCTGGCGCAAAATTTCAGCTTCTTTAGTACCATAAAGTCGCCTGATGCCACCAAAGCGTTGATCATATTCACTCATGCAGGCGATTTTGGTGTGCTTGCCTGTTGATGTCAATTAAAGCGGCTGGCTGCAGGTTTTTGCAGGATGGGATCAGATGTGCTGTTTGTTGCAGCCTTAAAAGGAGAACTGGGCGATCAGGGGGGTATGGTCTGAAAGCCGGCGCCAGGGATGGCCATGCAAACGTTGGCATTGCATGGCTTCCAGCCCCCGACTGTAGATGCGATCCATGGTCAGTGTCGGCATCCAGGCAGGGAAGCTGCGAGCATAACGTCCCGTAGTGGTTTTAAAAACCTCATGCACACCAAGTTCTGTGGTTAAATGTTTTTCAGCTTTACCGCGCCAGTCGTTGAAGTCGCCGGCAATGATGAGCGGCTCATGGGCCGGCACGTGGGACTGGATGCGCCGCACCAGGGTAGTGAGCTGTTTTTCCCGTTCTGGCCCCAGCAGTCCCAGATGAACGCATATTACATGCAGGTTTTCACCTGTTCCCGGCAGGGCAATAGTGCCGTGCAGTAGGCTTCGGCTGGCAGATCGCATCGGTGACACATTAATATTTTCCCAGTCACCGAAAGGGTACTTGCTGAGTATGGCATTGCCGTGGTGGCCTGACCTGTAGATGGCATTCTTGCCATAGGCGTGGTGGTGCCAAACCTGATCGGCGAGAAATTCAAACTGTGCTTCGCTGGGCCAGTCGTCGATTTTGTCCTGCAAGATGCGGTGTTCTCCCTGAATTTCCTGCAGGAAAACCATATCGGCATCCACCCGGCGCAGGGCATCTTTTATGTCATGCAGAATGAAGCGACGGTTGCCGACATTGAAGCCCTTGTGGATATTGTAGGTGAGGATTTTTATTGTGTTTTGAGTCATGATATTTAAATAATAGCTTACATTAGTGTGGATGTGGATAACGACAAGTATCAACCGATTAGTTGTTCCAATTATGATATTTATGAAATTGCGATTATGCATGGTGACCTGCTGTGGTTAAGCTGGCTGGATGATCGGCAGCAGTTATAGGAAAAACAGCTGAAATCTGTGAAACTGCATATTCGTGACCATGCTGAATTTCTGGTGGTGGAAACGACATCGGGTACACAAATGGAAATCCGTCTGGATAAAATCCGGCAGGTAAAGTAATGCCCCGATTAATGGGGCATTATTTTACCTGCTAGTCGATACAGCCCTGGAGTTCAGATCGGCCACCTATACACGATCCTGCCTTGCACTATCGTCGACATTAATGCTGATCATGCTAAAAAGCCTCATAAATTTAACCGTATTTATAACAGAGTATTTATATGTTTATATTCCCATCTCCCACACTAAAACGTAGCAATTTAAACCATGGCTGTCAGTTATTATGACAAAAATTATAAAAAATCGTTCACTGAATAGTTGACAAAAATCGTCAGGAATAGGTTAATGGCCGACCTACTGGAAATTGAACCTGTTTTAATACTCATGAGTGATTCAAAATATATTTACGATGCAACACCGGAAAATTTTGCCGAGCTGGTTTTTGGTAATTCCATGCGCGGGCCAGTAATGGTTAATTTCTGGAGTGAAAAGGCGGGACCCTGTTTGAAATTATGGCCATTGCTGGAAAAACTGGTAAACGAGTATTCCGGTAAGTTTTTACTGGTAAATTTTAATGCGGACAAATTCCAGCAATTTGCCAGAAATGAACTGGCGGTTAACAGTGTACCAACTGTAAAAATGTATCGGCATCAGCAAATTGTTGATGTTATTCACGGTGCCGAATCAGAACGCAGTTTTCGTGACATGATCAACAAGCATTTGCCCAGAGCATCTGACCCTTTGATGCTGGATGCGGTTAAGCTGTATCAGGAAGAAAAATCGGATGCAGCTTTCGAGCAGTTAAAAAAACTCTATCAGGCCGATGCAGATAATCAACGCATTCCATTAACGTTGATTAAACTGATGCTGCGGGATGGCCGGTTCGAAGAGATGCTCAGCTTTGTGAGTACATTACCGTCAGCATTGAAAAAAAATGATGAGCTTATCGGACTGGTTGCCCATGCTAATTTTTTATTGGCGGCCAATACTGCGCCGGAAAAATCTGTGCTGGAAAAAAACATTGCGGATAATCCAGCGGATGTGGCAAGTCGATATCAGCTCAGTGCGCTTTTTTTGCTGGATGATGAATATCAACATGCACTGGATCAGTTGCTGGCGATTGTGAAACTCGATCGTTCCTATAAAGATGACATAGCGGTAAAGGGAATGGTGTCAATTTTAAATGTAATTGGTAGCGATACACCTCTGGCAAAAGAGTACCGGCAGAAAATGATTGATGAGCTGTCGGCATAGCTCATTACATTTTTTTTAGTTATTTTTAGCTCTTATCAAATAAGCCGAAATTATAGCCATTTCGGCCAGTATGCCGCCAATCCATAGAAGCCAGTCGATGACAAAAGAGCAGGGCAGAAAATGCGTATGAATTTACAAACTTCCCTGCTTGTATACAGCGACCTAGAATATCTTTTTGCAAGCCTGGCCTGAGCCCTGGTCAGAGCCAAAATCACAACGCAAGTTTACCGAGTTGATGACGCTGCCCATGCCATAACGGTTGTCTGAATACAAAGAACGGCGGTCACCGCTGATATCGGCACATACTGCCCATTCGTCAAGATAGTGAGTCATTAATGGTGTATAGGACATATATTCCTTCTGTGCAGGAAGGTGGAATTCACCGTCTGGCCCGGTCGCTGTTTTGAAGCTGGATTTTGTACAATACGCATCGCCACCTTTCAGGGACAGGTATACAGAAACTCCCTGTGCAGCCTGACCGTTAAGGTAAATATGGCCGCTAATGCTGGGACTCAGGTGTCGCGTATAAGGCGTTGTGGTACAGCCGCTTACTGCTGTTGCAAGCAGTAAGAGGGCTATTAGCTGAGTCGGTATGCTGGTTGCAGTGATCATTTTAGATAGGGTCTTTGTCAGGGCACGTAGCCAATATAATAAAAGTTTAGCTTATTTTTTAATCAGGTTTTTTAGTTAGGGCGAATTTTAAAGTTCAGGAAGCCCCAGATAAAGCCCAGGATTCCCAGAATAGCGCCATAAATGTCATAGAAGTGAATGCCAAATTTATAAGTTTTGGTCAATTGTTGTTCTGTAACGCCAAAAGCCGGGGGTGTTTTACGGGCAATCCAGGCAGGGGTATTCTGTTTAAATGCGACTTTATCCCAGCGTCTTCGTTCTGCTGTTTGCGAGTCCTGATAGAGGAAAATATCTCCTTTGTGTAACAGTCTTATGGTTCTGGATTTTGTGTTTGGCTGTGCTTTAAGCGGTGTGTTTTCGGCTATAATTTCGACAAATAAATTTTTAGATTGATAAACCGGTTCGTACCAGCGTTTGTTGAAGGGTAAATCCAGGCTGCTATTGAACAGACCGAATAAAAAAATCACAACGCCAAAACCAAATGTGCCATTGATTATTCGTAGAATAGATCGCGATATAAAATCAATTTTGAGTAAATATATAAATAGGCCAATAAAGGGTAGGCCGATAATGGCGGTGATAGAAATATATTCCGCAGGCACAAAGCTGTTATAAAGGTGATGGCTAAACAGAAGATTATTATCTTTGAGCAGGTAGCGAATATAATAATGATAAATAAAAAACAGCGCGACCAGACTAACTGAAATATAAGTTAGAATTTCAAATTTCTGTTGCTTCATCAGTGGTAGCAACGAGCCCTGTTTCAGGTTGTCGATAAGTGAGGGATGGTTTGTCCAGTCGCAATTAAGAAGCTCTACCGGTTTTCTTTTGCCTTTTGTTTTAAAACTACCAATTTCAGTGAGCGCGTACCTGTCTGTTGGAAATCTTGCGCCGGTGCTTTTGGTCAGCAGGATCTGATTGGCTTCAGCCTCGGCTTCTACTTTGGCAGCAACATTGACCACGTCGCCGAAAATATCAGCATCTTCCACAATGCCGGTTCCCGTGTGTAGTCCTATGCGTAAACGCAGGCTGAAATATTTATCTTTTTGACGTTCTTTAGACATTATCTGCTGCATTGCGATGGCGGCTTTCACAGCATTTTCCGGCTCTTTGAAAGCGGCCATGATTGCGTCACCCAGGGTTTTTATTATTTTTCCATTGAATTTTCTTATTACAGGAAATAGCAACCGGTTGTGACGGTCTAACATCATGCGCGCATCAATATCACCGCGACGCTCCCAGTGACGCGTTGAGGATTCGATATCTGAAAATAAAATAGTGATCCGTTTTCTTGATTTTTTTATAACATCAACGGTGCTTTTATCTGTTAACATACTCGCATAAAGAAAATAAAAATCGCAGAATCTTTATTATAGAACTAAATACTCAAGGATTTGGTAATGCGGGTAAATATATTTATTTTAGCTTTAATCTCGATGCTGTTTCTGACCGCCTGTAGTTCTACCGCGACAGGGCCGGTTACTGGCAGAAAATATAAAGTTGAAGTCGGCGGCTGGAAGGATATGGAAGCCTATAAGAAAGCTCGCAAAGAAGCGCTAGAAGATAAACAGCAGGGCGATAAAACTATCGATTGCGAGATTGATGATCCACCAGAGAAAGCGGGTGAGTGCAAGTAACACCCATTGCCATGAAATTATCAAAACAAAGGCCGCTTAAGCGGCCTTTGATTTTCTGCAGGATTGCCTGCTGAATCAGGCTTTGCCCTCTAACTGGAGCAATATATCTTCATTTTCCAGAGTAGATGTGTCGGAGGTTATTTCCTCGCCACGGGCAATATTACGCAGCAAACGACGCATGATTTTCCCCGACCGGGTTTTGGGTAAATTATCTGCGTAGCGAATCTGATCTGGCTTGGCGATGGGGCCAATTTGTTCGCCAACCCAGTTTCGCAGTTCTTTCGTTAGCGCCTCATCGATGCCACCTTCTGGGCGTACACCTCGCAGCACCACGTAAGCAAAAATAGCCTCGCCTTTGACATCATGGGGATAACCGACGACAGCGGCTTCAGCGACCCGTTCATGGGCCACCAGCGCTGATTCGACTTCCATGGTGCCCAGTCGATGACCGGATACATTCAGTACATCGTCGATACGTCCCATGATCCAGAAATAACCGTCGGCATCTTTGCGGGCGCTGTCGCCAGCCAGATAGTATTTGCCACCAAATTTGGGCCAGTAGGTGTCGACATAGCGCTGTTCATCACCCCAGATGGTGCGCAACTGCGCGGGGAAAGGTTTCTTGATGACCAGGTAGCCGCCTTTATTGGGTTCAGTAATGCTATTGCCGTCTTCGTCGACCACATCGGCGTCAATTCCGGGCAGGGCGATGGTGCAGGAACCGGGTTTGGTTGCGACAACACCGGGCAGCGGTGCGATCATATTGCAGCCGGTTTCGGTCTGCCACCAGGTATCGACAATCGGGCATTTTTCCTTGCCGATCACTTTGTGATACCACATCCAGGCTTCCGGGTTGATCGGCTCGCCCACCGTACCCAGCAGTCGGATGGATGATAAATCGTAGGCGTTGGGCAGCTCATCACCCAGTTTCATCAGCGCACGAATGGCGGTCGGTGCGGTATAGAAAATGGAGACTTTATGGTCCTGGCAGATTTTCCAGAAGCGGCCGCCGTCCGGTACCGTCGGCGCCCCTTCATAAATAACTATAGTGCCGCCTGCAGCCAGTGGGCCGTAGGCAACATAGGTGTGGCCGGTAATCCAGCCGACGTCCGCGGTACACCAGAAGACGTCGTCATCCTGTAAATCAAAAACCCACAGATTGGTCGCAATGGCGCCCAGCAGATAGCCGGCACTGGAGTGCTGGATGCCTTTGGGTTTACCGGTGGAGCCGGAGGTATAGAGCAGGAACAGCGGATGTTCCGATTCAACCCATTCCGGTACGCAGACGGTATCCTGCTCGGCAATCGCATCATGCCACCAGATATCGCGGCCTTGCTGCATGTTGGCGCCGTGGTTGGTGCGCTGATAGACGATGACATTTTCTATGCTGGGGCAGTCATGATCGAGGGCTTTATCGGTAGCCGCTTTTAGTTCGACGACTTTGCCACCACGGGTGCCGCCGTCAGCGGTAATCACCATTTTGGCACCGGCATCGTTAATACGGTCGCGCAGGGATTCTGCCGAGAAACCGCCAAATACCACCGAGTGAATTGCACCAATGCGTGCGCAGGCCTGCATGGCGATCACCGCCTCTGGCGTCATCGGCATGTAAATAACCACGCGGTCACCTTTTTCAATGCCATGGGCTTTCAGGGCATTGGCAAACTGGCTGACTTCATCGGTGAGTTGCTGATAGCTGATCTTGCGGATGTCGCCTTTTTCACCCTCAAATATAATGGCGGTTTTGTCGGCTTTGTCGGCCAGGTGGCGATCCAGGCAATTGTAGGAAACATTCAGTTTGCCATCGGCAAACCATTTGAAATGTGGGGCATTGCTGTCATCCAGAATTTCATTGAACAGGGTTTGCCAGTCAATCAGGTCGTGGGCCTGTTCAGCCCAGAAACCGGTGTAATCCTGTTCGGCTTTTTTATGCAGTGCAGCAAAATCCGCCGGCTGGATTCGAGCCTTGCTGGCAAACTCGCTGGAAGGTTCGAATTTGCGGTTTTCAATTAAAACAGAATCTATATTGCTGTCGGACATTGCCCACTCCACGGATATCATTTTTAGCGAATACAGAGCATACCGGGCAGAATAGATTGAGGCAACTTAGTCTCGGTGGAGGATTTTTGGCTGCCTGGGCACGGCATCCAGCTTCCAGTTTTCCAGCGCCCATTGCCAGACGGTGGGCAACGAAGCACGGGCTAAATTATCCGGTGGCTGCTGGCCGAGGAACTTCAGACTATCGACCAGCATGGCAACGTCTGGTTTTTTACCGATACCGCGAGCGCCGGTTTGTTTACTCAGCTTATCGCCTTTAGCATTGATAGCGATGGGCAGGTGAGCATATTCGATTGCCGGGTAAGCCAGGCATTGTTGCAGATAGATCTGTCTCGGTGTGGAATCCAGCAGGTCAAAGCCGCGTACTATGTGACTGATATTCTGGAAGGCATCATCGACAACCACGGCCAGTTGATAGGCAAACAGACCGTCGCGACGACGGATAATGAAGTCGCCAATATCCTGTTTAAGGTTCTGGCCAAAAAGCCCCATAATCTGGTCGTTGAACTCATGTGGCTGTTGACTGGTGCGCAGGCGCAGTGCGTGTTCTTTGTGAGCGGGATGGTCTTTATGTTCGCAAAAGCCAGGGTAGATCAGGCCGTAGTCGCCCATAATCGCATTTTCGCGCAGCTCGCGACGGCTGCAGGTGCAGCGATAAACGAGATGTTGATCAACCAGTTTGTCCATGGCTTCTGCATAGGCCTGTTTGCGGCGTGTCTGGTACATCACCTCACCATCCCATTCAAAGCCGTAGGCGTCCAGGGTGAACAGGATGTCGTCTGCAGCGCCGCTGACATTGCGCAGTTCGTCCACATCTTCCATGCGCACCAGCCATGCACCCTGCTGCTGCTGCGCTTCGAGATAGCTGGCAACCGCCGCGATCAGGGATCCAAAATGGAGAGGGCCGGTAGGTGAGGGCGCAAAGCGTCCACGATAGGGCGTAGTTATTGGGTTCTCAGACATGTGCCTGGAGGTGAGATATCAGGGCCGACAGGGTGTCGGCCCCGGGTAAATAATCGCTTATTTACCTTTGGTTTGTTTTTCCTTGATTTCATCAAGGCTTTTACAGTCGATGCATTGGGTTGCCGTAGGGCGTGCTTCCAGGCGGCGAATACCAATTTCCACGCCGCAGGTTTCACAATAACCGTATTCACCATTATCCAGCATGTCCATTGACTCATCAATTTTCTTGATCAGTTTGCGTTCACGATCACGGGTACGTAATTCCAGACTGAATTCCTCTTCCTGGGAGGCACGGTCTGCGGGATCGGGAAAGTTAGCGGCGTCATCCTTCATGTGATGAACTGTACGATCAACTTCTGCCATCAACTCATTTTTCCAGCCATTGAGGATGCCACGGAAGTGCTCAATCTGTTTATCGTTCATGTACTCTTCACCCTTTTTTTCTTTATAGGGTGCAAAGCCGTGTAGCTGTGCCATTGTATCAGGCATCGAAATCTCCGATTCTTTATCTAGTCTGCTAATGCAACGCGTTTTAATACCAAGAAAACAGCCTCTTGGCAACCCTGCGTAATTATCAAGCGGGGTAATTTACCCTGTATTTGAGCATTTTGCGAGTTTTTGACGGCACTCTTCATGAAATTGATAAAATTCAACAACATAGCATATTGATATGGCTGATAAAAATGCGTTAATTGGGGCGATGGCGTTGTCAAGAGTTCAGCTAGAAGGGTTGACTGTGATCAACTGAATATCGCTGACCCGGTGTTTTTATTGCAGTTTTTCAAGACTTGCAGCGCGCTAATTTAATCATCTTTGGTGATTTTTTCAGCACGGGCAGTGATCTGGCCTTTATGCAATTTCAGCTGGAAGCGCTCATCGACCGCTATTTGATTGCTGTCGGTCAGGGTATTGCCTGACTGATCTGTCGCTATGGCGTAACCCCGGGCCAGTGTTTCCAGTGGGCTGACGGCATGCAGTGTGCGACTCAGGCTGGCTAATTGCTGTTGTTTTTGTCGCAGCAGTTTTTCAGTGGATTGTCTGATTTGATTTAACTGTGCAATGATCTGTTGCCGGTAGTCAGTGATATCGGTTTCAGGCGAGTTGGCCCACAGGCGAGTGATTAAAAACTGTAACTGGTCTTTGTGTCCTTTTAATGTGTACTGCCAGTTTGTTATCAGGCGCTGTTGCAAATCATCCAGCCGTTGCGATTGCTGTTCCAGGTAACTTAAGGGGTGCTGCTGTTGCAGGCGTTTTTGTAGCCAGTGAACGCGCTCCGAGGTGCGGTTGATTTTATCTGTTATCAGTTGCAGCAGTCGTCGTTCATACCAGATGAAACTTTGCAGATAGGTGTTCTGTTCCGGGCTGACAAACTCGGCTGCCGCAGAAGGCGTCGCTGCTCGGTGATCGGCTACGTAGTCAGCGATAGTGATATCCACCTCATGTCCCACACCACTGACGACGGGTATCTCACAGTCGACGATGGCGCGGGCGACCTGTTCTTCATTAAATGCCCACAGGTCTTCCAGTGAACCGCCGCCGCGCACCAGTAACAATACATCGCAATCCAGGCGTTCAGAGGCCAGCTGCAGCGCTCGAATAATTTCCGGGACCGCTTGTTCGCCCTGTACGGCTACCGGATAAATGAGCACCGGTATAGCAGGAAATCGTCGCTGCAAGACGCTGAGTACATCACGAATGGCTGCGCCGGTGGGCGAGGTAATAACGCCAATCCGCCGGGGTATTTCTGGTACGGGATATTTTAGCTCTTCGTCGAACAGGCCTTCTGTCGCCAGTCGGGCTTTCAATTCTTCAAAAGCCCTGAGCAAGGCGCCATCGCCCGCTTCTTCCATATGTTCGGCAATGAGCTGGTATTCACCACGGGCTTCGTATAAACCGACCCGGGCACGGAGCAGAATTTGTTGGCCATTTTGTGGCCGGAACCGCAAAAACTGGTTTTTGCCCTTAAACATGGCACAGCGCACCTGGGCTTTTGCGTCTTTAAGGGTGAAGTAAATGTGGCCAGAGGCCGGTTGCGCCAGATTAGATATTTCACCTTCAACCCAGAGCAGCGGGAATTCGCTTTCCAGCAGACCTCTAATGGTCTGGTTTAACTCGGATACACTGTAGATAGTGCGTTTGGGCTGTAAATCATCATTCGACATGCAGCTGAATGATACGGGGATTCGTCGGGCTGTAAATTAGTTTTTTAGTAAAAAGGCTTTCAATTGCTCCAGTGGTAGTGGCCGACTGTAATAATACCCCTGATAAATTTTGCAGGATTTATGTTTTAGAAATTGTAGTTGCTCTTCGTTCTCAACGCCTTCGGCCACGGTATCCAGGCCGAATTGATGGGCGATGTTGATGATGGTTTCAACCAGTTGTGCATCATGCGGGTCTTTCATAACATCGAACACAAATGATTTATCTATTTTTAATTCATCCAGTGGCAGACGTTTTAAATAGCTCAATGATGAATAGCCGGTACCAAAGTCATCCAGAGACAGCCGGGCACCTAATCCGCGTAATTGTTCAAACTTGTCAATTGTCTCCGATAGATTATCAATAATGACGCCTTCGGTTACTTCAAGTGTTAAGACGTGATGTTCAAGGTGGAATTGCTGGATTATTTTTTTTATCTGACCAACAAAGTCTGGATGCCTGAATTGATGCGGGCTGATATTGATCGAAATGTGATCGGGCATGCAATGGTCGGCCTGTAATGACAGCATGTCCGTTACCGCTTGCCGCAACACAAAGTTTCCAATATCAAAAATAATCCCGGTGTCTTCGGCAATTGATATAAATTCTTCAGGGTTGATAAAGCCAAGTTCTGGATGTTGCCAGCGGATAAGCGCTTCAACACCAATAACTTTTCTGTCATTGTTGATTTGCGGCTGATAGTAAACTTCCAGTTGTTTGTTCTTAACTGTTTGACGAAGATCTTTTTCAAGTGTGAGTCGTTTTAATACGGTGTCGTGCATTTCAGAAAGATAAAAAGCAATTTTGTTACGCCCCGATTCCTTGGCGCTATACATGGCCGTATCTGCATGTTTGATCACATCTTCCATGGATTCATTTTCAATAGGGAATATGCTAATGCCGATACTCGAAGTTATATGCAACTCATGATCTTTAAGCTGGAATGCTCGGCGGAAAGATTTTTGTATCTTTTCTGCAATACGTTTTGCATGCAGACTGGCATGTTCCTGTTCGTTGCCCAGGTGCTTGAGCATGATGACGTATTCGTCACCACCAAAACGTGCAGCCGTATCTTCTTCACGTATACAGGACAGAATGCGGTTGGCGGTTTCGATAAGTAATAAATCACCAACCGAATGCCCAAGTGAATCATTGATGGTTTTAAACCGGTCAAGGTCAAGGAAGAGCAGGGCATTGTAGTCCTGTCGCCGTCTGCTGGTAACGATGGCCTGTTTGAGTCTGTCTAGCAAAAGCTGTCGATTAGGAAGTTTGGTTAACGAGTCATAATAGGCACGGTATCTTATTTCTTGTTCAGCTTGCTTGCGATCACTGATGTCTCGCCAGACAACATGCAGTAGTTGTGATGCTCCATAGGGAATAGATGTAAGCAGGACTTCGACCGGGAAAACTTCGCCATTTTTCCTGACATGATTCCATTCAAATCGATGACTGCCTTTTTTATAGGCAGCTTCAATCATTTGATTGGCTTTTGTTTTTGATGATTGACCATCTGGCTGGAATTCAGGTGATAGTATTGATGGATGTGTGTCGAGTAATTCCTTCTTGGAATTATAACCCAGCATGTCTAGCGCGGCCTGGTTACAGTCTATGAATTTATCGCCTTCAATTAGCAATAGTGCATCTGCTGTTTTGTCAAAAAGCGTCCGGTATCTTTTTTTGCTTTCATCGAGACTTTTATTACGTTCTTCTACTATTACTTCGAGCTGTTGTTTGTTATTTAATAGCTCAGTTTCGGCTGCTTTCCGCTCAACTATTTCTTTTTTTAAATTATTATAATTAGCTTCTAATATATTCCCCAGTCGTCCGCTATACAGATAGTAAAACGTGAATAAGACCAGACTGATTGATATATTTATAGAAAGTACGCCCCAGAGAAGACTGTTGTTGTGGGCCAGGTGCTCGTCAATATTGTGCACATAGGTCAGGGTGCCGACATCGTTGCCAGAAAAATCCTGAATGTTAATATTGGATGCCAGGTGGCTTGTGTTATTTATTTTGAATATGGTGAAGTTGCGGTTTGTTTTTCCATCAATAAACTCTATTAATTCTGCTGATAAAGTTTTAATGGTCTGATCGATGACGACAATGTTTTTATATTTATCCCAGGTTTTTTTGGCGTTAAGAAAGTTTTCAGTTTCTTTTAGTTTATTTTTATAAATGTAATCTTTACTGATAGATAGAATCAGCTTGTGATCGTGTAGTGTTGATATGGTGTCAAGGATATGGTTAATTTCTTCGCCTAATTCAATGTAACCCGTCAATTTACCATCGATTTCCCAGGGGGTGACTATGCGCAATACAAACTGCCCTAAAACGCCGAATTCGATACCTGCTGTAGTTTCTTTTGTCGACATGGCCTTTTTTAATGTTGCCCGGTCTATTTTATCGCTATGTTTTTCAGGTGCATGAACACGTAAGAAATTTGTGCCGTCCAGGTTATGGTAATAAAAATGTGTAATCCGGTGATGCTTTTGTAATTGCTGAAAAACAGGCAGACTACTATCAAGTAAATCTGCCCTGTCTTTTGATTGCCATACCTGTTGTAGAGTGCTTGAATTATTTATGAAAGATATAAATCCATTTATCTGTTCTGTGTCCCTCAGCAATGCCTGTTGAAAGGATTTGCTTATTTTAATATCCAGATTTCGGGTAAATTCTTTTTGTTCTTCTCGTTGGTATGAATAGAGTAAAAACTGGATGCTCAGCAGAATGAGTACAAGAGAAATAATAAAAGGTATTAATAACCTGGAGCGAATGCTTTTTGTTTTTTTTAGCTTCATTAAATTAAAAGTAGACGAGACTGATCTTTCGTTAATGTTTGATTATGTCTTTATAGTTGATAATTGGGTGAACTGCTGTGAAGCAGAGGCTTGCTCAGGTGATCAGCATTAATTGCAGGGCATAAAAAAGCCGGGCTAGCTATGGTTGCCCGGCTTGATTTTTTTGAGATTGACTCATACCTGTTTGACCACAGGATAAGGGGGGGATTACATGCGGGGGCCCGCATTTTTTTCATGCTCTGACTGGGCCAGGGCAATCTGCCCCTGGCGCATGGCTTTGTTAGCCAGTTTTACCGCTTTGGTAAAATCGCCTGCTTTTGCGGCTTTATCTGCCTGTTTCAGGATTTTGCCACTATCGCGCCATTCATAATGTGCTTTTCTGGCTTCTAAGATGGCAGCTTTGGCATCTGCAAGAGCTTTGTTGTAATCACTCTGGGTAGCCACATGAGTGCTGTTGCCAGCGCAGCTAGCAGCCAGCAGACCGGCAAGAATTGCCGCTGTGAGAGTTGTAGCATGGTGCATAATAACCTCGTAATATTGTTTTTTTATGTGATAAAACAGAATCTTTAAGATACTGCCCCAAAAATTTATATTTTGGAGTCTAGGATTGTAATCAAGGCAGCCATGTATGCAAGCCGTCATTCGGTTTAAGTGACGGGAGGGTATTTTGGTCTGGTGAAAGTATATGGATGGGTCATCTGTGGTAGATAAGATTGCAGTAGAATCATTGTCATATATAGGTCAATTCTTATATAATTGTCCGATTTACCAGACAAAACAGGAGCCGTCATGCGAATTACCCAGGAAGCGCTCACCTTTGATGATGTGCTGTTAATTCCCGCCCATTCTACGGTCCTGCCCAATGAAGTTGCATTGGGTACTCAGTTGACTCGAGAAATCCGTTTAAATATCCCCCTCATTTCCGCTGCTATGGATACGGTGACCGAATCCCGTTTGGCCATTTCACTGGCCCAGGAAGGCGGTATCGGTATTATCCATAAAAATATGTCTATTGATGCTCAGGCGCGGCAGGTGGCGACCGTTAAAAAATATGAAGCGGGTGTCATAAATGAGCCGATCACGGTCTCGCCTGGCACCACGATTCGTGAAGTCGTTGCCCTAACCCAGGACAACAAGATTTCAGGTGTACCCGTGGTTGATGGCGAAAATCTTGTGGGCATTATCACTTCACGTGATCGTCGTTTCGAAACTGAACTGGATAAGCCAGTGACCAGTATTATGACGCCGAAGGACAAACTGGTGACGGTGAAAGAGGGTGCCAGTACCGATGAAGTTCTGGCACTGTTGCATAAGCACCGTATCGAAAAAGTGCTGGTGGTTAACGATAGTTTTCAGCTACGCGGCATGGTCACCGTAAAAGATATCCAGAAATCCGATGATTTCCCCAATGCCTGTAAAGATTCACAGGGTCGCCTGCGCGTGGGTGCTGCTGTCGGTACCGGTGCGGATACCGAAGATCGAGTCAACGCTCTGGCCAAAGCCGGTGTTGACGTGATTGTGGTGGACACTGCGCACGGTCATTCACAGGGCGTGCTGGATCGTGTTGCCTGGGTGAAGAAACACCATCCCGAAGTCCAGGTCATTGGTGGCAACATCGCCACGGCTGTAGCCGCCCGAGACCTGGTGAACGCCGGTGCTGATGCGGTAAAAGTGGGTATCGGTCCAGGCTCCATTTGCACAACGCGTATTGTTGCCGGTGTTGGCGTGCCGCAGATTACTGCTGTGAATAATGTCGCCAAAGAGCTGCAAGGCACTGGAGTGCCGTTGATTGCTGACGGTGGTATTCGTTTTTCCGGCGACATTGCCAAGGCGCTGGCGGCAGGTGCTTACAGCATCATGATCGGTGGTCTGTTCGCCGGCACGGAAGAAGCGCCGGGTGAGGAAATTTTATACCAGGGGCGTTCTTATAAATCCTATCGTGGCATGGGCTCTATTGGCGCGATGGAGAAGGGATCTTCGGATCGTTATTTTCAGGATAAGGATGCCGGTTCAGAAAAACTGGTGCCCGAGGGCATCGAGGGTCGCGTACCTTACAAAGGTCCACTGACCGCCATTATTCACCAGTTGCTGGGGGGGATTCGTTCCAGTATGGGGTATGTCGGTTGTGCCAATCTGGATGAAATGCGCAGCAAACCGGAATTTGTTCGTATCTCTGGTGCCGGCATGCAGGAGTCACATGTACATGATGTGACCATTACCAAAGAAGCGCCCAACTACCGGACTTAAAAAAACAGGGGCAGGATTTTTATCCTGCCTTTATTTTTAGCCAACTATTTCGTTGAAATCATGACCACACAAAATATTCATTCTGATCGTATTCTGATTCTGGATTTCGGTTCCCAGTACACACAATTAATCGCCCGCCGCATTCGTGAAGCCGGCGTATATTGTGAACTGTACGCCTGGGATGTGAGCGATGAAGATATCAGGGCATTTAAACCCAAAGGTATCATTCTATCGGGCGGACCAGAAACGGTGACCGAAGATGAGTCGCCAGTAGCTCCACAACTGGTATTTGAACTGGGTGTGCCTGTATTAGGTATTTGTTACGGCATGCAAACCATGACGGCGCAGTTAGGTGGCAAAGTTGAGAATGCCGATCACCATGAGTATGGCTATGCCCAGGTGCGCGCCCGTGGTCACAGCAAGCTGTTAACAGACATTGAAGACCATACCTCGGATGAAGGCTATGGTTTGCTGGATGTCTGGATGTCCCACGGCGACCATGTGGTGGAATTGCCCGATGGTTTTAAACTTATGGCGTCTACGGATTCGGCGCCGATTGCCGGTATTGCCAACGAAGAAAAAGATTTTTACGGCGTGCAATTCCATCCCGAAGTGACCCACACCAATCAGGGTCAGCGCATTATCGAGCGCTTTGTCCATGACATCTGTGGCTGTGCCAACCTGTGGACGTCTGACAACATCATTGAAGATTCCATCGAAACCATTCGTCAGCTGGTGGGCGATGATGAAGTGTTACTGGGTTTATCCGGTGGCGTCGATTCTTCGGTGGTGGCTGCATTATTACATAAAGCCATAGGTGATCAGTTGACCTGTGTCTTCGTTGACAACGGTCTGCTGCGCTATCGAGAAGGTGATCATGTGATGGCGACGTTTGCTGAACACATGGGCGTGAAAGTGATTCGCGTCGATGCGGAACAGCGTTTCCTTGATGCCCTGGCGGGTAAAACGGATCCGGAAGATAAGCGCAAAATTATCGGCAATATGTTTGTCGATATTTTTGAAGAGGAAGCCGCCAAACTTGCCAATGCAAAATGGCTGGCGCAGGGTACGATTTATCCTGATGTCATCGAATCGGCGGGCGCAAAAACCGGCAAGGCGCATTTGATCAAATCCCATCACAATGTGGGTGGTCTGCCGGACTACATGAAATTAAAACTGTGCGAACCATTGCGAGAACTGTTCAAAGATGAAGTGCGTAAACTGGGTGTGGAACTGGGTTTGCCATTTGATATGGTCTATCGCCATCCATTCCCCGGCCCCGGTCTCGGTGTGCGTATCCTGGGTGAAGTGAAAAAAGAATATGCTGATCTGTTGCGTCTGGCGGATCATATCTTTATTGAAGAACTGTACAAAAACGATTTGTACAATGGTGTATCCCAGGCGTTTACCGTATTCCTGCCAGTGAAATCGGTAGGTGTGACCGGTGACGGCCGTCGTTACCAGTATGTGGTGGCTTTACGGGCTGTTGAAACCATTGATTTCATGACCGCACGCTGGGCGCATCTGCCTTACGATTTCCTTGATCACGTGTGTCGTCGCATCGTCAACGAAGTGGATGGTATCTCGCGCGTGGTGTATGACATTACCGGCAAGCCGCCGGGGACTATTGAGTGGGAATAATTTAAAACCCACGACGCTACATCGATCTTTTTTAAATTAGCAAACAATGGAAAACAACGACGAATACTGGATGCGCCGAGCGATCGAGCTGGCCGGTAAGGCAGAAGCCGAAGGTGAGGTGCCGGTCGGTGCCGTCATCGTAAAAAACGGTGAGCTTGTCGCTGAAGGCTGGAATCATCCGATTCAATCCCATGATCCTTCCGCCCATGCTGAAATGATGGCCATGCGTAATGCAGGCCAGGCCCTTAACAATTATCGGCTTATTGATACGACTTTATACGTCACTCTCGAACCCTGCTCCATGTGTGTCGGTGCCATGATTCATGCGCGCATCGCTCGTCTGGTGTTTGGTGCCTATGACCCTAAAACCGGTGCCGCCGGTAGTGCTATGGATTTGATACACGCCGATATTCATAATCATCAACCATTGATTAGCGGCGGTGTGCTGGAAGACGAGTGTCGCCAGCAGCTGCAGGCTTTTTTTCGCGACAAACGAAAATCGACCTAGGCCTCTTTTGCGTCATTTTCCAAGATTTAAAAACCGATTAAACCCTCTAATTAAATCAATGTCTTATGGCTGTTTCTGGGCGGGATAAAAAAAGCTTGATTTTTTACCATTCAGGCATAAAATGCCGCCTCCCAAATAATTACCAAGAGTATTTATGGTTCCACATATTCAGCGTTGCTACTAATTCGGGATAGTCTCGTATGGCAGCAGCGCGTTTTAACAAGCTGTCTACGAGGAGACATACTGATGCAAATAGTTGCACCTGCTGAGGTGGAATTGGAAGTTCCCACAGAGGACTTGGGCCGTTGGCAAAATCATAGCCAGATACATGATGAGCTGGCGGCCCCCAAAGACCACTTTATCCAACGGGATGGCGTCGAATTCGCCGGTACCCATCTGTTAATCGACCTCTGGGATGCGAGCCATCTCGATGACATCAAACGCATTGAATATGCCATGCGTGAATGTGTCGAGGTCTGCGGTGCAACTTTATTGCATATTCATCTGCATCATTTTACCCCCAGCGGCGGTGTTTCCGGTGTTGCCGTGCTGGCGGAATCGCACATCAGTGTCCACACCTGGCCAGAGCGCGATTATGCGGCTTTTGATGTGTTCATGTGTGGTGACGCGCAACCGGAAAATGCGGTTGCTGTGCTGAAACGCGCCTTTGTTCCACATCGCCTGGAAGTGACTGAAGAACTGCGTGGCAGGACGTTAAAATGAAAACCTATACTGAGACGCTATACGATGCCTATGGTCAGGAATTCAGTGTCGATAAAGTCTATTTCGAAAACAAAACCGAGCACCAGCATCTGATTATTTTTGAGAATGCCATGTTCGGTCGTGTGATGGCGCTGGATGGTATAATCCAGACCACCGAAGCCGACGAGTTTATCTATCACGAAATGCTCACCCACGTGCCCTTGCTGGCCCACGGCAATGTTAAAGATGTGTTGATTATCGGCGGCGGTGATGGCGGCATGCTGCGTGAAGTGTGCAAGCATCAGTCTGTTGAGCATATCGTGCAGGTTGAAATCGATGACCAGGTGGTCGAGATGTGCAAGGAATATCTGCCACAGCACAGTGCCGGTGCTTATGATGATCCCCGCGTCGAAGTGGTGATTGATGATGGCGCCAATTTTGTGCGCACAACTGAGCGTCGTTTTGATGTGATTATCTCCGACAGCACCGATCCCATTGGCCCCGGCGATGTATTGTTTACCTCCGATTTTTATGCGGACTGCAAAAAATGCCTGAAATTGGGTGGTGTACTGGTAACGCAAAATGGTGTGGCCTATATGCAGCTCGATGAAGTCGTCACCACCGGTAAACGTCTGGCGCCGTATTTCAGGGACAGCTATTTTTATTCTGCCGCTGTGCCAACTTATATCGGTGGCATTATGACATTTGCCTGGGCAACCGATGATGAATCCTTACGCCAGTTATCGACGGAGGTGATTGCTGAGCGATTTAATAAAGCGGCTATTACCACGCGCTACTATAATCCAGCTATTCATTCGGCCAGTTTTGCCTTGCCGCAATATATACTGGATGCGATAAAGGATTAGCATGCCATGACACGCTTAACCATCGAAGCAACTGACAACGCTAAACAGTATCAGCAACTGGTGGAGCAACACGGTTCACCACTGCTGGTGCTCGACTGTGAGCAACTGGTAACGCAATACCAGCAGTTAAGCGATGAGTTACCCGGCGTTGAGCTTTTTTACGCGATTAAATCGCTGCCACATCCCGCAGCAATCAAAACACTGGATGCGCTGGGGGCCGGATTTGATATTGCTACCAGTGGTGAAATCGAACTGTTGCGTCAGCAGCGGGCACGACCCCGACATACTATTCACACCCATCCCATCAAGCGCGATGCAGATATTCGTGACGCACTACGATTTGGTTGCACCACTTTTGTTATTGATAATATCTGGGAGCTGGAAAAATTTATCGAGTATCGTCATCGTGTTGGCCTGCTGGTGAGAGTCAGTTTTCCAAACCCCGATGTGCCGATAGATTTATCCCGGAAATTTGGCTGCCGCCCTGAGGATGTGGAAATCCTGTTACAGAAAGCATCGGCTATGGGGATACATGTCAAGGGTTTGTCTTTCCATGCGGGCTCACAATGCCCTGATTCAGCTAATCATGTTTATGCTATTCAGCAATGTAAAAAAATCATGCAGGAATGGCAGGATAGTTCAGGCAAACTGCTGTCAGTGCTCGATATTGGCGGCGGGTTTCCGGTTGAATATATAGAACAGGTAAGTGACATTGACACTTTTTGTCAGCCGATTCGTGATGAGCTGAAGAGCTTGCCTGATCATGTCAGAGTTATTGCTGAACCCGGTCGTTATCTGTCTGCTCCCGCGATGACATCGGTTGCTACGGTGATGGGCAAGGCAAACCGCGGAGATCGTGTCTGGTATTATCTGGATGACGGCGTTTATGGTTCTTATAGCGGTCAGTTATTTGATCATGCGATTTATCCATTAACTGTTTTTAGCGATTTAAAACAGCAGGAATCTGCAGTGCTGGCCGGACCCACCTGCGACAGTATTGATGTGATAGCAGAAAACCTGGATATACCGCCCATGGAAATAGGCGATCTGGTGGTGGGTAAACAAATGGGCGCCTATACCTCTGCTACGGCAACAGACTTTAATTTATTTGCACGGGCAAAAATTGTCGCGATTAATTTACCGCCATCGTCCGATATGGACAGCTCTGTAATCCCGTTTCCAGCCTGAAATTATCTGGCCGCCTGTATCGGGTATCTATAATGTTTTTCTAATGCAAAACGCCGGTTCATGACTAAAGTTGATGGTTGGGTCTGATTGCAGTATGTGATTATTATTGGAGCTGAACCGTGCTAAATTAGTCGTTGAGTCTAAACCGCTCAGCTATAGATGGAGAAAAAAATGACTAAGGGTATTCTCGCGATCACTGTTCTCCTGTTATTGGCATTGCCTGCTGTGGAAGCGCTGGAAGCAACCGGTGCCATCACCGATGAGGGTAAACGTGTCGTTTTATTTCCGGATGGTAGCTGGGTATATAAGCCCGATGGCGCAGGTCCTTCCAGCATAAAAAAGCCCCATTCAAATCAGCTCGGTAATGTTATCGAGGGTGGTAATGGTAGCTATAGTATTCGTTTCAATGAACAAAAATGGCGGCAGATTGAAAAGCTGAGTGATGCTGCCGAATATTCATTGCAGCATAAAAACGCCGATGCTTATGCGCTGATTATTTATGAAAATGCCACTATTAAACTGGATCAGTTAAAGCAGGCAGTATTGAATAATACTCGCCAGGCCGCCTCAGATATAAAAGTTATTCATCACCGACGGCTTTATACCAATGGTAAAGAAATAATGGTGATGAAATATAACGCAACCGTCGATAACATTCCGCTAACATACTATGGTTATTTTGCCAGTGGGCGTTGGGGGGTGTTGCAGTTTTTAAGCTGGAGTACTACCGCAGACTTTGATCGATTAGAAGGCGATATGTTTGAGTTGCTGGATGGATTACGGCTAAACTAGTTCAAACAGTGGCGACATATTCCGCTAACATTTTTCGATAATTTGCAAATCGTTGTGGGCTGATTTTTTCATCTTGCAGTGCCTGTAATATTGCACAGTCCGGTTCGCTTTGATGGGCGCAGTTGGAAAACTTGCATTGCCCCGAAAACTCGCGCAGCTCTTTAAAGCCATACAGAATATCTTCGGCTGTAGTATTCCATAAACCAAAGTCTCTCACGCCCGGTGAATCGATTAACTGCCCACCACAGGGAAGCGTGTACAGAGTAGAACTGGTTGTAGTATGCGTACCTTCGCCAGATGCTTCTGACAGTTCGCCTGTACGTATATTAAGTTCTGGCATCAGGTGATTGATTAAGGATGATTTTCCCACGCCGGAGAGGCCAACAAAAATACTGGTTTTCTGTTTCAGCGCGGTTAGTAACTGATCAAAGCCGTGATCAATAATTTTACTGGCTTTAATCACTTTATAACCAATGCGGGTGTATTCATTTTCAATACTGTCAATAAGCGGTCGGTTTTGTTCGTTGATCAGGTCAATTTTGTTCAGCAAAATAATCGGAGTTGCCGGCAGGTTTTCAGCGGCCACCAGGTAACGATCAATTAAATAAGAACTGGGTTCGGGTTGCAGCGAAGAAACGATAATGATTTGATCAATGTTTGCCGCCATCGGTTTTAGCTTGCCGCCAAAACCGGGTTTTTGCAGCAAGGATGAACGCGGTTCAACGGCGACAATCACGCCTTCATTATCCTGTGACTGCTGCCAGATGACATGATCGCCGCAAACAATAGATCCGAGATTTTGCCGAGCAACACAACGAAACAAGTTTTTATTAGTATCTTCAACAATCAGCGACTGGCCAAAATTAGTAATTATCTGGCCAGGCTGTTCGGCACCAAGTGTTTGACCGGAGAGCTGCTGTTCTTTAAGCGCCAGATTTTTGCTGGCTTTTTCGCGTCGCTTTTGCTGGATATTTTCGATCCGGCGTTTTTGCTGGTCACTGATGCGACGTTTTGCCATCTAGGAAGCCGCTGAACAAGCCTGGTTGAAAGCAGGCTGAGAGGGAATTGTTCGATTTATTTTCGAAGTGAGTCGGAATAGTGATGCTATTGCAACGAGCTTCGGAGATAAGCGGGGCGATTCCAGCCAGCATAATGCAATCATGGCTTATTTAGAGTCTCCCTTGCATTAGAACTTGTAGAACTTCGTATTCAGGTACTCGATAACTGAATTGGTTTCCGACACTGTCCAGTCAGCTTTTGCGGGGCCTTTCATGCAGTTATTGACCTGATTTGATAAGGCGTTCAGTGATTTCACGCGGCGGTCTTCGCGGGTGTATACCTGGTTGTTGTGGCAGGAGGTACATTTTTGATCATGCAAGTTCTGGCCGTGAGCTAAAACCGGATCGTTTTCAGCATAGGCCGAACTGGCCAGACTAAGGCTTAATATCGCGAATAGTATTTTCATTTTTCTATCCTTTAATTTTGACCAGCCAGATGCGCAATACGCACAGGCGCTGGGGGGTGGCTGTCGTAAAACGCTGAATATAACGGATCTGGTGTCAGAGTGCTCGCATTTTCCTTGTACATATTAACCAATGCCTGAATTAAAAAACGTGCTTCACTTTGTTCGGCAGCAAAAGCATCGGCTTCAAATTCATTTTTTCGGGAAAGCATGCTCATCAATGGGCTCAGTAAAAATGTGAATACCGGTAGTGTCAGGGTAAATAATAACAGGGCCATATACGTTGACGGTGTGCTAACGCCCAGAGCAGTGTAGAACCAGTCATTCTGCATTAGCCAGGCAAGCACCCATAAACCGACCAGCGTTGTTGCAATGGTAAGTAACATGCCTTTAACAATATGTTTGCGTTTGAAATGTCCCAGTTCATGGGCGAGTACGGCCTCCAGTTCATTATCATCCAGCGATTCCAGCAGTGTGTCGTAAAACACGATGCGTTTGTTTTTACCAAAGCCGGAAAAATAGGCGTTGCCGTGGCTGGAGCGACGCGAGCCGTCAATCACAAAAATACCCTTGCTGTTAAATCCGCAACGACTCAACAGGCTGTTGATACGATCCAGTGTTTCACCCTGTTCCAGCGGCGAAAATTTATTAAAGATGGGGGCGATCCAGGTGGGGTAAGCCCAGGCAATAAATAAACTGAATCCGGTCCATACCAGCCAGGTATAGATCCACCACAGCTCACCGGCTTTTTCCATTAGCCAGAGCACGACCCAGATGAGCGGCGTGCCGATAATCAGTGCCAGCAGCATACCTTTGAATAAATCAATAACAAAGGTTCTGGCCGTTGTGCGATTAAATCCAAAACGTTCTTCGATAACAAAGGTGCTGTAAATAGAAAAAGGTAAATCCAGCAGCGACGACGCCAGCATCAGGCTCAGGATAACCGCAATACCGGTTACTATTGGATCAAACTGCAGCAGGCGCCAGCTTTGATCCAGCCATTCCAGGCCGCCGCCGAAGGTCCAGATTAATAATAGCGCGGCATCATAAATCATCGGCAGTCGACCAAAGCGTACTTTGGTGGTGGTGTAATCGGCGGCTTTCTGGTGATCCTCCAGAGAGATTTTTTCACTAAACGCATCCGGTACCGTTGATCGATTTTCAAGAATGTGTGAAATGTGTCTCCGGGTTAACCAGTAGCGAACAATCAGTGAAGTAGCAAAAAAAACCAGAAACAGAACCGCGAAACCATGCATATATAAATCTCTATAAATCAATCAGGTAGCAATTATCGCTTTTCTAGATGAAATGGTCTACTGTGTGAAATAAAGTGAATAAAACTTCTGAATAATTCTGGAAACACAATGCCGAATGTTGACAAAGAAAATTTAATCTGGATAGACCTTGAAATGACCGGACTGGATCCGGCGAATGATGTCATTATCGAAATTGCTACTATTGTTACTGACAAAAATCTCAATCTACTGGCAGAAGGCCCGATGCTGGCCATTCATCAGAGCGATGAATTACTCAATGGTATGGATGAATGGTGCACTACGCAGCACGGTCAGTCGGGCCTTACCCAACGAGTGAAAGATAGCAGGATCACTGAGGCAGAGGCGGAGCGGCAGACTATCGAGTTTCTGCAACAATACGTGCCGGCCGGCGCTTCGCCCATGTGTGGTAACAGTATCTGTCAGGATCGCCGGTTCATGGTGAATTACATGCCCAAACTGGAAGAGTTTTTTCACTATCGTAACCTGGATGTCAGCACCATCAAGGAACTGGCGCAACGCTGGTCACCGGAAGTTTATGATGGCTTTAGCAAGGAATCATCCCATCTGGCACTGGATGATATTAAGGATTCTATTGCCGAGCTGGTGTACTACCGCGAGCATGCGCTGAAGATCTGATGCGGACTAAATGTTTAGCTTAAACCTCAATAGGCGTGTCGGCCCGATTGCCCCAGTCCGACCAGGAGCCCGGATAACCGCGAACCCGTTCATAGCCAAGATGTTTCAGCATGACATAAGACAGGGACGAGCGGTGATGGGTCTGGCAGTAGACGACAATTTCCTTATCCGCTGTAAAACCCAGCGTATCCAGTTTGGCCTGCAGTTCATCATCGGCCAGTAAGCGATAATTGCGTTTGGCATCCATGGCCTGCACCCAGTCGAAATGAATGGCGCCGGGTATATGGCCACCGCGTTCAGCAAAGCGTCTGCTGCCATCGTATTCTTCGGCGCTCCGTGCATCGAGCAGGGCTACATCAGTATCCTCAAGGTGCTTTAATATATAATCAGCATCGGCAATAACAGACGGATTAGTATAGTTTGCAGTGTAATCACTGGGTGCAGTGTTCACCGCTTCATTGCTCAGCGGGTATTCTTCCTTATACCAGCTAATCAGTCCGCCATTGAGCATAGCGGCTTTCATGTGTCCCAGTGCATGCAAGGTCCAGATCAGACGTCCGGCCTTGCCGCCCCCTTCATCGTCGTAAGCCACCACCTGGGTATCTGCCGTCAGCCCCAGTAGCGACAGTATTTTGCCAATCTGTTCCAGGTCGGGTAACAGTCCCATGGTGGGTTTGTTCATGGCCGTAAGATGGCCATAATCCAGAAACACGGCACCGGGAATATGGGCCTGTACATATTGCGTATGTTTACACAGATCGATAATCAGCAGCTGGTCATCGTCCAGGTGTTTTTGCAGAAAATCAGGTTCTATCAACAGGGGGAAGTCAGCCATTATTTACCTAAATTTATTTCGGGTGTTAAAACCGTATTTTCCGGCGGTTTCGTGGTATCTATTTCAGGGTAATCCAACGTGTAATGCAGGCCACGGCTTTCCTTGCGTTGCATGGCACAGCGGATAATCAGATCAGCCACTACAGCAAGATTACGCAATTCAATCAAGTCATTGGTTATACGGAAATTGCCATAATATTCATCGATTTCCGAGAGTAGTAAATCGACCCGGCTTTTGGCGCGTTTCAACCGGTTGTCGGTGCGAACTATGCCGACATAGTCCCACATGAAGCGACGTAATTCTTCCCAGTTATGGGATACCACGACTTCTTCATCAGAATTGGTGACCCGGCTTTCATCCCAGTTTTTGATGTCATCCCAGTCGTGGGGTTCTTTGAGCTGGCTAATAATATCTTTGGCGGCGGCTTGTGCGAATACCAGACATTCCAGTAGTGAATTGCTGGCCATACGGTTGGCGCCGTGTAAACCGGTGAAGGTGGTTTCACCGATGGCATAGAGCCGCTCGATATCGGTGCGGCCGTGGAGATCGACCATGACGCCGCCGCAGGTATAGTGAGCGGCGGGCACCACAGGAACCGGCTGTTTGGTGATGTCGATGCCGTATTCCAGGCATTTTGCATAAATCGTCGGAAAGTGAGAGCGAATAAACGCCGCGGATTTGTGGCTGATATCCAGATACAGGCATTCAACACCCAGACGCTTCATTTCATAGTCGATGGCACGGGCGACGATGTCACGGGGAGCCAGTTCACCTCTTGCATCGAAGCGATCCATGAAGCGCTCACCATTGGGCAGTTTCAACAGGCCGCCCTCACCGCGCAGGGCTTCGGTAAGCAGGAAAGATTTTGCCTCGGGATGAAACAGGCAGGTCGGGTGGAACTGATTAAATTCCATATTGGCCACGCGACAGCCGGCACGCCAGGCCATGGCGATGCCATCACCGGTGGAGCCGTCCGGGTTGCTAGTATAAAGGTAAACCTTGCTGGCGCCGCCGGATGCCAGTATTACAAAGCGTGCCTGGAAGGTTTCCACCCGGTCTTTTTCTTTATTTAGTACATAGGCGCCAATACAACGGTCGTGTCCCAGCCCCAGCTTGGTACCGGTGATTAAATCGACGGCGATGTGATTTTCGAAAACTTCGATATTGTCATAATGGGTCACGTGGTTATGTAGCGTGGTTTCCATGGCTTTGCCGGTAGCATCGGCTGCATGGATGACCCGTCGATGGCTGTGTCCGCCTTCACGCGTCAAATGGTAGGACTTGGTACCATTTTTATATTTGTCTGCGGTGAAGGGTACACCCAGATCCGCTAGCCACTGAATATTTTCCGGCCCGTGCTCAATGGTGAACCTGACCGCTTCTTCATCGCATAAGTCGGCCCCTGCATTTAGCGTGTCCGCAATATGGGATTCAAAAGAGTCATCGGAGCGCAGCACTGCTGAAATACCGCCCTGGGCATAGTAGGTGCTGCCGGAATCTTCCGGTCCTTTGGCGATGACTGCGATTCTGGCATGGTGCGCCAGGCGCAAAGCCAGGCTTAATCCTGCCGCACCACCACCAATAATGAGAACCTCGTGGCGAAATGATTGTCTATGTTTTGGATTTTTGGCCATTTATTGTTTTTCAGACATCGGATATTGAAGGAGTTTGTCTTTATGTCAGTATGTGAATCAGGTATGGTTCTGTCTTTCGGCACTAATATTACACCAAGTCGTGTAACTAAGCCTAAACGAACTAATGCAGACCATCCGGGTCTCAAACAACAGGTAAAGGAAGTGGCCCGCATGGGCGAGCGAGAAATTGATCAGGCGCTGGTAGAGCGGGTACAGGCTGGAGACAAACGGGCATTTGATCTGCTGGTATTGAAATATCAGCAGCGCATATTCAATTTAGTTGCCCGTTTTTTGCGTAATGGAGATGATGTGCAGGACGTCGCGCAGGAAGCCTTTATAAAAGCCTATAGAGCGATAAAGAATTTTCGTGGCGATAGTGCTTTTTATACCTGGCTGTATCGCATTGCTATTAATACTGCAAAAAACCATCTTGTATCATCCTCTCGTAAAGTGACCAACTCTGCCGTCGATGCGCAGGATGCTGAGCAATACGATAGTGGTGACTGGTTGCGAGAATATGCCACCCCTGAAAAAGAATTGCTGGCTAGTGAAATTAAACAGGTAATCCATACTACTATTAGTGAATTACCCGATGATTTAAAGGAAGCGATAACCTTACGCGAAATGGAAGGTCTCAGTTATGAGGATATTGCCGCAGTTATGGATTGCCCCATCGGTACGGTGCGTTCAAGAATATTTCGCGCCCGTGAAGCTATAGATAACGAACTCAGGCCTTTGCTTGATCATGCCTCCTGAAGTATATATGTGTGAGTAAACCTATGACTCAAAGAGACGAACAAATATCAGCCCTGCTGGATGATGCACTAAGTGCTGAAGAGCTCAATGCCTTTATGCAGGATCTTAAGCGGGATCATCTGGAAGATGCTGAGCGTATTCAGCGTTATCAACTGGCCCGTGATGCGATGCGCGGTGAGTTGAGTAACACCTCGTTTATGGATGTTTCTGCTGCGGTTCACCGTGCCATTGAGCAGGAGCCTGAACTGGATATGTCAGCGGTTAAAATATCGGCGAAAAAATCATTCGATTTTTCAGCCTGGCTACGCCCGATAACCGGGATGGCCGTTGCGGCATCGGTGGCCGTTGTGACGGTGGTGGCTTTCAGAACGGTACAAACCGAAGTTGTCGAAACACCGGCACCGGCTGTTGCGCAGGTGCAGCAGCGAACAATAGCGCCAGTAAATCCAGTTATTGCGCAGCAGGTGCGTGTGGCATCCACCATTAATGTTGCACAGGACTCACCAGCAAACCGTCAGCAACTGAATGATTATATGGTGAAACATTCAGGTGCAGCAGATCAATCGGCCCTGCAGGGTATGATGCCCTATGTGCGAATAGTGAGTTTCGAATCCCAAAGCAAAAAATGATGCGTTTAGTTCAGTTTGTCAGTGTAGTTTTATTTTCAACCATGAGCTTCGGCATTCATGCCGATGAACTGGATATATGGCTCGATAAAATGATGCATGCCATGAAAATGAATAACTATGAAGGCACGCTGGTGCTTCGGCAGGCTGATACTTTACAGACATTGTATGTGCAGCACGGCATGGATGAGCGGGGCATGTGGGAAAGCCTGGAATCCTTGAATGGCGAAGCACGCCAGGTTATTCGTCAGAATGGCAGGGTAACGACCATATTCCCGGGGCGTGAACTGGTTATTGTCAGCGAAAGCTCAGCCGTTTCATCCCTGCATCCATCCTTGCCAAAAAATCGAGAAGTGTTGAAAAAACTGTATCGAATGAAACTGGGTGGTGAAGACCGCGTAGCCAGAAAGCAGGCACAGATTCTGGAGCTAATACCCAAAGATCAATATCGCTATGGTTTTAAATACTGGCTGGAAAAAGACACCGGCCTGTTATTAAAATGTGATTTACTGGATGAGCAGGGCAAGATTGTTGAACAGTTGATGTTTAGCGATCTAAGACTGCTGGATAAATCACCTGGTGTACAGTCGTTGCCAGAACAAATGAAACAGTATCGAGTTGTCGATATGGATGCAGGAAATCAGCAACAGACATCCAGTATCTGGAAGGTGCAGAAACTACCGACTGGATTTATGCTGACCAGGAGTACGACTAAACCGGCCAGGCATAATAAAGGTATTGTGCATCATCTGGTGTATAGCGACGGTATTGCGTCGGTGTCTGTTTTTGTCGAGAAGCATCAATCCGATGAGCAGTCTTTAGTTGGTGAATCCAGCATGGGTGCGGTGAATGTCTACAGCCTGCATCAAAATAGTGATCATATTACGGCGATAGGTGAAGTACCGTTAGATACGGTGCGCATGATTGCACAATCTGTTGAACGAGTGGAGTAAATGATTGAAGAACACGCCACGGTGGTTGCCGTCGAAGGTGATACCGTTCTGGTACAGACAGAGCGCCGTTCGGCGTGTCAGAGCTGTTCAGTAAAATCGGGTTGTGGGACATCGGTTCTGGCGAAGGTTGTCGGAACACGTAGCACCCAGCTTAGCCTGGACAATATCCTGCAGGCTAAGCTGGGTGATGAAGTCATTCTGGGTATGAACGAAAATGCCATGGTCAGGGGCTCATTTCTGGTTTATACATTGCCATTGTTGATGCTGCTGGTATTTGCCCTGTTAGGCGAATACTGGGCGGCGACACAGAATATGAATACCGAACTGGTGTCAATAATTGCTGGTTCCCTCGGTTTTATTATTTCTCTTTTTATTACTCGTTACAGCATTAATCAGACACGTTTAAAATATCAAATCCAGCCCCATATGGTGCGTATAGTTCATTCTGTATCGAGCAGGCATGATACTATGTTAGCGCCCTGACTAATCTCTCCCTCGTAAAATTTAGTACTGGTTATCAAGTTTTTGGAGCACCGAATGCCTAAGGTTTTTTTTACTCGTTTTGCTACGTTATTTTTACTGATTTTATCGTTTGATTTGCTGGCCAGAGAGTTGCCGAATTTTGTTGATCTGGTTGAACAAAATAGCCCGGCAGTAGTGAATATCAGTACTACGCAAAAGGTGGCCGCCCATCCCTGGGGCGGCATGGATATCCCTGAACACACGCCCTTTGGTGAGTTTTTCAAACATTTTTTTGGTGAAGAAGGGGGCATGCAGCCGCCATTGGAAGATGCAACCTCTTTGGGATCCGGGTTTATTCTGTCAGCAGACGGTTATGTGATTACCAATCATCATGTCATCGAAGATGCCGAAGAAATTCTGGTGCGGTTAAGTGATAAGCGCGAGTTAAAAGCTAAAGTTATTGGCAGTGACAAGTATACCGATATTGCTCTGCTCAAGCTGGATGCCGATGATTTACCCGTGGTTAAAATTGGCAATTCCGACAAAATTAAGGTGGGTGAATGGGTGCTGGCCATCGGTTCGCCTTTTGGCTTCGATCATTCGGTCACCGCAGGTATCGTCAGTGCCAAAGGACGCAGCCTGCCAAAGGCTAATTATGTGCCTTTCATTCAGACAGATGTGGCCATTAATCCGGGCAATTCAGGTGGGCCGCTATTTAATCTCAATGGTGAGGTGATTGGTATCAATTCCCAGATTTATAGCCGCACCGGTGGTTTTATGGGGCTGTCGTTTGCAATTCCCGTAAAAGTTGCCATGGATGTGGTGGAGCAGATTAAGCATAAAGGCAAGGTGTCGCGCGGCTGGCTGGGTGTGTATATCCAGGAGATTACCCTGGAACTGGCGCAGTCATTCGGCCTGGAAAAACCTGTAGGCGCTCTGGTATCACAGGTCATTGCAGGTAGTCCTGCCGAGAAGTATGGCATCAAGGCAGGGGATGTCATCCTGTCGTTCAATGGTCATACGATTATGGATTCGGCCAGTTTGCCGCCACTGGTGGGGCGTGTGCCGGTAGGCTCGAAGGCTAAAGTGGATCTATTCAGGGATGGCAAACAGAAAACCATTAATGTGGTCATCGAGCAATTGCCGGAAGATGATACACCGGTAATTTCATCACGCCCGGAAATGTCGAGCAATCGGCTGGGTATAGAAGTGAGTGATCTGGATCAGCAGGAAATATCGGAGCTGGGCAAAGGGGTTCGCATCGAGCGAGTGGCCCCTGGCAGTGTCGGCTACGACGCAGGCCTGAAAAAAGATGACATAATTTTACAGATGAATCGTGAAAATATAAAAAATACGGCAGATTTTCGTAAAAAAGTTGCCAAACTCCCCACAGGCCGTATGATTCCGGTTCTGGTTCACCGACAGGGTTCAGATCAGTTCATAGGGCTAAAAATCCCGTCTGATAAATGACCCGATTTAGTGTCTACATTCGCCATGGCTGTCACCTGTGTGACGACCTGTTAGGCCAATTGCAGCAGCTACAGGGTGAATATCATTTTGATTTCCAGACTATCGATGTAGATTCCAGTCCTGAACTGGCACAACAATACGGCACGCTAGTGCCGGTTGTCATGTCTGGGGACAGAGAAATTTGTCATTATTTTTTAGATCAGGCCGGCTTAATACGGGCTTTAAGCGATACATAGTACATGCAGAATATTCGAAATTTTTCCATCATTGCCCATATTGATCATGGCAAATCCACCCTGGCGGACCGATTTATTCAAACCTGTGGCGGTTTGTCTGAGCGCGAAATGGAAGCACAGGTATTAGATTCCATGGATCTGGAAAGAGAACGTGGCATTACTATCAAAGCACAGTGTGTATCGCTGGACTACAAAGCCAAAGATGGTCAGATCTACCAGCTTAATTTTATTGATACCCCGGGCCATGTGGATTTTTCCTACGAAGTTTCCCGTTCGCTGGAGGCCTGTGAAGGCGCCCTGCTGGTGGTTGATGCCTCGCAGGGTGTGGAAGCCCAAAGTGTGGCCAATTGCTATACTGCCATCGATTTAGGGCTGGAAGTGGTACCGGTGCTGAATAAAATCGACCTGCCGGCAGCAGATCCAGATCGAGTGGCGCAGGAAATCGAAGACATTATCGGTATCGAAGCCACCAATGCCTGTCAGGTGAGCGCCAAATCCGGTATTGGTATTGATGAACTGCTGGAAGATATTGTGGCAAGAATTCCAGCGCCAGAAGGTGATCCCGCGGCCCCGTTGCAGGCGTTGATCGTTGACTCCTGGTTTGACCCCTATGTCGGGGTGATTATCCTGGTACGCATCAAGCAGGGGAAAATCCGCAAAGGTAATAAAATGCAGATCATGTCAACAGGTCGGACCTATGGCGTGGATTTTGTCGGCGTATTCACGCCCAAGCGTACTGACAAGCCGGAGCTGTCTGCGGGCCAGGTGGGCTATATTATTGCCGGTATTAAAGAGATTGATTCAGCCAAGGTCGGAGACACCATTACTCTGGCCGATAATCCTGCTGTCGAGCCACTTCCCGGTTTCAAAGAAGTACAGCCGCGTGTTTTTGCCGGCATGTTCCCGGTGGAAGCCGATGACTATGACAGTTTTCGTGAGGCCCTGGATAAGCTCACGCTGAATGATTCGGCATTGAAGTACGAACCGGAAACATCATCGGCCCTGGGCTTTGGGTTTCGCATTGGTTTTCTGGGTATGCTGCACATGGAAATTGTGCAGGAACGCCTGGAAAGAGAATACGATCTGAATCTGATTACCACGGCCCCCACGGTGGTTTATCAGGTGGCAACTACCAAAGGTGAAGTGATCCAGATTCACAACCCCGCTGATTTGCCCGAAGTGAATTATATCGAAGAAATTCGCGAACCGATTATCCGGGCCAATATCCTGGTGCCACAGGATTATATCGGCAATGTGATTAGCCTGTGTGTCGAAAAACGTGGTGTGCAAACGAATATGCAGTATATGGGAACTCAGGTGTCCCTGAGTTATGACATGCCTATGTCTGAAGTGGTGCTAGACTTCTTCGATAGGCTAAAATCAGTAAGTCGAGGTTATGCATCCTTCGATTATGAGTTTAAATGCTTCCAGGCCGCATCGCTGGTTAAAGTTGATATTCTCATTAATAGCGAAAAAGTTGATGCGCTGGCAGTAATAACTCACACCGATCAGTCACAAAGACGGGGGCGTGAAGTGGCTGAAAAAATGCGTGAACTAATTCCTCGGCAGATGTTTGATATTGCAATTCAGGCGGCGATTGGTCGGCATATAATTGCGCGAACCACGGTGAAAGCCCTGCGTAAAAATGTGACAGCAAAATGTTATGGTGGTGACGTTAGTCGTAAGAAAAAATTACTGGAAAAACAGAAAGCCGGTAAAAAACGCATGAAGCAGTTTGGTAAAGTAGAAATTCCGCAGGATGCATTCCTGGCGGTTTTAAAAGTTGATAGTGATTAAAAAACGATGGTGACGTTTTCTCGACAGATATTTATGAGAATTGAATATGAATTATGATTTTGCATTTTTTCTTTTGCTCGGTACGGCGATTACCGGCATTATCTGGATTGTAGATAGCCTGGTCCTGGCGCCCAGAAGAAAAAATAATCCGCATGAATATAGCTCTGAGTCCTTAGGTACTCGTACCTCAGTGAGTGAACCGGTTGTTGTTGAATATGCCAAATCATTTTTTCCAGTGCTGTTGATCGTATTTTTATTGCGTGGCTTTCTGGTTGAACCATTCCGGATTCCGTCCGGTTCCATGATACCAACTCTGTATATTGGGGATTTTATTCTAGTAAATAAATTTTCCTATGGCGTACGCATGCCGGTATTTAATAAAAAAATGCTGGATGTCGAAGATCCGGCGCGTGGTGATGTAGTGGTGTTCAAGTATCCACGTGACCCTTCGGTAGATTATATTAAACGAGTGATCGGTTTGCCTGGTGATCATATTGCATATTACAACAAAGTGCTCTATGTAAATGGCAAGCCAGTCAAGCGTAAATTTATAGCTGACTATAATGGGCCGGGCGAAGAAAACAGGGCGAATGAATATGTAGAAGACCTGGCAGGAGTGGGGCACAATATTTTGTTGATTCCAGGACGGCCAGGGCTTGATGCAGAATATATAGTTCCTGATGGCCATTATTTTATGATGGGTGATAATCGTGACAATAGTAATGACAGCCGTTATTGGGGAGTTGTGCCCGATAAATACCTGGTCGGTAAAGCGTTTATGATCTGGATGAATATGTCTGATTGGGATGTGGACTGGAAACGAATAGGAACATTTATAGAATAATGAAGGGGTCAGGTATGATAAAAAAACAACGCGGACTTACATTTATTTCCTGGATGGTCGTTATTGCTTTTCTTGCTGTGCAGGGAATTATGGCGATGCGAATTGTACCTGTGTATATCAATTACAGTGCAGTTAAATCAATTATGAATGAGCTGGTTGTCGATCCTGAAATTAAAGGAGCAGGTGCAAAAAAAGTAAATGAGCTACTTAAAAAACGCCTGAAAATAAATAATCTTTATGATTTGGCCAAGGATAAAACAGCTTTTAAATTTAGTAAAATTCAAGGTGGTTATCATTTAGTATGTCACTATGAGGCACGTGGTCCTATCTTTAAAAATCTGGAATTTGTTGCAACTTTTCATCATGAAGTTGATTTACCTACTAAATAGTCCTGTATGAAAAATACCACGGACTTCTCAAAGCTACTCAAGGTACTTGGGTATCAATTTTCTGCAACAGATCTATTGCAGGATGCACTGACCCACCGCAGTGCGAGTTCAAGAAATAATGAACGCCTGGAGTTTCTTGGTGACAGTATCCTGAATTTTGTCATTGCTGCTGAGTTATATGATCGTTATCCCGATGCATCAGAAGGTGATCTTAGTCGGGTTCGAGCAAGTCTGGTGAATAAAGATGGCCTGGCTATTGTTGCCAGGGATTTAAATTTGGGCGAATGGCTTATTCTTGGTAGCGGCGAACTGAAAAGTGGTGGTTACCGAAGAAATTCAATACTGGCAGATACCGTAGAGGCAATTTTTGGGGCGGTATATCTGGATGCGGGTTTTGATACCTGTAAAGAAATGATTCTCCGACTCTACCAGAATCAAATACACAATGTGCCTGATTTATCCTTGCTAAAAGACCCTAAAACGCGGCTGCAGGAATTGTTGCAATCTAGAAAACTGGCGTTACCTGTATATGAAGTTAAAGAAGTTACTGGTAAGGCGCATCAGCAGAATTTTAAAATTGTATGCCAAATTGAGAGTTTATTGATCAATACACAAGGGCAGGCGGGTAGTCGCCGTAAAGCAGAGCAGTTGGCTGCTGAACAGGCGATTCAGCAAGTTGAAGAAAAATTAGCACAGAATAAAGCAACCAGATAATGATCAGTGATAGTAAATATAAATGCGGCTATATAGCGATTATTGGGCGCCCTAATATGGGCAAATCCACATTACTGAATCGTATTCTTGAAGTTAAGTTGAGTATAACTTCGCGCAAACCACAAACGACGCGTCACCAGATACTCGGCGTTAAAACTACGGAAGACGCGCAGTATATATATGTAGATACCCCCGGAATTCATAGTGGTGGTAAGAAAGCTATCAATCGGTATATGAATAAGGCCGCCAGTTCAGTTATTCATGATGTCGACGTAGTACTGTTTTTAGTTCAGGCCATGAGCTGGACGGAAGAAGACCAGCTGGTACTTGATAAGCTTGAACATGTTGATGTGCCGGTGTTACTCGTAGTGAATAAAGTGGATAAGCTGGAAGACAGAAATCAGTTGCTGCCCTTTCTGCAGGAAGTGAGTGCAAAATATAATTTCAGTAATATTATTCCGCTATCAGCTAAAAAAGGTGACAATGTTGCTGAGTTAGAAAAAGAAGTGCTGGCGCTAATACCAGAGAATCCTGCTTTTTTTGAAGAGGAACAATATACAGATAGAAGTGTGCGCTTTCTGGTGGCAGAAATCATTCGAGAAAAACTGGTGCGAGAACTGGGTAAAGAATTACCCTATCAGACCACTGTCGAAATAGAACAATATAAAGAAAGTGAAAAAATAACTGAAATTCATGCCAGAATTTTAGTGGAAACCAAAGGGCAAAAAGTTATTGTTATTGGTAGCAAAGGTGCGCGGCTAAAAAATATCGGAACCAAAGCCAGAAAAGACATAGAGAAACTGCTCGGACAAAAAGTTTTTCTACAGTTGTGGGTAAAAGTTAAATCAGGATGGTCTGACGACGAATCCTCACTCAGAAGTCTGGGTTACGACTCGGAATAAGCTGGGCATTTCTGAAATAAAATGCGCGTACAGGACCAGCCTGCATATATTCTTCATCATTATCCTTATCGGGATTCAAGTCAGATTTTTGAATTATTCTCCAGAGACTATGGACGGCTATCGGTTATGAGTCGGGGTAGTCGCAGCGCAAAATCAAAACAGAAAACATTATTGCAGTTGTTTCACCCGCTGCTGGTTTGCTGGAGTGGTAAGGGAGATATGCCCTTATTAACCCGTGTCGAACCGGTTGATACTCGATTGCCAGAGCTTAAAGGCAATGCATTACCCAGTGCATTTTATATCAACGAGTTGTTGATAAAACTGTTGCATCGACATGATGTGCATGAAGATATTTTTGGTTTATATCAGGATACCTTGTACCTGCTAGCTGATCAGCAGAAGCTGGAAAACCATTTGCGTTTGTTTGAAAAACAATTGTTACAGTTTCTAGGCTTCGGATTGAATCTTGTTGTTGATGCCGACTCAGGTGATGCGGTGCGAGAGGGGCATCAATATAATTATTTCATCGAACATGGGCCGGTATTGGCTGCGGAAACACATAGTGAGTCCCGACAATTGCTGATCAATGGCGAGAGTTTGTTAGCATTTGAAAATGATGACCTGGGCAATACTGGCGTACGAAAAGAAATTAAATCATTGATGCGCTTTGTGCTTGCCCATTATCTTGAAGGCAAGCCATTGAAAAGCCGAGAGCTATTTCGATAGATTAAAGCGATTATGCCTGTACATCGGGCAGCATGGAGCCGCCACCGTGTTTAACACCATCGGATCCGTAGGTTGATTCATTGGCTGTATTGTGGCCGGTCAATATTGCCATGGTTTCCCGTGCGATATGGTTTCTACGATTTAACAGTCGACCATTGATTTCATTCTGATGCTGGCACTGTTTTATTTGTTCTCTGGTGATGTTCCACTGGTTTGACAATTGTTTACTGGGATCTAACTGGGCTAACAGGTTTTGAAACTCGGTGGTATCACTGCTCAGGGCAGAGCGGCGGGCATCCAGCTGATTCAATTGGTCTACCAGGGATTGTTTCTTTTCAGCCAGAGAAATCAGGGTGCTATATTGATTGTCGTTTATGGCAGTAAATTCTTCGGACAGACATTCAAGTAACAGTCCTGTACTACCTGAAATCTCATTAAAAACCTGTTGTATTTCTGTTTTAGTCATTATGTTATCCGCGTGAATTCAGGCTAGCTGTTATTCAATAAGCGCCTTTTCTAGGTTAATTAAGTTTTCCGCAATGCGTTCAGGGTCGAGCGGATAGTTGCCTTTGGCAATTTCCTGTTTAATCGCAGCTACTTTTTCAGCATCTACTTCAGGGATGTTGCTTAGCTGTTGTTGCAATTCTCGTACCTGAACTGATTTTTCAGACAGACTAACCGTATCTTCAGCAGTACGGTTTTCCGCTTCAACCTGTGTGTGTTCAGTCGATTTGGCACGTGATTTACCGGTATTGTTGGTCAGTGACTCAGTCGTGGACCGGTTAACGTGATTTATGGGGCTAGTCATGGGCTTTCACCTGATTATTTTCTCTCATTGTGGTTATCGGCTGATTCTTTTTATACTTTAGCGCTTTTTTAATTATTTTATTCAGTCAACAGCGACTTCACCTGTCTGGGTAACAGTGCCTTCAATAATTCGTTTTGAAGACAGATTTTTGACGCGTATACGTTCTCCACGGCTACCGTTCATCATTGCGGTTCCTGACATTTTCACTGAAAAACTGTCGGAAGCTATAACCAGTGCTACTTGCTCGCCACGTTTTATCAGCAGGGGTTTCTTTACCTGATTCGGTGTGATCACGCGGTTTTGAGACAGGCGTCGTTTTGCCTGTTTGCCTATCAATTGGGTCTTATCTGAAAAATAGCCGTAGTTGAGCCTGGCCAGGTTGGTATTTACCAGACTGATATCCGCTTCCGAGATGAGCTGGCCTTTTTCGATGGGGCCGGTGGTCTGATAGACGTCGGCATACAGATCAATAGTGGCCGGTACATACAGTGTCCAGGGCTTGGGGCTATCGCAGCGCACACCAACCGTTGTTTTTCCTATCAGCTTGGCACCAGGTGCCAGAAAAGTTTTGACTGATTCGCTACAGTGATTGAGCTTTAATCTGCTGTCGAGATAACCCACGTCGATTACGACCCTGGAGTATTTCTGCAAACTGGCTTTTGATCCTATAAAGGCTTTGACCTGCTGTCTTATTGAATCGTGGCTCTGCAGGGAAGGTGTTGGTACAGGGGCCTGTTCTGCACTACCGGTACTACTATATGTGATGATCGTGGGGATCAGTAGTACCAGTAATGCAGTCAGGTTTTTCATGGCGTTCGCACTTTATCCAGTAAATCTTCGATTAGTTCAGAGAGATGGCTACTATATTGTTCCATTTCATCAATTTTTTGACAGGCCATGTCAGATTGCCCGTTTAATGTTAATGCTGCAATTTCTTTGCCAAGTTCATGTATTCTGGCGTGTGGCTGCTCCATGCGCTGGAAAGCATCGATATTGCCATAATAGTCTTTACCATGATTGTAATACCATTGCCCCAGTCGGCACTGGGTATGATCGACAAGTTCATTCTCGGGAATAGTCGTACCTCCTAGCGCCATATTGGCCAGGCGGATTTTCCAGTTCACATGGTCGGCTTTAACGGTTTGCAGCATAACTTCATCCTGATTAAACGAAGCTAGAATATCGAATTGAGATTTTATCGAGTTGTTCAATTCCTGGGCGTGTTGCGAAATCAGATCGACCTGAGCATTTTCCTTCTGAACCATAAGGGTAATTTCGTTTAATTTACCGGCCATTTCCTGCGACACAGATTGTTGCTCATTGGCGGAAGCTGAAATAGTTTGTACCTGGGCGCTGACGTCATTGACCACTGCAGTAACATCGCTCAGTGCGATAGCGACGGTCTCCAGACTATCCAGGCTTTTACCCAGGCGTTCCTGGCTGGAACCCACTGAACTACCGACTTCTTCCATCAGGCCATTCATCGTGCCGGTGACGGCTTCAATTTCTATAGTGGCTTTTTCGGTGTTAGATGCCAGTTGTTTAACTTCGTCGGCAACCACAGCAAAGCCACGTCCTGCCTCGCCTGCTCGGGCGGCCTCGATTGCCGCATTCAATGCCAGTAGATTGGTCTGATTGGCGATGTCGCGAACAATAGAGGTTAAATTATTAATTTCATCGGTCAGACCGGAAAATTTTTGTACACTGCCAAACATGGATGACATGGCATTTTCCAGCAAATCCATATCCGCCATCATCGATGAAATGGCGATATTGCCAGATTCTGTTTTTTCATAACTTTCGTTAGCGCGACTGGCGGTATTCTGGGCCGATTGAGAAATCTCCGAGGCTGAAGCGGCCATTTCTTCCGTGGCGGCAGCGACACTTCCTATGACGCCACTAATATCTGAAGCCTGATGCTGGAGTGCCAGATTTTTGGTCAGGATTTCGTAGGTCTGTTGTAAAGAACGGATTCCTGCCTCGGCGACGCTGGCCAGCTTTGCGTTATTTTCATGAATAAAATCTGTGGCAGGCGTGAGTGCAGCAGCGGCAGATGGATTCCGCTTTCTGAATTTTTCCAGTTGTTTAATATCAGCCTGGATAGCGGCCTGGAGCAACGGTAAAGCAGATTTAGTAAGCAATAGTGGACTGGCCATGAATGTTCCAATTAGTTTTATCGTTTTTTGGGAATTACTAGCTAATCAGTCCATTTGAGCTAGTATCAGTGTAGTGGAAAAAGTACTCATATCATAAATGATTCCTGTAATGAGTATAGTTGAATATCAGATTTTTCAAATTCTTTAGATTAAATTTATATTTAGATAGGCGGAGTGTAAAAAATGGCGGGTGTACTCGATAGCGTTGATAGCCGTACCCAGTTAGCAGGCCATAATCGACTTGAGTTATTACTGTTCAGGTTAGGGGGGCGGCAGATATATGGCATTAACGTGTTCAAAGTTCAGGAAGTAATTCGCTGTCCCAAATTAACGAGTATGCCGAAATCCAGCCATAAAGTTGTAGGCGTTGCGCATTTGCGCAACAAAACTATTCCGGTAATCGATCTGGGATTAGCCATCAGTAATCGCCCGGTTGAAAATATTGAAGAAAGTTTTGTAATCGTCACGGAATACAATCGTTTTACCCAGGGCTTTCTGGTGCATTCAGTCGATCGTATTGCCAATATGACCTGGAAAGAAATATTAC
>JAPHRO010000001.1 GCA_026195895.1 Gammaproteobacteria bacterium
ACCACCACCTGTGGTCATAGAAATTGCAACGAACAGACCGGTTACGATAGTACCAATCAATACACCGCCCAGAGCTTCTGCGCCCAGCGTCAGGCCAACAACAATTGGCACGGCTACTGGCAGTAATGAAGGAATCATCATTTCCTTGATTGCGGCTTTAGTCAGCATGTCAACGGCACGGGAATAATCGGGCTTCTGAGTTCGATCCATAATGCCTGGCATTTCTTTGAACTGGCGACGAACTTCGTTAACGATACCACCCGCTGCACGACCTACCGCTTCCATTGCCATGGCACCGAACAGATAAGGCACCAGGCCGCCGATGAACAGGCCGATAATGACCATGTGGTTAGACAGGTCAAACGCAACCACCTTACCGGCAGCACTCAGCGTGTTGGTGTAGTCAGCGAACAGAACCAAGGTGGCCAGACCCGCAGAGCCAATCGCATAACCTTTAGTTACCGCTTTAGTTGTATTACCTACGGCATCCAGCGCATCAGTTGTATTACGGATTTCTTCCGGCAGTTCAGCCATTTCAGCAATACCACCGGCGTTATCCGTGATTGGGCCGTAAGCATCAAGAGCAACAATAATACCTGTCATAGACAGCATGGATGTTGCGGCGATCGCAATACCATACAGACCTGCCAGCTCAAAAGCGCCCCAGATAGAACCACATACTGCCAGTACCGGCAAGGTAGTGGATTTCATTGAAACACCCAGACCCGCGATAACGTTGGTGCCGTCACCGGTAGTTGATGCTTCAGCAATGTGCCTAACAGGTGAGTATTCAGTTGCGGTGTAGTACTCGGTAATCACAATCATGGCGACAGTCAGTGCCAGACCGATTAACGCAGAGCCGTACAGCGCATTTGCAGTGTAACCTTCAAGGTTGCCCATCATGGTATCGGTGACGAAATAGAACGCGACTGCCGAAAATATTGCCGCAACCAGAGTGCCACGGTACAGGGCATTCATGATCTTGCCGCCTTCATTGGCTTTTACAAAGAAGGTACCAATAATAGAGCCGATAATTGAAACACCACCCAGTACCAGCGGGTAGGTAATTGCCAGGTCACCGGCATTTTTCAGCAGCAGCCCACCCAGCAGCATAGTTGCGATGATGGTTACCGCGTATGTTTCAAACAGGTCAGCCGCCATGCCCGCACAGTCGCCCACGTTGTCGCCAACATTATCTGCGATAACAGCAGGGTTGCGTGGGTCATCTTCAGGGATGCCAGCTTCAACTTTACCTACGATGTCAGCACCTACGTCAGCACCCTTGGTGAAAATACCGCCACCTAAACGTGCAAAGATTGAGATCAGTGAACCACCAAATGCCAGGCCAACCAGAGCATGCAGAGTATCTTCCTGAGCCATGCCCATGCTGCTTAGTATTGCGTAGTAACCGGCAACACCCAGCAGGCCCAGGCCAACAACCAGCATACCGGTGATGGCGCCGCCTTTGAATGCAACCTGTAGCGCAGGATTGATACCCTGCTTGGCGGCTTCTGCAGTTCGAGAGTTAGAGCGAACAGAAACGTGCATACCGATGTAACCCGCAGCGCCCGAAAGTACAGCACCTATGGCAAAACCAATGGCAGTTGGCCAGCTTAAAAACAGCCCCATAACAACAAACAATACAGCACCAACCATACCGATGGTTGTGTACTGACGCGCCAGATAGGCTATAGCGCCTTCCTGAATCGCACCAGCGATGCGTTGCATTTCATCGTTACCCTGCGGTTTGGATAAGACACTGAAAATGGATATTACGCCGTATGCTATGCCAGCAAGAGCACAGACTAAGGCAATGATAAGTCCTGTGGACATGTTCTAACCCCCGTTATTATGTGAAACTGGTTCACGTTTATAAAGCAGTATTCTGTAACACTGCTCCATGAATATTTTGTTAAATATCCGTCAACAGGATATTCAACAAATGAATCGTATTATTACCCTGATGTACGTCCTGCAAAAAACACGATTCGATTAGCTTGGACTATACGTGTTTGCGCTAACTTTAATGGTTGACGTATATCAAAAGTTACTGATGTATAAGGGTTCAGGGCCTGTGAAAAAATTGATCATACTAGTTAATTTTTTTATCAATAAAGCGGCGCTATGATTCCTTATAAAATTCTTATCATGTTTTATTCTTGTTGCTGTTTAATTTTGACTTATGTCTAATATTACGACGCTATCAAAACCGAGTACACATACAATGATTAATTCGCCAATAATGCTGTTCTATTTTAGAAATTTATAATTCAATTATTTTGTCCGTTTGAAATAAAACAGGGCGATTTCATATCGCCCTGTTTTTTTCTAGTGCTTTATCAAATGAATCACCCTAAAGCGTTAAAAATTTGATCGCGAATTTCTTCGACTTTACCAATGCCGTTCACTTTAACGTATTTCGGTGCACCGGCTTCGCCAGAGTTTGCCCAGCTTGAATAATATTCAATCAGTGGTTCTGTTTGTTCATGATAAATATCTAAACGTTTTTTGACCGTATCTTCATGGTCATCGTCACGCTGAATCAGGTCTTCGCCGGTTTCATCATCTTTGCCTTCAACTTTTGGTGGATTAAAAGTCACGTGATAAGTGCGCCCAGATGCAACATGTACACGACGACCGGACATGCGTTTGATGATTTCTGCATCATCAACATCAATTTCAACTACACCATCCACTTCAACTTTGGCTTTTAGTGCATCAGCCTGAGGCACGGTGCGTGGGAAACCGTCGAACAGAAAACCGTTTTTGCAATCGTCTTCTTTAATGCGTTCATCGATCAGGCCAAGAATAATGTCATCAGAAACCAGGCCGCCGGCATCCATAACTTTTTTAGCTTCAATACCCAGCGGTGTGCCGGCTTTTACAGCAGCGCGCAGCATGTCGCCAGTGGAGATCTGAGGAATGTTATATTTATCTTTAATGTAATTTGCCTGGGTGCCTTTGCCTGCACCGGGTCCGCCCAATAAAATTAAACGCATGTTTGTTCTCCGATTTGTACATGTTTGTAGGAGCGAGCTTTAGCTCGCGATGATTATTGATGAAACTACTCGCGAGCTAAAGCTCGCTCCTACGCTAATTATTTGTAAACGCTTTCAAAATGAGTGCCGGGTTGGAAATCCCACATTTCATCCAGCCGAAACTCTCTTATTATCTGATCAACAGCCGCCTGGCCTTGATCTTTATTAAGTTCACCCAGAACCATTTTGGTGGCGTTACGATTATAGCCGCTGCCCATCTGGACATGGGTGCTAATCATTTCGCGTGCTTTTTCTAAAGTCATATTGTTAAGTCCGCAAATGAATGCGAATAAACCCAAATGTGGTAATGCTTATAAAACTGCGTTTTAAATTAACTTTGTTAATAAACATATGTAGCCTCAGGAAACATAGTTAGTGCATCAGGTCAATTTACGCATAATAGCGTTTCTTCGCATTCAATTGCGGATAAATCTAAAAATAAAAAAAGGGAAGCACTGCTTCCCTTTCATTTTAGTTAAACTTCGAACTTGTCGAGTTTCTTAGCTACTGATTGTAACTTCAGTGTTACATAGTCAGGTAAGCCGTTACTCTTATAAGGAGGGTAGGCCTCACCCTGAATCAGTGGGTAAAGATAATCTTTACAGGCCTGGGTAATACCAAAACCGTCGTCGGTAATGTATTCCATTGGCATCATTTTCTCTACATTAGCCACTTCAGACAGGGGAGCCTGACCGATTTCCCATTTATATGGGTTGTTTGAAATACGATCAACAGTTGGCATGATTGAGTTATGGCCTTCCAGTGCAAACTCAACCGCTTTCTCACCTAATGCGTATGCTTGCGCAACGTCAGACTCAGAAGCCAGGTGACGTGCCGCGCGTTGCAGGTAATCCGCAACTGCCCAGTGGAATTTATGCCCCAGCTCTTCTTTGATCATGTTAGCAACAACGGGGGCAGCGCCACCTAATTGCGCGTGACCGAAGGAATCGCGAGTACCCTGTTCCGCCAGGAACTTGCCATCAGGCCAGTGCGTACCTTCAGAAACAACGATAGTGCAGTAACCGTATTCTTTAACTTTAGCGTCAACCTGAGCCATGAATTTGGCTTTATCAAATTCAACTTCAGGGAACAGGATAACCACTGGAATACCTTCGTCTTCAATCAGGCCACCCGCTGCTGCGATCCAGCCCGCGTGACGACCCATAACTTCCAGTACGAAAATCTTGGTCGACGTTTTCGCCATAGAGCGCACATCGAAAGATGCTTCTAATGCAGAAACTGCAATGTATTTAGCCACTGAACCGAAACCTGGGCAGTTGTCAGTGATCGGCAGATCGTTGTCTACAGTTTTTGGAACGTGAATTGCCTGCACCGGGAAACCCATTTTTTCAGACAACTGAGAAACCTTGTAACAGGTGTCTGCAGAGTCACCGCCGCCATTGTAGAAGAAGTAACCAATGTCGTGGGCTTTGAATACTTCGATCAGACGTTCGTATTCTACTTTGTTGTCTTCCAGGCTTTTCAGTTTGAAGCGGCAGGAACCAAAACCACCAGAAGGGGTGTGTTTCAGGGCAGCGATATCTTCAGCAGATTCCAGACTGGTGTCGATCAGGTCTTCTTCCAGCGCTCCGATGATGCCGTTGCGACCTGCGTAGACAGTACCGATTTTGTCAGAATGCTTGCGTGCAGTTTCGATAACACCGCAGGCTGAAGCATTGATCACGGCAGTTACACCGCCAGATTGTGCATAAAAAGCGTTTTTCTTGCTCATGTGTACTCCTCGTGTCCACAATGATTTAATGAATTCTTGGTATCTATCAGATGGGAGTGTCTGATCTTCGTGTTCCAGAGCATGTCTGAAACACGGTATTTACATAAAACAGCGCAAGATAATGCGCCATTCGGGCCCAAGGAACAAATCAAGCTTATTTATGGGGCCCCTAATCCGTACTTATTGCATAACTATTCAGCTTATCCCTGTCCTGAAGCCGCACAGGAAAAACCTGAACAGCTATGATTTTTAAAATGTTGAAAGGGCTATTTCTTCTCTACACCGCGGGCATGGGCCTCCGGTGGTGCTTCTTTTTCCATTTCCTGCTCACGGGCATGGTCGGCCTGCACCTGCAATAAAGAGATGATGCAGTCTCCCAGATCGTCATATTCGAACACGCCGGTGCCGTATTGCTGATAACCACGATAGAAAAACTGGCAACGATATTTCTGCAAACCGGTTTTGAACACCGCGAAATTACAGCCTTCATGGTTCCAGACCACCATCGGACAGTCGGTGGCTTCTTTGTCGCTGGGGCTCAGACGTATTTCAGCATCCGCCAGTTGCAGCTGGAATTCATCTTCGTTCCAGCGTTCCTTCAGGGTGGTCTGAAGAGTCCAGAGTTCGGTTTCGGTAAAATCTGCTATGCCGGCCATGGTGTTACTCAGGTATATTTCTATGGGGTGGGGAGGATACCGCAAAAATCAAATTATTTCACTTTTGAGCGAGCAGAGCTTTAGGGGAGTATGGCAGGAAGGATGCTCCCATTGCTATTGCCTGTGGGAGCCGTTGAAGGAATTAACCGCCATTTAACAATACGGCTGTTCCATTTGCGGTATTGGGGATATTGTCTCGAATTGAAAAGCTGGTGATGGCGCCTTCAGCATTGGGCCCTACAAACTGAACACTGGCTGTTCCCTGACAGTTCAGGCAGGTACAGGTCGGTATACAGCTATTACCGGAAATGGCGAATCCAGTATTCAACGAGGTAAATGGGATGTTTCTAGCCTGGCCGTCAAGTACGGTAACGCTTTCATTGGCGCTGGCCGTATAGCTTGTGACAAGATTGGTAGTGAAGTTTACATCCATGGACACGCTGCCGCCCATAGCGGTAGTGCCGTTTACATATCCATTAAATACTGTGTCAGTAAAAGTCGCTGAACCAGATAGTCCGGCAAGCTGCGCTGGTGTGGATATGTTATTGCTTTGAATGAAAAGCGCGTCGTTAACAGCAGTAACCTGATTATCTTTAATGACTGTTGCCATATCCCATCGGCCCCATGAAATTGTGGTGCCGGGTATAGAGCTGGCATCACTACCGGTATCGAACAGCGTGGCTTGTGACGGGTTTATAGTCAGGTTGTGATATCGATTGTCCCCCGTATTATCGGTAAAACGATCATTAGCGATGACAGGATTGCCGGCTGATAAATAAATATTATCAACACTGCTGCTGTTGGTCAGTACTGGGAAGCTGACGTCACCGGGGGCTGCGTTAAATGCAAATAGGGCGGCAAAATTGTTCGGGGTTGTCGTGAGGGTGAGTGGAGTCAGCAATGCGCTACCACTCATGCCACCTCCCAAAGGATCTGTCAGTGAATAGGATGTCATTGCTCCGCCTGCTGCATTACCTACAAGCAGAAAGCTTGCTTCGCCGTCGCAGGTTGTATTGTGGCAAGCACCAGATATATTGAAAGAGCTGTTTAGATTGGTGAAATTTACCCGATTCGTCAAGCTGCCAAACCAGTTGATTCCAGCTATATCTGCGCTGACCGAGTAACTCAATAGCTGGTGATTCACAAAATCTATATCCGCAGAAATTGCTGGATTCACCGCAGCTACATTCCCCAGATGGTTGGTGGGAAGCGTGCCGCCGGCAAATTGGTAGACTTCAATTCGGCTTCTTAGTCCGCCCAGGTTGGCCAGTTCGGTTGGTGTTGTCAGATTAGGACTGTAGATATAATGTAAGTTCTGGTCGTGAATCAGCGGCGCGTCATTTTCCCGAACGAAATAATTGCCATTCCAGCGTCCCCAGTTGACGCCACCAAAATTAGCTGTGCCGCCCATGCTGCTCAATACATAAGTCGCACCCGTACCATCAGGTCGTAGTCGAGCGCCTTCATGTCGCTGGAAGTTTCCATCCGGATCAAAAGACTGCTCGTAAATGGCAAAAGGTAAATTGGCAATGACCTGTCCACCGGGGGTAGTGAAGTTTTCCAGGAAAATGTTATTGCCATTATTCGGTGTAATGATGATGGGTGCGCCGACGCCATTTCGGCCCGTGCCATCTAAATGGGTAAAAGCGAGCGCCATACCGGAACCAACCGGTGCTTTCGGCGGCAATGGTTGCTCAAAGGTGTTGACGTTCTGATCGGGCAAGAAGGGCAACGGACGATCAGGTTGGTGTTCTGGATTGTTTGCAAGCATGGTCATTGGATTATGCAGTCGATTAAAGCGGCCAGGACGTCTGCTGTCACCCTGCTGGCGGTTGTCGCCTGATTCTCCCTGTGGATCTCCATTGCCGGGTTCATGTCCAGGACCCTGTGCCATATCTGCTTGGCCGTCTTGATCTCTTCTATCAGACAACGGAGCATCGTGAAATACTGGCGGGGGTACCAGGATTTCCACCGGTGGAGTTTGTGCTGTTTCGATATGGAAATATTGATCGTTATTAAAAGAGAAAATACCGGCTGTGTTTTCTGCAATGACGCTGCCGTCAACAACGCCACCATACAGCCCGTCCTGCAAATTATCGGCTTGTGGATTGTTCTGGCAGCTACCTGAGTTGCATAGCATCAATCCATAATGTGTACCACGAATACCAATGGTCGCGACAGTTGTTCTAACCTGATAATTTTTTTTGTTTCTATGTCCAATGGCACCGGTAATGGTTCTAAAGCCGCCGCGGATCAATTCAATAATGCTGCGTTCTGTGCCATCTTGTTGGCCATTGTAATCATATTGGGCCAATAGTATTTCTGTGTTAGGTCTTAATGAAAGCAGTGCGCCATCTTTCATACGTAGCTGAGTGTGAGCGCGTTGAGCAGTGCGAATGGTGTCGCCTTTTAAAATATTAGAATTACGTTTTAGTTTTCGAGTGCCGCCGCGATTACTGGCTTCCAGCTTGCCAATATTAATGACTACTCGACCAATGACATCTTCTGGATCAGGCATAGCTGTCTGTACGGATTTAACCGGTATAGTTTTTGGGGTGGTGGGTTCGGATAAGGACGTGCTTTTAGTAATGACGACAGGGGAAGGAACTTTTTTTACTAAGGGTTTTTTTATTGAAAATTCAGGTAATCTGAGTTTACTGCCAACACTCATGAGATTGGGGTTGCCTTTAAAAACGTCAGGATTGTTTTGGACTACTTCGCGACGTAATCGTATTTGTTTGTCTTTATCATTGGGAAAAACTTTGCGGGCGATGGAATAAACGGAGTCGCCGGGTTTTACCAGCCAGTGTGAATTATTAATGATTTCTGCGTTAGCTGGTTGAGTCGTGATACCTGAAAAAAGGATCATTGCAAAAGTCAGTGTTGGATAAAAATAATTCCTGCTCATAGCGCACCTCGTATTCATCATTCCCTGTTTAGAATGCATAATTCAAATTCAGGCTAAAGACCGTACGATCATAGTTATACAGCTCGATATTTGAGCTGTTCTCTGTGTAACTGATTTTAGTGTCCAGTCGCCAGTCTTTATGAAAAAGCCACAATAAGTTTATATCAGCCGATGTGAAATCATCTTCGCGAACGATGCCGGCAAATAACGGGAAGGTTTGTTCACCTGCGTATTCACTACTTTGATAGCCTGCTGAAATTTGTAACGCCAGTTTAGGAGACAAACCTAAAATACTACCAACACGGATACCTGTGATGTCACGTTCGGTGTCCGACAGAGCATTTGCATTGCTATCATCTTCCGCTATTTCGGCACCCAGGTTGAGAGTGGCAAAAAATGTTGGATTTAACAGTATGGCAAATGAGTGGGTATAGGTTAATGACAGGGTTGCAAGATCTGAATTTCGTGATTCTGTTTCTGGGTATTCCAAGTTCACGTATTGCAGTGTTGAACTTAGTCTGGATTTCTGCGTTAAGGAATAATGCCATTCCAGATTCATACCTGCAAGGTCACGATAATCATCGCCATCAAGTTGGTAAGTCTGGTAAAGCAATTCAGCTTTGTAGCGACTTTCTTTATACAGGCGTGAAACTCCAAACTGCAGCGTAGCGGTATTAGTGTCAAATTCATCATGGTCCTGATTGATACGAAACGCACCGGTAATATTGCCGCTCATCATCCAGCCGGGTGCAAAAGGGTGACCAATCTGCCAGGCGGCAACCAGTTCGCTAAAAGTGTCATCCTGACCGAGGCTTTGTTCATCTAGATCAATTATTGTCACGCCATCATCGGCACCACTGTTAACATTGCTGTCGCTTCCTATAGCCAATGAAACGAAACCGCTGGACGTTGTGCGGTAGCGGGCTTCTTTTAGTCGTATCTGATCGAGGAATTGCTGAGTTGTTTCCTGGACTTCTCTGGGCGGGTTATAGGCAAGTACTTTTTCAAATTCCAGGCGAGCACGTGAATATTCTTCCAGAATAAAATAACCCCGTGCCAGTTCCAGTCGAGCAACATGATCTTCGGGAAATGTTAATAATACGCGTTCCAGGGCAAACACGCCCTGACTGGCATGACCGGTATCTATAGCAGCAACGCCGTATAAGTAATCGAAATAGGGATCACCTTCCTGTTGGTCAACATACTGTCTCGCATAGTCATAGGCTTTTTGGCGTTTATAGGTATTAAACAACTGCTGAAGTGTTTGCAGATTAAAGGCTTCGGCGGCAGAGGTGATAACGGGAAACAGGAATAATCCAGATAGAATTAAAAACAGGCCTTTTTTTAACATTTTTTTCCTTGCGTTTTCTTGGCTGGCACGTCCACAAGTATAGTCATTGTGTATCCGCTGTGCCGCGTCTGAAGATAAAAAAAGGGCGATGATTCGCCCTTTTTAAAATTTTTCAGTTTTTTTATTGATCTGTTCCTAAAAGGAGGAGATTAACTACCTGATATGGAGGATTTATCAGGCCGCCCGATCAGAACCATTTTTCAGCAGGTTTTCCTGGAAAATGGCTTTATGCACATCACCAATACTGATAATGCCGACCAGTTTGTCATCTTTATCCGTTACTGGGATACGACGAATTTTTTTTACACACATCATGGATGCGGCTTTCAATAGCGGCATATCCGGATGCACCGAAGCAACCGTCTGGGTCATCATGTCGCCGGCTTTTTTGTCCAGCACATTTTTATAATCGGCTTCGATGGCTTCAAAGTCAGTTTTGCCGCCTTCCTGCATGATTTGTTCTACATCAGGGAACATGGCGCGCAGGATGTCTTTTTCTGACAGTACACCAACCAGTTTGTCGTTGTCATCAATAACGGGCACGCCTGAGATTTTGTTCAAACACATGATTGATGCGATGTCTTTAATTAGCGTGTCGGCTTTTGCGGTTTTAACCGATGTATTCATGATGTCTTTTACGATCATATTTATATCCTCCAAATAGCCTGACGGTAAAGTTGTGAAAAGTGTCAGGCTTTGAATTGTTATAGCGAATAAGTATTTCACAAGTCCAACAAAGAAAATTGATATATGCCGTGTATTTACTTATTTTAGTTGCTGCTAATACTAGGGATAAAAGTTCATTTGGCAAGCATATTCAATATAAAAAGCATGGTTTTTCAGTGGCTTGAAGAAAGTTCAATGTATTTGCAGGATAGCGATTTATCCTTGATTTTTCGCAACAGAATCATTTCCATATTCGCAGGATTGTTTATAAAAATTCTAATCCGGGTAGAATCATCACCCGACGTTAAACGGGGCACATGATTATATGGGTGATTCCACCTCGGAATTGAGTGTACAGAATATTGCCTGTACGCGCGGTTACCGCGAGTTATTTACAGAGTTGAATTTTGTTCTTGGCGCGGGGCAGATACTGCGCGTGGAAGGCAAAAACGGCAGTGGAAAAACCAGTTTGTTGCGCATCCTGGCCGGTCTGGCCGAGCCGGCAGATGGCAAAGTTCTGTGGCAGGGTAAAGGCATTCGGCACCCGGAGAACAATTATTTCCAGAGCATGCTTTATCTGGGGCATAAGCCGGGTATTAAGTTTGAGTTGTCGCCGCTGGAAAATCTGTGCATGGCCAAAGCACTACACGGCAGTAAAAACGAAAACGGTATCGAAGAAGCGCTATATCAGCTAGGGCTGTATGGTTTTGAGGAAATCACCAGCGGCAATTTGTCGGCGGGACAGAAACGCCGGGTGGCGTTAGCTGAGCTGTTGCTGACCAACGCCAGAATCTGGATTCTGGACGAACCCTATACCTCGCTGGACGTAGTGGCGATTGCATTCCTGGAAAAGCTGTTCCAGCAGCACGTACAGGCGGGTGGCATGCTGGTGATTACCTCGCATCAGCCGGTAACGCTTGACGGTTGCGATCATCAACGTATTGTATTGCCAGCAACCGAGCTGGAGCGGGTGGCTTAGTGGACGCTAAATTATCAACGGCTTTCTGGGCGCTACTAAAACGTGATTTGCGCCTGGCCTACCGGCATCGCAATGAATTACTTAATCCGCTGTTTTTCTTTGTGCTGGTGGTGATGTTGTTCCCGCTCGGCACCAGTCCGGAAAAAGAACTGTTGATGACCATGGCGCCTGGTGTCATCTGGGTAGCAGCTTTACTGGCATCCATGTTATCTCTCGATACCCTGTTTCGCGCAGATTTTGAAGATGGCACACTGGAACAGATCACCTTAAGTCCGCATCCCCTGTCGGTACTGGTGCTGGCAAAAATTATTGCTCACTGGCTGGTTACGGGGTTTCCGATGATTTTACTGGCACCGCTGCTGGCGGTGTTCATGTACCTGCCTGACGAGGGCATAGGGGTGCTGATGTTGACACTGGCCATCGGCACGCCAATCCTGAGTCTGATCGGTGCCATCGGCATGGGGCTAACCGTTGGTTTGCGTCGTGGCGGCATGCTGTTATCCCTGATAGTGCTTCCTTTATATATACCAGTTCTGATATTCTCGGCCAACGCTGTAAATACCTACCTGGCAGATCTGGCAATCAGGGGGCAGATATACTTTTTAATGGCTGTTCTGGTGCTGGCGATCACGCTGGCGCCTATCGCAACGGCTGCTGCGCTCCGGATAAGTCTGGAATGAATGGTCGGGAATGATTCATACCAAAGGCGTTTATTGCCTTTGGCCCGAAGGGGGGCTTGCGGGTGAAGATGACACGCTATGTATGACGCCACAGGCACGACCTACACCCTCTCACTATGAGAGATTTTATGATTGAAATAAGACATTATTGAGTTTAGATATTGATATAAGCATGAAATTACCCGCAATAGTCCATAAATTTTCATCACCACGTAATTTTTACGTGATGTCCGGCAAGTTGATTCCCTGGTTTGCCTGGCCCTGTTTGATCCTGCTGGTAGCAGGTTTGTATTACGGGCTAATAGAAGCCCCGGCTGATTATCAGCAGGGTGAGTCATATCGCATCATATTCATCCATGTGCCCAGTGCCTGGATGTCCATGATGATTTATATGGTGATGGCCATTGCGGGCGCGATTGGCCTGATCTGGCGTATTAAAATGGCCGATATTGTGGCATCGGCCTCTGCGCCCATTGGTGCCGCGTTTACTTTTCTGGCTCTGGTAACGGGGTCGCTCTGGGGTAAACCTATGTGGGGCGCCTGGTGGGTCTGGGATGCACGTCTTACATCTGAGTTGATTTTGCTGTTTTTATATCTCGGCTTTATTGCCTTGCAGGCGTCTATTGAAGACCCCCGTAATGCGGCCAGAGCCGGGGCTGTGCTGGCGCTAGTGGGAGTGGTCAACATTCCCATTATTCATTATTCGGTTGAGTGGTGGAGTACCCTGCATCAGGGGGCAACGATTACCAAGCTGGATAAGCCCTCCATTCATATCAGTATGTTGATACCCTTATTACTCATGGCCGTGGCGTTCAAGTTATACTATGCCGCCTCGGTGCTGATGCGGGCACGGAGTGAGTTATTGAAGCGTGAACAGAATGCGCGCTGGGTTAGAGAGATCGTGGCAAATGAGTCATAAACAATGAGCATAAGTGAATTTTTTCATATGGGCGGCTATGCCGTGTACGTCTGGTCGTCCTATGGGCTGGCATTTGTGGTAATGCTGGCGATTTTCATCAAGCCCGTGTTGACGCGCAAACAGATCATCAGGGAGTTGCGCATGAAGTACCGTCAACAGGAGCGGCAGCAGCAGGATAATGCGCAGGCCGAAAATTGATAAAGAACAAAGCTGAAATAAGTTGAATGTGAGTAAACTTTTACTTACTTAGGTAATCAGATCATATTGTCGGTTGAGTTATAGAATTCAATCCTTGTTTAATCAGATACGGGTTAAAGACCCAGAGAGTAGTTTAATGACCCCCCGCCAGAAACGAATGACCATGGTAGCTGTATTAATCGCCGGTGTTGGCGTGTTTATCACCCTGCTATTAATGGCACTGAACGAAAACATTAATCACTTCTATGGACCCAAGCAGGTACTTGCCGGTGAGGCACCACAGGATCATAGCTTTAGGCTGGGTGGCCTGGTGGTCGCTGGTACAGTTGAGCGTGACCCGAATAGTCTCAAAATTACTTTTGATCTCACCGATACCGCAGAATCGGTGAAGGTTCAGTATGAAGGCATACTGCCGGATCTGTTCCGTGAAGGTCAGGGTATCGTTGCTACCGGCAAAATGCAGGGTAAGATCTTTCTCGCCGACGAAGTGCTGGCCAAACATGACGAAAACTATATGCCCCCTGAAGTCGCGGATACCCTGAAAGAAGCCGGTATGACCGAACACCAGGGGAAAAAACTATGATCCCTGAAATCGGGCATTTTGCCCTTATCCTGGCGCTGAGTCTGGCGATTATTCTTGGTATTGTTCCTTTAGTTGGTAGTTTTAAGCGTCAGGCCGCCTGGATCTCTGTGGCACAACCGGCGGCCTATGGGCAGGCGCTGTTTATTACCATCAGTTTTATCTGTCTGACCTGGGCATTTATCCAGAATGATTTTTCAGTGGTTTATGCAGTCAAACAATCCAATACAGAATTGCCCCTGATTTACCGAATCTCAGCGGTATGGGGTGGTCACGAAGGTTCCTTGCTGCTGTGGGCCTGGTTCCTGTCATTATGGACCGCAGCCGTTGCGCTGTTCAGTCGGGAAATGCCGCAGGTGATGCGGGCCAGGGTGCTGGCAATCATGGGACTGGTCAGTATCGGTTTTCTGTTGTTCGCGTTGATAACCTCCAACCCTTTTGAACGCGTTTTCCCGGCACCGCTGGAAGGCCGTAGTTTGAATCCTCTGTTGCAGGATCCAGGATTAATCATTCACCCGCCCTTGCTATACATGGGTTATGTCGGTTTCTCGGTGGCCTTCGCATTTGCGATTGCCGCTATGTTAGGCGGTCGTCTGGATAGTGCCTGGGCCAAATGGTCGCGTCCCTGGACCAATATCGCCTGGATGTTTCTGACCATCGGTATCGCACTGGGTAGCTGGTGGGCTTATTACGAGCTTGGCTGGGGCGGCTGGTGGTTCTGGGATCCGGTAGAAAACGCCTCTTTCATGCCCTGGCTGGTGGGTACCGCCCTGGTACATTCACTGGCAGCGACCGAAAAGCGTGGTGTATTTAAAGCCTGGACCGTGCTACTGGCAGTATTTGCTTTTTCACTGAGCTTGTTAGGCACCTTCCTGGTGCGTTCCGGCGTGTTAACCTCGGTGCATGCCTTTGCCACCGATCCGGATCGTGGCGTATTTATTCTGGCCTTCCTGGGTGTGGTGGTCGGTGCTTCGCTGTTTTTATATTCCTGGCGCGCGCCGGATATCAAAAGTGCAACCCGGGTGGAAGTGGTGTCACGTGAATTCGCGCTATTAATCAATAATGTATTGTTAGTCATCACGACATTCTTCGTGCTATTAGGTACTTTATACCCGCTGGCGCTGGATGCTCTGGGGCTGGGTAAAATTTCCGTTGGCCCGCCGTATTTTGATCTGGTGTTTGTTATTCTGACTATTCCGATTGCCATCATGCTCGGTTTTGCAGTGAGCGCACGCTGGAAAAAGGATAGTGCTGCCAGACTGTTGAACAATGTAAAACTGGCGGCGGTTATCAGTATTGTGCTGGGTGTTGGGGCGGCATTTTTAGTGGCGGATACGTTCAATTTCAGTGCCGCGCTGGGTATCACCCTGGGTATCTGGATCACCTATACCAGTTTGCAGAATCTGTATGACCGCGTATCGGCGAAACAAAATAAAATGGCTGCGCTGATGCAGTTGCCGCGATCCATTGTCGGTATGACGCTGGCGCATATCGGGGTGGCATTTTTTGTTGTCGGGATCACGCTGACGTCTCAATTTAGTATTGAAAAAGATGTGCGACTGGAAGCCGGCAAGAGTTTTGATATTGGCGGCTATGAGTTTATGTTCAACAGTGTTGTGGAAAAAGAAGGGCCTAATTACCGTGCTACGGAAGGTTCATTTACGGTGAGCCAAAATGGTAAAAAAGTTGCCGAGTTGTATTCGCAAAAACGTCTATATAATGCCGGCGGTATGCCAATGACAGAAGCCGGTATTGATCCCGGATTTTTCCGTGATCTGTATGTGTCTCTGGGCGAACCGCTGAATAATCAGGGAGCCTGGAGTGTCAGGCTTTACCATAAGCCGTTTATTCGCTGGATCTGGTTGGGCTGTATATTTATGTCTCTGGGTGGATTGCTATCGATAACCGATCGTCGTTATCGGATGAAACTCAAGTCAGAAAGTTTGCAGAAAACCTCAGCGGCGGAGGCGGCCTAATGTCGCGTTTTCTACTGCCGATTGGGTTTATTCTGCTGATTGTGCTGCTGTATGTGGGTTTAAGTTTAAATCCACGGGAAGTGCCATCGGTGTTTATTAATAAACCGGCACCGGATTTTTCCTTGCCTAAACTGGAGCAGCTGGATCAGCAGGTTTCCAATAAAGATATGCTGGGTAAAGTCTGGTTGTTTAATGTCTGGGCGACCTGGTGTGTCTCCTGTCGTTCCGAGCATCATACCCTGATGGCGCTGGCCAATACCGGTGAAGTACCCATCGTTGGCCTGAATTATAAAGATGAAAATGCGCCGGCCCAGACCTGGTTGAGCCAACTGGGTAATCCCTACATATTTAACGCGGTGGATGCCGAAGGTCGAACCGGTATTGATTACGGTGTCTATGGTACGCCGGAAACTTTTATCATTGATAAAAAGGGTGTGATTCGTCATAAACATACCGGGCCGATTTATCCTCAGCAGCTGGAACAAAGTATCCTGCCTTTAGTAAGACAATTAAAGGCAGAGCAGGGATGAGAAACTTTATAATACATGCTGTTGTTTTATGGGCTTTATCTTTTTCAGCACAGGCAAAAATCGAAAGCATGGAATTTGCTAACGAGCAGATGGAGGAAGACTATAAAGTCTTAATTCAGGAACTACGCTGTCTGGTTTGTCAGAATCAAAACCTGGCAGATTCCAATGCAGAACTGGCACAGGATTTACGCCGTCAGGTAGTTGAGTTGCTGGATAAAGGTTCCAGCCGAGATGAAGTGGTTGACTACATGATCGCGCGTTATGGCGATTTTGTAATGTATCGTCCGCCACTAAAAATTACCACGGTTTTATTATGGTTTGGTCCCGTCGTGTTCTTTTTTATCGCCGGTTATGTGGTGATTTCTTTTATTCGTAAACAGCAGCAATCTGCTGATGTGGGAATATCAGAACAGCAAAAGCAAAAAGCACATTCCTTATTAGACGATGAATAGCTTATTGTCGTCACAAAACACTTTTGAGAAATTTTTATGTTGGCATTTGTAACAGCATCAATTGCGTTAGTATTTTTAGCACTACTTTTTATAGTGCCCAGTTTGTTGAAAAAAAGTCATCTGCAATCAGATAGCTTCGATGCCTACAATACTCAGATTGCCCGCGATCAGTTGCGGGAGCTAAAGCTGGATTTACAAAATGGTCTTATGTCACAGGATGATTTTGAAGTAGCACGGCAGGAACTGGAAACAAACTTGGCGCTGGATTTGTCTGTATCAAACCAGGATCAGCAGGTAGGTGAAAAATCAGCCATACCCGCTGCTTTGTTTCTACTGGTCGCTATCCCGGTATTTTCTGTTCTGATCTATTTGCAACTGGGACAACCACAGGCAATTGATCATCAGCAGGTTCAGCAGCTGGCTGAAGATAAAGCCCCGGCGATGTCGATGGAGCAGGCGGTGGTCAAACTGGAGCAGCGGCTACAGTCAGAGCCGGAGAATGCCGAAGGCTGGTTTATGTTAGCGCGTACCTATATGACGATGAATCGCTACAGTGATGCGGTGGGCGCATTTGAGAAAACCATCGAACTGGTCGGTGAAGAAGCGAATTTATTAATTCGTTATGCCGATGCACTGGCGATGACGAATCAGGGTGAGCTGCAGGGTAAACCCAGAGAAGCTATCGAAAAAGCCTTGCAGCTCGATCCGGAAAATCAGCAGGCATTGTGGTTCGCAGGAATTGCAGCCATGGAAGCCAGTGAGCATAAACTGGCGCTGGAGCGATTTTTAATTTTGCAGCCGATGCTGATGTCCAGTCCAGAAAATCTGCAGCAATTGCATAATTTAATCGCCCGTGTTGAGAAGAATTTGACTGACGATGAAATCGAAGACGTCGCAAGTCAGATGCCCGCACCGCAAGCAGCGACATCGACAGCAGAAATCCAGGTATCAGTATCACTGGATGAAGCTATTAAAGACCAGGTATCAGCCAGTGATGTGGTCTTTGTTTATGCCAAGGCGATGAATGGTCCGCCAATGCCGTTAGCCGCCGCCAAACAATCGGTGGCTGATTTGCCTTTTACAGTGAAATTAAATGATGCCATGGCGATGATGCCGTCAATGAAATTATCCGCTTTTGATGCTGTCATTGTGGGTGCAAAAATATCAAAATCAGGTAGTGCAGGTTCACTGGCAGGGGATCTTTATGGCGAGGTATCTGGTGTCGAAGTTAAAGCAGGTCAGAAAATCTCTTTGGTGATTGATAAAATCAAATCCTGATTATTGCGCCGTAGAGGCGCACAGCGCACATAGTTGCTTCGAGAAATTATGTTTTACCGGCAGTGGATCTGCATTACAGGAATTTCCAGGCAGAGCCTGAGGCTAGAAATAATCCTTAGTTTTCTGTTGTAGCATGAACTGTCGGTATGTTGTTGGCTCGAGAGAGTCATTCTCTCTCGAGCTATTTTGCCCACGATTTAATAAATATCATCCGCCGTATTTGTCACATTGAACTTACCCGTGGTCGCTGGCAGGGATATGCTTCGAATGACCTCCAGCGTGGTACCATCAAGAATCACCTGACCGCCATCTTCATTAGCCCAGTCCGAGATCCACACCTCGCTGCCGTTCTTGTTGAATTCCATATGCACGGCCTTGCCGGCGCTGGCGACATCGAAGCAGCGATCAAGGCTAGCGTTTGCTTTGGCGATGGCGCAGATCTGTTTGTCATGGGTTGAGCTCAAGGTCATGTCCACCAGCACCCAGGGCGAATTTGGATGGGTCTTGATGAACAATGAACCTGAAGATGGCAGATCGATCTGGCGCACCACTTTCCAGGCATGCTCGGGATGATTTGCCGGATCGGTGCCGTACACCGAGATGAATGCGTCACCCATGTGTGGTGTGGCATTGACCCAGCCATACACTGGATCCTGCCAGTTGGCGCCACGACCGGGATGGGGGCCATTGCCGACATCGATAGTCGTTACCAGTTGTCGTTCCTGCACATCGACGATCACCATCTTGTTGCTGGCATTGGCGGCGCTCATAAAGTAGCGTTTGCTGTGATCCCAGCCGCCATCATGCAGGAACTTGACCGTGGCAATATTCACCAGCGGTGCGCTGGCTTGTGAGTAGTCGACAATACCAACATAGCCTGATTCCTTCTGGTTAATCACCCACACCGGTGCAGATTCGGAAGCGGCGATAGCCGCGACACGCACTTCTGGCAGGGTTATGCCGTCTATGTCGGTCATCGGCAGGGGTACCAGGTTCTGCGGTTCCAGCGTCCGGCCATCATAGGTGACATACTGTGGCGGCCAATAACAGCCCTCGATCAGGTACCGGTCTTCATAACCTGTAAACTTACTGCTATCCACACTGCGGGCATCGTGGCAGCCTTTCACTCTTGCCACCACATTAGGCACGCTGGCCCAGAGGTCGATCATATTGACCCAGCCATCGCGGCCAATGGCATAGAAATAACGCCCGGAGGCCGAGGTGCGCAGAATATGAACGGCAAAGCCAACATCGACGCGGGTGATTTCTTCATGGCTATCACCATCGTAGATGGCAATCTTGCCCGCATCACGCAGCACGACGCCAAAGAAATTCTGCCAGTCGTGTGAATGTTGTGGCGTTGTTGGCCGGCTGGCTACCGGTACGATTAATTCATGGCTAGCCTCGATGTCTGCCATTTCTAGTGCAGGCGGTTCCGGTGGTGATAATTGCAGATAAGCTGCCAGTTTGTTGATTTCGTCCTCACTGACAATACCGGCACTGCCGAAGTTGGGCATGCCGCCAGGGGTGCCGTGACGGATCATGGCGGCCAGGCCATCGGTACCAATTTCGATGGCGCGTGTCTGCCCGATATCCGGGCCGGTGGCACCGGTGCGATAGAGGCCATGACAGCCGGCGCAACGGTTGAAATACAGGCCTCTGGTTTGATTAAATTCCGATTCTGTCAGGGTCACCGGTGTGCTCGCAACTAGCGGGCTGGTTTGCTGACCGATAAAGGTGGCAATATCCAGTGCTTCATAATCCGATAAGCCCAGATCCGGCATGATGTAAGGATAGACTGCCAGTTCTGCTTCCGTGTAGGCGTGGGTGGCCATGGCTTCAGGTTCGACAATGAAGGCTTCCAGGCGCTCGCAGTAGGAACTGCTACGGCCGGCTGTAGTGTCGCCGGCACAGTTTTCAGAATGGCCCAGTAAATCAGGTCCGAATCTAGGGCTGGTACCCAGTGAATGACAGCCGGTGCAGGATTCTCTGAACAATGCTTCACCGGCGACCGCATCACCGGTGCGGGTCAATATCTCTGATATGTCGCCAGCTTCCACCCAGAGCAGGTATTCTTCAATGTCCGCTAGCTGTTCACTGCTCAAGTAGGAGAGGAAGCTCATCGAAGGAATATTATCGATGGCGCTGCTGATTCTCCAGGCGCCGGAATCACGAATACTTCTACGCACGAAACGACCACCGGCGTCATCGCCATGACAGGCAAAACAAATGCCTTTGTACAAAGACTCGCCATTGGCATTGAATGAAGTTCCGCTCTGAGTATCCAGGGTATTACTGTCACTGCCGCTACTACAGCTAACAAGAAATATGGGTGAAAGTAAAAGAGTAACAGTAACTACAACAGCATGAGTAAAAGAAGTGTGTGAATTATTTTTCATTTTATAACATCTGATCCTGTGAAAATTCCTGAAATTTGTTGTTTACATAAGTAAGGGGGGGAGATGCCAAAATCCAGCCAGATTAAAGACCGGTTTTACAGAAAACAAATATTTTTATTCCGTGCATTTTAAGCTGCGCGCATTTTAACGACTGATCTGGTATTAAGTCCATAGGCCAAATGGAGTAAGTTAAAATAAAAATATTTTATCCAAAAGCCGATGTTTAACTGCGTACTTTATCTGTAATGTGCGTTCTTTCTTCATGATGAATACGGTTTTTGCTTCAGAAAAAATCAGAATAAATTTTCACCGGAATTCATAAACAATAAAAACTATTAACGGTAAAAAAGTTAATTGGGTTCCAGTTAGTGGAGAATTTTTTAAGCGATGTATTAAATATCAAGTTTCAGAAAACTTTGCTCAAATGCTGTTTTTATAGGTGAAAGTAAGAACAAATAAAAGTGGTAAGAGAATCTTGTCTAAATATGTCAGGGCCGCGTTTTAAATGTTTAAGACATTAACAAAAACATAGGGTCCGTATCGTGTATGCGAATTCGATGAATTTAGCTGTATGTTATTAAAAGTATTTGAAAGAAAATACAATACGATATTTGTTGTTATATATGACTCGTAAACAAACAAAGCCAGTGTTGAATCACACACAAAGTGCGTGAAATGACTCAGTTAGCGTCTGTGTGAAAGCGGCTAAAAAAACTAATTTGTTGAATTAGAAGAATAAACCTGTTCTGGCTCATTACTTGCAATTAGCAGTGATTTAAAACAAACAAAAATTATTAAAGGGCTAAACCATGCAAGATTCCTTTCGTCATCGGCGCGTACTGCTTACCGCGCTGATCAGTTCGCTCATTCACGGAGTTGCCGTGGCTCAAGATGAGCAAATTCCAACCATTAGTGTTACTGCACCCGCAATGAATGAGAGTCAGGATCTGAATGCGACCGCTGTGGATGCGCAGGACTTAAATGCCCTGGCACCTGCTACCAGCGATACTGCCAGTCTTCTTAAAAACATTCCCGGTCTGACTATCCAGGGTTCGGGTGGCGTTTCCGGTTTGCCGGTGATTCGTGGTCTGGCCGATGACCGTTTGCGTATCAAGGTGGATGGTATGGATCTGATTTCCGCCTGCGGTAACCACATGAATCCACCGTTGTCCTATATCGATCCAACTAACGTCGAAACAGCCACGGTATTTGCTGGTATCTCCCCGGTCAGTGTCGGCGGTGATAGCATCGGGGGCGCCATTATTGTGGAGTCTGCTGACCCCGAATTCGCCACTGCTGAACAGGGTAGTTTATTCAAGGGCGAGGTGGGCTTTTTTGCACGCAGTAACGGTAATGCCTATGGGGATAACCTCAAGGCCACGGCTGCGTCTGAAAATTTCAGCATGACCTATAGCAGTTCCACCGCTGAGGCCGAAAATTACAAAGCAGGTGGTGATTTCAAAACACAATCCTATGTCAATGACGTAGGCGATCATGTCCTCGATGGAGACGAGGTTGGCTCGTCCATGTACAAATCCACCAATCGCTCACTGAGTTTTGCCATGCGTAATGAGAACCACATGGCAGAACTTAAACTGGGCATGCAGGATATTCCCTACCAGGGCTGGACAAACCAGCGTATGGACATGACCGGCAACGACAGCACCCAGATCAATCTGCACTACAAGGGCAATTTCGACTGGGGTGATCTGGATGCCCGTGCCTATAACGAAAAAACACGTCACGCCATGCAGTTCTACGATGACAAACTGTACTGGTATGGCTCCAATGACGGCGTCACTTTCCCTGAAGGCGAATCCTGTACTCTGACCGGTGGTCAACAAGGTTGTGCTGCTGGCATGCCCATGGACACCCAGGGGGATAATAGCGGTGTTGTGGTCAAGGGTGAATTGTCCCTGTCCGCCAATGACCTGCTGCGTGTCGGTGGTGAAGTGCAACAGTACCAGCTGGATGACTGGTGGGATCCATCAGGCAAGGGCATGTGGCCGAATACTTTCTGGAACATTAATAATGGCGAACGTGATCGCGTTGCCCTGTTTGGTGAATGGGAGGCCCAGTGGAACAAACAATGGCTGAGCCTGCTAGGTGTGCGTGGCGAACAGGTCGACATGAATGCCGGCGATGTTCAGGGTTATAGCCCAACTTACAGCCCAGCTGACGCCGCCGCCTTCAATGCTGCCGATCGCAACAAGACCGATGACAACATCGATCTGACCGCACTGGCGCGTTTCACGCCGGATGACACGCAGACTATCGAGTTCGGTTATGCCATGAAAACTCGCTCACCCAATCTGTATGAGCGCTACACCTGGTCCACTCATGGTATGTCTATGCGCATGATCAACTGGGCCGGCGATGGCAATGGTTATGTGGGTAATCTCGATCTGGAGCCGGAAATTGCCCATACCGTCAGCGCCACCTTCGACTGGCACGATGCCGCGCAGAAAGAGTGGGGACTGAAAGTTACGCCTTATTACACCACGGTAGATGACTATATCGATGCCGAGCGTTGTTCCGGTGCTTCCACAGGGGTTTGTACAACCGCTAACACAACGGTTACCGATGCCTTTGTCTATTTGCGATACGTCAACCAGTCGGCGACCATTTATGGCCTTGACGTTTCCGGTCATTATCCGCTGGCCGAGACGGCAGACTATGGCAGCTTCACCATGAACGGTATGATGAATTACGTCAAAGGTGAAAACGACGACACCAGCGACAATCTCTATAACATGATGCCGCTGAATGCCAGACTGGCCGTCGCGCAGAAGCTGAACCGCTGGAGCAACAGCGCCGAGCTGGAACTGGTGGATGCCAAAACTGATGTCTCCTGGGAACGTAATGAAATGACCACCGCCGGTTACGGCCTGCTGCATCTGCGCAGCAGTTACCAGTGGAAACAGCTACGTTTCGATGTGGGTATCGAGAATGCGCTGGACAGATTCTACAACCACCCACTGGGTGGCACTTATCTGGGTGAAGGCAAAACCATGTCAGGTACTGCAGTTGCCTGGGGGACACCCGTGCCCGGCATGGGGCGTTCACTTTATGCCGGTGTCAACGTCAAGTTCTAATCACTATCGTAAGTTAGTGTAGAAATAAGGCGCCTGAGGGATTATTGATTATCCGGATAGCAAACCGGTGTGTCTCTAACCCCTTCAGGCCTTTTTAATTTTTGATGAACTGAAAAGTAGCAGCAGTGGTCTCTCAGCTATTGAGGGCTGTCACCGTTTTTATATCGAATTTAAAAAAAGAGTGGTTCATTACCACGGGCCAGTTTGCCAAGAAACGTTCTGGCCTGTGGTAATTTTTAACGCTCACATCAAACTAAGCACCTCTTAAGTACAAAAACTCAACCGCAAAGGTTTAGGGCTGGATGTTGCTCGCGCCATCCGTCATAATTTGCATGCGATTGCAAACAGAGTAAAAACAGAGTGATTTTCCAGAGGTTTAATTCATCATGATGACAGTGGCAGATATTTTTGATAAAGGCGGCATTATTATCTGGCTGCTGTTGATCTATTCATTTATAGCGCTTGCCGTTATCACAGAACGTTTTCTACATTATGCACTGATGGGGCGACCAGCAAAGAATGTGGAGGATCTTTTGTTGACTGCTTTCGAATCAGGTCAGATTCAGCAACAGCTGGACAGTTTAGCAGGCCCTGAATCACGGGTGATGCAGGGTATCTTTCAGGCTCACAAAAGACAGGTCAAAGATCTGGAAAGTGTCGCGTCTCGCTATGGTTCGGAGGAACTGCAAGCCATGGAGCGAGGTTTCCGCACACTTTCCATTCTGGGTAACACCGCGCCTTTGCTGGGATTGCTGGGGACCATTATCGGCATGATCAAGGCATTCATGGTTATAGAGATAGCGGGTGGTCGAGTCGATTCACAGGCGCTGGCAGGCGGCATCTGGGAAGCTATGTTAACGACGGGTGTCGGGCTTGCCGTCGCCATTCCCATTTTACTGTTATTGCACTTTCTTGAGGGCATGGCTGATCGTCGAGCCCATAGCATGCATCGTTGCGCCATGTTGTTGCTGGAGCATCTGCCCCATGAGCATAAGCATGAAGAAGTGGAAGCCACCCATCATCGCAAGGGTGTAGTGCATGCAGTTTGAAGGTTATCGGCGTAGCAGTAATGTGCCTAATTTGACGCCGCTGATCGACGTGGTGTTTCTGCTATTGATTTTTTTCATGCTGACCTCGCATTTTGTTCGCCACGAGTCCCTGAATATCGATTTACCGGAAGCGGAAACCAGTGAACGATTGCAGGAGGGTGACGTGTTAGAAATTGTCATCGACGCTGACGGTCAGTTAATTTATCAGCAACACACCATAGACGTCGAAGCACTGGAAGAAAAACTGCGAGCTGATTTGTTGATCGTGCAGGATAAAAATATTCGTATCAAGGGTGATCAACAGGCTGATTTGGGCAAGGCTATACGGGTACTGGATATTGCACGCAAGGCGGGTGCCAGTGGTGTTGACATCGTCACCGAACGGAATTAATGATCAGGCAGGAATATGCAAGCTGGGTGGGTGGAATTGTTTTTTCACTGGCGCTTCATACCAGCCTGTTTCTGCAGTCAGGTGCACAACTGGGTATGGAAGATGCGAGGCCTGCAAATCTTCCTTTAACTACCCGGCTTAATTTTTATCGCGAAGTCAAACCGGAACCGGTGGAAATCATCAAGCCGGAGCCGGCTAAGCCCAAACCTGTACCTAAACCCAAATCCAGGCCCAAACCTAAGCCTAAGCCGGTAGAGCCTAAAAAAATAACTCCACCTGAGCCTGAACCGGTTCAGCAGCAGATCATCAAACCACAACCCAAAGGTCAGTTGACAAATCCGGTTGATGCCCTGTTTCTGAAACAGCAACAACAGGTGTATATACAGCAGCTGTTATCCCATATCGAAAGCCACAAATTTTATCCCCGTAGCGCACGGCAGCGCGGTGTTGAAGGTAAGATCAAAGTGTCATTTACCTTGCAGGTCAATGGCAAAATAAAAAACATGCAGCTTGAAGGCGGAGCAAGGGTATTACAGGAGGCCACTCGACAGGCGATGCAGAATGCGGTGCCCTTGCCCTTACCGCCTGCCTCAACGCCGTTACCACGGCAGATCCAGATTGGTATTATCTATTCATTAACCCACTAATTTAGCAAACAGGTTTTATAGGTAAGGTTCTCGCTGCCGCATTTTTATCCTGGGTGGTGCCTGTATTCTCTGTATTCTGTTTAATATTGGTTTGGTTATGTGTATACCAGCATTAGCTATAGATTTACAAAATGAGACCGACATTCCTTGCGCTTTATTTCTCTTTAAATCAATCTAGAAAAATATTCACCCGATGCGATACCGCATAACTTATGCCGGTTTTATATTCTGAAAAGACAATAATTGAATTCTTTTGCACTGGATCAAATAAATTTTATAAAAATAAGAATTACTTAACGTGTGAATTCAGTTTTGATGCAGGTCAAATTCAAACCCGTGGATAGAGCGCTTAATAAACAGCGCAGCAATGATGTTGTGTTTGGCAAGGTATATGGCAAAACGCATAAACAGAATGCAGTTTTTACGTGGCGATTTTGAAGGCGAAGGCGCTTTCAGGCCACCATGGGCGATTGCCGAAAATACCTTTACCGATATCTGTGATCGTTGCGATCAATGCCTGAAAGCCTGCCCGTTAAATATTATTAAACCTGGCATCGCAGGTTTTCCCGAAATAGATTTTTCCAGAGGCGGTTGTGATTTCTGTGAGTCCTGCGCACAGGCTTGCCCCACACAAGCGCTACATATTACTGATTCAAATATAGAAATGCCCTGGCAGCACATTGCCAATGTTAAGACCAGTTGCTTATCTGAAAACGGTGTCGTCTGTCGTTGCTGTGGTGATGTTTGCGAAATGCACGCCATTCGATTCAAACTGGTGGTTGGTGGTTCGGCCTTAATCGATTTAAACACTGAAGAATGCAACGGCTGTGGTGAATGTGTATCCGTCTGCCCAGTTCAAGCTATTGAAATGCAACATGTTCAAAATGCCAATCAATTGGAGATAAATCCATGAGTGATTACAACATTTGCGGTGTGCTGATACACACGCGAACGGAAAACATTGATCAAGTGAGATCCAGCCTGTTAGAAATTTCGGGTGTGGAAGTTCACACAGCCACCGACGATGGTCGACTGGTCGTAACGGTTGAAGATGCAACAAGAAGAAAAGTGGCCGACACCATTACCGATTTTCAGAACATGAAAGGTGTGTTGTCAGCGGCGATGATTTATCAGTTTAGTGATGATGTAGATATTAATGAAACTATAGAGACCGAAGAGGGGATGTCAGCATGAAATTGACACGGCGTGACTTCGTGAAAACGAATGCTATAGCAGCTACTGCAGCAGCAGCCGGTGTGACTATACCGGGTATCAAAGAAGCTATGGCCCAGGGCAGCGATAATATTCGCTGGGATAAAGCCGCTTGCCGTTTTTGTGGCACCGGTTGTAGTGTATTGATCGGTACTAAAGATGACAAAGTTGTGGCGACACAGGGCGATCCGGATGCACCGGTTAACCGTGGCTTGAACTGTATCAAGGGCTATTTCCTGTCCAAGATCCTCTATGGTAAAGACCGGTTAACCAAACCTTTACTGCGTAAAACCAATGGTAAATATGACAAAGAGGGTGATTTCGAGGAAGTGTCCTGGGATGAAGCGTTTGATGTCATGGCTGAGAAATTTAAAGCCGCGCAGAAAAAATCCATGGAAGAAAACAAGGGCAAACCGGTAGAGAAGATGACCTCTCGCGTGGGTATGTTCGGCTCCGGGCAGTGGACAGTGTGGGAAGGTTATGCGGCATCCAAGTTATTTAAAGCCGGTTTCCGTTCCAATAACATCGATCCGAATGCCCGCCATTGCATGGCATCTGCGGTAGGTGCGTTTATTCGTGGTTTTGGTTCAGACGAACCCATGGGATGTTACGATGATCTGGAGCACGGTGATGCGTTTGTACTCTGGGGTTCAAATATGGCGGAAATGCATCCCATTCTGTGGACGCGTATTACCGACACCCGCCTGACCAAACCCGGTTGTGAAGTGCATGTACTATCGACTTATGAGCATCGTTGTTTCGACCTTGCTGATAACGCTATGGTGTTCAAACCGCAAACCGATCTGGCAATTCTGAACTACATTGCCAACTACATTATTCAGAACGATGCCTATGACAAAGACTTTATCAGCAAGCACGTTAACTTCAAGAAGACCCCAACGGATATTGGTTACGGTTTACGGCCTGAGCACCCTTTGCAGAAAGCGGCGAAGAATGCCAACAAGGGTAAACTGAGCGGAATTTCTTTTGAGGAATATAAAAAGTCAGTTGCGCCTTACACGCTGGAAAAAGCCCACGAAATTTCTGCTGTACCCAAAGACCAGTTGTTACGTTTAGCCAAACTGTATGCTGATCCGAAGAAGAAGATTACTTCTTTATGGACCATGGGCTTCAACCAGCATACCCGGGGTGTCTGGGTTAATGGTCTGATGTACAACGTGCATCTGTTAACCGGCAAAATTTCACAGCCTGGTAACGGTCCGTTCTCATTGACCGGTCAGCCTTCGGCCTGTGGTACGGCGCGTGAAGTGGGTACATTCGTACATCGTCTGCCTGCTGACTACGTCATCATGAAAAAACCCCATCGTGAGTTTGCAGAAAAAATCTGGAAACTACCCGCAGAAACTATTCCAGGCAAAAAAGGCTATCACGCCGTGCTTCAGCATCGCATGTTGAAAGACGGCAAACTGAATGCCTACTGGGTTATGTGTAACAACAACATGCAAGCTGCTCCCAATATGAATGAGGAAGGCTTACCCGGGTATCGCAATCCTGATAACTTTATTGTTGTTTCGGATCCCTATCCAACCGTTACTGCAATGGCGGCTGACCTGATTCTGCCAACCGCTATGTGGATTGAGAAAGAAGGGGCTTACGGGAATGCGGAGCGCCGTACCCAGTTCTGGCGTGAACAGGTACCAGCGCCCGGCGAAGCCAAGTCCGACCTGTGGCAGCTAATGGAATTCTCCAAACGCTTCAAGATGGAAGAAGTCTGGCCTGCTGAGTTGTTAGATAAAGCACCGCAGTACAAAGGTAAAACCATGTATGACGTGCTTTATGCCAATGGCCAGGTGGACAAGTTCAAGAAGCAGCAAGTGACTGATACTCGTGGTAACAAATATCGCAATCATGAAATGGAAGCCTTTGGTTACTACGCACAGAAAGGCCTGTTCGAAGAATACCGTCGCTTCCAGCTGGAAGGTCCTAAAGTGGGGCATGAGCTGGCTGATTTCGATACCTACCATAAAGTGCGCGGCTTACGCTGGCCAGTTGTTGATGGCAAGGAAACCCTGTGGCGTTATGCTGAAGGTTATGATCCTTATGTCAAAAAAGGTGAAGGTATCAAGTTCTACGGTCAGCAAGATGGTCGAGCCAACATTATTACTGCGCCTTATGAACCACCGGCGGAAAGTCCCGATAATGAATTCGATTTGTGGCTGTGTACCGGCCGTGTGCTCGAACACTGGCATTCAGGTTCGATGACCCGTCGGGTACCGGAGTTGTATCGTGCTTTCCCTGATGCGGTCATTTTCATGCATCCCAAAGATGCGAAGAAACGTGGCTTGCGTCGTGGTTTGGCAGCCAGGGTAGTTTCCCGTCGTGGTGAAATCGAAGCCATGATTGAAACCCGTGGCCGTAATCGTGTGCCGGAAGGTCTGGTTTTCGTACCCTGGTTTGATGCCGGTCGTTTGATCAACAAGGTGACACTGGATGCGACTGATCCGCTATCCAAAGAGACTGACTACAAGAAATGTGCGGTTAAGATTGTAAAGGCATAGTAACTCGTGGCAGATCAATCACACAGAAAAGAACTGGGCCAGCAAAGTCGGCGTAAGTTTCTGGCAAATATTGCCAGAACAGCCGGTGGCGTTGCCATGCTGGGATTGGGACTGGGCATGTATTCCCGTCAGTCCCTGTCTTTGCCTGCCCAGGCTATTCGTCCACCGGGTGTGGGTAGCGAGGAAGATTTTCTTGCTGCCTGCATTCGTTGTGGTCTGTGTGTGCGTGACTGTCCTTACGATACCCTGAAACTTGCCAATCTGGCTGAAGACGTTGCATTGGGCACACCCTATTTCGAAGCACGTCAGGTGCCCTGCGAAATGTGTGACGACATTCCCTGTGTGAAAGCCTGCCCCACGGGTGCACTGGACCCTGAGCTTACCGACATTGACGATTCCCGCATGGGGCTCGCCGTGCTGGTGGACCAGGAAACCTGCATTGCATTCCATGGTTTACGTTGTGAAGTTTGTTTCAACGTTTGCCCGTTACGGGGCAAGGCAATCTCACTGAATCGTCTGCACAATGCACGTACCGGTAAACATGCGCTGTTCATACCAGTGGTGCATTCCGATGCCTGTACAGGTTGTGGCAAATGTGAGCATGCCTGCATTCTGGAAGAAGCTGCAATTAAAGTGTTTCCGCTGAAACTCGCCAAGGGTGAAATTGGCCGACACTATAGATTGGGCTGGAAAGAAAAACAGAAAGCCGGCGGCAGTCTGGTAACGCCTGACCTTGAGCATAAATATAATCTGCCAGAAGGTGTTGATTATAGCTTTGAGGGTGAAGGGCTTATTCAGCCAAAACAGCAGAATGAAAATGACACACCATTTTCCAGCAATCCACTGGATCGACTCAATAAGGGGCTCAAGTAATTGGCTACTCCTGTTGAACAATTAGGTCGGGAAGCAATACAGCAAAAAGGCTGGTTTAGCGCGCACAAGTGGTTAGTGCTGCGACGCATATCCCAGTTAAGTATTCTGGCACTGTTTCTGATTGGGCCACTGTTCGGTATCTGGATCGTAAAAGGTAATCTGGCTTCCAGCTTAACGCTGGATGTCTTGCCGCTGACTGATCCCTACGTACTGCTACAGACATTGTTCGCGGGTCATCTGGCGGAAACCACAGCCGTTATCGGCGCGCTAATCGTACTGGTATTTTATATGCTGGTCGGTGGCCGCGTGTACTGTTCCTGGGTTTGTCCGGTGAACATTATTACCGATGCGGCGGAATGGTTACGCAGCCGAATGGGCATTAAAGGCGGCACTCAGTTATCACGTAATGCACGTTACTGGATACTGGTTTTAAGCCTGGCATTAGCCACAGCCACGGGTACTCTGGCCTGGGAACTGATTAATCCGGTTTCCATGGTGCAGCGTGCGCTGATCTTCGGTGTTGGTTTTGCCTGGGTGGTGATCATTGCCATTTTCCTGCTGGACGCATTTATTTCACGCCGTGCCTGGTGTGGACACTTGTGTCCGGTCGGTGCCTTCTATGGCCTGCTTGGTAAGTTCAGTCTTATTCGTGTCAGTGCAGCTGCGCGCAGTAAATGCGATGACTGCATGGAATGTTTTGTTGTTTGTCCTGAATCCAATGTGATTAAACCTGCATTGAAAGGCGAAGCAAAAAATATCGGTCCGGTGATTATGTCATCAGACTGTACAAACTGCGGGCGTTGTATCGACATTTGTGCGAAAGACGTTTTCCAGTTTGACTTACGTTTTAATAACCAAATTAATGAAATAAAAACTTCACATCAGAGAGAGGTATTACCATGAAAAAGTCACTGGTAATGGGACTGGTCTTGACCTTTGGCCTTGGTTTTATGTCACAGGCATTTTCGGGACAGGTACAGTCATTGCGTGGTGCTGCAGATTTGGATACCAAATCTAATCAGGTCGTTGTTAAAAAGAATATTCCCGATCGTGATCCAATCGAACGTGATTATGTGCAACAACCGCCGTTGATTCCGCATAAAACGAAAGGTTACAAAATTAATCTTAAATTCAATAAATGTTTAACCTGCCATAGTTGGACTAACTATAAAGAAGCCGGGGCGACAAAAATCTCTCAGACGCATTTTGCTGACCGCGGTGACAATGTGATGGCGAATGTAGCGGCCCGCCGTTACTTCTGTAATCAGTGTCACGTACCGCAGGCCGATGCGGAACCGTTGGTTGAAAATGAATTTTCGCCAATAACTGCAATTCGCAAGTAAAAACAAAAAGAGAGAATGAAGATGAGCATGAATTCGATTCTTGAAAAGCTGAAACGTCCCAGCGCCGCGTCACTGGGCAGCCTTCTCATCGGTGGTTTTGTAGCGGGTATTATTTTCTGGGGTGGCTTCAATACAGCCATGGAGGCGACCAATACGGAAGCTTTCTGTATCTCCTGTCATGAGATGGAAGAGAATGTATATCAGGAATATCAGGATACTATTCACTACGCTAATCGAACCGGTGTCAGAGCAACCTGTCCGGACTGTCATGTACCCAAACCCTGGATACATAAAATGGTGCGTAAAATTCAGGCCAGTAACGAGTTATGGCATAAGGCGCTGGGTACTATTGATACACCCGAAAAGTTTGAAGCCAAGCGGTTGAAGCTGGCGCAAAATGTATGGAAAGCCATGAAAGAGACAGACTCAAGAGAATGTCGTAACTGCCATGACTACGATTCTATGGATTTTGCAGAACAGCAACGCCGTGCAGTCAGCCGACATAGCAAAGGTCTTGAAGAAGGTGACACCTGCATTGATTGCCACAAGGGTATAGCCCATTCATTGCCTGCAATGTATGAGATGGATCCAAGTTCGGTAACAGGTGCCGCAGGTCACTAAGAACCTGTCGAGTGCGAATGAGAGGGCTGATACTGTCTTTATCAAATAAGGCAGTATCAGCTTTTTTCGTATCAGAATAAAACTGAAATCAACTATCGGCGGGTTTTGGCCACGAAGAATGCCTGTCTATCCATCGCATTGATGCCCAGTACCACAGGCTCATCCCTGCCATCATGGCGACCCAGGTCCAGTCAACGGTTGCAAAGGGCTGGTAATAACTGAGCGGGATACAAATTAGGCCGAATACAATACAGCTCCAGACAAGAATGCTGGCGCCTTTTCTTGTTTCAATACTCATCAGAGCCAGGAAAACCCATATAGGCATATTGTCTTTCTTTGTCATTCTGCTACCACGCATATAATAGTAAAAAAGTTCTGAGGGATTGTTATTATCGCTTGCCATGCTAGTCAGATGGCGATTTACAGCTATCTTATCAGCGTGGTCGAAAAGCGCAAAAACTTTAGTTAGTAACGGTATTCTTATTAGTGCTGAATATTTGAATGGAGCTATTTAAATAGTGGAAGATTAATTGCGGCTTGCAAGTAATCGTTTGGTCATATGCAGGCGCATAGCGGCATCTTCGGTAATACTATGAAACAGGTGGTGAGGGCTGGTGGCATTGGCAATGCGTTGATCGAGGTCCGGCTTTATTTCACTGTAGTAATCCAGTAATTTCAAATCGAAATGAGACAGGGCACGGGTTAACGGGTCTTTTTGCAGCCGCTTTAAAACAGTTTCCAGGCCATCCTGATATACATCTCCCAGGCACATATGCACCGCCGAAAACAGAGTAACCCAGCCGTTAAACCAGAACATCAAATCAGTATCGAAATCATCACCTCTGGATTGGTGTTTGCCGGTGAGTAAATCACCCAGCTGTTCTTTTTCGTTAACCACTTCGTTTTTATCCATGGTCTCTGCACGTCCATAGGCATCTATAGTGGAGCTGGTGAGCATGATAGGGGCATCAGGATGTTTAGTAAGAATGAAGCTGGCATCTTTTATCAGTTGGCTGGGTGCGGCACCGGGGTTCTCTGGATTAGGTTTAAGGCGGGGAGAGGCACTGGTAGAAAGAATTTGTAGTTGATGCCCGCGCTTGCCAAGATTTTGTGCGAGCCGTGCAAACACACCTTTTTTAAACAGGTCCATAGAAAAGTTCAACGCATGCTGTTTATGTAACAGACAGAGCTGAATTTCCTGGCTGTATCTGGGTGCGGCATCAACAATATTGGCTATTTTATTAACCGGAATGCGTTCCTTTAGCTGGCCTTTTTTGTCGACCATGACTTCCTGGTGAAATTCATCAAAACTTATTTGCAGCATGATTTTCGCTTTGGGCCAGGTCACCGGGCGTCGCCGGATAGCGCGGGCCATTTTTTCCAGGGTGTTTTTTGTTACTTCAGGCGTGTCGGCAAAGTCACCATTCAGCAAGATTGCAAATGTGGTGATGTTTTTCATTGACTCGATGGCCTGATAAAAACTATCCAGTTGTCTGGTTAAATCGCCACCGGTAAACAATACGCTTTTGGTCAGGCCATTCACCATCTGGTAAATATCGTCGGGCTCGGGGGTATCTTTCATCAGTGGCCGGAAAATAAACATGCAATGGCGACAGGTTTGCGGGCAGCCCATGGCGGGAATCAGGCCAAGCTTTGGAAATGAAGTCGGCGGCGATTGGCTGTCTGTTATAGCATCGACCAGAGCCAGACGCTGTAAATCGTATTCCCCAAGGGTTTCTTTATAGCGTTGCTTTTCGTCCTGCCCAATATCACGATAGGCGATGGCATGGCTGCGAGTAAATAAGCCTAGCCTGCGCCAGCTAGCCAGGATGTGCTGGGTTAATTGCTCGGGGTTATTTTGATGTGCGCCAAGCAGGTGAATAAGCTGGTGCTGTTGTAGTTGCGGTTTGCCCTGGTAATTTTGCCAGTGCTCGATATAGGCATGAGTAAAATCAGCAAGAGTTTCTGATTGCAGCAGCATCTGCATCAGGAACGCCTGTGGGCCTTTGCAAAAGGCGGCCAGTACCTCGTTTTGATAGTTGGCATGTACATTGTGCTGTAACCACTCAAATGCATAAACATAGCTCATCAAAAAGCTTAGTTCGGCTGCATCGGGCTGGTCAGCCAGTAGTTCCAGCATGTCTCCCCGGGTCATTCGATTGATTTCAGCTTTAAAGCGTTTACGCATGCTGGCCAGGAAAATGGCTTGCAATTCATCTTCTTCGGGGGCTTGAGTTGTGGCGGTAAGCGTCGACATAGAGGGCAATTTACCATAAATATAGCTACAGATTGTATTGCTAGTTCCGGGTTTATTCCGAATTCATCAGTTAATATTTCCTCAAATGCACCGAATATTGCATAATTCCCTTTCAAGCTTTTGGGGAGTCATCAGTGAAGTTTAACGTCGAAGAATTTAGAGCATGGGAACATAAGAAGGTCACCCTGGTGGGTATGTCGGGTGTGGGTAAGACATATCTGTCTACCATGCTGCGTGACAGTCAGTGGTTTCATTTTTCCGGTGATTATCGTATTGGCACCCGTTATCTGGATGAGCCTATTCTGGATATGATCAAGCAACAGGCAATGCAAATACCTTTTTTAAAAGATCTGTTACGTAACGACTGGATTTATATTCGTAATAATATCAAGGTGCATGACCTGGGGCCGGTACTGAGTTTCGTGGGTAAATTGGGTAATCCGGAACTCGGGGGTGTTGAGCTGGAGGATTTCATGCGCCGTCAGGCTTTGTACCGTGAAGCTGAAATCAGGACTATGCTCGAAGTGCCGCAGTTTATTCGTAAAGCACAGGATATTTATGGTTACCAGCATTTTGTAAATGATGTTGGCGGCAGTCTCTGTGAGCTTGAAGATGGCAGAGTAATGGATACACTGCTTGAAAATACGTTAATTTTGTATATCAAAACGACTAATCAGGCCGAAGAAAATAAATTAATTGAGCGCGCACAGAGTGCGCCCAAGCCGCTCTATTATCGGCCAGAGTTTTTGCAAGAACAACTGGCGGTTTACTTGCACGAAAATAACTTGCAGTATGCGGCGGAAATGGAACCGGATGCATTTACCCGCTGGGTGTTCCCGCATTTATTTAATTCGCGTATTCCGCGTTATGAAGAAATTGCCAAACAGGGATACACTGTCACTTCTGAGGAAGTGGCTCAGGTCAAAAACGAAAATGATTTTTTGCAGTTACTGGAAACTGCAATTGCCCGTGATCCAGGTAGCTAAAAGATATGCCATTAGTCGCACACAATAATTTGCCCTCATTTAATCGCCTGCGTGGTGAAGGTGTAAAAGTGCTCGCCCCTGATGCGGCAGTACATCAGGATATTCGTGAATTGCATATTGGGCTGTTGAACATGATGCCCGATGCGGCGCTGGCGGCAACAGAACGGCAGTTTTTTAGATTAATTGGTGAGAGTAATCCGATTGCGCAGTTTTATGTGCATCCGTTTACCCTGGATGTGCTGGAGCGCAGTGAAAAGGCTCAGGCGCATATTGATCAATATTATGAAACCTTTGAGCAAATTAAACAGCAGGGTCTGGATGCCCTGATTATCACCGGTGCCAATGTGGCGGGTCCGGATTTATCCAGCCAGGTTTTCTGGCAGCCGTTAATCGAAGTAGCTGACTGGGCCCATGAAAATGTGACTTCAACTTTATGCTCATGTCTGGCCACCCATGCCGTGCTCGAGTTTCGTTATCATCAGAAACGTGTGTTCCAGGGTGAGAAAATATGGGGTGTATACCCGCACAATTTAGTTGATAAATCACATCCACTGGTGGTTGATGTTAATACGCGTTTTGATGTGCCCCATTCTCGGTGGAATGCGGTGACCCATGCACAGTTTAAACAGGCAAATTTAAAAGTGCTGGCTGAAAGTGATGATGGTTGTGTTCATCTGGCTACCAGTCCCGATGGTTTGCGCACAGTATTTTTTCAGGGGCATCCTGAATATGACACTATATCGTTGTTAAAAGAATACAAACGTGAAGTCATGTTATATGTCGAAGATTTGCGTAAAGATTATCCACCATTTCCAGACAATTATTTTGGTGTGTTTGAAAAAGCGCTATTAAATGAATACCGCTTGCGAGTAGATGAAGCCAAACAAAACAATCTGGATATACCCGTTTTTCCGGAAGCGCTTATTGATTACCGATTAGACAATACCTGGCACGATACCGCAGGGGAAGTGGTGGGCAACTGGATGGGGCTTATTTATCAGGTGACGCATCGAGATCGCAAAAAACCGTTTATGGAGGGCGTTGACCCTGATAATCCATTGGGATTGTAAGATTGACCAGATATTTTCTAATTAGCGACAATAATTATTTTTTCTGCTACAGATAGATAGCTAATTAATTCAAAACGTCTCAGCAAACAATCAAAAATATTTTCATAAAGCTATTAGTTGCTGGAATATTCCGTATGTTTGTTGAGGCGCGATGATAACTATGCCGTGTATATAGATTAAAATATAAATAATTAAATGGAGGCGATGAAAGCCGAAGATATGCCAGCAAAAATAAATTTACCCAGGGGCGTAATATTTAACGCCTATCCCGACAGTATTGGCCAGAAACTGTCAGATATAGCTCATGTATTAAAAAAGCCGGAATTCGAGAATGTTTTTTCTCTGTTCTATATCCTGCCGACTATTTTTAACAGTGACCTGGATCGTGGTTTTTCTATCATTGATTATGAGCTAAATGATGAACTTGTTTCTCAACAGGACCTTGAGCAGCTCCATGAGCTTAATGTCATGTTTAAATTTGATCTTGTTTTAAATCATCTTTCTGTCGGTTCCCCCCAGTTTCAGGATTTATTGGAGAATGGGGATGAGTCAAAATACAGGGATTTCTTTATTGACTGGAATAAATTCTGGCAGTCGCATGGTGAATTAAGTCCTGAAGGTCATGTGATACCACACGAAGAACATCTTGAAAAACTTTTCATGAGAAAGCCGGGGCTACCGATATTGAAAGTGCGTTTTCCTGATGGGTCTGACCGACCTTACTGGAATACTTTTTACCAGGAAATTACTTATCAGGAGGTAACTGCTCATAAGCTGCTACAGGCATTAGGTATTACAGAGCTAACCCATGAGGATGCGGAAAATATTGCCGCCATCGTGAATGATCTGTTGAGTGCGAAGCAGGATATTCGAGAAATAGACCTGGGCGAATTTTCTCATCATAAAGATGATATTGTTTCCGTTGTTGAGCAGAACCGAAAATATCTGGGGCAAATGGATTTAAATGCTCAATCGCAGGAAGTCTGGAAATTTTATGATGAAACCTTAAACAAACTGCGTAGTCATGGTGGTAAGCTTGTCAGGCTTGATGCATTTGCTTATTTGCACAAAGAACCCGGAAAATCAAATTTCTTTAATGAGCCTGGCACCTGGCAGTATCTGGAACGACTGAAACAGATGGCAGAAAAATATGAACTGATTGTTCTGCCTGAAATACATTCTGAGTATGGCGAGAAGATCCATGAAAAAGTGACAGCCAATGGCTTTCCCATCTACGATTTTTTCTTTCCCGGACTGGTGATCGATGCCCTGGATCGAGGCACAAACAAATTTCTATTGCGCTGGATTAATGAGCTAATAGAAAAAAACATTAAAACAATTAACATGCTTGGTTCTCATGATGGTATCCCGGTACTTGATCTGAAAGGAAATGACAATGTCGATGTTTCAGGGGGGAGCTTATTAAGCGAACAGGAGATTGATGCGGTCGTTGACAGAATATTGGACAGGGGGGGAAGAGTAAAAAACCTCTGGGGCTCGGATGGTCAGAAAATATCATATTACCAGGTCAATGCGACCTTCTTCAGTGCATTGGGAGAGGACGAAAGCAAGTTGCGCCTGGCTCGCGCAATTCAAATGTTTATGCCGGGGACACCGCAAGTGTGGTACCTGGATCTGTTTGCCGGCAAAAATGATTATGCGGCAGCGGACAGGGGCGGCTCCGGCGGGCATAAGGAAATTAATCGCACAACACTCTCCATAAGTGATATAGAAAAAGGACTGCAGCAAGCTGTTGTACAGGATCAACTGGAACTCCTTAGATTACGTAACACATCACCCGCTTTTGAGGGAGAGTTGACGATCAATAGCACTGAGGAACACCGCCTTCACTTAAGCTGGCAATATCAGCAGTGTGTGGCTAGCTTGAAGGCTGATTTACGCGACTTTAGTTTTAGTATTACACATAATGATAATACCAGTGATAGCAGGGTGCTGGCGTATCCTTAAATACTGCACCACATAATTGTTAGTAAAAAATATCAGAGCTGAATAAAAAAGGCCGGCTACAGGAGCCGGCTAATAGCGTGGTTGTTCTCTGGAATAAAAATGATTTTTTATCCGCGTCATTAACTTATCGGTAAACCAATGTGTCAGCAGTTCAGTTAGTATCTATCCATTAAGCAGGTATCGGCCGGCTTCCTTGCCGAGCGTCCGCTACGCTGCGAATGTCCGTTTAAGGTGGTTATGGTTTATCCATTGGTTCCTGTTTTCTGTTTTTCCAGTTTGGTAATGCCCAGCGCTTTAAGAATGAAACGTTCATAAAGCGGATCAGTGTTGCCTTTCTTCATCTTACGGATAAAGTATTTTTCAAAACCAATCTTGGCCTGATGTACCCATTTACCTTTTTTGAACCAGGTAACGTTACGGGGTGGAATTTGGGGCAAAGCAACAAATGCCGCACCGGTATCGCCCATGTCGGCCAGACAGATTGCATTCCAGGTGCCACAGGTCTCAGGTTTTTCGCCTTTGAGTTCATGGGCAATGTTATGCACAATGGCGGTTGCCATGGTTTCGATCATATAACCTGTTTTTGGCGCACCGGTTGGTACAGGTGTGGCTTCGACCGGTGGGATGGCAACACATACACCGGCTGAGAAAATGTTCTGGTATTTAGGGTTGCGCTGGTATTCGTCAATCATGACGAAACCACGTGGATTACACAGACCTTCTACATTGGCTACGGCATCAACACCTTTAAATGCTGGTAGCATCATGGCATAGGTGAATTCAACTTCGTGTTGCTTTTTAACATCACCGTTGAGGTCAAGCTCATCGGCGAATAATTTGCCCGCTTCAACTTTTGTGGTTTTGGCATTGGTGATGAACTTGATGTCATGGTTGCGTAGATCGCTTTCCAGCATGCCTTTGGAATCGCCCACACCACCCAGGCCCAGATGACCAATATATGGCTCTGAGGTGACGAATGTCATCGGATATTTGTTGCGTACACCGGCTTTTCTCAGTGCGCAATCCAGGATGAATGCGAATTCATAAGCAGGACCGAAGCAGCTAGCGAATGGCATGGCACCAATGACGATGGGACCAGGGTTTTCCAGCAGTTTTTTATATTCTTCATAGGCTTCCAGTGCGTGTTCTGTGGTACAGATTGAAGTGGTGTGACCATCTGGACCAGAACCTTCAACTTCTTCAAACGCCAGGCGAGGACCCGTAGCAATAACCAGATAGTCATAAGCGACTTTGTCGCCGCCAGCCAGTGTTAGCTGGTTGTCGTCAGCTTCAATGCTGGTCACCGTGTCTTCAATAAAGCCAATATTTTTCTTTTTCAGAACAGGGCTCAATGGCACAGAGATACTTTTCTGGTCACGCCAACCTACCGCAACCCATGGATTGGATGGAGTGAACTGGAAGTGGTCACGGTTGTTAATAATAGTGATCTGATGTTCTTTACCCAGTGCTTCTCTCATTTCATATGCGCAGGGTAGTCCGCCTACGCCTGCACCCATAATTACAATATGTGCCATGTTCATTTCCTCAGTTTGCGTGATATAAAAATATCTTTCCCTAAGAAATAGCAAAGAGCAGGCCAATTAATAAAACACATAGATATCAATGACTTATTTTGTTTCGACAGGCTGTGTCATATAAAGTGGCATGACACTGTCATGTAATGTCATGCGTTTATGTCATGACATTAAATATGCAACGCTACTATATACAATGGCGTTAAGTATTATGTTTTTTGTACGCTTAAAAACGGCGCGAATTCAAGAGGTGTATTGATGAATGCCTTATCCGTGGCTTTAGACTGTTCTGACGATTATCCGTCCAGCATGTGAACAATTTCTTCAGGGAGATCACTGGCCGCCAGCCAGGTTATGCCAAAAGCCAGAATAGGATATGGCCACCGGCCTCAATCAGGATATTGGTCGGGTTAGACAATTTGTTCTATGCCGGCATTTTCGCCATTGTGAGTAGCTACTGGATACCTGTCAGCAAAAATTAATGAATTTTTACGTTTTCGTTTTCAACCCCATTTTTGATTTCTTCAGGCGTTGCTTCACGAATGGATAAAACTGAGACGGTGAATTTGGCTGTTTTTCCAGCCAGCGGATGGTTGCCATCAATGGTGACTTTGCCATTTTCAATTTTGGTAATCACAAATTCCTTGGTTTCACCCTGATCATTGGCCATTTCCACCTTGGTGCCGACTTTACGAAACTGGGGGGGGACGTTATCGATATCGTCTTCAAATGTCAGGCTGGTATCATGTTCACCAAATCCTTCGGCTGGAGGCACTTCCGCAACTACCTTGTCGCCGACCCGGGCGCCTTCCAGTGCGCGCTCAACCCGCTCAATCAATCCCATCTGGCTGGCACCGTGGACATATTGCACAGGTAAGTCCACCTGTTCGACGACATTGCCATCCTGGTCGGTGATGGTATAGGTGAATTGAACGACTTTGTTACGGCTGATACGTTGGTCTGGCATGATGTAAGTACTTGTTTAAAAATGGAAAAATAGATGGGTGTCTATTATACCCTATGCGAGGCCTGATGACGATTTCCACTGCATATCCTCGTTTTAAATCCTAAAAAAATCTGGGGTTATTGAGCGGAAAATGATCATGTATAATAAGGTCCTTATTTAAGCGAGGTCCCCTTATGGAAGCATCATCCTGTAGCAAAGCCGAACCTTTTGCCCTGCAAGTGCTGGGTGACTCCATGCAGCCAGAGTTTATGGATGGCGTGGTCATTGTGGTCGATCCTGAAGGTGTGGTGCGTGACGGCTGTTATGTGGTGGCCTGGCATAACAGCGAATATACTTTTCGGCAGTATCGCTTTTATGATGAAAAGCACTATCTGGTGCCGCTGAATGATCTTTATAAAACGGAAGAATTTACCGGTCCGGAGGATATCAAAGGTGTGGTTGTTCAGCAGGCCGGTAAGCGACGCAAGGATCGTCGTTTTTACTAGGTAGCTTGTTTATATCGACTTCGAATAGCTTATTCTGAGGGTTCCATCTGATCGGGTCGTGGGCCTTTATTGAAGTATTCGTCGGCTTCGTCAATATCGACTTCGTTACCCTGTTCATCGATCATCGGCAGTTCAAAATCATTCCAGCCGCGTAATCCGGTTTTCAATGAAGTGACATTAGTAAATCCCATGAGTTGCATGGTATGTGCAGCCAGCGCGCTACGGTTGCCAGAACGACAGATAATAACAATTTCACGATCTCTGCCACGGGCTAATTCAGGGACCGTTTCGTCGTAATTCCAGTCGCAGGCAGATTCGAGAATGCCGCGCGGAATGTTAATAGAATTGGCAATATGCAGGCGGTTAAATTCTTTGGGTTCAGTAATATCCACCAGTAATAAATCATCGGATGCTGCAATACGTTCTTCCAGATCCCAGGGAAACAGTTCTTTTATTTGCGGGAGAACGTCTTCAATCAGGTCTTTAAAAGTCTTCATTTACGAGTTGCCGATTTTGTTGGTGAATCCTGTGATGTCTTTTGTCGTAAGCCCTGTTCTACTGCAATTACCGCCGCCTCGACACGGGAGTGGACTTCAAGTTTTCGCAGGATGGCTTTAACGTGTAATTTCACCGTGCCATCGGAAATCCCCAGGTTACGCGCAATAACTTTATTGCTCTGTCCGTCTGCCAGCAGGCACAAAATTTCCAGTTCACGCGGTGTCAATTCAGAAAACGGTGTTTCTTTTGGTTCATCTGCATCTGTGTTGTCACCCTGCACCATACGGGCGAGCACATCAGTTAAACCATGGGCAACGACATTTTTCCCTTTTTCGATATCGCGCAGCGCGCTCACCAGTTCATCCGGTTCCATATCTTTTAATAAATATCCCTGGGCACCATTCCGGAGCGCTTCGACCAGGTCCTGTTCTTCATTGCTAGTGGTTAGCATAACAATTGGGATTTTGATGCCACGTTGCCTGGCTTCCTGTAAAACTTCCAGACCACTCATGTCCGGCATGCGCAGGTCGAGCAAAATAATATCGGGCTGCATTTCTTCCGCTAACTTTAAGCCTTCGGTTCCTTCAGCAACTGCGGCAATAACTTCAATGCCACGTTGTTCAAGCAGGCCTTGCAGACCGACGCGGAATAAAGCATGGTCATCAATCATTAATACGCGCATGCTCATTTACTAATCTCCGATAGTCTCTGTAGTGGATCGTTTTCTGTTTCACTGTTATAGGTAAATTCGATTTCAATGCGGGTGCCTTCATCCGGTTCGCTTTCAATGCGCAATTCACCACCCAGATGATTTGCACGTTCCTGCATGATGGTTAAGCCAAGATGTTTGCCAGGATGGTCGCTGGAGGTTGGCGTTTCAAATCCAATGCCATCATTTTCTACCAGAACATGATAGTGGCCTTTGTCGTTGCAGCGAAACATCAGACGCACATTGTTAGCATTGCTGTGTTTTCGAATGTTGTTCATGGCTTCCTGAACGATACGAAAAATATGCATTTCCAGATTCGGTGGTAATTCTGAATCCTGCCATTCCTGCTGTAATAATACATGCATGCCGGATTCTTTGCGTAAGCGAGAAATAAGTTTTTCTACCGCTGGAATTAAACCCTGTTTGTTAATCGGGGTGCGGCAATGGGCAATCAGTTCGCGTAAATCTGAATAGGCTTCATCAAGACTGTTCTCGACCTGCTCAATGCCGTGAATGGACTGAAATTCAGACATCGGCTGTAAAGTTTCATCCAGTACACGTACCTGGAATCGTAAACTGGCCAAAGTCTGCGCCAGCGAGTCATGTAGTTCATTGGCAATCAGACTACGTTCCTGCATGATAATCATGCGGCGTGATTCCTGGTCGATCCTGGCTTTTTCGATGGCAATACTCAGGTGCTTGGCGAGTGTTGTGAGTAATTCTTCAAACACTTTTGGATCATCAAATGTACTGCTGGACACCTTAACCCGGATAACGCCTAGCGTACGTTCCTGTAATTGCAGGGGAATGTAGTACGATTTGTAATCTTCGGTAACATCACACAACAATGTTTCAGCTAAACGGGTCACATGTTCATTGTTGTGTAGAATTTTGTTCTGAGTTAATGCGTCTATTAATTCTTTATCCAGCTTTACTTTGCGGCGTTGATCCAGGATATTTGGATCAATGCCGGTGCTGGCAATGTATTCCAGCCAGTTCTGTTCGGTAACCAGCCAGATGGATACATTGTTGGCATTAATGGCAGAATAGATCGAATCACAAAAATGATTCAACAGCTCTTTTAATTCACTACAGGTATTAATACTGGCAGCGATATCATAGAGAATATTTTGTGCCCGGCTTTTTTGCATAATCTGAGCATTTTGTTGTTTCTGGTTGCGAAAAGCGATGTAGGCGACCAGAAAAAAAATACTGAGAATTAATAATGAGTGGACAGCGATTGCCAGAGATAAGTTTTCTTTGGCATTCACAATCCAGTAGCTACTAAAGCCAAGCGCACTTAGCAATACAAATAAAACAGATATGCAATTAACCAGCCGTGCGGATGTTGATTTGAACACATCTGAATATTTGATCGCTGATAATGGCATAAAGTCAATCCGGATTATTCAGTTGGCGGTGCATAATTGGGGTCGTTGGGATTCATGAAAATAAACTGCGGTTTACCATCTTCTAACTCAACATAATCTACTGTCATACCATCCAGTAAATCTTTTGATGCGACTGACACAATGATATCAACACCTTCCGAAGTATAAGTTGTATCGGTTTCTTTTACATCATCAAAGCCCATGCCGTAATGAATGCTGCCGTCAGAATTTCTGGTACCTGCAAAACGAATGGGCAAGCCGTCCAGATTACTTTCTTTTGCAGAATGACGTATTTGTTTTGCGGCTTCAGCAGTAAGGGTGATCATCAATCATTCTCTCCTTTAGTTGGTTGTGGATTTACAGTGGCGCACAAACTCTACAAATCGTTGTGCCCAATGGTTGCTGGACGTGTCTCTCAGGTGAGCATAACAGGCCAGCAGGTTGTTATAAATAATGCCATCATTTTGACCATCAATTCCAGTGCCGCGCTTGATACGGTAAGCAAATCGTGTGTCCGGATCAAGATTTTCCAGCGCCGAATAGTGGAATTCGTGGCCGGCGATTTCAGCAGTGGGTTTAGAACCATATTGGTGCCAGGGGTGGTGATCGGATTCTTCCAGTCGAATATAGCCACGACCCTGGGGTGTGTCATGCATTACGGCATCGGCGGCAATAACGCCGACCATGTCATTCTTTTTACCTTGCCAGCTCAGGGAGCGGCTCAGATACATCAGACCACCGCATTCTGCATAGGCGGGCAGGCCATGATCGATAGCGGTTTTAATTTCATGGCGTAAGCCGCTATTGGCTTCCAGTTCCTGCATGCGGGTTTCGGGGAAGCCGCCGCCGATAAACAGGCCATCGATGTTGGCCAGTTGTTTATCTCTAATGGTATCGATGAACACCAGCTCGGCTCCAGCATTTTCCAGTGCCTGCAGATCACCCGGATAATAAAAACCAAAGGCATCATTGCGAGCAATACCTATACGGACATCTTTGGGCGTGATTATCTGAGAGCTACTGAATTTTGTTGCCGGCAACGCAGGTGCCAGCTCGGCAATTTTTTTAACCAGCTCCAGATCAATCTGATTTTTAATAGCATCCCGAATTTGCCGGATTTTGGTATCGGCGGAATCATCTTCATTGCTGGGCATTAGGCCCAGATGGCGCTCTTCAATGGATAATGTGCTATTGCGGTAAACCGATCCAACAACCTGGACATCCGTGTAATGTTCGATCACGGCGTGTAGTTTACTTTCGTGGCGACTGCCGCCTAACTGGTTAAGGATGACGCCAGCAATATGTATATCGGGATCAAACGCCTGATAGCCAAGAATCAGGGGTGCGATGCCGCGTGTCATGCCGCGTGCATCCAGCACCAGAATCACCGGAGCTTTTACCAGCGAGGACAGTGCGGCATTGGAGTTGCTGCCGTCCAGGTCAAGACCATCATAGAGGCCCTTGTTGCCCTCGATGATTGAAATATCAGCCCCAATAGAATGTTGGGCGACAGTATTTACAATCTCATCCGATTGCATGGTGTAAAAATCGAGATTATGGCAGGGGCGACCGGCGGCACGACCTAGCCACATGGGGTCGATATAATCAGGTCCTTTTTTGAATGGCTGAACCGCCAGGCCGGTTTCCGCTAACGCCGCGCACAGGCCAATACTCATGGTAGTTTTACCTGAGGATTTATGTGCAGCAGAAATCAGTAAATGGGCCATAGATAACAATCTTAAAACAGAAACGGCCCGAATAATCTTCGAGCCGTTTGCATGTGTACTAATCTATTCGACTAGATCATGTCGACAGAGTGTATTTACTCGGCCTTATGATGTGGGTCGGCGATGGCATCATCTAAAGACTGTGGCAGGAAGCCCAGTACTTTAATGCCAATGGCAACCGCAATCATGGCAACTGCCATGCCACCTAAGCCGAGCATAATCTCGGGCAGACTGGCAGAGTATTGAGCAACCTGACCATCGGCAAATGTAGACTCAAGTACTTCCATACCGGGGAACATTTCCATCGGATAGGCCTGACCACCGATGATGATGGTGTACATTTGTGCCAGACCGCCGATGATAATCAGTACACAGGCTGCTGCCAGTGTCTTGCGATCATTGGCCACACCCGGTGCATAGATCATGGCCAGTGGTAACAGGCTGCCGATCAGTATCTGACCCACCCAGAAAATACTGGAGTAGGTGCCACCACCATTGGCACCCAGCAGAATAAAGGCTTCATAGCCATGATGCTCGGTGGCATACAGATTAGTCAGATGGTAAACGATAACGAAGTAAAGTACTGCTGCGACGAATACACCTAATAGCTTGCGCAGGCGCATGATAATAACATCGCCTAATGGACGACCGGTCCAGTTGTAAGCTGCCATCAGTACCAGTAGGTAAATCGCCAGACCGAACGAGAATGACATGATGATGAACATGGGTGCCATCAGTGCCATATCGTAGCCAGAACGTGCCACCAGGAAGCCAAAGATAGAGCCGGTACCAGTGGTCAGTGCCAGACGCCAGATGAAGGCTACAAAACCAGCATAGCGACTGTATTTTTTCATGGTACGGTCAAGATTGGTCCAGGCATAAATGCCAACAATCAGGAAAAAGCCATTGTACAAAATTATATTCCAGGCAAAGATGGATTTGAAATTGTAGTAGGTCATGGCGACGACCAGGCGATCCGGGCGACCCAGATCGAGTACCAGAACCATCAAACCACCCAGCAGTAAAGCCAGTGCCAGCAAGGTCGACAAAGGCGCCAGAGGTTTATAGATCTTCTTATTAAATACCGAAGCGATTGAAGCAACGTTCAGTGCACCGGAAGCAGCAACAATCAGGAATACAGCGAACACATGCGGCATGCCCCAGACAATCTGGTTGTTCATGCCGGTCACCCAGTGACCGTTGTGTTCCATGTAATAAGTTGAGCCCAGAGCAGCCAGTACGAAGGCGCCTAAAAATGCCAGCAGGCCCAGGTAGCCAGTGCTATTCCCATCAATTTCTTGTAAGTGTATTTTTTTCATAATGATTTAAATACCTTGATAACGCACACCGGTGTTCAGCCCCAGATCCGCACGAATCTGTTTGCCACCGTGTTTTTCCAGTTCTCTGGAAATTTCGCTGTTGCTTATTTCGGTTAAGTTGGTGTCCGGTCCAGGTGTTGGGACTATTGCTGCGGGAGTCGCGAAAGCTTACGCCGATATGATTACCATTGCCGGGCA
>JAPHRO010000071.1 GCA_026195895.1 Gammaproteobacteria bacterium
GTATTGGGCGGTACCGGTGACAGTCTGATAAAAGTCCTTCACCGGATGGGCGCTTATGTACTGAAAATTGATCTCATGCTGAGCCAGCCGCGCTATCTGGTGATTCTGATTATTACAACTTTTGTGGTGATTCTGTAATGGTCTTAACTGAACTACACTGGAGCACCCAGGCCAGCTTCCCCATCCTGGCCAGTCTGCAATTTTTTCCACTGCTGGTCATGATTGCCATATATATGGTGGGCGAGAGTAAAAAATTATTTGCCCTCAGCATGATTGCATCCGTAATTGAGCTACTGCTGGCGATTTATCTGTATCTGCAATACGACGCCCATAATAGTGCATTACAACTGGCCGAACATCTGCCGCTGCTACTGCCATTCCAGTATCACGTCGCGGTCGACGGCGTCAGCGTACTGTTTATTTTACTCACTGCACTGCTCAGCCTGATGATTTTGCTCTACAGCTATGTCATCCCAATGGAAAATCGCAAACAGTTTCTGGCGTTGATCTTTGTGGTTGAAGCAGCCCTGATGAGCCAGTTTGTCAGTCTGGACCTGATGTGGTTTGTGCTGGTGTCTGCCATTCATTTATTAATTACCGGCTATATATTGTGGAACTGGGCCACCTCGCCAGAGCGTGATCTGGCGCTGAGCCGCTATATGCAATTCATGGGTATGGGCCTGATATTATTGCTGGCCGGCGTGCTGATGCTGGGCTGGAACCATTCCGATGTCACCGGCAGCTGGAGTTTTGACCTGCTGCAAATCAGCCAAAACCCGGTCAACCCGGACATTCAGACAATAATATTCTTTCTGTTGTTTTATGGCCTGGCGATCCGCATCCCATTGTTCCCCCTGCATGGCTGGCTACCAGTAGCCGCCGAACACGGCATGGTGGCGATAGCTCCCGTTCTCCTGCTGGGGGTAAAAACCGGCATTTTCGGCCTGATCCGATTTGTGTTACCGCTATTACCCGATGCAGTGCTTCGCTGGCATGAATTTATCGTCGCGTTTGCCGCCACTGGCATTTTCTATGCCGCACTGCTGGCGCTAATGCAGGTGAATCTGCGTCGTTTACTGGCCTTTGCCGTGGTTTCGCATACCAGTATTCTGGTCATCGGCCTGTTCAGTCTGAACCATGAAGCCTTCCAGGGTGGTGTAATGCTGGCAGTCAACTTTGGCCTGGCCATTACCGGCCTGTTATTTACCACCGGTTTTATTTTCTGGCGCACCCGCACTTTGTTACTGGACAAACTGGGTGGACTGTTCGATCAGTTGCCATTATTTGGCATTACTTTTTTCGTCGCCGGTTTATCCATTATTGGCATGCCGGGAACACCGGGATTCGATTCGGTGCATCTGGTGCTGGAAGCTTCTATTCACCGCTTTGGTGCCATCTTTACTGTCACGGCAGCGGTGGGTAACGTAATTGCGGCGGGCTTCCTGTTATGGGCTTTTCAGCGCGCGTTCCTGGCCCCGACCCAGGCGGTCAGTATGACCAAAAAAGACATTTACCCGGCCAGCATTCAGGAGAAATTGCTGGCGCTGATGGTCATGGCCATTTTGCTTAGCACCGGCTTTTATTCCGAACCCTGGCTGGATCTGATCGAGCACTCGCTGCTGGGATTAGACAATATTTATTCGCAACTGGAGCATTAGGTCTTGATGCAAGATTTTGACATATTAAGTCTACTGGTTTTTAGTCCCATTGTCGGCGCACTATTGCTCTGGGGTGCGCGGAGCCTGGCCCTGACTCGAATGATTGCTCTGGCCACCAGCCTGTTTAGCCTGGTGCTGTCGCTGATGCTGTTATCTGGCTACGAAGCGAGTAACGGCGGCTTCCAGTTCGTTGAAAAAACCAGCTGGATTCCCAGCTTAAACATTCATTACCAGCTCGGCATCGATGGCATTTCGATCCTGTTTTTGCCCCTCACCGCCCTGCTGTTTATTGCGGTCATTATCAGTTCCTGGACCAGCATGAATGCCATGCCACGCCTGTACTACAGCCTGTTGCTGATATTGCAAACGGCCTTACTCGGCGTTTTCTCGGCACTGGATACCATGCTGTTTTTCTTTTTCTGGGAACTCAGCCTGATCCCGATTTATTTTTTGGTCAGCCTCTGGGGAGTCGGCCCCAATCGTCGTTATGCCGCCGTTAAATACACCCTGTTTATGCTCGCGGGTGGCGTGCCGCTGCTATTTGGTTTTATCGTACTGGCTTTCAATGCTGCCGACGCCAGCGGCACCGCACAGCTAAGTTTCGACTACCTGCAGCTACTCGACACGCCTATCTCCACCGAAACCCAGACTATTGTATTTTTATTGCTGTTACTGGGCTTTGGCGCCAAGGCGCCGATATTCCCCTTCCATACCTGGTTGCCCACCATTGCGATGGAAGGCCCGGTGAGTATCGCGGCGATCATGACGGGCCTGAAACTGGGCGTCTATGGCTTTATCCGGTTCATGGTACCGCTGGCACCTGAAGCTGCGGTAAATTTCCACTGGCTGCTGGCAGGACTCGGCGTCATTGGCATTTTATACGGCGCCGTTGTCGCCATGAATCAGAGCAACCTGCGGCGCATGCTGGCCTATTCCAGTATCAGCCATGTGGGTCTGGTTATTCTGGGCATTGCATCGTTTAATATTCAGGGCATTCAGGGTGCAGTCTATCAATTGTTGAATTTCACCATCATCTCCGGCGGAATTTTTCTGGTGGTTGGGTTTTTACACCACCGTATTGGCTCTACCGAAACACTCAATCTTGGCGGCATTGTGAATTCCATGCCACTACTGACCGGTTTTTATTTCCTGTTTATGCTGGCCAATATGGGCGTACCCGGCACCAACGGTTTTATAGCTGAGTTCATGATACTGTTGAGCGCGCTGGAAACACATACGGGTGCTGGACTCGCAGCACTGCTAGGTATAGTGCTGGTCGCCAGTTTCTTTTTAACTATGTATCGGCGGGCGTTTTTAGGGCCGGTACGACGTGACGTGATTGCTGAATCTATCGATCTTCTCCCACGTGAACTGGGGCTGGTGCTAATTCTCAGCGCGCTGCTGTTATTTACAGGCCTGTTCCCGGCGTATATTCTGGATATCACTCGGCAGGCTGCGGAACTCTGGCTGCAACGCCTGCCTGCTGCCAGTTCCTGAACCAGGATAAGCCGGCTGATAACAATAGAGACATAAAAAATGGACCTGTATGAACTCGAATTCGCGAAAATTTTTATTCTCAGGGATGACATTGCGGAAGTCATTGTCAACGAGGGTGTTGAGATGAATGAAGCCATGGTCGATGAGTACCATGAATTCCTTATTACACATTTGCAGGCACCATTTTCCCTGCTGGTCAATAAACTCAACTCATATACTTATGATTTTAATGCACAAAGAAAACTGGCTACAATTAAGCAGATAAATGTCATGGCCATTGTCGCGTACAATCACATTACCTCGGCCGTCACCGAAGCACTGGCAAAATTTCCCCGTGATACCCAGTGGAAGCTGCAGGTGTTTTCTGATCGCGACACCGCTTTGCGCTGGCTGATATCACAACAGGAAAACAAATAACCAGCAAGCACAGGTTCCGTTAGCCATTCCGCTACCTACGCGTCTGACATACTACTCAACAGCTTTATAAAGGCATCCGTGACCGGACTGTTCGAACTGGATTTCGAACGCGCTATCCACAATTTCTGTTTAATACATAAATCCTCTACCCGAACATGGAACAGGCCGCCGACTGACAGCTCTTCTGCAACCGCAAATCGAGGCAGGATGCTGACATGTTTACCGCGCTGTAACATTTCAACAATGGTATCGGTAGACCCCACTTCCATTGCGATGGGTATATGATCTATACCTTTTTCAGCCAGTGCCGCATCCAGAACGCGCCGCATGGATGATAGTGATTCACGCAATACGAATTTCAGATACTGGAATTCAGCAACCGGAATAGTGGCGCTTTGCCAGAGATGATGCCCTGGACCACACACCAGTATCAGCTCATCTTCCAGCCAGTTCTGCACCAGTATATTGGGATGATGCGGCGCCTGTTCCAGCAGGGCGAGATCCGCCAGGCCCGTGGCCAGACGGGTCTGGATACGACGCGTATAGCCCATGCGACTTTCAATTTTGTATTCTGGATGCGTTTCCGAGAAACTGAACAGCAAATCCGGCAGCAGATGTTCTCCAATCGCAAAAGTTACCTCCAGCCGCAAACGACTCTGACCAATTTGCAGAGTTTCCAGATCATCAATCAATGAACGCTGATGATCCAGCACCAGACGGGCATAGCTATAAACCTGCTCACCCGCGGGCGTCAGCTCAAGCCGCCTCCCCTCGCGCTGCATCAAAGCCAGACCATAGCAGGATTCCAGCGCGCGCAGACGCTTGGTTACCGCTGGCTGACCCACGTGCAGCGCTTGCCCGGCCTCTTCTACACCACCCAGCTCAACGACGGCTTTCAGGGTTGCCAGACCCTTCAAATCAGGGAGATTCTTATATTCCATACAGGAATATTAGTTTATTTCTATTCATTTGAATACCACTCTATCTGAGTGCATTATTGCGCGCCGCGTAGACATCTATGCTTTTCCTGATGTTTTACTCGGTTTTTATATACCTCAGCGGAATATAAATCCATTGATCCCCGACAACAGTCGAAAGGATCTGAATATTAATTTCTTTCCCCAGGGAGACAGTAGATGAATGCACCCGCCGACGAAGATACAACCGTCGTTACTCCACCTAAGTTTTCAACCAGACAGCTAGTTGCCGCCGGCATATTTATGGCGATAGCCCTGGGTCTCGCGATGATCGTGCCCAGTATTGAAATAGCCTGGGTTAGCGGTATTCTGATGCTGACTATTTATCTGTTTGCCTTTGAAGTCGTCGGTGTTGATGTAGCAGCCGCAACGGTCATGGTATTGCTAGGCTTAACCACATTACTGGCACCCCTCATGGGACTGGAACAGGGACTGGTGGATACCAGACGTCTGTTCGATGGCTTTTCATCCAATGCAGTAATATCAATTATCGCGGTAATGATTATTGGCGCTGGCCTGGATAAAACCGGCCTGATGAGCAAGGTCGCTTCATTCATCCTGAATATTGGTGGCACTTCAGAAACGCGTATTATTCCGATCATTTCCTCTACCGTTGGCTTTATATCTTCGTTCATGCAGAACGTTGGGGCAGCCGCTCTGTTTTTGCCTGTCGTTGCACGTATTTCGGCACGTTCCGGCTTACCCATGTCCCGACTGCTGATGCCTATGGGCTTTTGCGCCATCCTCGGTGGTACCGTCACCATGGTCGGCTCCAGTCCACTGATTTTGTTGAACGACCTGATTCTGACCTCCAACCACGCACTACCGGCGGACCAGCAAATGCAAACCTGGGGGCTGTTCTCAGTTACCCCCGTGGGCGCTGCACTGGTCGCCACCGGTATTATTTATTTCGTACTGGCCGGTCGTTTTGTTCTGCCCACAACTCAGGGCAAAGAGCTCGCCAGCGGCTCCGACCCCATGCAATATTTCCACGACGTATACGGTGTTGACTACGCCATGCACGAGGTTGTAGTACCTGACGATTCTCCACTGATTGGTAAGCAACTGGATCATGTTGAATCATCCCATCGAATTCGTGTTATCGCCAGCAAACGCTCCGGTGAAGAAAGCCGTGTCGGTGCCGGCACACTGGCGCGTGATACTGAAATTCAGGCCGGCATGGTACTGGGCGTGGTGGCTGCGCCAGAAGCCCTGAAAGCATTTGTAGAAGAATTCCAGCTCAAATTGCGTACGGAATTACGCACCTTTGCCGAATCCCTGTCGGCCACCAAAGCCGGTATCGCCGAAGTCGTTATTCCACCGGGTTCCAAGCTGATAGGTAAAAGCGCTCGTGACGTCTGGATGCGTAAAGCATACGGTCTGGCGATGATTGGCCTGCATCGTGGCGGCGAAACTCTGCGTGAAGGCGATGATATTCGCAATATGCCTTTACAGGCAGGTGATACGCTGGTTGTTCATACCTCATGGGATGCTCTGGCGCGGATTGAGCGAGATAACAATTTCGTGGTTGTGACTACCGAGTTTCCACGCGAAGAGGCACGTCCCCATAAGATTGGGCCAGCACTGTTCTTCTTTAGTGTGGCACTGTGCCTGGTGTTATTTTCCGATTTACGCCTTTCCGTCGCCCTGCTAACCGGCGCCATGGGTATGATTCTGTCCGGCGTGCTGAATGTAGAAGAAGCCTATGAAGCAGTGAGCTGGAAAACGGTATTCCTGCTGGCCTCATTAATACCTCTGGGTCTTGCTGTAGAAACCTCAGGCACGGCGAAATGGATCGCAGAACAAACCTTGCACGTTGTCGGCGATATGCCCATCTGGGTCATTCAGGCATCGGTTGCCGTGCTGGCGACGTTCTTCACCCTGGTCATGTCCAATGTCGGTGCCACTGTATTACTGGTGCCCCTGGCGGTAAACATCGCGATTGGTGTCGGCGCTAATCCAGCCGTATTCGCATTAACAGTTGCTATCGCGACATCCAATTCCTTCCTGATCCCTACCCATCAGGTGAATGCTCTAATCATGGGTCCCGCAGGCTACCGGGTACCGGACTTCATGAAAGCCGGCGGCATTATGACCATTCTGTTCCTGGTAGTCATGATGATCATGATGGGAATCGTTTTTTAACAACCAATAACTATGAAGACACTAATGACTCGATTGAACCTGCTGCTATGCAGCATTGCACTGTTTCTGCCAGGAGCAGTAATGGCCTCCGGCACTACTAACATGGATATGACATCCAGCGGTGTCGGCCTGTTTGCCATCGTGATTTTTGGCATTGCCTATGTGCTGGTCATGGCTGAAGAATTCACTCACCTACGTAAATCCAAACCAGTGATCATCGCCGCCGGTATTATCTGGGGAGCGATTGCCTGGGTCGCAGCGCAACAGGGCCTGTCACATGAGGCAGAAGTCGCGGTGCGTCACAATCTGCTGGAATATGCAGAACTTATGCTGTTCCTGCTGGTGGCCATGACTTACATAAACGCCATGGAAGAACGTCGCGTGTTTGACGCCCTGCGCGCATGGCTGGTCGCCAGTGGTTTTGGTTTCCGCTCATTGTTCTGGATTACCGGTGTACTGGCATTTTTCATTTCCCCCATCGCCGATAATCTGACCACCGCTTTGTTAATGTGTGCCGTGGTCATGGCCGTTGGTGGCGACAATACGCGCTTCATCACTCTCGCCTGTATCAATATCGTGGTCGGTGCCAATGCCGGTGGTGCCTTCTCACCTTTCGGCGATATCACCACACTGATGGTGTGGCAGAAAGGTATGGTGGATTTCTGGACCTTCTTCGCACTGTTCATTCCCTCTACTGTGAACTATCTGGTACCCGCCGCTATCATGCATTTTGCTGTGCCCAATGAAAAACCCGAAGCCAGTGGCAAACAGATGCAAATGCAGCGTGGCGCCAAACGTATTATCGCCCTGTTTTTGCTCACCATTTTCACCGCGGTATCGTTCCATAACTTCCTGCACATGCCCCCGGTGATTGGCATGCTCACCGGCCTGGGCTACCTGCAGTTGTTCGGTTTCTTCCTGAAGAAAACGGCGCATCGCGATATATCAGACAGGCCGGACAATGTTGAGCATGATGGCGACATGGGCACACCGGGTGCATTTAATGTGTTCTCTCCCGTCGCCAGGGCGGAATGGGATACCTTATTATTTTTCTATGGCGTGGTACTTTGTGTTGGCGGCCTGGGCTTTTTAGGCTATCTGGGCCTGGCCTCTGAAATCATGTACAACCAGTGGGGCGCTACCAATGCGAATATCGCCGTTGGTGTACTGTCAGCCATCGTAGATAATATTCCGGTCATGTTTGCCGTGCTTACCATGAATCCAGACATGTCTACCGGTCAGTGGCTACTGGTGACTATGACCGCCGGTGTAGGGGGTTCACTGTTGTCCATTGGCTCCGCCGCAGGTGTAGCGCTTATGGGACAGGCGCGAGGCAAATACACGTTCTTCGGCCATCTTAAATGGACACCGGTAATCGCACTGGGTTACGCCGCCAGCATCTATGTGCATATGCTGGTGAACAACTCATACTTCACGGTTTAAACTCATTCACTGCAGAGACGGAGTTAAAATCTTTGCTATCTCTGCAGTGAATATTTTGCAGCAACGAATATTTTCTCTTTAACTGTGAGCTGTAATCTATTAATAGCAATCGACCACTTTGTCTATCCAGCCGCTAAAAACTCATTAACTCCGCTTAAGTCTTCACTTGTTAACAGTGGCTAATCACACTCAGAAAATATACGGGCGTTACAATCTGCACAAATATTTTTATCCAGCCGCTTATAAATACTACGTATAGCATCTGTTTTCGAATCGAAAAAATTATCGTTACCAATTTTCTTGATAAAGCAGGATTTTGCCGCAAATTCATATACGGATGATTTCATGCCTACAAAATAAAGACCACCACCCGATTTTTTCAGTCGAGTATTTTCAGCAACTAGCGCTTCTGCACCGGCAAGATCAATAAAGTTAATGCCCGAGGCCACCACCAGAATATGATAGATCCTTTCACTGTCAGCAATTTTGGCAATCCTGTTCTGAATATAATTTATTGATCCAAAATAAATCGACATATCTATTCGGATAATTTTTAATTGCGGGCATTGCTTGATGGGCTTCTTATCAATATTCGCCAGCTTGCGTTTATTGTCGCCGGCATCAACATCAAATGACAGGGTCGGTATTTGTGGTGTCGAAGTTTTGGCCAGGAATAACACCAATGACAACAGCACACCCAGATAAATTGCAAATTCCAGCTCCAGAAACAGAGTAGCGAAAAACGTCGTCAATAAAATGCTTGATTCTGATTTACTGAATCTCAACACATCCTTAATATGGTGAATATCAATCAGGTTATACGCCACCAGTAAAATAACGCCGCCCATGGCAGCGATTGGCAAATACGCTGTCAGCGGAGCAATTAGTAAAACAATCAACATCAGAAACAGCGCAGCGAAAATGGCTGACAGTGGTGTTTTTGCGCCGGCCTCATAATTAATACCCGATCGGGTAAATGAACCGGAGCCGGCATAACTTGAAAAGAAGCTGCCAAATATATTGGACATGCCCTGACCAATAAACTCCTGACTGGCATGAATGCGCTGACTTGATTTTGTGGCAACAGCACGACTGATAGATACCGCTTCAATTAATCCCAGCAAGGCTACAGCGAAGGCTTCAGGCGCCAGCATTTTAATAGTTTCAAATGAAAATACTGGAGAGGACAAAGGTGGCAAATGCGCCGGTATTTCACCCACCAGCTTAATACTATCTGTATGCTGCTGTAAAAATATAGCCAGTACACTGCCTACTACCATGCCTATCAATAAATAGGGCGCTTTAGGCATCAGCCTTTTGGCCAGCAATGCGCTGAATAATGTTGCTAGTGCGATGATAAACAGATAAATATTAATTTCACCAAAACCAGCAGCAATATCAACCCAGGTATGCAGAAAACTTTCACCCTTGGGCACAAAAATACCGGTAATGTGTTTTATCTGACTGGTTGCGATTAATAACGCAGCACCTGCCGTAAAACCAATTACTACTGTATGCGATACGAAATTTACCAGAGAACCTAATCGTGCCAGCCCAAAAGACAATTGATAAATACCGGCAAGAAACGTTAGCGTTAATGCCAGACTGATAAATTCAGGCGAACCCGGTTCTGCATGATGACTGATAGAAGAAAACACAACGATGGAAATTGCTGTTGTTGGGCCCGACACCAGATGAAATGAAGAACCAAATAAGGCAGCAACAATTGGCGTTACCATTGCAGTATATAAACCATACTCGGGCGGCAAACCGGCGATCGTTGCAAAAGCAACGCCCTGTGGCAACACAATCACGGCACCGGTAAGACCCGCGATTAAATCCGCTTTCATGGATTCTTTGGTAATTAATTTAAACCAGGCTAAAAATGGAAAAATGGTGTGTAGCTTCATAAAAACCTATAAGTTGTATTTCAAGATTTCCCACATTTTAAAAAACGATGATTCTGCTCAGGCCGACTAAAAACCTGTAGATTTTGCTCTACTTTTAATTAACCGGAGCACTCGCATGGGCATGAGCCTGATGAGAAGAAAACCCCTTTAAATCAAGGGAAAAATGATCGCTGAGAGCTAATAATTATATCAATTAAGCCGGTTTCAGACAATCACTGCAACTGTACTCAGATACGTATGAATCCAGCAAAAATCCAGGCCTGGCATCAATCTCATCCGTTGAATAAACCTGGTTAAATGCAATAATTCCTGCCTGCAAAATTTACCGTTACTAAAGACTTTTTTTATCTTGCAGGACTGGCAATTCACGCACATAAACATCCCGTTGCGGGAAAGGTATCTCAATATTATGTTCACGAAATGCCGCATCAATGGCGAAATTAATATCACTGGCTACCATCATGCGTTCATCGATATTCATAATATGACAACGCAATTCAAAATCCAGTGAGCTTTCTCCAAAACCTATAAACAAAACCTTTGGCACCGGTGAAACACCACTGGTAATTACTTTCGGGTGTTCACTTGCAATGTCTTCCAGAATTTTTTTAACCAGACCGGTGTCCGATCCATAGGCAACACCAACGGGCACGCGAATTCTACCGCTTTGATTGCGCAACATCCAGTTAGTAACCTGCGCCGAAATTAACTCAGAGTTAGGAACAATGACGTCTGCTCGATCGAAAGTTTCTATTTGAGTCGACCGAATTCTAATTCGTTTTACATAGCCCTCTGTTCCACCCACGATTATCCAGTCACCGGTTTTTACTGGGCGTTCAAACAATAATATCAAGCCCGAGATAAAGTTGTTTACTACATTCTGTAAACCAAAACCAATGCCGACAGATAAAGCACCGGCAATAATTGCCAGACTGCCAAAATCAAACCCCGCCACGCCCAGACCAATAATGAATGCCGAAGCCACGATCACATAGCCCGAGATAGTTACCACGGCTTCTTTGGTGCCGCGTTCCATCCGTGATTTATTTAACCAGCTCAATTCAAGTCGTTTACGAATCCAGCCGCCAAACACAATGATTAACATGGTAGTAACAATCGCGCCTGCCAGTTTTGACGGAATAATAAGCAATGACCCCACTTCAAATCCCTGGGTCAGTTTTGTATGTATATCAAGAATTATAGTTTCGGAAACATCCCAGACCATCAATAAAACATAGGCAAATAACAGCCATAAAATCAGGGTGGTAATTAAACGAAATGCCGACAGGCCTGGAACAGATTCATCATGCTGGATACCCAATACATTACGTGCCTTAAATGCCCAGTGACTGGTGCCAGTATCCAGACTATCATACAACTCATGGAACAAACGCGCGGTAAACAACATTAAACCAAAGGCCAATAATGAGCCCAGAACATCTTTCAGCAACACCAGGGATAAATTTCTGTAGCCCATCCATTCAATAATCAGTGAAGCTATTAGCAACAGATAAACACTGGCAGTGAGCCAACGCATTTTTGCAATACGCGGAAAGCGCATCACCAGGCTGATGGCCCAGATTAAATTCATTATCAACAAAGCGAATACAATCGCACGGGTAATTAAAATCGCCGGCTGCGGCAAACTCTGCGACAATAAAGTCGAAAATAACAAATAGCCTAAAAACGTTAACATGGCTAAAAACTGTAATCGTCGCGCCAGTTGACGCGATAATTTTTCGGGTATATCAAGATAGGTTGTAGCTGGTCTGGGCGGAGACAATAATAAATCCACCATTACTACAAATAGAAAATAGGGCGGCAGACCATAAGCAACAATACTGATAAAAGGAACAGGATCAATGCCACGGGTCATATAATAAAAGAGTCCGGCCGCGCCAATGCTGCCAAAAAGGTGCGGCGCATAATAGCTCGGCGTTGCAACCAGCGAATGCATAAACATACTGGCAAAATCATCACTCCAGTCGCGGGCAGAAATTTTTTCTGTTAACACGCGCCGTAATACAATGCCTCCACCTATTAAAATAAATAAAGCTAAAATCAATATTGCCCAGTGTGTTGTAGAAATTAAATCCAGGCCACTATGTCGATGTAGAAAAACTCGCGTGGTATTGAGCCAGACCAGGGGTTCATGCCAGTTCTCCTGCAACAGCACGATAATGTTTTCACCTCGAGCCAATAGTTGTAGCGCAAGCTGCTGGGTTGTTTTTTCCTGAAGTTTATTAAGTAATTCATCACTCTGCAAAACCAGCACCTGACTACTGGCAAGTTTTCGTTTGACTTCTGTACGTTTTTTCTTAATCTCATTACGCTTCTCACGTACTTCTATCGGCTCATCCTTTGAATAATCACCCAGACTCTCCAGTACCTGATTTGTCTTATCCAGTTGTGGCTGCAGTAAAACAATATGTAATTTTGCCTGCCCTTTGATATCCGCAACCTGCTCCGACAGATCGGTCAGATAATCAATATCATCGCTTTTCCGGGATAATTCCTGGTCGATTTTTTCCAGGGTGCTGGCAAGCGCTCGGGTATCAAATTCCTGTGCTATTAGCTGGAAACTCGACAGCCATAATGCCACTAGCATGGTAAACGCTATAAAATGTTTGAAATTAAATCGCCTGGTTAGATGTTGTTTATCATTTAAAGCTAATCGCATATTGTTATCCCGTTATTTTTCTTAGCCAGCAGCCACGCCAACTTTACCCGCAAGGGCATTTTAACCGAATCCTGGACATCGGTTTTGAGCTATCCGCAAGATTGTCGTTGAGACGAGCTGCAGCGCATTCTACATCCGAACAGCTCGATAACCCCACTATGCACAGGTTAATTAATCTGTATAACCGCATTAAAACTCGCAAGAACCCGCAAACCTCGCTAAAATATGCTGCTTATTGCGCGTAGCGCTAAGTCCGGAAAACTCAAGCAGCCAGCTATATTTAACATAAGGCATTGATTTTTATAGGCTAAACCAGAATTCTAAAATCAGTCGTGAGCTCAAAGACACGACCGATTACAAAATATTTCTAAAATACATATAGAGTTAAGGAGACATCATGTCCCAGAAACATCCTGTTGTTGCAGTTACCGGTTCATCGGGCGCTGGCACATCTACGGTAAAACGCGCCTTTGAGCATATTTTCCTCCGCGAAAACATTACCCCTGTTGTTGTAGAAGGCGACAGTTTTCACCGCCATGACCGCGCAGCCATGAAAGAAGCTATGGCGGAAGCCGAAGCCGGCGGTAATCGCTATTTCAGCCATTTCGGCGAAAATGCCAACCTGTTCGATAAAATTGAAGAGCTGTTCAAAACCTATGGCGAATCTGGCAAGGGTCAGAAACGGTATTATCTGCATTCTGACTCAGAAGCAGCAGAACATAATGCACGTCTGGGTATCGACAAAAAAGCCGGCGAATTTACCCCCTGGGAAGATATTGAATCGGGCAGCGACCTGATGTTCTACGAAGGTCTGCACGGTCTGGTAAACACTGAAAACACCAATGTAGCGCAGCACGTTGACCTGGGTATCGGCGTTGTACCTATCGTCAATCTGGAATGGATCCAGAAAATCCACCGTGATAGCGCAGAGCGTGGCTATTCAGCAGAAGTCATCGTCGACACTATCCTGCGTCGTATGCCTGACTACGTGAATTACATTACGCCACAGTTCTCTGAAACAGATATTAACTTCCAGCGTGTATCCACGGTCGATACATCAAATCCTTTCATTGCCCGTGATATCCCAACACCGGATGAAAGCTTTGTGGTTATCCGTTTCAAAGACCCTGCAAAATTCAATACCGATTTTCCTTATCTGTTAAACATGATCCATGA
>JAPHRO010000018.1 GCA_026195895.1 Gammaproteobacteria bacterium
CAAAAACCGGCACAGCCACAACGTCCGGACTGGGCGACTCAGGCCCCCCAGCAATGGCAGCAACCGGAAACTCCCGAGTGGGTAAAGCAACGTCAGGCAGAGATGGAAAAATACCGGCCGGTTGCACCCCGACAAGGCCAATGGCCGGGTCAAACCCAGCAATGGCAACGACCTGAACGATCCGAGCCGCCAGAATGGGTAAAACAGCGCCAGGCCGAAATGGAAAAAAGACGAAGCCAGCAGCCACAGGGCTGGGGTCATCAGTTTGGTGCGCCAAACAGTTTCCGGCCGCCGGTATCTGGTTACGGATACCCGCCGCAATATCGAAATCAAAACCCCTGGGCTGGACAACTTCCAGTCTGGAGAAGACCACCGGGATCTTCAAATTAATATGTATTTATTTGTGTCAGCACTAAATACAAAGCAGCAGAGGTTTAAAGTATGAAGTTAATGTTCACAAAACAGGTAGCAATAAGCACTGCATTAATGTCATTTTGCAGTCTTGTCATTGTGACAGATGTTCATGCCAGGGAAAGCTGGACTTCCTTTGCTCCGCCGGCGCCTTTCACAGAAGCTGAAAATGATATCGACAAAAACTGGCGAACCGGTCAAAAATTTAATGTCACCAATGAACTCCGTTATGCGCCTAAATCAGCTCTAGATGAATTTGATCGCAAAGAGAAAGATTTTAGAAGCAAGCCCAAACGTGTATCGGTTAACCCCTGGAAGACTAACGGTAATTTTAATAGTTCTAGCTCATTCACAAACGGTAAAAGACCCTGGGGCAATGTACCTGCGAAAAAACGCGAGAGTCATATTAAACCCTTACCGGATATGTCGTCTGGTCATCGTATTCTTCCCGACAACGGTTTAACACAAAGTCGCCTGTTACCCATTGGGGGCTTGACTGGATTAGGTGGCTCATATCCAGGACCTGGAGGATTTCTAGGCGGCTATTATCCAGGCTCAATCTATTCATTCGCCGGTCGAAGACTACCTGGATTTGGTCGTGGATACGGTTTTAATCCATATGGGCTTTATCCATTCTCGGGTCCAGGAGGTCCGTTTGGACGATGGTAAAAAGAATTTAAGGTTTAAACTGGTCATGTACGGTTCTCTCTACGACTTGTCCAGTTCAGCGCATGATCCAAGAGAGAAACCCACGACATGAACAATCATGTCTTAACCAAAAACCTTCATTATTGGAGGAGGAGAATAGAGATGAAAAATCTAACTAAAGCACTATGTAGTGCCGCTGTTGTTGGTGCTCTGGCTCTACCAATGTCTGCTGACGCGTGGTGGGGACCCTGGAACAACAATGGTTGGGGCAACAATAATAATAACTGGGGTAACAATGGCTGGGGCGATGGCATGGGCGATTTCCTTGGCGATGGTAACTTCGGTTTTAACATGAGTGGTAACACCAATGCTCGTGGACGTGGCTATGGCAGTGGCTATGGTGATTACTACGGTCGTAACAATTACTACGGTGGTGGCTATCCTGGTTATGGCTACGGTCCGGGTTGGGGTGGCTATCCTGGTTATGGCTATGGCGGTCCGGGTTGGGGCGGCTATCCTGGTGGCGGCTATCCTGGTTATGGCTATGCACCGCCAGCGGCACCGGTGGCACCCGCAGCTCCTGCTAAATAAGCAGGGCCTGTCATGAGGAGTCTGTCACAGGGACGTGGACAACTCCGTTGTTAAAATTATTTTTGTGAATCATTGGTGAAAAAATGTCAGTTATTTTCAGATTACTATTGTTAAGTTTTCTACTTATCCTCAGTAATCAGGCGCGAACTGCTTCTATGGCGGTTGAATTTTCTGCAGAAGCGGTAATGAAATCACCGCAGCATGCTGATTCAGTTTCCAGAATGTATGTTAGTAAAAATGCCGTGCGAACTGAAATAACTGCTGAAAACCAGAATTTTATTGAAATCATATTCCCGGATGAAGGGCGCGCGATCATGCTCAATCCACAGTTAAAAGCGTACAGAGAAGTGAGTGTTGATAAAAATTTAAAAAATAAAACCAGCACGAATAACAGTCCCTGTGAGCAAATTCCAGATGCCCAATGTGAAAAACTGGGCCAGGAAAACATTAATGGTCGTAGCACCGAAAAATGGCAGGTGATCACGACAAACCAGGGTAAAAAACAACGCACTCTGCACTGGATTGATACCGAAAGAAAATTGGCTTTACGAGAATTTTTTCCAGATGGTTCCGTATCAGAACTTAGTATGCTTGGTAAAGAAATAATGAACGGTAGAAAAACAGAAAAATGGCAGCGCTTGCTCAGTCGCCCGGACGGTTCCAAAATGGTTTCTTACCAGTGGTACGATCCTGAACTGGAAATTGCGATACGCGAAGAACTTCCTGGCGGTTATGTGAGAGAACTACGCAATATCAAAATTGCCAGACAAAAATCTTCATTATTTAAAATCCCAGATGAGTTTAAAAAAGTTGAAAATGCCCCTGCTGCATATTCACCAACTAGATAAAGTGGGTAACTATACGTGATAACAGTAATAGCAAATCTAAAAGGTGGTTCGGGAAAAAGTACCGTTACTTTTAATCTGGGTTTGTGGCTGCAAATGAAAGGCCAGCCAGTCGTGACCTATGACCTGGATCCACAGGAAACCTTAAGTGATGTTGCGCAGGTGCGGATTGAGGAAGGTGCGACACCACCGCTACAGGTTTATACTGCCGATGATCAACTGGAAGAAAAACTCTGTTACCACCCGGGCCAGGTACTGGTTGATGTTGGAGCGGCAAATATGCAGGCGATGAAAGCTGCTATCCGAGTCGCTAACCGGGTTATTATACCTGTGCCGCCAAGCCAGCCAGATGTCTGGGCAACCCAGCGCTTTTTAAAAATTGTTGATGAAACATTGAATGGTAAAGAACGGCCTGAACTGGTGGCATTTGTTAACCGGGCCGATACCCATACCGCCATACGTGAATCCGACGAAGCTGAAGAAGCCTTAAATATGCTTGGACCTTTACGTGTTTTAACCGAAAGATTATGCCAGCGCACTATGTTTAGACGTACTTTGAGCGAAGGTATGTCAATCTTTGAACTGGCTCGCCGCAGTAAAAGCGCAGAAGAATTTGAAAACTTTGCCATCGCACTGTATCCAGAATTGGCAAAATAACCCCATTAACCGGAGTTTTAAATGAAAATAGTTCGCCATTTATTGAGTTTCACATGGCTTTTTGTAACCCTGGCATTCATATTAGGCCTGATATATTTCCGTGCTGATTTATTTCCAGAGTCGATTAACAAACCCGTCGACACTGCCATGGCAGCTATTGAGGAAGCGACCGGCATTAACATTCCTCAATATAGAGCCAGCTCTAGAAAATTATTTATTTCAGATTCCTCCGAACATCTGGCACCATCAGATGCTAAAAACCCAGAAAACATATATTCAGATAAAGTATATCCAGAATATGCGGAAGACGTAACAGCACCCGAATCAGTTGAGCCGGAAGTTACCTACCAGGCACCAATACCAGATGAAGAAGCAGCTACAGAAAAATCAGAAGACATGGCAGCGGTGGTAGAAATAGTAAAAGAAACTATTTCTGAAAAAGTTGATGAGATGATCGAAACAGTAGAACAGGCGACTGAGCACTCAGATGAGCCCGTTGCTATTATGACTCAGACTGAACCAGCGCCAGCAACGCCAGAACCTCTATCAACAGAATCTGTAGCTGATATCCCTGCTGCGGTAAAACAGGAATCTGAGATCCCGGTAAAAGAGGTAGTTGTTGATGCCAAACAACTGCTTCACAATGCGCGCAGCCTATACTGGAAAGGTGACCTGAAAGCCGCCGTAACGGCTTATATGGATCTTGCCGAACAGGAATCATTAGATCCAAATGTATTTGGTGAACTGGGCAATATTTACTACGCCCAGGGCAAATGGAAACAGGCCGGTGATGCATATTACGAAGCGGCTGTTTTGTTATTAGATCTAAAACAAATGGCACAGGTAAATTATCTACTAAGAGTTATTCAAGGGCTTGATACTGAGACAGCAGAAAAACTTAAAAAGAAAATATCAGGATAATACTAGATTAGCGAACATTAAGTTTATAATCACGCTTTACCTATAAAGAGATATAAAATGTCAGAAGACAACAACAAAGAAGATAAATCAAAAACAAATGTCTCTGATAAGAAGACTAAAGCCGAAGATACTCAGGCTAAAAAATCGATAACTAAAAAAACCAGCGCAAAAACCACTGAATCTACACCAGAAAAAACACAGGCCAATCCAGAAAATCAAAGCGATGAAGCTCAACCTAAAAAGAAAATCAAAAATGTACGTGATGTCATAATTGAATCGATAGAATGCGAACCGGGTATTGCGGGTTGTACCGCTGATCCAGACACCTGCCCAAATGGCCCCAATGTATGTGATAAAAAATTATCCATGTTTGGCTACTATGACGACACTATTACTGACAGTATTGAGCATGTCCTCAGTCGTAGTATGGATGAGCTTACGCAAACCTTTACCGCAAGTGCCAGACGTTGGGAATTAATCGTTTATCCCTCTATGTTTGCCTTTGTGCTTCTGGCAACCTATGGCTTCTTTCTGATTTATAGCCTTACCCAGGATGTTGGTACGGTTGCGGAAGAAATGAAAACTATTGGTAAAAATATGACAACCATGACTGTTCATATGGATTCTATTTCAAAAAATATGGTGAACATGACCCAAACCATGCATGGCCAATCTATTACCATGGCTGAAATGAATAAAAATATGGTGAATATGAGTATGTCGATGAATCAAATGCGGCATGATATTTCGATAATGAACAACAGTGTTTCACGGCCCATGCAGTTTATGAATGATTTCATGCCATGGTAAATGAATATATAAAAAGCAGGTAGTCTATGTTTGGTGCTGACAATCAGGTAAAGCAACGACTAAAACAACTGGAAACTCATTTATATACCGAGAGCCCATTATTAGTCGACGCAGTAAAAGAATTTAAAAAGCTCGATAAGATTGCATATCGTATGGGTTTGCTAGACACTGATCAATCCTATGCAACACAAATACCCTGGTGGCCGCTGATATCAATTCTGGGAACATTCTCGGCAGGCAAGTCTACTTTTATAAATCATTACATCGGTCATTCTTTACAGGAAACAGGAACACAGGCAGTTGATGATAAATTCACGGTAATTTGTTATTCGGCCGAATCGCAAGATCGCGTTCTGCCAGGTATTTCTCTAGAAGCTGACCCAAGATTTCCTTTTTATCACATGGCCGATGAAATAGAACGTGTTTCACCTGGTGCCGGTGATCGCATTAATGCCTATCTCCAGATGAAGACCTGCCCCAGTGATATATTAAAAGGGCATATTTTTATTGATTCGCCAGGATTTGATGCTGACGATCAACGCACGGCTACTTTAAAAATAACGGATTATATTATTGATCTTTCAGATCTGGTGCTGGTGTTTTTTGATGCCCGTCACCCGGAACCAGGTGCTATGCGCGATACTTTAAAACATCTGGTTGCCGATAAAATTTTCCAGAAAAATGCCGACAAATTTGTTTATGTGCTCAACCAGATGGATGCGACTGTTAGGGAAGACAATCCAGAAGATGTTGTCGCATCCTGGCAACGAGCACTGGCAGGTGAGGGCTTAACTGCAGGAAAATTTTTCACTATTTATAATCCCGATGCGGCAGTAGTCATAGAAGATGAAGCGATTCGAAAACGTTATGAACAAAAACGTGATAAGGATTTAAGTGAAATTCATGACCGCATTCAGCAAATTCATGTTGACCGCTTATATCGAATCATCGGCGCGCTGGATAAAACGGCCAGGGAAATAGAACTCGAAAAATTGCCCAGGCTTAAAAATATGTTGAGCAATTGGCGCAAGAGCACCATGATCAGAAATGTGATCGGCGTTTTAGTTTTAATGGCTTTTGTTGCAGGCCTGATGCTTTCCAATACCTATATTTATGAAATGCTAAATTCCTTTGGGCAATGGATCATATCAGATCGAAGTGGGCAGTTTACCGGTGCAGCAATACTTTTCAGTGTTTTATTTGTCATTCATTCAATATCCAGAAAATTTGCTGCTTTACATCAAATTAAGAAATTACTAAAAAGCAGCGCTTCGGATGAATTTAAAAGTAGTTTAAAACGCGCATTTAAAAAAAATACATCAATATTTCACAGTGTGTTCAGACCACAACCTGTGGGCTGGGGATACTTTTCCAGAAATGGACTGAAAAAAATAGTTGCACAGGCCGATTTATATATACAGAAACTTAATGACCAGTATGCAAAACCATCCGGCGATGACAATACTGGAGCAGCAGAATTATCAACTAACAATAATTCACCCGACTCAATTAATATTGAGAATGCTGAATTTAAAGATAATGACAAAACTGTTGTATAAAAGATTAACAATTCAGGAGTACCGTCATGACTAAGAAAGACGACAAATCGAAATCATCTGAAGAAGATGGAGTCAACAAAGAAGTTGCAGATAAATTAAAAACTATGGGGGTTATGCCATCGGACGACCCGGCAGATGCGAAACCAGATAATGTCAGCAAAGGAAGCTATTATCCACTAATTATGGCCGTCATGTTTGCTGCAGTGATTGCTGTTATTGTTTACTTTTTCTCAGGCAAAGACCTGAACGTGGACTTAACAGATCTGGGTTCTGACCTTGGTGTTTCAGATTTCTTCGCGAGTGATGCCAGTAATCAAAACTCACCAGCATTAGTAGCGCCAACAGCACCTTCAACGCAACCCACATTTGCCGCTGGTAATCCATCCACCGAACCAGACTGGATGACAGCACGTCGCGAAGCGATGCAAAATCGGACTGAAACGCAGCAGGCCAATCGCGACAGCCAGCCTAAATGGACACCTCCTGAAACACCGGAGTGGGTACAGGAGCAGCGGAATAAAATGAAAGAGCAAATGGCACAAAGATCGGCTGATAATGTCAGCGGCAATCGGGAATGGACACCGCCAGAACCACCTGCCTGGGCAAAAGAACAGCAGGCTTTAAGGCAAAAGCAGTTAGCGCAGCGACCAGACTGGGCGAACCGTAATACGAACAGATCGCAGGTCGAACCACCTGCCTGGGTAAAAGAACGTCAGGCCATGCGTGAAAAACAACGACCTCAGCGTCCCGACTGGGCAAATCGTGAACCTGGTACAGCACCACCACAGCTACCCACCTGGGTAAAAGAACGTCAGTCTCAAATGATGGGGCAACGCCCTGATTGGGCCAGACCTCCTCAGTGGCAACAGCAACCACCTGCACCTACAAGCTCGCCGCAAATGCAACAGCCTGGAGGCCCCGTTTATTATCCACCAGCAGCCCCCGCTTATGGCTATTACGGACCAGTACCATATCCATATTATGGCCCCAGATATTAATAACTTCGCTTAAGCCTGATGAGATGCCAGTTATTGCTGGGATCTCATCAGCATTTCTTCGGCATGTGCTCGAGTCTGTTGAGTGATTTCCACTCCACCCAGCATGCGCGAGATTTCTTCGATTCGTTGTTGCTCAGTTAATGAATTTATCTGTGTAATGGTTTCATTATTTTCTGATAATTTTTGCACCTGCATGTGATGGTGCGCCTGAGATGCGACTTGTGGTAAATGAGTGACGCAAAATACCTGACGACTCTCTCCTAAAGCCCGTAAATGGCGACCAACAATTTCTGCAATACCGCCACCAACACCACTATCGACTTCATCAAAAATTAACGTAGGTATGCGCCCCTGTTGTGCCGTAATCATTTGTATGGCTAAACTTATCCGTGCCAGTTCGCCGCCCGAAGCTACTTTGGCTAGTGATTTACATGCCTGGCCGGCATTGGCGCTGACAGTAAATTCAATATCGTCTAATCCATGAATGCCGTATTTACCGCTGCTGTTTTCCTGCACTTTTATTTCAAAAGTTCCACCCGACATACCCAGGGTTTGCATTGCTTCGGATATTTTTTTATTCAATGCGGTGGCGGCTTTACTGCGAGCTATGGAAAGTTTTTTAGCCTGTTTCAAATACTGTTGTTCAAGTTCATTCGACTTTTTTTCCAACGACGCGAGATTTTCATCGGCGTGATCCAGATTATCTAATTCCTGCGTCAGTTGCTGATGTACTTCGTTTAACTGCTGCGCATCAATCTGGTGTTTTCTGGATAAATCATGAATCAAACCCAGCCGGGTTTCGACTTCATCGAAGCGAGCCGGATCACTTTCCAGTCTATCCAGATAATCACGTAACAAACTGGCCGTTTCTTCAATCTGTACCATGGCTTCATTGAGCATATCATTTGCCGGTGCAAGATTATGGTCAACTTCCGAAGCGGATTCGATATCTGATGCAAAGGATGATAATTGCGTATAGATACTCGCATCTTCAGCATCATAAATTGCCTGTAAGGCCTTCTGGCTAACATCCAGTAAACGATCTGCATTGGCAAGACGCTGATGTTCTTCCTGCAGCAGATTGACCTCATTTTCCGCCAGCGCCAGATTATCAAGTTCCTGAACCTGGTAGCGTAAAAGATCGATCCTGTCATTGCGATCATCCGCAGCATTTTTTAACTGTTCGAATTCGCTACGCGTTTTTTTCCATTGCTCGAAAATATTTTTTAATGCTATTAATGGTTTTTTATTATTCGCATAGTCATCAAGCAACTGACGCTGCATTTGTGGTTTCATTAAGGATTGATGCTCATGCTGACCATGAATGTCTACCAGCATTTCACCAAGTTCACGCATGTCCTGCAAGGGTACAGGAGAGCCATTAATAAAAGCGCGCGAACGACCATCTGAAGACAGGCGTCGACGAATCAGGCAGTCCTGATCTGAATCCAGTTCTTTTTCTTTTAACCAGTTAGCAACATGATCCAGTTTGCTAATATCAAACTCAGCACTAATTTCGGCCTTGCTGGAACCCGAGCGCACACTGTCACTATCTGCTCGGTCACCGAGCAGTAAGCCGAGTGCACCGAGCAGAATAGATTTACCAGCACCTGTTTCTCCGGTTAAAGCGGTAAGACCGTCTTTGAATTCCAGATCAAGGTGATCAATAATGGCGAAGTTGCGGATGCGAATATGATTTAACATTATTATTTTGGCTGTTCGCTCCAGCGTAATTTTTCCCGCAATATTTCGTAGTAGTCATAGTTGCCAGGATGAATTAGCCGCACGAGATTCTGTTTGCGTTGAATGGATATTTTATCGCCAGGCTTAACATCAAAAGCGGTTTGCCCGTCGAAGGTTACCTGAGATGTTGATTGCTTACCGGTGCCAATAACGATTTCAATATTGCTATCGGAATTTACTACCAGTGGCCGGTTAGTAAGTGTATGTGGACAGATCGGTACAAGTACCATGGCGTCCAGATTGGCATGTAATAATGGGCCGCCGCTGGATAGGGCATAGGCCGTTGATCCGGTTGGTGTCGAAACCACTAAACCATCGGCGCGTTGATAATTAACAAATTGTCCATTAATATAGATTTCAAATTCTATCATTCGTGCCACATCACGAATATGTACCACCACATCATTGAGGGCTTCGGCTTCGGCGATGACATGACCATCCCGAATGACCTGTGACTGAAACAAAAAGCGGCTTTCTTCAACAAAATTACCAGCCAGTATTTGTTCTAAATGAACCAGCATGTCGGCAGGAGATATATCGACCAGAAAACCCAGACGCCCCAGATTAATGCCCATGATAGGGATATTAAAATCGGACAAAGAACGCACAGCGCTTAAAAAGGTACCATCGCCACCGACTACAATTGCCAGGTCACATTTTTCACCCAGAGCCTCACGGTCGGAAAATTCTACTTTTGATTTATCATACAACCCCGTTGCGCTTCGATCGAGTATTACCTGATAGGTATTTTCGATTAAATAATCACAAAGACTCACCACGGTTTTTTTAACCGCTGCACCTTTATCTTTTGCAATAATACCTATTGTTTTAATTGTCATAAGTGAAAACATAGCATAAATAATGTCTGAGACGGAGTTTAATGCTGACCGGCTTTTTCAATCAAATCGTAGATCAGGCTCAATGCCTGTTTGGCCGTTAAATCATCTGCATCCAGGTCAAGCAGGTATTCCACAATAGGATGGGGATTATTATTAAATAATTCCATCTGCCCGGTCGTTTGTTCGATGATTTGTTCGTGATTGCCCGCTGATTGCCGTTCCAGTTTTAGTAATTTCTTTTTGGCACTATTGATAACGCTAACTGGAACCCCCGCAAGTTTAGCTACCTGTAAACCATAGCTCTGATTAGCAGGGCCTTTTTTAACCGCATGCATAAAAACAATATTATCACCGTGTTCCACGGCATCCAGATGAACATTGCTAATGGTTGGGATTTCGTCGACCAATGCGGTCAGTTCAAAATAATGGGTAGCAAACAGCGTAAAAGAACGACTTTCACGAGCCAGGTGTTCGGCACAGGACCAGGCCAGAGAAAGGCCATCAAAGGTACTGGTGCCTCGTCCAATCTCATCCATGAGTACCAGGCTTTTCTCTGTTGCATTATTTAAAATATTGGCGGCTTCCGTCATTTCCACCATAAAGGTCGATCGGCCCGAAGCAAGATCGTCTGATGCGCCAATACGGGTGAATATGCGATCAATGCTACCGATGACGGCACGTTTGGCCGGCACATAGGAACCAATATGAGCCAACAGGACAATCAGTGCCGTTTGCCGCATGTAAGTTGATTTACCACCCATGTTAGGGCCGGTAATAATTAGCATGCGTTGCTGATCATTCAATCGCGTATCATTGGGTACGAAGGTTTCGCTGTTTACCTGTTCGACCACCGGGTGACGTCCCGCTTCAATAGTGATGCCGCTACGTGTCTGGAATTCCGGCTGACAGTAATCGAGGTTGTCTGCCCGTTCGGCCAGACAGGCGAGGGCATCCAGTTCGGCAAGCCCGTTGGCACATAGCTGCAAAGGGCTTAACAGTTTTAATAACTGCTCCAGCAAATCTTCATACAGGGCTTTTTCTTTGGCCAGCGCTCGTTCTTTGGCGCTTAATACCTTATCTTCAAATTCTTTTAACTCAGGCGTGATAAAGCGCTCGGTCGATTTTAAGGTTTGCCTGCGTACATAATCAGCCGGTACATTTTCTGACTGCGCCCGCGAGATTTCTATATAAAAACCATGCACCCGGTTATAACTAACTTTTAATGTGTTAATGCCGGTGCGTTCTTTTTCCTGCTGTTCAAGATCGATTAAAAACTGATCGGCATGTTTACTCAAATTACGCAGTTCATCAAGTTCGGCATCGTAGCCTTCGGCGATGACGCCACCATCACGAATAAGCACGGGCGGATTTTCGATGACTGCTTTTGCCAGTAATTCAACCGTTGCGGGATGTTCTGATATTTCACTGGCTAACAGGGCCAGTTTGTCTGCCGACATCTGGGCAAGTTGCTGCTGGATATCCGGCAGTACGCTCAAAGAATGCCCCAGCGTGAACAGGTCGCGCGGTCGCGCCGACTTGATGGCGACCCGGGCAAGTATGCGTTCAATATCACCGATTAAGCTGAGACTGTCCTGTAGTGGCAGGTAAGCGCGATTTTCGAGTAACGCTGCAATGGCTTTATGGCGTTGCCCCAGTTGCTGTTGATCGCGCAGCGGGCGATTAATCCAGCGCCGCAGGCAACGGCTGCCCATCGCTGTCGTGGTTTTATCAATAACCGATGCCAGCGTGTTGTCGGTGCCGCCCGACAGATTATATTCCAGCTCGAGATTTTTTCTGCTGGCGGCATCCAGTAGCACCGCATCTTCACTTCGTTCCAGTTGCAGTCCCTGAATATGGGGCAGGCTGGTGCGCTGGGTGTCTTTTACATATTGCATCAGGCAACCAGCTGCCATAATGGGATTAACCAGACCATCACAGCCAAAACCACTCAGATCCCTGGTGCCAAATTGCTCGGTTAACAACCGGGTGCAGGTGTCCAGCTCGAAAAACCAGGGGGGCTGTCGACGCACGCCCTGGCTGGCCGATAATGTCTGATATAAGGCATCTTCCTCTGAGATCAGTATTTCAGCCGGTTTCAGCCGCTCCAGTTCGGTGATGAGCTGCTCGGACCTGGTCAGTTCCTGCACACTGAACCGGCCTGATGCAACATCCAGCACCGCCATACCGATGCTATCCTGGCCAGAACAGACCGCCATTAGTAGATTATCCTTACGCTCTTCCAGCAGGTTTTCTTCGGTGACGGTGCCAGGCGTGACGATACGGACTACCTTACGTTCTACCGGCCCTTTACTGGTATTGGGATCGCCCACCTGCTCGCAGATGGCGACAGATTCGCCCTGACGAATCAGACGGCCCAGGTAATTATCTGACGCATGATAGGGAATACCGGCCATGGGAATGGCTTCGCCGTTGGATTTACCGCGGGAAGTAAGGGTGATATCCAGCAATTGAGCCGCCTTGCGAGCATCATCAAAAAATAACTCATAAAAATCCCCCATGCGATAAAACAGCAGAATATCGGGATGCTCGGCTTTGATGCGCAAAAATTGCTGCATCATGGGGGTATGGTTGGCGGCTGTAGTCATGGATGGTGATTTTACTGGCTGATCAGCCGATAGGTAAAGCAACAGTTGCAATATCCGAGATGCAGGAAACCAGGCGGCGCTGTTGACAATATTTAGTATTAATATTGTGCTTCCTGCGCTGGTTAGCCAAAACTCCATAAAACACGCCTTGCAGTAGTGCACCTGCGAGGAAATCATGGCCTATATAGTTAAGTAAACACGATTCCTGTTAAGTCCCTGAAGCTTGACCGAACCGGAAACTGGCTCTCTTCAGGTAACTTCTGGTAGCACTTGTGCGGGTTCATCTGCCGCAAGTTCCTGGCCAATCCAGCGATCCATCACCACACACGCGGTCAGATCACCACTGACATTCACCGTGGTTCTACACATATCCAGAATCCGGTCGACACCGAGAATCAGAGCAATGCCGGTGGTGGGTACACCGATGCCCTGCAGAATGGTAGCGAGTATGACTATTCCCACACCGGGGGTGCTCGGTGTACCGATGGAAGCACCGACTGTGGTTGCGGTGAGCAACAATAAATCACTCAGACTAAGATCGATGCCGAATACCTGGGTTAAGAACACGGCCGCCACCACCTGATACAGCGCCGTACCATCCATGTTAATCGTCGCACCCAGGGGAATAATGAACTGCGCGATGGACTTTCGTACACCCAGCTTCTCGTGGGCCGTTTGCATGGACAGTGGCATTACAGCGGCAGAGCTCGAGGTGGAAAATGCCAGTAGTTGCGGTTCGCGAATCGCACGCAGGAAGGCACCCGGCGCCTTTTTTGCTAAAAACATCACGATCAGGACATAGATCCCCAACAACAGCAGTAATCCGAGCAACACGCTGGCGACATAAACCGACATACTGAGAATAGCGTCAATACCGACGCGAATCGTGATGTCACAGAGCAGACCAAAAACCGCCAGTGGCGCAATCAGCATCGCCCAGTTGACGATTTTCAGGGTGAGGGCCTGGATACTGCCCAGCAGATCGAGAATCAGTTTATTCTGACGTTTTTCCAGCGCGAGCAGCGCCACACCAATAAAAATGGCATAGACCACGGTGGAGAACATGTCCTTGTCGACGAGGGATTTGAATGGATTCTCGGGCACCATTTTCACAATACGTTGTGGGAGACTGATGTCCTGCTGTTCGATATGGCTGGTGGTCACCGTATGCGGCGTATCGCCGACCATGGACTCCACCAGTTCGGCATCAATGTAATTGCCGGGACGCAACATGGTCGCCACAGTGATGCCGAGCACGACGGCGATAGAGGTGGTGACAATAAAATAAGGCACGATTCGCAGACCGGCTTTTTTCAGAAAAGAGGTATCACCGCTGGAGGTAATGCCAAGGATGATCGAGGATATCACCAGCGGTATCACGACCATCTGGATCACGGCCAGGAACAACTGCCCGGGCAACGCGACCCATTGGGCTACGTCGTAAGCCGTTTCTTTGGAAAGCAATGCCATACCGGACGGCGACAGCAGCAGCCCCAGCCCGATGCCAAACACCATCGCTAACAACACCTGTTGCCACAGGTGGGCACGTAAAAGTAAGGGCCGTTGGGGTTTGCTGTGTCTGGGCATATTCTCGGTTTCCGGTCTGCTGTGGTGCTTCTAAGTTTTGTCGAAAAGGTTTAAGATGCGCCCTACTATAATACTACGGCGTATCGAGGAAAAATCTAATGTCTCGGCACGCCACTCGATTGGCGAAATCAACCGATTAACGAGAGAATCTGATGAACGAACGGCCGAAAATTATTCTGACCTCACAGGACCTGGATCGTCTGGATGCACTGCTTGAGAGCCTGCCTGCGGCTGCTTTTCCGGGCAAGACCGAGCTGCGGGCGGAGCTTGATCGCGCCGATGTCGTCGAGCCACAGGAGGTGCCGCCTGATGTAGTGACCATGAACAGCAAGGTGCGCTTTGCGCTGGAATCGGGAGAAGAGTTCTGTCTGACGCTGGTGTATCCGAAAGACATGGATGGCAGCGCCGAACGTATCTCGGTACTCGCGCCGGTCGGTAGTGCGCTGCTAGGGCTGTCCGCGGGTGAGCACATCGAGTGGCCCAGGCCGGGTGGCGGCATGTTGAAAGTGCGCCTCGTGGAGGTGGTCTACCAACCCGAGCGGGCCGGCGAGTTCCACCGTTAAATCGTAACCTCAATCCGTCAATGGACGCTAATCTGGCAGCGTGTAACGGGTATTCACCAGCTCCGCAATCATCTGCCGCGTCTACCAGGCCGGCTCGTTGAACAGGTATTGAGTAGAATGGACAGCAAACCCCGGACTCCAGCCCCGCAAAAAATCTCAACCGATTTGCCGGCGCGCGTCCACCGGGGGATTCTGATTGTGCTCCAGGCCATCATGGCGGTGGAATTAATACTGGTGTTCTATGAGCAACAGTGGATTAACGCGTTCCTGGTGATGGCGATCATGGCGGTCACGCTTTCGCCCGCCTTGCTTGGTCGCCGGTTCCGGGTGCATATTCCTGCCGAGTTTCAGCTGCTCGCTGTGGTATTCATCTTCGCCGCATTATTCCTCGGGGAAATCCATAGCTATTACGTGCGGTTCTGGTGGTGGGATATCGCACTACACACCAGTTCCGGTCTGCTGATGGGGATTCTCGGTTTTCTGCTCGTCTACGTGCTCAACGAGAGCGAACGCGTCGACGTTCATATGCGGGCACATTTCGTGGCCCTGTTCGCGTTTTTATTTGCCGTGACGGTCGGTACGCTGTGGGAGATCTTTGAATTCGGCATGGACCAGATCGTCGGCACCAATATGCAAAAGCCTATGCTCGGCGATTTATCAGGACTGACCGACACCATGTGGGATATGATTGTCAATGCACTGGGTGCCCTGACTATCAGCGTATTGGGCTGGTGGTATATGAAACGCGACGAACGCTCTTTCATCGAAGCCTGGATTCGAAAGTTCATCGAGCGCAACCCGCGTTTATTTCGACATTGAACCGGCGAGACAGGGTTTAGAACATGCTTTATCGAAAATTACTGGAGGTGTCTCTACTATGAATTCACTTACACAGGATTATCCGGCCATTCTTTCCGGCGATCACGAACCGCCCTGTCTTTCCCTGTATCAGCCAACACACAGGCAACATCCGGACAATACCCAGGATCCCATCCGCTTTCGCAACCTGGTGAAGAAGCTTGAAGCATCATTGCGGCAGAAATACCCGAAACGGGACATCAGGTTGCTTATGCAACCGTTCGAAGCCCTGGCTAAAGACCAGATTTTCTGGAATCACACTGCTGACGGGCTCGCGATTCTGAGTGCGCCCGGGCTGTTTCGCGTTTATAAGCTGCAGCGCCCGGTTGCCGAACTGGTGGTTGTCGCCGACAGTTTCCATACCAAACCGCTGATGCGTATAACGCAGTCGGCCGACCGCTACCAGATTCTTGCGCTGAGCCGAAACGCGTACAAGGTTTTCGAAGGTAATCGCGACGCGCTGGATGAAATGCCGCCAATCGAAGCTGTGCCGCAAACGGCTGCCGAACTGCTGGGCAAAGAGACTGACGCTCGTGAAGGCGCGCATCGCACCTACGGCCCCACCGGCGGCGCCACCGGACATGGCACCGATGTCAAACAGGATGCCGTAGACCGTGAAACCGAACAGTTTTTCCGCGCAGTCGACCAGGCGGTGTTGCAACATTATTCGCAACCCTCGGGGTTGCGCCTGATACTGGCGGCGCTACCCGAGCACCACCATCGGTTTCGCAGCATCAGCCGCAACCCGTTATTGATGAAACAGGCGCTCGACGTTCACCCGGATGACCTGTCGCTCGATGCGCTGCGTGAACGTGCATGGCAACTGGTGCAACCGTATTACCTCGAACGGCTGGACGGCCTGGTGGAGGCCTTTGCCGCGGCAGCTGCAAAAGGGCAGGGCACGGATGAGCCTGGCGACATTGCAACAGCCGCCATCGCCGGACGAATCGCAACGCTGTTGATCGAGGCCGACCGCTTAATACCCGGATATATCGATGTAGCAAGCGGCGAAATTATCACTAACGACCTGAGTAACCCGGAAGTTGACGATGTACTCGACGATCTCGGCGTGTACGTGGTCAAGGCAGGTGGCGAAGTAGTGATCGTTCCGACCGAACGAATGCCAACGAGGACCGGTGCCGCCGCGATCTATCGTTTTTGATGCGCTTTTGAAGATGGCCCAATAGTGATTTTCAGATTTATTCTGGCAGCATGTAACGGGTATTCACCAGCTTCGCAATCATCTGCCGTGTCTGCCAGGCCTGAAATTTGAGAGCTAACTCTGCATACCGACCCACCACTCAAATGCTCGGAAAGCTTCTATGCGAAAAAGAAGTCTTCCATTCTGGTTCGCCGAACTCATGATCGTGAACTCAATGCATGAGAAATAAACAGTGGTGGGCGCGCATGGCCGACTGTTTTATAGTATTGGCTTAAAAATAGATAGCTTCATCAATTTGCCTGTTGCGAGTGTGAATCATGCAGTTGCTGCGGACTTTCTCAAGCATGCTCATCGCGATATGCTCCTGTTTCACAGTGATCTCGACAAACTACTTATCGCGATACGCAATTATGTACCGATACGAATAAAACAAATTTTAATGAGCAAATATAGTAAGGGCCTTAGCTAGCATGGATACAATACGGAGTGAGTTCAAAGAATTTTTACTATCCTGGATAGAACATCATGTGCCGGGCGCGGGTAACCTCCTTTTCAATGGACTTGTTGTGGTGTGGATTGGCGTTTTTGCCCTTGGCCTGCATTTTTTCCTGCATTTCTTCGTGCGCCGACAATTTGCATCATGGGCGTCCAGAACAGGGCGAAGCTGGGATCTGTCAATCGTCACCGACGGGCTTTACCGACGCGTTTCATTTATATTGCAAGGCGCCGTTGTGCAAATTCAGGCGAATTTGTGGTTTGACGATACCTCATCTCTTCTGCATGCCATTCAGGTAATCAGTGATCAATGGATTATTTTATTTGCACTTCTTGCGTTGTTTTCAGTGCTGGATATCTTGCAGAACCTGACCGATAAAAGAACCAGCCAAAATCGTTTTCCAATAAAAGGTCTGTTTCAAACGGTTAAATTGATCACCAGTGTGCTAGCGGGCTTACTCGCGATTTCACTATTGATGGGCAAGTCACCGTTGATATTGTTGAGTGGTTTAGGCGCATTATCAGCAGTGATGCTGCTGGTCTTTAAAGACCCAATCCTGGGACTTGTGGCGGGAATACAGTTATCTGCGAATAAAATGTTGTCGGTTGGCGACTGGCTCGAAATGCCAAAATACGGCGCCGACGGGGACGTAATTGATATTGCGTTAACAACGGTCAAAGTGCAAAACTGGGATAAAACGATTACAACGATACCCACTTATGCGCTGATATCCGATTCTTTCAAAAACTGGCGTGGCATGTCAGAGTCTGGAGGAAGGAGAATTAAAAGGAGTATTCTTATCCAGGCGAGTAGCGTCCGTTTCCTTGATGACGAACTACTTGATCGGCTTACTAAAGCAGATTTATTAGGTGAGTATATTAGCAAGCGATTAAAACTTATCGAGAGTGAAAATGCGACCAGGAATACGGATATGTCTATTGTACTTAACGGTCGTAGACTCACGAATATCGGAACATTCAGACAGTATCTGCTAACCTACCTTCGCGAAAATCCCAATATACATCAAAAAATGACGTTGATGGTTCGGCAGCTCGAACCGTCTGCCGAAGGCCTTCCCATAGAAATTTATGCCTTCACGAATACCACCAGTTGGGTAGAGTATGAAAATATTCAATCGGATATTTTTGACCATGTGTTCGCGATACTGCCCGCATTCGACCTGTGCGCGCATGAAGCACCCACCGGCAATGATATCCGACGGTTAGTATTACGAGAAAATAATACACAATGACGTTTTCTGCTTTACCTTAAGGCAACTCTGATTAACAGCATGTAATCAAATCTCTGCAATACCGATTTTAGTGAGTGATTGAATGAGTAACGATAAATACAACGTTGTAAAACAACGATACACAGTTGTATTGTCTGCGGCGAAGGGGCTGGTATGTCACCGGGTTTAGAGGCGGCGTTCTGGGGCGGTTTTGCTGGCCTGGCGTTACTTCTGGGTGCGGCTATAGGCTATTTCGTTAAATTGCCACACAAAGTGGTGGCGAGCATAATGGCGTTTGGCGCCGGCGTGCTAATTTCAATTCTGTCGTTTGAACTTATGGAAACAGCCACTCATAAAGGTGGGTTACTTTCCGCCATAATGGGCTTTAGTTTTGGCGTTATCATCTACTCCGGCGCAAATGCTGTACTTTCATTGTACGGTGCAAAACATCGCAAACGCTCCCAGGTTCCCGGCTCACACTCAGCGCAAGGTGCCGGCACGGCTATTGTGCTGGGCGCAATTATTGATGGCGTGCCCGAAGCAGCAGCCATTGGTGTCAGCTTACTTGATGGCGAGGGTGTTGCACTGCTCACTGTGTTCGCCATTTTTTTATCGAATATTCCGGAAGGCCTATCGAGTTCAGCCGGTATGCGAGCATCAGGAAAAAGCGCGCGTTATGTTTTCGGTTTGTGGTTTTCCATTGCAGGTGTTTGTGCAATGTCAGCGTGGCTAGGGTTTCGGTTTCTTGGTTTGTTCGGCGATACCTATGTGGCATTCGCAACTGCGGTGGCTGCAGGGGCCATTTTAGTCATGGTTATTCAAACGATGGTTCCTGAAGCGTTTGAAGATATCCACAACATTACCGGACCAATCGCTGCGGCAGGGTTTTTAACCGTATATTCAGCAAGCGTACTCCTCGGATAACGTCAGTTATCAGCACGCTTTTTTGTTCAAAAATAACAACTGATATATTGTTTACTACCATTACAACAGGCTCACCAATGGAAAAGCCAGATGGGTTTTCGAACATCGACTCTGGAAACCTGTATCTAGTTCAGCAAATATCCAGAGACAGCCGACAACAAAAAATACGCTGTTGAGAACGGATAATTCTCAATTAACAAACCAGCGCAACAAGTTCGCCTGGCCGCTGCAGTTTATTCATCAAGGTCAACCGGTTTGTGCCTAAATATTTTTTTGCCTGTAAACATGGCTGTAATCAAACCACCACCCTGTTTTACTTCTGCGCGTATTACAAAAAACACATGTAAGAAAATCATAAACATAAGGGTATAAGCCGCATACGAATGCACTACACCAAAGGGTTTTTTAAATGACTTTAACTGTTTGGTTTTGTCGGCATCTGTTCCCGCGGTATTGTAGGGAATAATATCTTCAGGATTGGTGTCAGGTGCAGCAATATATTCGGTTACATAACCGCCAAACGGCGGGTAATAGATATCGGTGCCTGCACGTATCAACCCACTGCTCATTAAAACTATCAGAAGAATGAAAATGAATGTTATTGCAAGACGACCTGTTGGCGTATGCCCCAGGTATTGTTGCTGCTCTCCAGTTGAATTAGCACGGATGTAATTTCGGGTGTTTTTTATAAAACCTGCACCGGGTAGAATATACCGCCAACGTGCATATTTATCCCCGACAAATCCCCAGATGATACGCAATAACAGATTCGTCGCGAAGACATAGCCAATAATTACGTGAACTTCTTTTAACGCAAGTTTAGCTTCTATACTGACGATACCTAACTCTTTTTTGTACATCATAAGTATGCCAAAAAACACAAGGCAGATGACAGACAGGAAGTTTACCCAGTGAAATATTCTACTGGGGAGTCCCCAGACTTTATACTCTTTGAATGCAGTAGCTGTCATTAATTAATTCCTGATATTGAAACGAGGTAGCGGTAAATGTTGAAGCGCTTATTTTTTAGTGACGCACTAAAGATCACTCTTAGCTGATTTTTACTTTTGTCCCTGTGATTGCTGTTTCCAGCAAATAGCAGACTATCCGGCTGCATCTGATTATTGTTTCACAATTTATTTATTAAACCATGAAATACAAAATTTACTCAATATAAAATCCTCAATCATAAGGTTAAACAACTCAGTAATTTGATGAGCTTTTGAAGCCTGCGCTATGCTAGTTTTCAGTTGCCTATTCCGGCAGCGTGTAACGGGCATTCACCAACTCCGTAATCATCTGCCGCGTCTGCCATGGCTCGAGGTCGGCGCGACTTTCGACACGTTCCGTTTCGTCGGCGAGATAATCATCCTTAATCGCGTAGCGGAACCAGCTCGAGTAATCGCCGCGGCGGAGGTGGAACATCCAGGTTGCCTCGTCGATGCCCTCGGCGGTCTGGCAGAAAACCATAAGATTTTGTGCCTTCAGGTTGTGATGGTTGTCGGGGCCGCGAAAATAAAAACTGTGCCAGCGCAGATTACCTTCCGCGTACTTGCGGAGGTGACGGATGCGCTCGGCCCGCCCGCGCTGTGACTGCATCGAAAACGGTGCTTGCCCGTCCCGGAGAAACCAGGCGACGACATGAGTCGGTTGATACGCCAGACCTTCCGGCCACGTCAATGGCTGGTCCGTTGTGTCAGCGAATTTCCTGAGGGTCTCTTCCGGCGAATGGCCAATGGCCACAACCACGTCGATCGGTGTGAGGATCTCCGCCGCCACCTGGTCGGGATGCACGGTGACCAGGATGGTTTCGTGGAGCTTTTGTGGCAGCACGGCCGCGGCGTGACCCCAGCTAGCGGGCAGCATATGGTGCGCCTCGTCTGCGACCAGCCAGTGTGGCCGCCCGGTCCGGGCGCGCATGGCCTGCAGGTTCGGTGCGAGTTGCGCGAAAAAACCCGGCCGGTCATCCAGTGGAATACCGAGCAGATTGACGCTCAGATTGATCTTGGGATCCTCGAGGATCGACAATACCTCGGCGATGCTCGGGGCGCGCCACTGGTTACCGAGAGCCACCACGTCGTGCAAGGTTCCGTAATCGCCTTCTGGGTCAATGATGCAGACCTGATAATCCTTTTCAATGAGGCGTTCGATGATACCGGCGGTGAGTGTGGACTTGCCGCAGCCGGAAGGCCCGGCAACCAGTATATTGTGGCCGTAGGGCGAGAGTTGTATGGCGGTGCCGTCGGTGCGTTTGCCGAGCAAAATCAGGTTTTGCGAAAGTTTGCCTTCCAGTCGGCGCAAATCCTCACTGATCAACTCGTTGATCAATTCGATGACACCGCTGCCGTTTTCGGCCGTCGTCACCAGGATGGCGATCTGTTTGATGGATGGCGCCGCGTTAGCCACCGCCACGGCACATTCACAGTACTCCAGGAATGAATGATCGTTTTCCGCGTCGCCGACGCCGACCACCTCGTGGCGTGAAAGCCCCAGTTTGTGCAATGCGTACTCAAGGCCTGTCGCCTTGTTGATGCCGGCCGGGAGCACCATCACTTCGCCGCGATTACAGATCACCTGAGCCTCGAGACCGAGTTCCCAGATGACGTCCTGAACGGCCGCGCGATGCGGCGCGTGCGTCGCCACCAGCACCTGTCCGATCTCCAACGGCTCGACTCCGCGCGCCTGCAGGCCCTGTATCAGCAGCTTGGACGGTGGATTGGCTAGTTGCGTCTCTTCGCGACTATGCGGATTGTAGACAACCGCACCGTTCTCGGCGACGACGAGGTCGAACAGTTGTACACAGGAACAGACCGCAAGCAGGTCATCGAGCCGACGACCGGTGACCATGATTATCTGCCTTCCAGATACCCTCAGGCGTTCCAGGGCCTGTACCGTAAGTTCCGACACCCTGTCATCTGAAGCCAGCGTGCCGTCGTAGTCTGTCGCGAGTGCAAGATAACGCATAACATTCATCCAGTGTATGTCTGTTGCTTTTGCTCACCGTACGGCACCCTGTTGGTGGTGGCGAGCTATGTGTTGCGGAGATAATGGATCAATCTCCAGCGCAGTTTAATTCAGTATATACTATATGCACGACTGGAGTTTTAGCCTGGGATGTTAGTGGAAGTTCACGAAACAGACTACCCTGAAGGGGAATCTTCAACGGGTAAAAACGCAGGTACATTTATATGAAGCAGATCGGGAATATCCTTCTGGTGGTTGATGGCGAATACGGTAGAGATGCATTAATCGCCGAGGTTGCCACTGTTACAAAAGGCTCAACTGCGCAGCTTACCCTGTTAAGCGTACTGGATACGCCGCCAGGTGACCAGGCTATGAGTACAGAAGCCTCTGAGCTACACCAGTGGATGGAGGAAGATTGTCTGGAACAGATGCAGGATATTTCCTCTGAGCTTGAAAAGAGAGGGATCCAGGTAACAATTAAGCAATCCAGTGGAAAACCCTACCTGGAAATAATTCGTGAAGCCCTAAGGGGTGGTTATGATCTGCTGATGAAACCAGCCGAGAACGAGGTCGGCATAAAAAATATGTTGTTTGGCAGTACGGACATGCAGCTTTTTCGTCTGTGCCCCTGTCCGGTGTGGGCGTTTAAACCGACCAGTAATACCGAATTGAGAAAAATCATGATTGCTGTTG
>JAPHRO010000060.1 GCA_026195895.1 Gammaproteobacteria bacterium
TGGAAATTAGCATACCAATACCCAGGAAACACCAGGCCAGCACGACCAGTAACGCCGTGTAATAACCAAATAAGCCCCAGGGTACTTCAGCGCCCCTGAATACTCCGACAATCAGCGCAATCAGCATGGCGAAAAAAACCGGTATGAAAATCACCATAAAACGGCCGAGCATTTTTCCCCAGAACCAGGCAAACAACGACACTGGCAATGACAGCATGTATTCAAAAACCCCGGCTTCTCTATCTCCGGCAACCGAACGTACCGTAGTTATTAATACAAAAATAGGCAGAATAGCCATGGTTAACTGGATATAGGTGATGAGCAGCCGAGATAATCCGGTAAAACCCATAATGCGTGATTCGGTCAAACCGAACACAAAAAGCAAAATCACAATACTGCCAAAAATACCGGCATACACCATGAACCAGCGCGCGCGTAAGGATTCAACTATATCGGCCCAGGCCGTTAACCATAAATGTTTCATAGATGTTAGTTTGTCCGATGTACTATTCGCTTGAAATGTATTTGTCTCAGTGGCGCTGATTTTCCCTGCGGTTGCTTCATTAGTGGTGTTCATCTTGCACCTGTCCTTTTAAATCTGAGCCAGCCTGATTAAACCGCTTTTCTCGATCATAGATATATTGCACAGCCTGCTGATAGTTCAGGGCACCCGCCACCGGCTCGGACTGCGCTCCCAGCCCAAATGCCATGGGTGTATTCTGCCCACTAATATAAACTGCTTTGCGCGCATCTAGCCAAACACCGGTTGTATGGTGATTTACCCAGATCTCTGTTTTTGGATGGTCTGCCCAGTCTTTATCGCTTAGCCATAATATGGCGCCACCGATATCATCAAACAAATAGACTTTAGCATTGGTGCCATTACGCACTTGCGCGGAATGCAGACGATCGCTTAACACCATGCGACAACGTTCACAGGCATCACGATCCCACTTTACTTCCACCGGACCGGTATCGACTTTGCTGCATGATGATAAAAACGCCAGCAGCCCCAGCAACAAAAATCTACGCATGATACGGCGTCTCTTTTTCATCAAGCTGAACGCTGCTTAATAAGCCAGTATAGCGACTCAGTACGCCAAGAAAACGCAGGCGATCCGCGCCCGCCACAACGCCCTGCCAGATTTTGCCGTCCGCTACATCACTAAAGCCCCATTCCCCGATTGCTTTGGCAAACGCGGGTTCCGCCTTGATTAAACCGATCTGACAATAGAGTTTACTATTCATATCAACCAGATCTTCAACATGATCATCCAGCACGATCTGTCCCTGATCCATTTCAATAACCCGGTTTACCAGAGATGCAACCTCATCCAGTCGATGGCTGGAAATCAGCATCACTGTATGCTCCGGTTTTTCTGCCAGAATCTGAAAAAAGATATGTCGCGCCTCGGGGTCGAGATTTGCTGCGGGTTCATCAAGAATTAAAATATCAGTATCCCGGCCCAGCGCAATACTGATCAGTAATTTCTGTTTTTGACCACCGGATAATTTCACAAAAGGTCGATTACGAATTTGCTCTACTTCCAGACCCAGTCGTTCGGCAACATGAATCATTCTATCGACATCCGCGTCACAAACACTGGCCGAAAAACTAAGCAACTGACCGACCGGCATTTTCAATGGTGGTGGCAACTGAGGTACGAACCCAATACGCTTTAACACAAGCTGGCGATTATCTCTTGGTTTTAAACCATCGACCAGTACATTGCCTTCACAATTGTATTCTCCCAGCAAACAACGGATGAGAGTAGTTTTGCCTGCGCCATTTGACCCAACCAGTGCCACGCGGTTACCCGCGCCGATATCCAGATCAATATTTTTTAAAACCGAGACTTTTTTAAACTGCTTGCCAACCTGTTGAAATTGAATTGTCATCTATTTGCCACCCGGCATTTTAAATTCGAAACGAAGAGAATCAGTAGGACATAAATCTACACACAAACCACAGCGTGTACAATCGGCACCAGCGGCCACCCGTACATCTCTGGCTCGACCCTTGATGGTCATATCCAGTACATGGGGAACCAAACACACTTTCCTGCAATCACCTTCATGGGCGCAGTCATTTGGCGTATAGGTAACACGTAAAGGAGAAACGGTACCGACAATGCCATAGGTGATGCCAATTGGGCATACGTAACGACACCAGGCGCGGCGCGAAACAAAAATCTCAAATAACAATAAAACACCGACCCAGATTAACGCAAAGCTCGGACCATATATTAACGCACGACTCAAAATACCGGTTGGCGAAATGGTTTCAAACACGGTATAGCCGGTAACTATGGCGAGCAGAGCAAAAATCACATATAGCACAGTGCGCAGACCGCGATGGAAGGTTTTATTTTCAATGATTTTTTTATTCACCAGCCATAAATGAATAGCTTCTGCCCATTCGGCTAACAGGTGATAGGGGCAGACCCAGGAACAAAATGCTCGTCCACCTAACAGGATCCACATTATTAATACCGTAGTGGTACCGATAATTAAATTTAGTACGACTTCCTTGAACGCCAGCATCACCTGCAAGGCTGAATTCAGATCCGCCATGTGGAAACCGGCGAAACGCGATGCCGTTAGCGCACCTTCCAGTAATTGAATATCGAGCTGATAGGAAAGCACAAACAGTAAATTAACAAATAACAAAGTCAGCCAGCGGCGATTACGCCATTTATTTCCATGACCCGCGGCATGCAGTTCAGCGATAAATTCAGGCGAAACCGGATTGGCTTTTTTATAAAAATGAATTTCCTGAGCTGCCGGCCTGATATCTTCTTTGGCTGGTTTCTTCGGTTCCGCACCAAACAACTGTAGTAAGGATTCTTTTATGTAATTCATACCGGTGCCTCCGCGCGAGCATCAATTACGATGGCTGCTGGATCCACCGGACAGATCATCTCACACACACCACAGCCAACACAGCCTTCCAGTACTTCTGGCCGCATTTTTACGACACCATTTTCAGCATCAATACTTACCAGTTCAATGGCTTTTTTAGGCGGACACTGATTGGTGTCACCCGAGGGTGGTTTACCTGCATCACATTGTGAGCGACGAATTTCAATCGGGCATTGACGCATGCAGAGATCGCACAGTTCCAGGTCATATTCATGTTCCGCCACCGGCAGGGGATTCCAGCGATCAATATCATCGTAACGTAAGGTACCGTCAAAATCTGGACCGCGAGCCAGCCCTTTAAAACCCTTGCCCTGAACTGCCAGACATTTGCCTGGGCGTGACAGGCGTGCAAAACCCATACGTGTTTCATGCGAATAGTTCAGATCATGACTCAACGACCCGGTTGGACAGGCCAGTACACACTGCAGGCCATCACAGGAAAAATCACAGGCCTGTGGTCGCGCATCAATATATGGCGCGCCGATACCAAAGCCATCAAAAATATCAGCCAGTTTAATCGCCTCTACCGGACAGACCTGCACACATTGACCGCACTTGATACAGGAAGCGAGAAATTCCGCTTCGTCCAGTGCACCGGGTGGTCGCAAGCGGATTTTTTCGCCTTTAACCACAGGGTAATAACCCATGCCCGCTACACCCACGACCCCGGCCGCCAGCGCTATGGATCGAACAAATTCGCGCCTGGCTCGTTCCTTTCTACTCAGGCGTGGCTTTTTACTTTTTTTTGTTACGTCGTTTGGCATAGCTAGTCTACATAAATTTTTGGCCTGGAATCTCTAAACACCATCTGGGGTGGTGAAAATGGCGCCAGTCGTTCCAGGAAGTCAAGCACCTCTAACATTGGGGAGCCCTTGAAAAATTGTGCCGCCGGAACATCCATCCAGATTCTATCTGCATAAGAATAAAATTCATGGGGTGTATCACCGACGCCATTTTTATCCAGGTCAAAACCTTCATAGTCGTCCCAGTAATTACCATTCCATTTATTACTATTAGCTCCTTTACCATCACTAACGGCAACCTGTGTGATATTGCTTTTGAAACGATTATTAATAAAATGATTCCCTGGCCAGTCATTTAAAAATCGAACACCGATATTATTAAATGCAACTAAATTATCTTTTATCAGGTTTATTGTATCTGGCTGAAACGGCGATACATCCATATAAAAACCAATGGCATTATAAAGGACCTTATTTCCCTCCAGTACCATCTCGGAGGACTCTTTCATTCCAATGCCAACTCCGGTAGTGCCCGTTGCATGGGATATTTTATTCCGGCGCAATTCCACACCATCGCTATACATTAAAAAAATACCGACGGAATTATCCCAGTACTCATTGTCTTCAACTTTATTGTGCTGTGCATACATAAAGTGCAAGGCATAACGACCACGGGTACCACGATTTTTTGCAATCAGATTATCTTTTGAGTACCAGACAACCATGTCTCTGGAATCATGGATAAAATTGTCGGTAATCTTGTTGCCAAAGCTATACCACAACCGAATACCATCGCCACGCATGCCGAGATCAACAGGCTTTGAACTAATGTCATTCCGCCGCACGACGTTAAATTCTGATTGTTGCAGATCGATACCGAACAGGCAGTTGTCGATAACATTGTCTTTAATGACGTTGAAATTTCCGCGCACCTGAACACCAGAGTCCAGGTCATTATGTGAATTGCCAGAATTGGTTAAGCGCAGATTACGAATAGTTGCGCCATCCGTATCCAGATATATGACCGAACCTTCACCGCCCGCATCAATGGTTGCCTTACCCTGACCATCCAGGATTATGGCCTTCTCGATTGTCACCGGCCCTTTATAAACACCCGGCTCCAGCAAAATGACATCACCCTTTTTGGCGGCTTCTATCATTTGCAGCAGGGATTGCTTCACTGCTGGGGTATCGGCAACAGACACACTGCTACTGACTAGCAATAGCAGCCCTGTTATCCATCTAATCATCTGCCCCGAGATCATAGGAAATTACCTTGAATACATTAATTTAACTAGCTATCAACAATTTAACCAGCTATCAAGCTTCATCCTCAAGCTGTCGTTTACGCATAACCGCTGCCACGATTAATAAAGCTGACATAGCCATCATAATGAAGTAGCCAATAGAGGGGTATGAATGTGTAGAAAACTGCGCGACTTTTCCCTGGCCAAAAACGGTAGGCATAAAGGGTTTTACGGTAAAGGCTCCCATGTCATTGAGGTTGTGACCGAAGTACCATAGCCATGCGGCATAGTCGATAACAAAAAACACCGGCAATAAAATTGGCACCAGTACTAGCAACCAGTAAAACAGTTTGCTGACGCTTGCGCCTATCACAAGCACCACCATAGCAATCATAAGTGCAATGACAATGCCATTGGTCCATATTTCCAGATTGGCCACTTTAGGGCCGATAACTTCCTGTTGAGGGAAAAACATTCCCATCGTATCACGATAATTTTCTGTTACCGCCTCGATACCGCTCCATTTCTGAATATCTTCAACATCGAGATCTAATGATGACTGCAATGCCTGTCTATAACCATCGCTCAGCATCATGACGCCACCTTCGCTATACATGGCCATGGACATCCATACGGCGATAGCACCAAATCCAGCACTCATCAATACGGCACGTAATTTCTTTTTACGGCAGACAAATCCAATTAACATAACACCCAGGAAGCTTACCAGAAACTGTGATAGAACGCGTTCAATCGGGCCGCCAGAAGCAATCGGATACATGCCGACATAGTGATTGATAGTGTCCATTTCGTGAACGCAGTTAAGCGCCTCATCAACCTGCACCTCATCGCTTTCCATTATCTTGCAGCCGTTAAACACACCATTAAAATGGAAGTTAATTCGAATACCATCAGGAAAAGCTTCTGGGGGATAATTGGGTGCTTTCAGAGAAACCCACCAAATGGGTGTAAAATAAGTGACTGCCAATAAAATTAGTGCGACACCAATTATACCTGCAACTATAAAATTCCTTTTATCATCTGTAACACCAGTCATATAAAACCTCTATAAAATAAACGGGGTGCTGTTTCCACTAAGCACCCCGATTATCCATAAGAAAAAAACAATCTGATTATTTCCTCTCTCTGTGGAGAGGTAAATATTTTTTTAGCTAGTCAAAGTCTGGGTTTTTCCAGTCTTTTGATGGTGCTACCAAATCCTTAGGAACCGGGATACGTGAAACATAGTTAATAACCATTTTCATATCCTTGTCGGAAAAGCCCTGAATCTGCTTGACCATGTCTGGATTAGCATTACGACGCTTACCGTCTCTGATCCATTCGAACTGACGCAGCATATACTTGTAATGCTGACCCATAATCATGGGATAGTATTTATCCTTTTTACCTTCACCATTTTCAGCATGGCATTCTACACAGTTATCTGCATATAGTTTTTTGCCCTGAGCAAACTCAGTAGTGCCTTCGGCCCATTCACCTTTACCATTATCCGGGTTCATGGGTAATTTTTCGATATATGCAACCACGTCAGCCAGTGCCTGCGCATCACCAATCGACTCGGGCAGAGCAAACGGATACATAGTTGGGTTATCGCGGTTACCAGCACGGATATCAGCGAGCTGCTTGATCAGTACTTCTTTATGCTGACCAGCAAGCTGTGGGAAAGTGCCATCCTGGGTTCCCCAGCCTTCGGGGTAATGACAGGCAGAACAGACTTCATAAACATCGAGCCCATCTTCCAGGCTTCCTTTCAGATGCATAGCCTCATCCTGTTCGCCGCCGCCAGTATTCCAGTCGTTTGCAGCCTGCGCAGACAGGGCAAAGCCCATGGCCACGAAAATTGATAATAGTTGTTTACCTGATGTCATGCCTGTTCTCCTGGCGTAAAGAGCCAGATAATGCTGGCCCCCATTAATGATTTACGTTGGTGCGCAATTGTTTCAATTGCGCACCAGCGACGCATTGATATTTATCAAAACATCAATCATTGCACCATTTTAAAAAGCCTATATAAATTAAGGTTTTAAAGATGAAATATATTTCGCCAGAGCAGCCATTTCTTCATCATTAACCAGATGCATAATGCCTTTCATAGCGGCAGTCATACCGTTATTTCGTTTGCCGCTCTTGATATCTTTTAGCTGTTGCAGAATATAGACCTCATTCTGGCCGGCCAGTTTGGGATAAGAAGGTAAAATCGGTGAATTAGCATCTTTACCATGGCAGGCCGAACAGCCACCCTTGGCCGGATTCTTATAAATAGCCGCACCATCCAGTGCATGCGCCTGCCCCATGACAGAAACCAGAAAAACAGCAGAAATGAACGTGAAAACTTTCTTTTTCATTGTAATACTCCAAAAGTACGGCCTGAACCGCGATAAGTAATTTTTAACCATTCGATATATGAGCGATATAGCTTTCTCACAACGAAATCGGGGGGAGCCTGGCTCCCCCCGCTATTATGCATAAAAGTTAAGCTTATTTAACTTTTTTAGCACCGTGCTCCTCAAGATAGGTCTTGGCACGTAAGCCCATGTCTGCAGTTTTAACCTGATACTGCCACCACTGGTTAGCCCACAGCATTGCATTTTGCCAGTCTTTCTTAGCGGCAGCGACTTCAGATTTCTTCTTCGCTTCTTCCGCAAAACCTAACTGGTCGGTAGCATCTTCAACCAGAGCAACCACAGGTTTGAAGTCCTGATAGTTATGGCTGGTGATGAAACCAACTACTGAGTCAATTACAGCCTGAGTTTCAATGTTGGTTTTAACCTGCTTTTCGTAGTCAGCCTGAGTGTAACTTACACCTTCCTGCATCTTACCTTTCTTGGCTTTATAACCTTTAGGTTTAACCAGCAGATAGCCCTGCATTTCCAGATGCAGCGCGGAACAGAACTCAGTACAGTAGTAAGGGTACACACCTTCTTTATCTACAACAAATTTTGCAGTTGATGTCTTACCCGGCTCCAGTGACATTTGCACGTTCTGGCCATACATGGCAAAACCATGTACCTGGTCTTGCGCACGTTCCAGGTTGGTTAAGTGAATAATAACTTCATCACCCACTTCTGCTTCGATAGTTTCTGGCGTGATATGTGAACGGATGGTAGTACCAAACACTTCCACCTTACCAGGTGTTTTCACAGTTTTCTCACGACCCGCACGGGTTTTATAAGGCGAACGCTTATCTTCGCGAGGATTCCAGCCAGACTTGTAGCGATTTACTGGTTTCAGCTTGTCGGCTTTGATAGCGACCACATAATGGGGCTCACCCAATGGTAGCGGCATATCATAGAGCAGTTGCATTTTATCACCGCTGATATCGATCAACTGATGATTCTGCGGATGCAAGGGTCCAACAGGGTTGAAACGGTCAATTGCCAGCTTGTTCAAAGCCACCAGATATTTACCGTCCGGAGATTTACTATCACCTTCCATAGTCATCAAGTGACCGATGTTGTAGTGAATAGAAATTTTATCCAGTACTTTACCTTTACAGTAATCCCATTTACCCACCATTGAGTCTACGTATAGTGAGGTATACGCCACACAGGGTTTAGAATCAAACTGGGTATGCAATGGCCCAAGACCAAGTTCCACTTGCGTATGCAAGGTATCTTTCATAGATATGATTGGAATACCATAGGGGTCTTTGCTTTCGAACTTCTTGTTCTTGATGGCAGTCATGATTTTATCAAAACTGTAAACAGAAGTATGACTATCCAGCTTACCGGATACGATAATGAATTTACCGTCTGGCGTCACGTCTACACCATGTGGACTCTTGGGTTCAGGAATCAGGAATAAAATACCTTCCTTAACCGCAGTTTCCATGGTGATAATACTGGCACCATTGATTTTTTTAACTTTGCCCGCTTTGTATACTTCTTCAGCTTTTTTCCAGTTCACCACATGCATGAAGTCAGTATCTTTCGCAGAACAACCCGCCTCGTAAGGAGGACGTCCTTTTTCGATACCACCTACATAACGCTCAGAACAGAATGAGTTAGTGAATGACCAGCCATGTGATGGACCTTTACCAAAATCAGATAAATCCTGGCTGTAAGGAGGCGCCATAACAGTGAATGACTTATCTTCCTGGATACGACCTATTTTCCTGTCGAATTTCCAGTAGGTCATACCACCGCGGTATTTGTCATTAAACTCTTCCAGCGGAACAAATTTATTTTCATAAGGCGTGGCATACTGTGCAGCAGTAATGACATATTCAGTATTTTCCGATACGAAAGCACCACCATGCTGTGATTTGAATACCGGATTAACAACGATCTGCTTGGTATCAAAATCATGCAGGTCAATAACGGCGACACGAGGATTCGCCTTGTCATTAATAAATAGATATCTACCGTCGTATTCACCATCGGTTTCAGAAATTGCAGGATGATGAGTATCACCAAAATTAATTTCTTTGCCCTGGATGTTGCCCATTCGAAGAACCTTTTTAGACTCTTCATCGAAACCATAACCCTGCCATGGCTCTGGCGTAAATACGCCGATGTATTTGAGGATACGCATGGACGGGATACCGTAAACGATTACCTGCCCACTCTGACCGCCAGAAGCAAAGGCAAGATATTCATCTCGACCACCGGTCGGTGTATAGGTTTTTGCTGCTGCCAGCAAATCTTTTTGTGTCAGACCACGGTCTTTCATCACCTGATCAAGGGACGTGGCAGACATGGCGCTAGTGCTGACTGTCAGGCCTACCCCTAAACCTGCCAGTAAAGCCAGCGTCTGCTTGGCTGTTTTTATCATTGTCATCTCCAGTTGCGTGGATAGCATTTTTTGCGAAGGAATTCGTTATAATAGAATGCGTCAGAAGGAACAGAGTCACATTGACACATATCAAAACTGTGTGAAATCACACAGTTTTTAAGATCGTATCACACAGACAGGTAGCCTACACGAACAGTCGGCAAATATGCTAAGAAAAATCCTTTAATGGCTTAATACTTTGGTCTTAATGCGAGAGTCTGGCAATAACCCATATAACTAAAACATTATCCGGATCACACCAGGTCGTTTATTTTTATAGTCTGGCATGGTCATACCCGCACTGGCATTTATATAGGTCGGGTCAGTGACGACATAACGCTTCTTGTTAAACATAATAGAATCGCCACGCACTTTTTCATTGAAATGAACAGCCGCGGCTATATGACCAGGGAAATCCAGTCCGACAACTTCCAGACCGAGCAGATTGTGAACCAGCCAGGCAAAGAAGACTGACCTGTCTTCACAATCAGAATAAGGGTAGTACAGGGTTTCTTCGGGAAATAAATAATTCTCGGTGCCAAACTGGCCTTCGTCCGTTTTGTATTTGAAGGCTGTCTGCACAAAGCGAAGCAACAGGTTTACCGCATCCTGTTCTGACTGTCCCTCCACCATTGGCTTAAGCTGAGCAAGCAATGGGTTACCGGTAGCCCGATTCACGTCGGATGAAAAATACATGCCAATATCCATTTGCGGATAGGTGGTCAGGTAATCAACGGTCTGCTTATCGTAACCCACTCTAATGCGGTGAGTTTTTCCCTTATATTTAAATGACAGTATTTTTTCATTTTCACTACGCCCGGTATTGATGGAACGAGTCAGACTCATATCCAGATGCCTGGTAGCCCCCGGATAATGGCCATCATAGGTAAACACGCGGCCTGGCTGCTGTTTTTTACCATCAAACCCCAACGCATAATAACGCACCTTATCAAAGGTAAAATACGGCGCCGCGAACAATTGCTGGCGAGATGGCAGCAATAAAAATACCTGATTGGCATCATAGGCTATACGAGCCCTGTAACCTGCCTTGGTCAACATAAACCAGGTCAACATGGACTGCTCGTTGCGGCGGCCCGGATTGATACCCCTGGCAACCTCATGAATCAGCAGAGTAAAGCCCCAGTCATTCAGACTGAGTGGTTCACGTTGAGCATTAATCTGTTTTAATAGAGGCTCGTAGTCAGCTCTACTCAAGTCAGACCAGTAGCCACTCATTGCTTTTTCATCGATTCGCAATGCCAGGCGAACTTTTAATCCAGGATCATAATTAAAGTGCAATTTCTGACCATAGAAACTGATATTCAATGTTTTGCCCTGCGGCAGCTTAACCACGGGAACGGGCTGTATTTTAACCGGCTCGGGTGCTGGTTTGATTGGAGGTACTTTTACTACCGGCACGGCTGGTTTAATGACCGGTGGAGGGGTGACTACAACGGGTTGTTTAACTGGTGATCTGTCTGGCTCGGGAGTCTTTACAATGACCGGGGGCTGTTTAATCGGTGGTGTCTCTACGACCGGTTCTGGTCTGGGTGCCACCGGCATTTTTACCGGCTTGGGTGTTTTATCACGAACCAGACCCTGAAATGTCTGCATTTCCTTCCACTGGGTTTTTAAAAAACTGGTAAATTCCTTATCCCGCTTATCACGATATTCCTGATAACTCTGTGTTTCCTGCTGCATCCATTTTTCAAATTCAGATCTGTTGTCAGCATCAACAACTGATGCCAAACCTACGCCAGCCAGCAACACACAACCAGTAAGCATATGAATTTGATTCATACCTTAATCCTTTAAATAGTAAGACCGGAAACAATAAAGCCGGTCGATGTGACCGGCTTTATTTAATACTACGACGGAATTAGTTACCTTCCATTTTTGAGATTTCTGCAGCTAACTCATCCTGGGATTTTTGAGCTTTAAACTGTTGCCACAGAGCACGCTCATTTTTCATGCTGGTTTTAACCGCATTTTTAGTCGCCTGTTCTACACTGGCTTCATCCATTCCCAGTAGCACATATAAACTACCTGTTGGACTGGTGCGTGTTTTATAAATACGGGTGCCTACCAATGTTTCATTGGTGATCTGTTTAGTAACCGAAGTCATCACTTTATCAACAGTTTCAGAATCTGCCGCACCGGTTGTTTCAATATATTGCTTAATCATATTGCGCACCTGCACTTTCATGCGCTGGGCTAATTGTACACGTGCCGACGTTGCCGCCATCTGCTTCATGAAATCATGACCAGCACCAGATTTATCCGCAGAACCTACGGCAGAAACCTCTACTCCTTCTACGGGCTCATCACAAACCCAGCCTGGAGCTGCGGTGCCGGGAGCATCCGGGAACACACAATCTGCAACTTCTTCTTTAGTACCCCCGCAGCCCGCCAGAAATGCAGACATTGCGACACCAGCGATCAGGTAAGCAGCCTTATTCATAGTTATTCTCTCCGTATTGTTGAATGGTGGCTAATATTTATTTGTATAAACATAGCCGAGATACCCAGAATACGCAATGAGTTTCATCAAATCTGCCAACAATCCCACAGCGATGAATCGGATTCAAGGGATTCCAGCATTATGCTATTATCGGTTGACCTAATCACTTTTCGGGGAGACACCCTTGCAAGGGTATGCACGCCTTATTTCCAGCCTCATCTTTGGCGCATTATTCTGTCATCCTCTCGGGGCAACCGACTTCCTTCAGGCACAGTCAGAATTTGATAGTTTCAAAGGCCAAACTAACAGAGAGTTTCAGGCGGCCAAAGGTGAATTCAAATTATACAAGCAACAACTGCTGGCAGCCTTTGATCAGTACAAATATCAGACGGCCAAAATCTGGGGCAGCAAAAACACCATCATGCCCAATAACAGGAACTGGATCAGCTACCAGAATGATTTAAACCATCGGAGTATTGTCGATTTTGAAAAAGGCACCATAGACGTAGAAATTGCTATCGATGCAAATAGCAAGATATCCAGTACCGAAGCAAAAAAACAACTTGAACAAACCATTGTAAATACCCTGAAACAGGGCGCGGACCAGAGATCATTAATAGAACTTGCCAAAGACCCAGTATCCAAACCCTCCGGCCCTGCAGTATTAAAAGATCAAATCGCCAATCCACAGGGGCAATCTGTTAATCAAAGTGAATATACTGAGCTAGCATCGCAGGCGTCAATGAATGCCAAATCACAAAAGATTAAAGGCGATGACGGAAAAACGCGCTTCATATATCGTGCGCAACTCAATCTGGTACCTGATCACATAAAACGACGGGCAAATAAATATCTTGCTGATGTCAACAGCTATTCTAAAAAACAGAAAATTTCTCCGGCCATCGTATTTGCCATTATGGAAACTGAAAGCATGTTCAATCCAGTTGCCCGATCGCCCGTTCCCGCATTTGGTCTGATGCAACTGGTACCAACTAGTGGTGCTCGTGATGCTTATCGCCACATCTATAAACAGGACCGCATTGTCAGTGATCGCTATTTATACAATCCACAAAATAATATAAACCTGGGCACCGCATTTATACATATTCTGTACTACAACTATCTTTCGGGAATAAAAAATGATCGCTCTCGGCAATGGGCCGCCATTGCCGCATACAATACGGGCGCTGGAAATATTTTTCGCACCTTTGCCGGCAAATATTCGAGATCAAAATTTGGCAGCCGCAGCAACTGGAAACGTACTGCTCTTAATGAAATAAATAAAATGTCATCAGAACAGGTTTATGATTTTTTGCGTAAGCATCTGCCACATAAAGAAACACGTAATTATATAAAAACCGTACGTAATCGAATAAATAAATACGAAGTAAGCTGAGGAGTTTTTAAGCATGCGTCATTTGGTAAGGGCATTTGGTTTGGTAGCAATACTTATTACACTTAATGCATGTGATAATTCAATTAAACCTGCACCCAGCTGGATTCATAACCCCGGCGATGGCGCTGTAGGCTCGGCAACGACTCATGTACGTGGCCGACATTATCAGGAAGAACTGGCAATTGGCCGAGCGCGTGAGCGCCTTGCTGCGCGTTATGGCGTAGCCGTAAACAGCATTCAGACCATCAGAGAAAGAATTGTTAATGAAACCGCCTACGTCACCTCAGACAAGGAAATTCATCAGCAAATTCAAAATGCCGTGGTAAAGGCACACGTGCGGGAGACATGGCATGATAAGGGGCATGATGAGATATGGGTTTGGGTTTATCCTGTTGCTAATTAATTTTTCTTAAAAAATAAATAAAAAACCTATTCAGACAAACAGGAAGCAATCACACACTGATTTCTTCCATTCTGCTTGGCTTTGTAAAGCGCCTTATCAGCCCGTTCAAATACTTTCTCCAGACTATCGCCTTTTCGAAAACAGCTAACCCCGCAAGAGACGGTGATTTTTACTGCTTCACCATGATAATGAAATCCGCAGGATTCAACTTTTGCTCTGAGATCATTAACCAGTCTTAGAGTTTCTTCTTCCCTGGTGCCAGGCAACAACATTACAAATTCTTCCCCGCCATAGCGGGCAAAAAAGTCAGTGGCCCGAATTCTATCGTGCAGCACCCTGGCAATAGTTTTCAATACCTTGTCTCCTGCGGCATGACCATAGGTATCATTTACTGTTTTAAATAAATCGACATCCCAGACGGCCAGACTTAATGGATTACCAAAACGCTTCCATCTGGCAATTTCTTCCTCTACTTTCTTTTCATAAGCAAGCCTGTTAGGAATGCCAGTTAAGACATCGAACATCGCCTGTTTATTTTTCTCGACAATAATATGCTTAAGACTTTCTGTTTCCTGCTCCATTGAAACCATACGCTCCTGCATTGAGTCTACATTTTGCTGCGCCTCCTGACTGCGCAACTGCTCAGCTTCACGATAAGCTTTTATATGCTGAGACATTGTATCTAATCGAGTTTCCACAACTCCTTTCAGACTGTTCAGATCATTAGCCGCCGTCATATCATCTCTGATAGTTTGCACATTGGATTTCACTTTACTATCAAATTCTCTGCCTTGCTGTTCTGCTATTTTTAAATTAGAACTTTCAATTTGCAGGAAAGAATCCATTTCATTCAACCGACCCGTGATTTGCTGCAGGAAGTCTTCAAACTCATGCTTCTCCTTTTGCATTCTGCTACGTATAGAATTAATTAAAACCGCGACATCTTTTAATAACTGTTTCCAGTTGTCAGATGACACTTCCTTTTCCAGCCGCAACTTCATTGCATCTACTTTTGCCTGTAATTCTACCGGCACAACCAGTTGCTCAAGCAAACGAATTAGCAATTCCTGTATTGATGGCTGTATTTTTACATCATCCAGACTTAAATCGGCTTCCTGTCCGGCATCTGGGCGAGTCGCGACATTTTGAGTTAACAAACTTGCCAGTTCTATTGACAAATTATCCAGCTCTGTCTTTTCGTTGGCATCTTTTGCTAATAATTTTAAAGCAGCAATACGGCCATCTGGCGAATCCGAACGATCCAGATTATTCAAAAAAGACAATACGCAATGACGATAAATTTCCAGCTCGGAAACAGCTTCTGTCCCTGCCATGCTTGCCGGTGCTTTTTCAATTTTTTTAAGACCATCTATTAGCAGGGCATAATCAACTATCAATGCTTCGACAATTTCCGGGCTCATCGTTAACCGCGATTCAAAATCGACGATTTTTTTCCGAATATTCTCTGGCCAGTTTATTTTTTTATTTAGTTTTTTTATGAATTCATCTACAGAAATTATTTTTTGATCAGAAACAAATTCCGCTGAGGAAACTTCCATTGGCTCCCATTTCGAAACTAGCTGTTCCATGTGTGCAATATTATTGCTGATATCCTGATCAGTATTACTTTGTTCAGTATTGTTTATCAGCTTTTTAATATCAGCCGAAAGACTGTCCGGCCAGGGGAGCATTTTTATAATATGGACAATGGTAGTAGCCAGCATTTGAACGTCTGTATTTTTACTGCTGTCAGATGAGCCTAAAATACGTTCAAACAAGCCGGGTCTGGCTTCAGTATCTTTGTCTGAAACGGTTATTACTGAAGCCAACAGGGAAATAGTCTCTTTGAGTAAACTATCAGTTTCTTTGTCTGTCGCTTTTGATAAGCGCTTTATCAGTTTATTTTTGGGTTTATTAAATGTCTGGGGCAAGTCCAGTTTTTCTAGCAGGGATAATAATAGTGAAATAGACTGCTTATCGGGAGACGATTGTTTTTCTTCTATTTTAGCGAGCAACCTGGAAAGATCTTCCAGTATGGACTCCAGACGATGCTGATTGATTTTGTCTTTGACCGCAGCACGAATATCTCGAATGTGGCGATCTAATGATTGGTGGTTGCCTTCTGCGGCAAGACTCAGGCGACCAATCGCCCGCTTGAGCACAGACTCCAGGCTTCCCCATTCTTTTTCTTTTTGATCAAGTCGATCCAACTGATCGTAGTACTTTTGCTTCCACTGCTCTGCACCCGGATCATCGGTTGCCATGAAACTGGCCTCACTACTATATTATTTCTGACAGAGTATCCTGACAGAAATAATATAGCTCTAGTTTACTTATTTTGCTTCTTTGCTTATTAAATAACTGGTGATATTGATCATTTCATCATAGCTGCCAGCCTGTGACGCTGAGACGGTATATTTCCCGTTGATCGCCAGCGCGGGTACACCATTCAGCTTATAGGCTTTGCCAATTTGCATGGCTCTGCGAGCGCGCATCTCAACAGCAAATGAATTAACTGCATCGCTAAAAGCTTTTTTGTCTACGCCCTGTTTAACCAGGAAATCAGTAATCTCATCCATGGTGAACAATCGCTGCTTTTTAACATGCAGGGCTTCAAATAGAGGTTCATGATATTGCTCACCCTTACCCATTAACTCCAGTGCGTAATAGGTTTTTGTGTGTGGCATCCATTTTGGGTTTAATGGTGCAGGCACACGTTCAAAATGAACATTAGCGGGTTTGTTTTTTACCCATCTGGAAAGCGCCGGCTCAAAACGATAACAATGGGGGCAGCCATACCAGAAGAATTCCAGCACTTCTATTTTATCTGCGCTCTGGGTGGCCTGTGGTGTAAATAATGTACTGTAGTGCTTGTCTTCGCTATATTCTTTGGCTAGCGCTGTTAGCGGCAAAACCAGCAGCAAAAAGGCCATACGCTTAATCCAGACTAAATTCATTTGTTGTCTCCATCGTAATCGATTCTATTACAGACCAGTTTGTTCATGATTAATTTCAACGGATTATGCCATACATGATTTTAAAAACGTACGTATAGCTGTTAAGTTTAAAATCCGTAGATTGTTGCATATCCCAACCACAAAAAAAGGGTGGCCAAAGCCACCCTCCTTTAGATCAGCAATAGCTAATGACTTACTTCAGTGAAGCAATGTAATTGGCTACCGCTTCGATTTCCGCAGTTGTCATACGCGCGGCTAGATTACGCATCATGCTACCGGCATCATTAGCACGAGTACCATCGCGGAATGCATTCAACTGTTTAACAGTGTAGGCCACATGCTGGCCACCCAGTGAAGGATACCTGGCAGTAGGGTTGCCCGCACCCGTGGGGCCATGACAACCCATGCACGCTGGAACACCCGTATTCATATTGCCACCTCGGTAAAGGTCCTTACCCAGGGCAACCTTACTTTCATCTACCGTACCTACATTGGCAACTTTAGCTGCATAGTAGGCGCTGATATCAGCCATATCCTGCTCACTCAGTGCAGCCGACATACCAATCATGGTGTCATCTTTACGCTGCATGGTTTTGAATTCGATTAGCTGCTTAACCATATATTGCTCATGTTGACCTGCCAGTTTAGGAAACTGATCAACAATGCTGTTGCCATCAGCCATATGACATGCTGCGCACATCGCAGATTTAGCTTCGCCGTCGGCTGCATTACCGGCCGCTGTAGCAGTTGCATTAACGCCCAGAATCAGGCTAAAAACTGCCATCAGATATTTAAAATTCATTGTGTGTATTCTCCAAACAAAAAATACGCTTCAGAACCCGTGACTGGATTCCGGTAAAAAAGTGGGCGCAAGTCTACACCAGAAGGGGCATTTCAGCAATTTAGCAAAGGCTAAAAAATGGTTCCGATTGTTGATTATTGATAACATTCGGCAACTTTTTCTGACGGATCGCTCTCGATGCACAATTTCTATAGACAGGCCCACTTTCTCACCAGTGCCTCTCAGGCCAGCCAGTTTCCCGATGATGCCAGTCTGGAAGTCGCATTCGCCGGCCGCTCCAATGCTGGTAAATCCAGCGCAATCAATACCTTATGTGAAAATAAAAACCTGGCTCGTACCAGTAAAACGCCTGGTCGCACCCAGTTAATCAATTTTTTCGAGCTGGATGAGCAGCGTCGACTGGTCGATCTGCCTGGATACGGCTATGCCAGGGTGCCAGAAAAAATGCGTCGGGAATGGCAAAAACTCATGGAAGACTACCTGGGTTCCCGGAAAACCCTCTGCGGCCTGGTGATTATTATGGATATCCGCCACCCACTAAAAGATTATGACCTGCAAATGCTCGACTGGTGCCAGCACATGGGCACCCCAACCCATATCCTGCTGACCAAGGCGGACAAGCTTAAACGGGGTCCTGCCAGCCAGTCCCTGCTCAAGGTTAGAAAAATACTGAAAGATACTGGCTATGACAGCAGCGTGCAGATGTTCTCCGCCCTGAACAAAACCGGGCTGACAGAATTGCAGCAGGTGCTGAATAACTGGTATGGCTTGACGGCGGCATAAGCTCACCCGTCAGCCACTAAAAGCTATCGCGACCTGAAGGTCGCTGCTACGTGAATACTAAACCTGGATAACTGGAATGCGTCGCTCCTTGACGTCCTGTCACCGCGACCTCGTATAAATAAATACGGATTCTTGCTATTCAAATTGCGTCTGTGCAATCTCAGGACAGGGCAAAAAATGTGAGTTTACAAAAGGTAAATGATCATTTTTTAACGAAGATCATGGGATCGCACAGACGTGAGCCGGGTAGCAAGAATAAAAAATCCCCGATCTTTTGGGCAAGATCGGGGACAACCTAGAGGCCAGCTTGGGGAGGCTAACCTCAAATCGCCCGCTCAGGGAGGCAAGCGGGCTTGCGCCGGGCTTTAGCGCAATTCACGATGAAAAAAGCTGCTTTGCTGTAAGAGAATTAAAGATCAATTCAGCTATAAGTCAAAACAGATTCGACGAGTGGTAGCCGTCTGTTCAACGCATCGGACGAACGGATGCATATTAAAAATAGCTTATAAAATTAACCTTAATGGGCCTCATCCCAATTATCACCTACACCTGTTTCGACCAGTAATGGCACGTCCAGTTCCGCCGCGGACTCCATATCCCGATGTACCAGTTTGGTCAGTGCCAAGACATCTTTTTCAAGCACTTCAAAAACCAGCTCATCATGCACCTGCATCACCATGCGCGCATCCAGCTTGCCGGCGCGCAACGAAGCATCAACACTGATCATGGCATGTTTAATGATGTCGGCTGCTGTGCCCTGCATCGGCGCATTGATCGCGGTACGCTCGGCATACTGGCGGCGCTGGCCATTTTTGGAATTAATTTCCGGCAAATACAGACGGCGACCAAACAGCGTTTCGACATAGCCCTGATCATGGGCTTTTTCCCGGGTTTGATCCATATAGTCTTTCACCCCAGGATAGCGCTCAAAATACAGATCCACGTAATCCTGTGCTTCATAACGGGTGATGTTTAACTGCCTGGCCAGACCAAATGCCGACATGCCATAAATCAGGCCAAAATTGATGGCCTTGGCGGCGCGACGCTGCTCGGCACTCACCTCATCCAGTGCCAGCTCAAACACCTCCGCTGCCGTCGCTCGATGAATATCGCGACCTTCCTTGAACGCCGTTAGCAAACTTTCATCACCCGATAAATGCGCCATGATACGCAGCTCGATCTGGGAATAGTCCGCCGCCAGTAATTTATAACCCTTATTGGCGACAAAGGCCTGACGAATGCGCCGACCTTCCTCGGAACGGACCGGGATGTTCTGCAAATTTGGGTCTGATGATGACATCCGCCCCGTGGCCGCCCCACCCTGATGATATGATGTGTGCACTCGACCGGTTTGCGAATTCACCTGCTGGGGCAGTTTATCAGTGTAGGTGGATTTCAGTTTACTTAAGCCTCGGTGTTCCAGAATCAACCGCGGCAGCTCGTATTCTTCTGCCAGCTCCTGCAGCACATCCTCCGCCGTAGACGGCTGCCCCCTGGGGGTTTTACGAATCACCGGCAAGCCGAGCTTTTCAAAAAATATCGCCTGAATCTGTTTGGGCGAACCCAGGTTAAAACTCTCTCCCGCCTCTTCAAACGACTGCTGCTCGATCTCCAGCATCCGCTCGGCCAGTTCACGACTTTGTTTAGCCAGCATATCGACATCTACCTTGACACCATTCTGCTCAATGCGCTGAATCACCGGCATTAACGGTAGTTCAATGGTGTCATAGACCTGCTTCAGTGCTGCGTCCTGCTCCAGCTGCTGCTGCAGGTAATGATGCAGGCGCAGGGTAATGTCCGCATCTTCAGCGGCATAAGGCCCCGCCTGTTCCAGATCAATCTGATTAAAGGTTAACTGTTTGGCGCCCTTACCCGCGACGTCTTCAAAATGGATCGTCTGATGATTGAGAAAACGACTGGCCATGCTATCCATGTCATGGCGTTTGGTGGAGTCCAGCACATAGGATTCCAGCATGGTGTCATGGGCTATGCCCTGCAGATGAATGCCGTGGTTTGCCAGCACATGGATATCGTATTTCAGGTTCTGGCCCAGCTTGGCCTTGCTGGCATCTTCCAGCAGCGGCTTCAAACCACCGAGAACCGTCTCTTCGGATAGCTGCGTCGGCGCATCGGGATAATCATGGCCGAAAGGCACATAGGCCGCCCTGCCTTCTGCCACCGCAAACGACACACCCACTACCCGCGCCTGCATATAATTCAGGCTGGTAGTCTCGGTGTCGAAGGCGAATATATCCGCCTGCTGCAACTGATCCAGCCATGAATTGAAACGGTCCTCATCCAGCACGGTTTCATATTCGGATTCTTTAGTGCTGGCCGCTGTTGTCGGCGCATCGTCAGCCACTTCCGCCAGCCAGCTTTTCAATTCCAGCTCTGTATACAGCTCTTTTAAGCGCTGCACATCGGGCTGCATTAGCACCAGATCCGACGGTTTCTGGTCCAGTTCCACATCACAGACGATAGTGGCTAGCTGGTAGGACAGCGGCAACTGCTCCAGGCTGGCGCGCAGATTGTCGCCAACCTTGCCTTTTATCTCATCTGCATGCTCGATAATGCCCTGCAGGGACTGGTACTGGTTCAGCCACTTTACTGCGGTTTTTGGACCCACTTTGGGCACTCCGGGGATGTTATCCGCGGTATCACCGACCAGTGCCAGGTAATCGATAATCTGCTCTGCTGATATGCCAAATTTTTCCTGAACCGTCTCCGGATTACTCAGAGTATTGCTCATGGTATTGATCAGGCTGATTTTATCGCTTACCAGTTGCGCCATATCCTTATCACCGGTGGAGATCAGCACATCGCGCCCTTCGGCCGCCGCCTGCCTGGCCAGCGTGCCAATCACGTCATCCGCTTCCACTTTCGGAATGACCAGTTTGGGATAGCCCAGAGCGTCGACCAGTTCATGGATCGGCTCAATCTGATCTCGCAAATCATCGGGCATGGGTGGCCGATGCGCTTTGTATTCTGGATATAAATCACTCCGAAAAGTTTTGCCTTTGGCATCAAACACCACCGCCATATTCTCAGGCTGATATTCTTCCACCAGTTTCTTCAGCATATTGATCACGCCATAGACGGCGCCAGTCGGCTGGCCGGTGGAGGTGGCCAGCGGCGGTAACGCATGAAATGCACGATAAAGATAAGACGAACCGTCAACCAGAATAAAGGGGGGCTTTTTTGCTGCCATGTTAATTTTTTTCTTGCAAAGTAATCTGAGAGGCTATTATTCATAGAAAGCATTCATAAAGCGAGAGCGAAATGTCCGATAAAAATTCTAAAATCCCGCGCGTTACCCAGGGAACCGAAACCATGCTCAATCGCGAGTCATGGAAAATCTTTCAGATCATGGCGGAATTCGTCGAAGGTTTTGAACGACTGGCCGCGATAAAACCCTCGGTCAGTATATTTGGTTCGGCGCATACCAGCCCGGATCATCCGGACTATAAAACTGCCGAAGACATTGCTCAGCGCTTGTCCGATGCCGGCTTTTCCATCGTTAGCGGCGGCGGCCCGGGCATCATGGAGGCGGCCAATAAAGGCGGCTACCAGGGAAAATCACCCAGCATTGGCCTGAATATCCAGCTACCCAGGGAACAGACACCGAATACATACCAGGACATCGAGCTCTACTTCCATCACTTTTTTCCCCGCAAGGTGATGTTTGTAAAATACGCCTCTGCTTACGTGATCTGTCCCGGCGGCTTTGGCACACTGGATGAAATGGCAGAAATGCTGACCCTGGTACAAACGGGAAAAGCCCGCCGCATCCCAATTATTCTGGTCAACAAATCATTCTGGCAGCCTTTACTGGACTGGTTTCAAAATACCCTGGTGAAACAGGGTATGATCAAGCAGAAAGACATGAAGCTATTTAAAGTACTGGACGATCCAGCAGAAGTCGTTGCCGCCATCTTTGATCATTATGAACACCGCGACATTGAGCCCTCTGCCGAAGAACAGGAAATTCTACTGCAGCTATAAACAAAACAATGAATCTGATTTCCAAGCTCCTTATATTTGGCATAGTGCTTTACAGCTCGATGCTCGCTTACCTGTTTTTCTTTCAGGATAAATTTATTTTTTATCCGCCGAAGCCGAACACTTCCTGGTATCGGCAAATGCAAAAATATGAATATTATATTGATACAGAAAAAGAGAAATTACATGGCTGGCAATTTAACAATCCAGACATTGCCCATAGCAACATCATTTATTTTGGCGGCAACGCCGAAGATGTCATTTATAATATTGCCGATGCCAGCCGCTATTCGGCCAGCAAGCTATTTTTTACCAACCTGCCCGGTTATGGCAACAGCACTGGCACACCTTCAGAAAAAAGTTTTTATGACAATGCCTTACAGGCCTACGATACGATTGTTCAAAAACATCAGCTTGATCCTGACGATATCATCATTATGGGCCGCAGCCTGGGCGCCTCAGTCGCGGCTTATGTAGCCGCGCAACGTAAAGTCAAAAGCCTGATTCTGGTTACGCCGTTCGATAGCGTTGCAAATATCGCCGCGCAACAGTTTAGCTGGTTCCCGGTGCGTCGGCTGTTACGGCATAAATTCAATACCATGGAATACGTTTCGCAGATTAATGCGCCCATCCTGATAGTAGCTGCAGAACACGATGAAATTATTCCAAAAACCAATGGCAATAATCTGTATCAGGCCAGACCCGAAAACATCAGCCTGCTGGAAGTAAAAAATACCGGCCACAACAATATCAGTCAGAATCCACAATATTTCCAGTATATAAATGGATTTATACTGGCTAATACCGCGCTGGCTGAATAAAATCCTCTTCCATGCATAAAACAGCACAGGGCATAAATAATTTTATCGACTGGACCGGTCGAGTCGTATCATGGCTCACGTTGGGCATGGTGCTGGTTACTTTTATTGTCGTCTGTCTGCGTTATATTTTCGACCTGGGTTCCATAGCCGTTCAGGAATCTATCAGCTATATGCATGCGCTGGTATTTTTAATCGGCGCAGCCTATACCCTGAAATATGACGAACATGTTCGCGTTGATATTTTCTATGCAAAGCTGAGCCACAAAGGGCGCGCCTGGGTCGATTTTCTGGGCAGCAGCCTGATCCTGTTTCCGGTTATGATTTTTATTTTCTGGATCAGCTGGGAATACGTGCTGGATAGCTGGTCGGTCATGGAAGGCTCACGCGAAACCGGCGGACTGCCCGGCATTTTTTTATTAAAATCCAGCATGCTGCTCATGGCCAGTCTGCTAATCATGCAGGGCATGGCAAAAGTACTGCTCAGCCTGGCCACCATACTTGAATCGGATAGCTATTAATGGAATACATGGCGCTCTGGTTATTCGCGACGGTTTTTCTATTATTACTCAGTGGCTATCCCGTCGCCTTCACTCTGGCGGGTACCGCACTATTATTTGCCGGCATCGGTAGTTACACCGGCACTTTCGATAGCGCTTTTCTGGAAGCATTACCCAATCGCCTGTTCGGCATCATGATGAACCAGACATTAATCGCCGTGCCGCTGTTTGTGTTTATGGGCATCATGCTGGAGCGTTCCAGAATTGCTGAAAACCTGCTCGACACCATGGCCATGTTATTTGGATCAAAACGTGGCGGCATTGGCATTTCGGTGATGCTGGTCGGTATGTTGCTGGCCGCCAGCACGGGCATCGTTGGCGCAACCGTGGTCACCATGGGGTTACTTTCTTTACCCACCATGCTCAAGCGCGGTTATGATCCGCGCATTGCCACCGGCGCGATATGCGCTTCTGGTACACTCGGCCAGATCATTCCTCCTTCGATTATTCTGGTGCTACTGGGCGATGTGCTTTCATCCGCTTATCAACAGGCACAACTGGACATGGGTATCTTCAGTCCTGAAACGCTGTCGGTGGGTGATCTGTTTGTCGGCGCCTTACTGCCGGGGCTGATGCTGGTCGGCCTCTATATCAGCTATCTCGTCCTGGTCACTTTTATAAAACCGGACGCTATGCCTGCGCTGCCCGAGTTAGACACTGATACCCGGCGGAATTTAAAACTACAGGTGTTACAGGAACTAATCCCCCCACTGACACTTATTTTTGTTGTACTGGGTTCAATTATCGGTGGCGTCGCCACACCGACGGAAGCCGCGGCCGTCGGAGCGGTGGGCGCCATGCTGCTGGCCATTAGCCGTCAGCAATTTAGCCTGCAAATACTGCGCGATGTGATGCAAAACACCACTCGCGTCAGCAGCATGGTGTTTATGATTCTCATCGGCGCGTCTATTTTCTCGCTGGTTTTTCGCGGCTTCGAAGGCGATGAACTGATTCAGGCTTTTCTCAGTGATTTACCCGGCGGCACTTATGGCGCACTGTTGCTGGTTATGCTGATTATGTTCCTGCTTGGTTTTGTGCTCGACTTTATTGAAATTACTTTTGTCATCGTGCCTATTGTTGGCCCTGTTTTATTGTCCATGGGGATAGACCCCATCTGGCTGGGCATTCTGATCGCAATCAATTTACAAACATCATTTCTGACACCACCGTTTGGTTTTGCTCTGTTCTATTTACGGGGTGTTGCACCTGACAGCATAAAAACAACCGATATCTACCGGGGCGTGATGCCATTTATTCTGATTCAGGTAATTGCGCTTGGTTTAATTGCTTACTGGCCGGAAATTGCCACATGGTTGCCGCGGAGCATTATCAACTAACGTAATTTTTTATAAACCTGCTAATATCTAGTCCATCTAATTAAATTTATTGACCAAAATAGTTGCCATGAAAAAACGAATAAGCCGCAGCACACCCATCATCATTTCAATTTTACTCAGTGCTTGTGGAAGCAGTGACGACGCCGCACGAATTGTTCTGGGAACCGGTAATGATTCCATGACGGTGGTCAATGGCATTGACTATCAGCAAGCTTACAGCGTCGGCGTTACCGATGCCGAAGGTAATGGCATTGGTCGTTCAGTGGTGAATTTATCTTATACCACGGTGAGTTACATCAAGGGACAATACGTGACGGTAGATACTGATGCTGATGGCGAAGACGATCAATGGCGTGCTACGCCCAGCATTACCTGTGCCGCAGAAGATATTAACCAGAATGACACCGACGATGGCGGCGAAGATCTGGATGGTGACGGCGTACTGGAACCAACAAATTCTGTCGTGCTAACAGCACACCCCAGCTTTACACCTACACTGGTCAGTAACCAGATCATCACCGATGAAAACGGTATAGGATATTTTGTTATCCAGTATCCCAAATCAGAAGCTTCATGGTCACGCATTATCCTGACCGCAAAAACAGAAGTATTCGGTTCTGAAGAAATCGAAAATCTGACCATCACTCTGCCGGTGTTACTATCGGACGCTCAAAATATAGACGGGCCAACACCTAGCGGATTTATTGATAGCCGCTATGGCACAGTAGCAGACTGCACCAACCTTAATTAATCTATTGTTTTGGCAGACAATGCCTGCCAAAGTGATAATCTCTAACGCACTTTCAAATAAGCCAGCTCAGAAACTGCCGACCAGTTAGAAACCTGCTTATTAAACTTATTAAATGACTGATAGACTTTTTTTGTCATCGCATCTTTTGCTGCCACATCATTTACCACCTCATGGGATAGCTGTTTAAGTTTATCCAGAACTTTATCGGGCAGTTTACGTAAATCAACTTTATGTTTATTGACCAGAGTATCCAGTGCCATTTGATTGCGTGCGGTATATTCTGTCAGCATATCCTGATTTACCACCTTACAGGCATTACTAACAATGCTTTGTAAATCTTTGGGCAAGGCGTTGAAGGCTTGCTGGTTTATCAATGCTTCCAGTGTTGTACCTGGCTCATGCCAGCCGGGATAGTAGTAATATTTTGCCGCCTTATGCAAACCAAAAGCGAGGTCATTATAGGGTCCAACCCATTCAGTGGCATCGATGGCGCCGGTTTTTAGCGAAGTAAAAATTTCACCACCGGGCAAACTCACCGGCGTACCCCCGGCGCGTTTCAATACTTCGCCACCAAGACCCGGGATGCGCATCTTCAATCCGTTAAGATCACTAACCGTATTAATTTCTCGATTGAACCAGCCCGCCATTTGCACGCCGGTATTGCCAGCAGCCGCCGGTATCACCCCAAAGGGCTGATAAGTTTCCTGCCATAGCTTCATCCCGTCACCATGATACAGCCAGGCATTCATTTCCTGCGCAGTCAGACCAAAAGGCACGGCGGCAAAAAACTGTGCTGCTTCCGATTTTCCCTTCCAGTAATAGGATGCACCATGCCCCATTTGAGCGGTACCTCTGGACACCGCATCAAATACTTCAAACGCTGGCACCAGTTCTTTGGCTCCATATACTTTTACTTTTAATCGGCCACCCGACATATCGGTAATCAGTTTGGCCAGATTGTTTGCACCCGTGCCCAGCCCAGGAAAATTTTTTGGCCAGGTTGTCACCATTTTCCATTTAATTTTACTTTTTGCATGTACTGCCGGCGCCATAACTGTGCTGCCTGCCAGCAAACCGCTTGCCCCCGCTGTTTTAATAAAATCACGTCGTTTCATTTTTATCCTCTCAAGCCGGCAGCTCTTTTATCAAAAATAAAGAGCATTATTAATTAGTGTTTTTTCACAAATTCAGCAACCTGATCTGCCGGTAATGGTTCACTGAAATAGTAACCCTGTATATGTTCACAACCTATGGCTTTAAGTTGCTGCAACTGCTCTTCGGATTCTACACCTTCTGCAATAACATCAATATCCAATCTGTCCGCCAATGCTATCAGTCCTTTTAGCATGGCCTCAGTATCTTTATTAAGATGGCCTTTTGAAATCAGACTCTTATCAATTTTTATCCCATCGACTGGACACTGCAACAGGCTTGCCAAGGATGCGGAACCACTACCAAAGTCATCAACGCAGATATAAAAACCATGGCGCTGTAATTTGTGTAGAATTTTTTTCTGTTCGGTAGTGCTTGTTATAAATTTGCTTTCGTTAAAATCGAGCGCGATTTGATCATAGCGTATCTGGTACTCATCACATTTTCTAAACAAACAATCCAGCAGATCTTCATCGATTTGAGTCTGGCATATATTCAGGCTCAGGCGTCCAATATTAACCCCCGCAACAAGCCACTCTCGGTACTGGCTGAATGCCATATCTACGACCTGAAAACCAATTGCACTAATAAATCCTGATTGCTCTGCATTTGGTAGAAATTTTATCGGCCGCAACATTTTCTGACCTGAACTCCGCCAACGAATCAATGTTTCCAGCGCTTCAAATTTTACTCCATCCCTGACATTCATTTGAGGCAGATAATGCAGAACAAATTCATTATTTTTTAGTGCCCTGTGCAGGTCTTCGTCAGTTTGCAACCATAACCGTGCATTTTCATTAAGCTGACTAGATGTTAACTGAAAGTTACTACCCGGCTGCTGCTGTGAATTACGTAATGCTATTTCTGCTTTTTCTAATAAGACCATGGCATCGGTAGCATCATCAGGCGCAACACTAATGCCGATTGAAACGTCAAGACTAATATCAACATTTTCAACCTGAAAGTCTTCCTGTAATGTAGAAATTATTTTCTGTGCAACTATTCCAGTTTGCTGGATATCAGCAAGATCTTCGAGCAGCACAGCAAAATCATCGGAAGTAAAATGCGCCACCGTATCACTGTCCCGTACATTATATTTCAAGCGTTTTGCAATTGCCTGCAGGACACTATCGCCAATATCATAACCATGCTCCGCATTTATTGAAGAAAAATTTCGGAAATCAATCAATAAAACAGCAAGTGACTTTTCATTTCTGTGTGCTCTTTCAACCGCGTTATTCAGCCGATCCATGAATAAGGCCCGGTCTGGCAGACTGGTCAAGCCTGTATAATGGACGTTGCTTTGTGCGCTATTTTGCTGATCCTGATACTTGGGTGACATCAGAATGACGTAATTAACAACTTTAGCATTGTTATCTTTGACCATATTAATAGTTGTATTTATTGGTCTAGATTCACCATCTTTTAAACGATGCCAAATTTCTCCTTTCCACTGACCATGCTTTTCTATTTCAGCAACCACTTCCTCATGAATAAGATTTTCATTTCGCCCAGCCAATATCATTTCAGGTGCCAGGCCTAATATTTCTGACTGCTGATAACCAGTAACACTGGTAAACGCATGATTGACTGAAATAACATTTTTATTTTCATCTGTGATCATTACCGCTTCGGTAGAGCAATCGAACATTTTTGAGGCAAGCATTAGCTGATCTTCTGCCTGTTTGCTTACAGTCACATCATGCACAATAGAATATAAAAGATCCTGGCCATCAATTTCCATTCTTCCATCACGCACCTCAACGAATCGTATATCCCCATTAGCTAATCGATGTGGACAACTATAAAAGCCCAGGCTTTGTTCTTTAGAAGAATTAATTAGCTCGCTTAACTTATCGTCAGATAAAACATTAATTTGACGTAGCGGCATGCCTTTTAATTCGTCTATTGTATAACCATAGAAATCAGCCGCGGCAGGATTGGCATCATCAATTGTATTTTTGACCGGGTTAATAACCAGTTTTATCGCCTGATTGGATTCGAACATTTGTCGATAACGCTGCTCACTATCTTTTAGTGCTCGCTCCGTCTTTTTCCTCTCACTAATATCACGAATAACGTACTGATAAACCTCGTCTTCACCATAATTGACTTTGTGAGCATTAATTTCGACATGAAATTTCTCACCTTTTCGATTGCGTAATTTATGCTCAAATAAAACATGATTGTATATTTCGAGATTATTCATCTGTTCTGTTGAAAAGGCTCTATCGGCTAAATCCTCCAGATCCATAAAACACATAAACCTTAAATCATCACGGCTATAGCCAAGCAAACTGACAGCAATTTCATTGGCATCAATAATATTCATTGTTTCCACGCCAATGATAATAATTGCATCATTGGCATATTCAAATAAGGAACGATATTTTAGTTCTGAGCTTATGAGTTCATTGGTAGAGTTTTTTAGTTCTGTTACATCATGTAATAACATATGCAGATATTTTTTTTCATCAATAACAACTTCCTGGGCATAACCAGAAACATCTACAATATCTTTTTCTTTAGTTTTAAACTGGATCTCGAACTCTCCTGCCGAATGCTCCATCAGAAAAGTAACTGTATTTCTAAACACTTCAAGATCTTTATTTGTTATATGCACACTCAAACGCAAACGTGAAAATTCCTCATGTGTATAATGCAGCAATTCGCACATGGAGTTATTGAAAGTAAACGGCAACATAGTCGTTGTATCCAGCACCAGAACAGGATACGGTAACTTGTTAAATAGTCTGCGATAGCGATCTTCCAGTTCACTATTAAGATTTTGAAAAGTTCTTATAACGGTAATATTTTTACATACACCGGTTATGCCTACTATGCGACCCTTTCGATCCCTGCAGGGAATTTTTTTACATAGAAAGGTATCATTTCCATTGCCTACATTTTTTACTGTTTCCCAGGAAGTTGTTTCTCCATTTTCCAGTATACTTTTATCTTCCCGTTCTATTTTATGCGCCAGTATAGAACTGTGTAGTTCACTATCTCGGCGCCCTATTACATTCTTATTTTGTAAATCCAGAATCTGCTGGGCTGTGAAATTAATAATTCGATATCTGCCTTTACGATCTTTAAAAAAAATACCTTCACTATCATCTTCCAGAACGCTGCGATACATTAATGTTGGCAGGTTATCAGGCTCTATCATGAACTCGGATAAACATAGAATGGTACGAACGAATATATAGACGGCCGCGAAGCCTAAAGAAAAAATGACACCACTAAAGAAATTATAAAGTGTTGCAACCTGATCCTCTGGTACCAGGTAAAGTACAATTGAGCGACCCACGAATAGCCATAACAATGCAATAATTACGGCTATTGCAGACAGGCTTAAATAGACAAGGCTTTTATCCCTAATCATTTAAACAGCTTGCAAGTTAGCATAAGACAATACCAGCCACTTACTGCCAGCATGATCAAAATTAACCTCTACCCTGGCATGACTGCCCTGGCCCTCGCTATTGAGCACAATCCCCTCGCCAAATTTCTGGTGATGCACTCGCTGACCAATTGAAAAACCATTATCAGCAGCATAGGCCTGCTGCTGAAACATGGGCTGCGATATAGATGCTTTCGGCCGGACATCTTCAATCAGTTCAGCAGGAATCTCACCAATAAACTTCGACGGCATCGGATAATGATCCTTGCCATACAAACGCCGCCGTTCAGCATAGCTCAATACCAGTTGCTCCCGAGCGCGGGTAATGCCCACATAACATAAGCGACGCTCTTCCTGTACACGCCCCGGTTCTTCCGAGGAGCGCTGGTGCGGGAATAAACCTTCTTCCATACCGCATAAAAAAACCAGCGGAAATTCCAGCCCCTTGGCAGAATGCAATGTCATGAGCTGGACACAGTCTTCCCAGGCTTCTGCCTGGCCTTCACCAGCCTCCAGTGCGGCATGGGTCAGAAATGCGGTAAGCACATCCATTTCCAGTTCATCTTCGTTGTGGAATTCAAATCCTTTGGCAGCGCTGACGAGCTCTTCCAGGTTTTCTACCCGAGCCTCTGCTTTTTCTCCTTTTTCCTTTCCATAGTGTTCGATCAAACCGCTTTGATGAATGACATGCTCTACCTGCTCATGAAGCTGTAAATCTTTTACTGATAAATGCATTTCGTTGACCAGTTTCAAAAAACTGGCCAGGGCATTTCTGGCCCGGGCGGTCATTTCATTCGAATCAATTAATGCACCCGCCGCCGACCATAATGATATATCCATCTGCCTGGCGGTTTGTCGCAGTTGATCAACCGTTTTGCCACCGACACCCCGCGTCGGCTGATTTACCACACGCTCGAATGACGGATCATCATTGCGGTTATTTAACAGGCGAAGATAGGCCAGGGCATCCTTTATCTCTGCCCGTTCGAAGAAACGCAGCCCCCCGTATACCCGATACGGCATGCCTTCGTTAATTAACTGCTCCTCGAATACCCGGGATTGCGCATTGGAGCGATACAGAATGGCAATATCCGCACGTGCACCGCCGTAAGCCACCTGATCTTTTATGCGCTGAACAATATATCTCGCTTCATCCTGTTCATTAAAGGCGCTGTATAACTGGACAGGTGAACCTTCAACACCAGCCGTCCACAGGTTTTTACCCAGACGATCATCATTATGGGCGATCAGCGCATTGGCAGCATTCAGTATGGTCGCTGTGGAGCGGTAATTCTGCTCCAGCCGAATGACCTGGGTCCTGGGAAAGTCTTTTTTAAAGGTATGAATATTCTCAACGCGCGCACCACGCCAGCCGTAAATCGCCTGGTCATCATCACCCACGATAAAAACCTGCGCGCCGGGGTTGCCGTCCGTTGCACCGAGCAGTCTCACCCAGGCATACTGGATGGCATTGGTATCCTGAAATTCATCCACCAGCACATGGCGAAACCGCTCCCGGTAATGCTTGAGCAGAGCTTCATTATCTCTGAGTAATTCCAGTGATTTCAGTAGCAGTTCGGCAAAATCGACGGCACCGGCCCGTTTGCAGGCGGCCTCATAGGCAGAATATATGCGAACCAGTTGTTGCCTGATAGGATCTCCGCCGGCATCCACATGCTGCGGGCGCTGGCCTTCATCCTTGCGGCCATTGATAAAGCTTTGCACCTGCCTGGGCGGCCAGCGCGCCTCATCCAGCTCCAGTGAGCGCAATACCCGTTTGATCATGCGGAACTGGTCATCGGAATCCAGAATCTGGAACGCCTGGGGCAAATCAGCCTCTTTCCAGTGCGCCCGCAACAGACGATGGGCTATGCCGTGAAATGTACCGACCCACATGCCATTGGGCGACACACCCTGCAACTGCTCGACACGGGAGCGCATTTCGCTGGCCGCTTTATTGGTAAAAGTCACCGCCATCAGGCTAAATGGTGATACCCCCTCCACCTGAATAAGCCAGGCCATGCGATGCACCAGCACCCGGGTTTTACCACTACCCGCACCCGCCAGCACCAGCATAGGTCCAGGAGGTGCGGTAACGGCTTCACGCTGCGCGTCATTTAAATCATCAAGTATATGAGAAACATCCATGGGGGCTAATTCTATCAAATAGACCATGTTTAGCGAGGACACTTTTCATCCAATCAAAACCTCGATGATTTATCAGATTAACGTTTTTATTCGCCATTCCCCTCAGCAACAGAGCATGATTATTCAAAGATGCCTTAGCAGATAAACTATTGACAGCTTTTGATAAACACGTATTGTTTAATAATATAAAAAAATCAGCCTCTATAAAAAATAACAATCAGGAGGATTCACAAAGATATCTGTACCGGATTATTTGCGAGAAAAGCAAGGGATCATGCATTAATGCATATATATCAGGATTAAGATGCAATCTCATCTCGCCAGGCATATGTATCTTGTGAACTGAACAATAATAAATTCCGGGATAAGACGGGAATGTCGCCTGGATTACCAAGAATACAGGCAGATGAAACAAAATATTGCACCTATCAATCGTGAAATTGTCATGCGGGACGATGATTTTATCGTTTCCAAAACCAGCCCCAAAGGACTCATAACCTACGGCAACAAAATCTTTATCGAGTTCTCTGGCTATACTGAATCCGAACTTCTGGGAAAACAGCATAACATCGTCCGACATCCGGATATGCCGCGCGCTGTATTCAAACTCCTCTGGGACACGCTAAACAGCGGCCAGGAATTTAACGGTTATGTAAAAAATCTAGGCAAAGACGGAAGTTTTTACTGGGTTTTTGCCAATGTAACACCCAGTTATGCTGCAGATGGCACATTACTTGGCTACTACTCGGTAAGACGAAAACCTAAAAAAGAGGCACTGCATATTATGCAGAATTTATATCGTGACATGTTAGCCGCAGAGCAACGAACGGATACTAAAAATGCAATCGCCGCGTCTACTCAGCTACTTACCGACCTGCTAATAAGCAAAGATGTTAGTTATGAAAAATTTATACTTACGCTTTAATCCACAACACATGCTATTTATTCATATCGGCATCATTGTGTCGGCACTTGCCTATGCCATTTATACCTATGGGCTGGATCCAGTATTCTTTCTATTTTTTACCATTGCCATTTTAAGCCTGGGCTATACACGACTATACCAGCGTCACATTAACCACATGCTTGAGAAGATAAATACTATTTGCCAGCAAATTGCGCAGGGAAATCTTGAATATAGAATCACTGAAATTCCAGAAAAATCACCGCTTGCCAGCATGTCTTACCAGCTTAATAGTGCCACTGATCAACTGGAAACATTTATGCGAGAAGTATCCACTGTTTTTAAATATGCTGAACAGGAAGTTTTTTATAGAAAGACATTATCTACCGGTCTTCATGGTTTATTTGCCAGTTCTTTAAAAAAAATTGATCAGTCTGTTCAGTCAATGGAGCAGAACTTCTGGCAATCTCATAAAGATAGAATGGCTGATGCACTGGACAACCTTAAAACCCAGAATCTACTTAATAATCTTCAGGGAGCACAGCAAGATTTAACTGGTATCGCACAACAGATGAACAATGTTGAATCCAGCTCACAAATTGCCGCCAATAACGCACTTGAAAGTAAATCCTCTGTAAACAATGTCATTCAAAACACACACAATGTAGTTAATAAAATTAACGAATTACGCCAATCATCCCTGGCACTTGATAAAAGCAGCGCAGAAATTGCAGAAATTATAAATTTCATTGCTACCATTGCAGATCAAACTAATTTGCTCGCACTCAATGCCGCAATCGAAGCTGCCAGAGCTGGCGAGCATGGCCGCGGTTTTGCTGTAGTGGCTGATGAAGTACGTGCATTAGCGGCAAACACAAAAGACGCCACTGACAAAATCGAAAATATCATCAGAAAGCTATTAACTGCCAGTCAGGCTATTTCCAATGACTCACAGGAAATGGAACAGTTAAGCAACGAGTCGTCAAAATTGATTGCTACTTTTGAACAGAATTTTGGTGAGTTTTCTGACATCGCACAAAACACCTATGAAGTTGCTACACAAGCCAGCATGATCTGCTATATATCGCTTGCTAAAATTGATCACATGGTTTACATGCAAAGGGCATATCGTGCTATCGATTTAGGTCCTGATTCAGCAGAGGCATCAACCGTAATGGTTAATGAACAAAACTGTCGATTTGGCAAATGGCTGGCTGATGAAAAAGGCGGCATGAAATACTCACACCTGCCCGCATATAATGCAATTGGCAGCCCCCACTCACAGGTACACAGCAATGTACATCAAAGTATTAATATTCTTAGTTTAAACTGGCAGCAAGATACAAACCTGCAGAACAAAATTGTTGCGCACATGCAGGAAGCTGAAAATGGTAGTCATAATTTGATTTGTATACTTGATGGAATGGTTGCAGAAAAAAAACAGATGGCGACTACATCATGAACTTCAGGTTCAGTAGACCTGTTTTAATTAGTCATATTAACTAAAAAATTACTTCTAGCCCTGCCAGAGGGGCTACGATTAATTCTGGATAGAGACTTATTTGCTTAAGGCATACCTGAATATTTTTTAATAGAAAATAAAGGGGCATTTACTAAAAAGAGGCACCGAGACTGAAATAAACACGATCATCACCTAGTGTATCATCTAAGCCAGTGGCCACACCCAGACGCATGCGAGTGGTAAGACTATAAAACAGATTCACATCGCCATGAATTTCAAAACCTGCACTGGTGTAATATTTTTCTGGCGAACTACCATCATTCCATGTTGCACCCGAATCCATAAATAAACTGCCCGACCACTGAATTAAACCTATCGGCGGTGCCATCCAGCCATTTTCTACCAGCCCAAACGGGAAACGCCATTCGATACTGCCAAGCTGCATGCGTCGGCCGCGTAAATCCTGCAGTCCTTCAGGGTATCCACGCAGAGCATAATCGCGTTCGCCAAATACAGGCTCGCCCACTGGCTGCAAAAGGTCAAATGCATTGAAATCTGTGTCCTCGCCTCCCAGATTAAACTGCTCAGGATTTTCCGTACCCCAGGCTTCAACAAAACGTAAGGCCAGCACATGTTGCTCGCCCAAAGATAAAAATTCACGCCAGTCCAGAGTATAAACTTCGCCCGAAAAATCACTTTCCCAGACATCACTCGATTCCGCCATCAGGCGCACACTTCTACCATCAGCAGGACTGATGGATCGAATATAATTATCTGCATTGTTAAACTGGAAAGACAAGCCCAGCACTCGATCTTTTGTTTCACCAAGTGGAGCTATGCCGGTTGCAATTCGACCATCATTTTCCGTACTGGTAGTGGCGCCAATAACATAAGTCTGCGACGCATCTACACCCGGATAATTAAATATCGCCAGGGCGAATAAATCATCCTCTTTTCTGGCCATGGCAAAATTATTATTTTGATCGCGCAATATATCCGTTGATCGCCGATAACCAAAACTGAATCGATTACTATAGGCATAACTCAATCCGCCAATGAACCATTCATTCTCAGTATCGTAAGCAGCATCTAGCAAATAATTATGTATACCAAGCGCATCATTCGCCGAGCTGCTAATACCTATTTCAGTATTATCTTCATCAACCACCAGCAAGGGTGACCACCAGCGTGGTTTTAAGCCTGGCCACGGAGAATAGTTAGTGACATTGTGCGCAGGCAAAACAATGGGGCTGGAAATTTGATAATTGTAATCTGCTATTTCAAGTATTTCCGTGCTCAATTTATTAATATTGTTTAACTGAAATATATCGCGACCATTAGCATGATAACCTACATAATAAAGAGCACCGTCATTACCAGCTTGTGATGGTTCAAAAGCCCCGCCAATTACATTAGTCAACTGATGCAGCGAATTATTTTGCAGGCTTAACTGGTGAATATTGTAAACACCGTTTCTTTCTGAACTGAATAAAATAGATGAGCCATCGGCACTAAATTCTGGATGAAGATCGATGTTCCTGTCATTAGTAAGCAGGGTCCACTGCTTATTGTTGATATCAAATAATTCAATATTCCATCCCATACTCGGCCTGAATACCGACGCGACTATAGTATTGCCATCTGGCGACCAGTCCGGTTGACCGATAATTTCTTCTTCTTTACCCTGATAAACGACCGATATATTTTCGCCCTGCTGATCCAGCAAGTGCAACTGACTTATTGCCTTGTCGGTATGTACTGCAACAATATTTTCTCCATCATCAGACCATGCGACACTGCGATAACGCGCACATTGGGTTAATCGCCTGGGTTCTTTTTTACCATGTTCAATTATATATAAATCAAAATTAAAATTATATTCATCACAAAATTCCTGTTGTGCTATAAGCGCCCCACTTGTTTCATGGACATCAAGCCGCGCACTGCGATGCACATTGGAGATAAAATGATGCTTTCCCTTTTGATCAATAGACATCAATGCTGCATGCTCAAATGCACCGCCGCGAATATAAAATACACGCCCGTCAACCAGACTTTTGACTTGCGCTGTAGTATAGCCCTGCCGGGTTAGCTGTCTGGCTCTGGTCAAGTTTTCTGCTTTGATTTGTTGAATTTGTGGCTGGTATTTTTCTTCCAGCCAGGTAGAAAACTCCTGCCACAACTCAGTAAGATCTTTTTCAAATAACTGTTCTGTATTGCTGTTGATAAAGAACGGGAGAATATTGTCGCTATAATTATCTACCAGATCACTGGTTGCCTGCTTGCCGTATTGCTCTTCCAGAAACTGAAAAAAGTGCACGCCATAGAGATAATACACCGTACCCATGGGCCAGCTTTTAATTGGCAGATTTACCTGTGATATGGGTTTAATACCCGCATCAACTTCCATGCGCATCATCATCTGAAAAACGCTGCTTTGGCCCCTGCCTACTTTATCTTCCAGATCAGTTTCGTGATAAGTGGCTAATCCTTCAGTTATCCAGGCCGGCTGGTACAGATTCGGGAACAAAAAGAAATGTCGCCCAAACACCTTGCGTAATTTGTTAACCGCGCCCGTTCCTTTGTCCAGATGCAATATATGCACATATTCATGGGTAATAAGCGTTTCCAGCCAACTATCAAAATCTTCCAGGGTATTTGCGTCGTCAGGGGGCACCATAAACAGCACGCTACGACTAAATGGAAATGGCAATGCATAACCATTCGGTTGATCTGTTTCATCGCTGATTACCAGGTGTGTTTTTTCTACTGGCTGCCAATTTAATTTTGGAGATAAATCTGAATGTGCCTTTTCTGCAACGGCAGCGGCTTTATTTGCCAGCTTCAAATAACCATCTGCAAAATGCACATAAAAGTTTTCGGTTTCCAGCGTTTTCCAGTTAAGCCGGGGATCAACTGCATGAACTTTGGTTGTGAATAACGATAAAATAACCGCAAAAAAATACAGTTTCTTCAACAAACTAATCCTGTTTTTCAGTAAAACTTTTTATGCCTATCCACATTAAAAACCCGCCTACACCCGATAGACCCCAGGTTAAAGCTGGAATCTCAAGAAATCGAGCATGGCTAAGAACATGCTGATCCATGACAATAATGCCGCTCAAAAATAATATGGCACCAGTAAATGTGTAAACTAATTTCCGATGATTGGTATTGATTTGTTTTCTTAACTGGTGAATTTCTTTAACTTGCTGTTTATTGTTTTCACCTTCGGTTACTTTTTTAAGTGCAACATATATCAGCTCTGGTAACTCAGGCATTTTTTCAGCAATGTATGGCAGGTTTTTTCTAAACCCTTTTATCAGTGCCCCTGGCCCTATTTGATCTGCCATCCAGTTTTCCAGAAAGGGTTTGGCTGTTTTCCATAAATCAAGATCCGGATAAATCTGTCTGCCCAGACCTTCAATATTCAACAGGGTTTTTTGCAGCAAAACCAACTGGGGTTGAACTTCCATATTGAATCGCCGGGCTGTCTGAAACAGACGCAATAATAAATGACCGAATGAAATATCCTTCAGCGGCCTTTCAAATATAGGCTCACAGACACTACGAATGGCCGATTCAAATTCATCAACACGGGTACCCGCTGGAATCCATCCTGAATCTACGTGTAACTGAGCAACTTTATGATAATCGCGTTTGAAAAATGCCAGCAGATTTTCGGCAAGATAACGTTGATCTTCAGGACTTAAACTACCGACAATTCCAAAATCAACGGCGATATATTTCGGATCCTGTAAATCGTCCACATTTACGAAAATATTACCCGGGTGCATATCCGCATGGAAAAAATTGTGCTTGAAAACCTGAGTGAAAAATATTTCTACGCCACGTTCCGATAACACGCGCATGTTGACACCCATGGCTTTTATACGCTCAATTTCACCCATCGGTACACCGTGCACACGTTCCATAACCATGACATTACGCCGCGTGTCTTCCCAGTAAATTTCAGGAATAAATAAAATATCGGTGTTGTCGAAATTTCGCCGTAGCTGACTGGCATTGGCAGCTTCACGCATCAAATCCAGTTCATCTAAAATTGTTTTTTCATATTCGGTGACAATTTCGATAGGGCGCAAACGGCGAGCATCCGCCGAATAGCGCTCGGCCAGGCGTGCGATGATAAAAAGTAATGCAATATCACGTTTGATAACGGGCAGGATATTAGGACGTAACACTTTTACGACAACATCGGTACCATCTTTCAAGGTTGCCGCATGAACCTGCGCCACGGATGCTGAGGCCAGTGGCTGACGATCAAATTTAAGAAACACATCTTCGACTGATTGACCATACGCTTTTTCGACAATAGCGATAGCTTGCTCACCTGGGAACGGTGGCACATTATCCTGTAAACAGGAAAGTTCTTCGGCAATTTCTTCCGGCAGCAAATCCTTGCGTGTTGACAGCATCTGACCCAGTTTTACAAATATAGGACCAAGATCTTCAAGCGCTCGGCGTATACGCTGCCCTCTTGGTGCTCGAACCCTGAGAAACCAGTTCCATGGCAGCAGGTACATTAAAAATCGAAACGGGCGAAATAAATGGATGGCAAAAACAATATCATCCAGACCATGGCGCACCAGAACATAATTAATGTGAATAAGTCGAATGAGTTGCGATGGCCTGATCATTTATTCTTGCTCTTATTTTACTGCGCTGCTAGCTTGTTTTATTTGTTAATCGATTAACTCTGGCCTGTAGGCGATCAACTGCATTTCTGATCTCATCTACATTGTTTATAAATCGATCAACTTCTGCCCGGGCTGGCGAAAAATGTTGTTCTTCCTGTAAATATTCCCCAATATCTAATTGCACAGAACGCTGACTGCGGCTAAACCAGTTAGAAAATTCGCGCGTGACATTCGCTAACTGGTGGGCCACAACATCGCCTACATATAAAGACAACTGCTCTTCCCAGTCGATATCAATTTGTGACAGTATTTTCTTGAAACTATGACCCAGACGTGTGTCACCTGAAATAATAACTTCACCCGAAAATAAAACCGGTGCGGCATTTTTAGATAAGCTTAGTTTAGCCAATGCCAACGGAGTGCCATTTAACCGGGTATCGGCTTCACCATCAAAATCCCCCAGCACCATAATGCCATCGATTCCCGGAAACAGATACAGACTTTCGCCAATACCGGAAATATCAATCGCGATGATTTTGCCTTCCATCTCAGCTAACTGATCTAGCGCAGCAGGGTCCAGTGACAGATACTGGTTAAATGCCGACTCTAGTGAAGCGATGAAAACTTGCGGCAGGCTCATGGTAAGTTAAAGCTTAAAGCCTTTATGCAAGGCAACCACACCGCCGGTCATATTGTGATATGAAGTTTTCTCGAACCCAGCATCATCCATCATTGCCTGTAATGTTTGCTGATCCGGGTGCATGCGAATGGATTCCGCAAGATAACGGTAACTGTCGGCATCATTGGCCACCAGTTTGCCCATGACAGGAAGTATCTTGAAAGAGTAGGTATCGTAAACAGGTGCCAGACCCGGCGCAACGGGTTTGGAAAATTCCAGTATCAATAAGCGGCCACCGGGTTTTAATACGCGGTACATCGAACGCAAGGCGGCATCTTTATCGGTTACATTGCGCAGGCCAAACGCAATGGTAATACAGTCAAAATAATCATCGGGAAACGGCAGACATTCGGCATTGGCCTGTACATAACGAATGTTACCTGCCACGCCCTTATTCAATAAACGCTCCCGCCCATTACTCAGCATAGAGGCATTAATATCCGATAACACAATCTCGCCGGATGGCCCCACCATCCGCGACATACGCAACGCCAGATCACCGGTACCCCCAGCGAGATCCAGTGCCCGCTGACCTGCTTTAAGCCCGGTCTGACTTAGGGTAAATCGCTTCCACAGACGATGAATGCCAAATGACATCAAATCATTCATCACATCATATTTGTCGGCCACCGAATGAAATACGCCGGCCACTCGATTAACCTTGTCGTCTCGATTGACCTGCTCAAAGCCAAAATGTGTTTTATCGTCGCTCATATTTAACTCTATTAACTGGCCAGTTCTTTATGTTCGTGCCCTGCCGCCTGGAGTCGACTCAGATAGTCTTTCCATTTGGCTTCATAATTCTGACCCAGCTTGTATAAATATTCCCAGGAATACAGTCCACTGTCATGGTTATCATCGAACACCAGTTTCACCGCATAGTGGCCAACCGGCTCGATGGCTTTAATATTCACACCCTGTTTACCCACCTGTAAAACTTCTTCGCCGGGCCCATGACCGGTCACTTCTGCTGATGGTGAGTGGACACGAAGAAACTCGCAGGTGTATTTAAAATCACTTCCATCATCGAATTCGATTTCGAGAATTCTGGATTTCTGGTGTAAATTAATACTCGTTGGCTTAGCCATATTTATTCTCCGAAAATTTGAGAACACCTAAGGGGGGATAATGCGCTCTCGGTGTCAGACAAAGGTTAAGCAGCCCCATGAGATTCATTGCTTCGCCAGGAAACAGAATCGTTTAGCGCTGCGTACATCGCCTGACTAACATCAGGCGATCCATATTACAGTATGTATCGGCTCAGGTCTTCATCCTGTACCAGATCACCCAGGGATTCCTCTACATAATCTGCATCGATGCTCAGCGAATCCCCGGAACGATCCGGTGCTTCATAGGAGACACTTTCCAGCAATCGTTCCATCACCGTATGCAGACGTCGCGCACCGATGTTTTCCGTGCGTTCATTCACATCATGGGCCACTTTGGCAATATGCTCGACCCCGCTTTCGGCGAAACTGAGGGTCATGCCTTCGGTTGCCATGAGCGCGGAATATTGTGTTGTCAGAGATGCATCGGGCTCGGTCAGGATGCGCACGAAATCTTTCGTGGTCAGCGCCTCCAGTTCAACCCGTATCGGCAGTCGCCCCTGCAACTCCGGAATCAGATCAGAGGGTTTGGATAAATGAAACGCGCCGGATGCGATAAACAGGATATGATCCGTTTTTACCATGCCGTATTTGGTGCTGATGGTACAACCCTCAACCAGCGGCAACAGATCCCGCTGCACACCCTCACGTGATACATCGGCACCCGAGGTTTCACCCCGTTTCGCCACCTTGTCAATTTCATCAATGAACACTATGCCGTTCTGTTCAGCATTTCTGACCGCATTCAATTTCAGCTCATCTTCATTGACCATTTTCGCCGCTTCTTCATCCAGCAGTATTTTCCTGGCCTCTGCAATGGGCAGCTTGCGATGTTTGGTTTTGCCACTGCCAAGATTCTGAAACATGCCCTGTAGCTGGGAAGTCATTTCTTCCATTCCCGGTGGCGCCATAATTTCCACGCCGACCGGTGCCATATTAACTTCTATTTCAATTTCCTTATCATCCAGTTGGCCGGCACGCAGCTTTTCGCGGAATTTTTCCCGGGTGCTGCTCGGCTCAGCAACTTCCGGTTCGCCAAAACTGTTTCGAGGCGGCGGCAGCAGGGTATCGAGAATTCGCTCCTCGGCGGCGGACTCTGCCCGATGACGAACTTTTTCCATCTCAATTTCGCGCGTCATTTTCACCGACATATCGACAAGATCACGTACAATGCTGTCAACTTCACGACCGACATAGCCCACTTCGGTGAATTTAGTCGCCTCGACTTTAATAAACGGCGCATTGGCCAGCCTGGCCAGACGGCGCGCTATTTCTGTCTTGCCCACGCCGGTCGGGCCAATCATGAGAATATTCTTCGGCGTGATTTCATTGCGCAGGTCTTCACTCACCTGCTGGCGTCGCCAGCGATTACGCAGCGCAATGGCTACCGCTCGCTTGGCAGAATCCTGGCCAACAATATGCTTGTCCAGCTCGTTAACGATTTCACGGGGTGTCATTTCCGACATGGGTTAATACTCAATTTCTTCGATAGTTAAATTCTGGTTGGTGTAAATACAGATGTCGCCAGCAATGTTTAATGCTTTTTCAACCACATCTCTGGCCGACAGCTCAGTATTATCATACAGCGCGCGGGCTGCCGCCTGGGCATAAGAGCCGCCGGAGCCGATCGCCAGCAGATCATCTTTGGTATCGACAACGTCACCGGTACCGGAAATAATCAGCGATGCTTCTTCATTGGCTACAATCATCATCGCTTCCAGCTTGCGCAGCATACGGTCAGTACGCCAGTCTTTGGCCATTTCCACGGCTGAACGCACCAACTGACCATTGTGCTTTTCCAGCTGGTCTTCAAATCGCTCAAACAGGGTGAACGCATCGGCAGTAGCGCCAGCAAAGCCCACCAGTACTTTATCTTTGAACAGGCGACGCACTTTGACGGCGTTGGGTTTCATAACGGTATTGCCCAGGCTGACCTGGCCGTCACCACCGATGACAACAGAGTTGCCTCGGCGGACAGATAAGATGGTTGTTCCGTGCAGGGTAGTTTGCACTTGATTCTCCACAACAAGAAAAAGGGCGATATTGTACAACAGAATCGACTAGATGCGGCCGAACGGGCGCTGTTTCAAGGTTTAGCTATTTCTTTTTCGCGCGCGGATGCGCTGCATCATACACTTTTGCCAGATGTTGAAAATCCAGATGGGTATAAATCTGCGTGGTACTTAGATTGGCATGCCCCAGCAGCTCCTGCACGGCGCGCAGATCGTGGCTGGATTCCAGGATATGGGAAGCAAAAGAATGGCGCATGAGATGGGGATAAATACGCTGGTCAATGCCTTTTTTCATTGCCCATTTTTTCAGGCGCTGCTGTACACTAGAAGCGCTGATACGCATACCACGCTGGCTGACAAACAGGGCTGGCTCATCCTCATTGGTAAACTGCCCACGTAACTTAAGCCAGTTTCGCATTGCCAGTCTGGCTTTATCACCAAAAGGCGCGATACGCTGCTTACTGCCTTTTCCCAGCACGTTCAGCGTCTGCCCCTGCCAGTCGATTTTTTTCAGATCCAGGCCCACCAGCTCGGATAAACGCAGCCCACAACCGTAAAATAATTCCATAATGGCCATATCCCGAACTGCCAGCGGATCGCTGCCATCCAGATGCATCAAATGATCCAGTTTATCGGGGCTTAAGACTTCCGGCAGTTTTCGGTTTGATTTGGGCGCCGCCACATCGACGGCTGGATTTAGCTTGAGCTTGCTATTTCTGAGTAGAAACCGAAACAAACTGCGCAAAGAAGATAGCAAACGCTGGATGCTTTTACCGGCCAGCCCCTGGCGATGCACCCGGGCCACATAGCTTCGGATATGCTGCTGGTCGATTTCTGTCCAGTCAGCTAGCTGGATCTCGTTGCAATACTCAAGAAAACCATGAATATCACGCCGATAATTTTTCAGTGTATGTTCAGAATAACGTTTTTCAGTCTGCAGAAACTGGAAAAATGCACTCAGATCCTGATCGAAAAACGCCATGATCCTGTTATCTTTACAAATGGGGCTTCATCGCTGCACTGACCAGATCAGCGAGTTGCTGCAGAAAATCCGTGCCCATCCCGGGGTGATAGCGTTGTTCATCTTTGCTGCCTAAACCAATAACACCATAAGTCTCTGCATCCGCCAGCGGAATCACCGCCGCCGAACCGATGATCTGGCAGTCATCCTGAAACAGAAATGCAATTTGCTCATCCGTCATCCGGCCGCATTGAATGCGCTTTTCATCGATCAGCTTCCCGAAAGAATCGAGCTGTTCGTCACTCTTCAATAAATAACGTTCCGGCTGTTTTTCTAGCAATGCTTTGTCTTCGGTGAGCAGGCGAATAACCGAGCAATCTGTACCCAGTTCATTGCGTAACTCATTGTTTACCATAGCAATCACGTCATCGAGGCCGTCATTCATAAACAGGTTGATGGCGAGGCGTTGCAAACTGCTGTTTAGCCGCTGATTATCATGTACAGCATCGACCATTTCACGCAGCTTCTGGTCAAAATGGCGATTTTTCTCTCTTAGCAAAAACACCTGGCGCTCGATGAGAGAAACCGCAGTGCCGGTTTCATGGGGAATTTCCATGTCGGCCAGCAGCAGCGAATTACGTAAAAAGAAATCCGGGTTTTGCATCAGATAGTCGATGACCTGCTGCTCGTCCAGTTGTTGTTCATTTTGCTTGGATTGTGCCTGGGTTGTCACAGCTCAATTTGTCCTTCAAAAACATGGGTTGCTGGGCCCGTCATATACACCGGGTGATTTCCACCCTGCCAGCGTATAACAAGCTCGCCACCGGGTAAACTTACTTTTACGATTTCATCCAGCCAGCCCTGAATCCGACCGGCCACTACCGCAGCGCAGGCGCCTGTACCACATGCCCGGGTTTCGCCGGCGCCTCTTTCATACACCCTTAACTTAATAGCATCTCTGGCAACAATTTGCATGAATCCGGCATTCACTCTTTGCGGAAACCGGGGATGAGATTCAATAGCTGGGCCGAGCGTATCCACCGGCGCCGTGTCCACATTTTCAACGCGCAGCACGGCATGGGGATTACCCATGGACACAGCGGCGATTGCATAGCGGTCACCATCCACATCCAGCTCATAGCTACTGGACAGTTCCACGGCTTTAAATGGCAAACTGGCTGGCTCAAACCCCGGCACACCCATATTTACCCTTACCTGATCATCCTCTTCCAGCTCCAGTACAATTAACCCCGATGCGGTTTCCACCGGAATTCGGCTGCTTTCGGTCAGCTTCTTTGCGACGACAAAACGGGCAAAACAGCGGGCGCCATTGCCGCACTGTTCAACTTCACTGCCATCTGCGTTAAATATTCGATAGCGGAACTCCGCTTCTGCAGACTGCGGTTTTTCAACCAGCAAAAGCTGATCGCAACCGACACCAAGCCGTCGATCAGCAATATACTGGACCTGCCCTGGCGTCAGCTCAACACGCTGATTAATGGCATCGAACACCACAAAATCATTGCCCAGACCATGCATTTTGGTAAATTTCAATATCATTGCCGTAGCTTACCTTATCCCGGATATTTCACAAATTGACGATTTATGCTTATTAATATCTGTAATTTCAAACCCTTAGGCCGACACGAAAAACAGCCGCAGGTAAAAATAATATTTTACTCAACTTTTTGACCCAAAATAGGGCTTTGACCCAAAATAGGGCACGTCATATTTGACAATCTCAATTTTGAGGACCATTCTTGTCATGTAATGTCATGACAGGCACGCAAAAATGAAATGTCCACCCACTAAGCCACCCATGAAACCCACCTGCGAAGCAATCATCGATCTGTTCCCGGATCCCTTTGTTATTATTGACCGGAATTTCCAGATCGTATCAGCTAATCAGAAATACAAAGATCACTACGATGTGGGACATGATGAAGTCGTTGGCAAACATTGTTATGAAATTTCACACCGCATTGATCGCCCCTGTAGCCAGAATGGCGAACATTGCCCACTGGAAGAAGTGGTCGCCACCGGAAAATCCACCACGGTCATGCATATTCACTACTCTCACGATCATGAGGAACACGTGCAGATTTCAGCCGCACCCATTCACGATGATCAGGGCAATGTACTGTACATGGGTGAAACCATGCATCCCCTGCCGAATGTTTCGGATATCGATCGATTACTGGTTGGCCGCTCCTCTTCTATTTTACGCTTAATCAGTATTCTGCATCGGGTAGCGCCCACCAACTCGACTGTTTTTTTACTCGGGGAAAGCGGCGTTGGCAAAGACTGTGCCGCTCGCTATGTACACCAGCACTCGGAACGGAATAATGGACCTTTTGTGGTGGTGGATTGCGGCGCTCTGGGTGAAAGCCTGATTGAAAGTGAATTATTTGGTTACGAAAAAGGCGCCTTTACCGGGGCAGACAGAAAAAAAGAAGGGCTGTTTGAAGCCGCTAACAAAGGCACGCTGTTTATCGATGAAGTTGGTGAACTGCCACTACAGTTACAGACCAAACTATTACGCGTACTAGAAACCGGCACCATTCGACGTATTGGCGGTACCGAGTATATTAAGGTGGATGTGCGCATTATTGCTGCGACCAATCGTGACCCACAGGAAATGCTGAAATCAAAACATTTTCGCGAAGATTTATATTATCGACTTAGCGCATTTCCGGTAAAGGTGCCAACTTTGCGTGAACGCAAAGAAGATATACCGACCCTGGCAGAATTTTTCCTGTTGCAAATTGATGAAGGTGATATCCAGATTCCACTATCACCGGAGGTGATCGAAAAGCTGTTAAGTTATAGCTACCCAGGTAACGTGCGCGAGTTGCGCAATGTTGTTGAGCGTGCCGTCATTCTTGCCGCAGGCAGCCCGATAATGCCCGATTTTATTGTCTTTGAAAATGAAGAAAACGATGCACAAACCCCTGTATTTATAGCTTCAGAAGTCAATTTTCCAACCAGCAAAAGCAGCAGCCGATTAACTAAAGCGCAAGTACTGGACGCCATTAATCAGTGCGGTGGACATCGATCAAAAGCGGCTCAAATGTTAGGTGTCAGTGAGCGTACGATTTATCGGCATTTGAAAAATTCCTGAAAAATTATTTTAACTTTTAATTTTATTAAACTGTTTGCTGAACATGGTTACTGCCGGTTGCGACATGCCATAAATGCCTGCGCCGTCCTTGCGGGGGAGACGACCCGCGAATATATCGTCCGCAGGACACCAGACCTAATTCAGCACATCGCTGTGCATGCGCCGCTCCTGCGCTTCCCTGCGCCCGCGGCCTACCGCACTCCTGTGCATAAAAAATGCCCTCTATCATTACGACAGAAGGCATTTTAATGACCACTCGGTAAAAATTATTTTACAGTTGTGAAACCCAGGTTTTCCCAGTTCTGCATACCACCACGGTACCATTTGATTTTGTGTGCCGGGTAACCAAATTTCATCAGGTTTCTGATGTTGTTTGGCGACTGACCACACCACATACCATTACAGAACAATACCAGTGTTTTGGCTTTGGAAAAATTAAACAGGCCTTCAGACTCTGTTACACCAAAGTGTTTTTCCATAATTTCTGCAATTTCAATTGGAGTCGCACCTTTCGCTGGATTTAGTTTTGTCCAGGGAAGATTGATTGCACCTGGAATCGTGCCACGAGCAACCCAGTCTGGAGTACGTGAGTCAACAACCAGAATTGATTTATCACCATCCGACATGGTTTTCAGGTAATGCAGCATTTCAATTTCACCAACGGTTTCTACGCCGGGCGCCAGTTGCATAGGATTAATACAAAACGGTGGGCAATTACGTGAAGTTTTTGCAAAGGCAGGAATAACATCATTTTTGTTATTCTGATTACGCTGAATAGTAACCGATTTGCCATTGTGCTTAACGGTTACGCTACCCATTTTAGGGGTGATTTTAACTTTCATGTCACCCGCATTGGCAACAGACATAGTAGCCAGACCAAGTGCGATAATCGACGAAGCTAATAGATGTTTAAGTTTCATTTTTAATGACTCCAGGTGATATTTTTATATAGTGGTTGTGATAATTTTGCTTTACTGACCGCTATTCGCAATCAGGATCTTCCTCTTCTTCTCCTGCTCCTTTCTTTTTCCCCTTTTTCTTACCATCAGCATCTCCATTACCGCTGGTCTGTTCTGCTGACACGCCGTCAGCTTCAGCTCCATTATCAGCCCACACCGTCAACGGCGACAGCAAAACCAATAACAGAAAAAAAATTCCAGGCAACATCTTCATTTATTTCTCCGGTTCAATACATTTTACTCGCTTTAATCTGCAGAGATTATGCCAGACAATATCGATAATTAAATAATTTATTAAAATCAATAAGTTAACTATACA
>JAPHRO010000063.1 GCA_026195895.1 Gammaproteobacteria bacterium
TGCATTTCAGCCTGGCGCTGTTTTACCCACTCGGGAGGTTCCGGTTGCTGCCATTGCTGAGGGGCTTGAGTTGCCCAGTCCGGACGTTGTGGCTGTGCCGGTTTTTGCTGCTGCATTTCAGCCTGGCGCTGTTTTACCCATTCTGGCGTTGGATTGTGCTGCCATTGACGGGGGCCAAAGGGTTGACCTGAATTAAATGCATGAGCTGCGTTCTGGTTCTGTGGCTCAATTAAAGGTGTCTGTACCAGGGGTGTTTCTACATTCCTGTTCTGGCTCGGTTCAAAAGCCTGATATGGGCCGGGTGGCGGTTTAACCGCGTCTTTATCTGCTAAAGTTACCTGGCTAGCTAATGCAAATGATAAAAATAGAGCACTACGATTAAAAGTATTCATATTTATAATTAAACCTCTATATTCACTAATCATTTTGATCATCGGTTTTTAAACGTATACCCCGACGTTTGTGTGCTGCTTTCTTTACTGGCGCAGTTTTTGGTTTTGACGCGCTCTTATTCTCCGATGCTGCGGCTGCTTTCTTTGCTGTAGTTTTCTTTTTAGTAGCCGTTTTCTTTTTGGTAACTTTCTTTTTAACCGACTTTACTGCTGCCGGTTGAGGTTCTTCGGTATCACCGGCATGAGTCACTTTAATACCCGGTGGTTTTGCCGCAGGTTCGGGTTCTTCTGAACTGGATGTACGAGTTACTTTAATGCCGCCAGCAGGTGGTGGTGTTGAACCGCTCGGTCCAGATCCAGGCCCCTGTCCTGGTGATGAAGGACCAGAAGGCGACGGCGGTGGGCTTGATGGTGGTGATTCCGAATCTGAACCGCCTGTTATTTTTTCATAAGCCATTTTCAGCATCATAAAAAACATGCGGGCTATATAGAATAACCATGAGCCAAGATTAACAATACCGGTGTACAGGCGCATCCACAATGGTGCCTTAAATCCGGCTGCCTCAGACTCCATTTCGGCTACGTCTGTCAGTCCAGCAACAATGTAGAACTGTTTTCTAACGCTAATGCAACCAAGAGGAATAACCACAAGCGTTAGCACAGTTGCGACACCTGCGCCAAATAGCAGACTAACTGCCATGCCTTTAAAAATGAGGTCATCCAGTATCATGTATGAACCGGCCATCAGGGTTAAAGCTGTAATAAGGATGGGCCGCATACGAGCGGTACCCGCATTCATAACAGCTTCTTTTATTTCAGTACCACTGGCTACTTCATGTTTAACAAATTCAACCAGAAGAATAGAATTTCGCACGACTATACCGGCTAATGCGATAAAACCGATCATGGACGTTGCCGTAAATTCCGCATTGGCAAACCAGTGGCCAGGCACTATACCGATTAGTGTAAGCGGAATGGGCGCCATAATAAGCCCACCCAGAGTGAAGTTTTTAAATTCCCAGACAATCAGGGCATAAATCAATAGCAGTGCGGCCATAAATGCACCGCCCATGTCACGGAAGGTTTCATAGGTAACTGTCCATTCACCACCCCATTCAAAACCGCTCTGGAAACTATCACCTGGTGGTCCAAGCAAACCCATAGGCATGCCTGTCATAGTGACACCGTCGGGGGTTTCATAGGTTTCCAATATGTCTTCAACGGCAAACATGCCGTAAATGGGAGCGCCCAGACGACCTTCCATTTCACCTGTTACATATTCAACATCGCGCAGGTCCTTGTGGTAGACAATAGGATCTTCCACGGCTTTTACAAACTTGCCTAATTCGGCGAGCGGAATGTGCTCATTATTCACGCCAATAATTGGCATATTCCCAAGACGATTAATCTGAGAGCGAGCACCCATAGGCGCCTGGATGACAATATATGTAGGTTCAAGCACTCGGCCCTTTTTGACATCTCCTAATTTGTAACCACCCATCACCATTGCCAGGCTTTTATTGATTGAATCAACCGAGATGCCGCGCCGTGCTGCTTTTTTCGTATCGACTTCGAAACGCCAGTATTCATAGGGCTCGGCCATGTAATTATCGACATCGACGATACCATCGGCTTCTTCAAAAATACTGGTCATATCCAGAGCAACCTGACGTCGGGTCTCCGCATCAGGACCATAAATTTCTGTAACAACCGTTTGTAACACTGGCGGACCTGGGGGCATTTCCACCACCTGGATTCTGGCGCTAAACTCTTCGGCTAATTCTTGCAGTAATGCTCTGGCATCTACGGCAATTTCGTGACTTTCGCGTTCGCGTTTATCTTTATCCAGCAACATAATCTGAATATCAGCCTGCCAGGGCTTCTGTCTCATGTAGTAGTGTCTGACCATGCCATTAAAATTGAATGGCGAGGCGGTGCCCACATAGGTTTGAATTGCAATTACTTCTGGCATTTCTCGCAAAATAGCTGCCGCCTGAGTCGTCATATTAGCCGTGACAGGTAAAGCCGTACCCTCGGGCATGTTGATAACAACATTAAATTCAGATTTGTTATCAAAGGGCAGCATTTTTACGGTGACGGCTTTGGTATAAAACATGGAGCATGCCAGGAATGTCGCACCGATTAAACTGAACAGAAAAACATAACCAACAACACTGTTAGTGCATAACGGCCGCATAATAGGCGTATAAAAACGTCCTATGGCTTTTACCATTCTGGCTTCGCGTTTTTCCGCATTTTCCAGTGCTTTCAATTGCGGCCTTAAACGCATAGCAAACCAGGGCACAAAAATGAACGCAGCAATCAGAGACAGGAACATAGCTGCAGAACCGAGTACGGGTATTGGCCGCATATAAGGTCCCATCATACCGCTGACAAAACCCATCGCCAGTAATGCAGAAATGATAGTCAGCGTGGCAAGTATGGTTGGATTACCAACTTCGCGCACCGCATCTATTGCAATATTGGTGGTTGTTTGCCCTGCCTTTAGCCAGCGCCGGAATATATTTTCTACAACGACGGTCGCATCATCAACCAGAATACCGATGGTAAACACAAGGGCGAACAAACTAACGCGGTCGATGGTGTAGTCGATAACCCAGGCCGACCAGACAGTCATTAGAATAACCACGGGAATAACAAAAATAACCACCGAGGCTGCGCGAATACCTAGCCCAATCAAACATAAAATACTAACAGCAATAGTCGCTTCAAATAATGCTAGCAATAGTTCATTGACTTTGTCGTTGGCTGTTTTACCGTAATTACGTGTAATGGTTGCATGCACATTATCGGGAATCAGATGCCCTTTTAATGATTCAAGTTTATTAATTAACTGGTTGGCAACACTAACGCCATTGGTGCCAATTTTCTTGGCCACTGCAATGGTTACCGCAGGCGCATCGGCTATTTCAAGGTCGTCATCGGTAAACGCCGGACCGGTTGAAAAACTCACCAGTTGAGCAGTTTCTTCCGGGGCCTGATAAACCCATGCCACATCACGAATATAAACCGGAGCGCCATGACGTATGGCAACGACTAAATTGGATACATCCTGTGCCGTTTTCAGGAAAGCACCCGAATAAACATTGAAACTAAGATTCGAGCCTTCAACATTACCCGTAGATTGTTCCGAGTTTGCAGTGCGTATAGTGTTAGCCACATCCTGAACACTCAAACCGAAGCCGCTTAAGCGTTCCGGTGAAACTTCTACACGAATTTGTTCGGCACGTCCGCCAACGATAAAGCCTTTGCCTGAATTTGGCACCTCTTCCATGCGCTGTAATACATCGAGCGCAAGTGTGCGCAAAATCGAATCGTCAATACCGTTATCTTCTGACCATAGCGTGACCGTGACAACAGGTACGTCATCAACGCCTACGGGTTTAACCAGTGGCATCGAAACACCCGGTGGAATTTTGTCCAGGTTTGATTGAATCTTATCGTGAACTTTAACAATAGATTCACCCATGTCTTCGCCGACGATGAACTGAGCCGTTACCATGCCCTGGCCTCGTGAACTTGCCGAGTACACATGACGTATGCCAGGTATTTCAGAAATCATTCGTTCCAGTGGATTGACTGCAAGATTAGCAACCTGTTCAGCCGACGCGCCCGGATACTTGAACACTATATCTACCATAGGAACAGATATTTTGGGGTCTTCCTGCCGGGGTGTGAACATAAGGCCGAGTAGACCAATGCCAAGGAAGGCCATCATCAATAGTGGCGTTACCGGAGAATTTATAAACTGACGAGCAATACGGCCCGCAATACCCAACTGTTTTTCATCAAGCTCGGTAACAGCATCATTGTTATTGTTATTTTCTGTAGTCATTTCAGATCAAGCCCAATACCTTAGTCAGTGGCGTTATTTAACAGTTAGAAAAACAAATGTCTGATTAATCTTCATCAGATAATTTTTTTCTTTTCCTGAATTTTTTCTTTTTAGGTGATGGCGACCAGCCTGATCTGATTCCGGGCGGCGGTGAGGCAAATACCTGTTCCCCCGGTCTGACGCCTGATAAAACAGCCACATGGTTGCGGTCAACCTGTTCACCCAGTCTGATAAGTCGTAGTTCAGCTTCATTATTCTGATTAAGCACAAATACCGCAGGCAGGCTGCCACGATGAATAACAGCCGTGGAAGGAATGACGGGCATATCTTTGATCGGGGTATTGACGTCAGGAATCATGACTTCTGCATACATACCTGGCCCCCCGGGTACGCCGGATGGTAAATCAAATTTAACTGTTACGGTGTGGCGTTCACTGTCCGCGGTAGGGTATATCTGAGCCACGCGAACTTCGGTATAGGTATCACCTACATCCAGTTTGGCTGGCACCATGACATCTTTACTTAAGGCAGATACCAGTCGAGCTGGTACCTGGACTTCCAGTTGCAGGTAACGGGTATCCGCGTATTTAATCAACGGCTGTCCCGGTTGAACGGTATCACCTTCTTCGGCAATTTTGTCAACGATGACACCTTCAAATGGACTGATTGACCTGGCATCTCTCAGGTGTGCGTCAATTTCATCAATTTTAGATCGTGCTCCATAAATTTGACTTTGCGCCTGATCGACATGACTGCTGTGGCTATACAAATCCAGGTCACGCATGATCCAGGGCTGGAGGTCATAATCAGGAAAATATGTAATTGGAGTATTCGATGAACTACCGCCGCCCATAGGGTTACCACCGCCAAAGCCCATGAACTTTTCAAACATAGACGGAAAATATCCCATGCTCGGCGAGCTTTGTCGTTGACGATTGAACTGCTGATTAAATAAGTGATTCAATTGGCGATTATGTTTTTTATAGGCTTGCGGCATCCAGAATTCTTTGGTGTAGCCTACCTGGGCGTCGCTAATTCCAGCCTGAGCACCATACAGGTTGGCGATTGCCTGGCGCCTTTGCGCCAGTACATCGTCATGTTCAAGCGCGACGAGAACCTGGCCTTCATCGAACCAGTCACCTGCCTCTCCGGCGATATATTCGACACGTCCGGGAAGCTGTGCCGTTAGTGTGACTTCTCGATAAGGTACTACCGTACCGCCCAGTACAACATGTGCCCCGGTTTTTGAATTGGTAACAGAAACAATGGAAGACGGGTTATCCCCGCGTGTGACGGGAGGGTAATAAATTGGTGCAGACTGATAGCTTTGCTGGTTTGCATACCCACTCCCATTTCCATAATAGTCCACCGCAAAACTGTTGCTAATGCCTGATAAAAATACCAGGCTACTGGTGGTAATTAAGGAAAGAAATGTACAGGGTTTGAAAATTTCATTTCGAATCAGTCTTGAAGGCATAAGGCCACTCTCGATCATTTAATTATTGTTATGTAGATTAAAAGATAAAGTTTTTAAACTTTACCCATTATTCCGAAGCTTTTGATGAATGGACCTGCCATTCGAGGATCTTTTACCATGGCGGCATAATCGCCGACATTGAATTTCAATTTTTTTGTGGTGTAAGCCATGCCAAGGCCCATCATGCCAGGCGGTTTGGATGCCCATTTTGCCCAGTTATCTGGTGTGGCCCGCAAGTCCCAGTTCAGTTCCTGGCCATCATATTCGCCAGCGGCAGTAACATAACCATTTTCAACCGTGATATAACCAGTCGGTGCGCTATCGCCGTCAAATCCATAACCAATAACTGAATTGAACCCTATCTGTCCGAGGGCCGCTCCCAGCTCGGGTTCATTGTTCCACTCTTCGCCAAATTTGGCCATCCAGTCAGCACTAAACAAGTTCATGATTATTCACCTTTATGTCATTTTTTAAAACGAATTGTATTTGAAGCAATCTATATGCCAGATGCTAAACCCCTGTTTTTAATGGTATTAATTTTTTTTAAAAAAATACGCTGCATCGTTTGATAGCTCCGATGTTCATCTAAGTTGATGTTTTATATGTGTATTACATAAATGCAACAAGTGCAACACGTTGCGCAACGTTGCATGATTTGTATCAATTGTGTTTAATGCTGTTTAGCACTCGCTTTCTGAAGGTTCCAGGCTTATGCCACATACAATTGATGCCGATATTGATTTTGCACCGCTACTTGAAAACATTGTTTATTTCATAGATGAAGGAATAATGGTAGCAGATAATCTCGGCAATGTTCTATATCACAATCCGGCGGTCATTAGTTTACTGGGTCTGGAAGAAGATAAAGTTATCAAAAAACTGAATGATATTGGGAAATTTAATTTACAGAGGTCCCTGCTGAAAGCCGCCATTGATGCAGGTGAAGTTGATGCTGCCGGAAAACCCAGTGGCAATTTCATCAGCTTTGAAGAGCAGTTTAAGCACAATGATGGTTTTAAACTCATAGAAATCACCAGCGGTCTGATTACCAGTGATCGTTCAAAGAACCGCAAACGCTTAATTTTATTCCGTGATAAAACAGATACGCGCTACATACAGGCCGTGCTCAATCCAGAAGGCACAAGCCTTACTACGCAAGATCCACGCATGCTGGAAATAATTGATCGACTTAGACAGATAGCGCCTACCAACGCTTTTACCCTGCTTCAGGGTGAATCGGGTACGGGTAAAACGCAGCTGGTTCGCATGGTACATAAACAAAGCCACCGAGCAAGTGAATCTTATGTTGAAGTCAACTGTGCGGCCATACCTGAAACGCTGATCGAGTCAGAATTATTTGGCCATGTTAAAGGAGCCTTCACTGGCGCGACCAGTGATCGACAGGGTCGCTTTCAGGCAGCGAACAAAGGCACACTATTTCTTGATGAAGTGGGTGAAATTCCAATACATCTGCAAGCCAAATTGCTGAGGGCTATTCAGGATCAGGAATTTGAAATGGTGGGCTCCGATAAAACGATAAAAGTCGATGTTCGGATTATTGCCGCATCTAACAAAAATTTACGTGACATGGTGGATGATGGACTGTTCAGGGCCGACCTGTTTTATCGGCTCGCTGTTATACCGGTTACTATTCCGTCACTGCGGGACAGGCCCGGTGATATTCCTTTGCTGACCAGGCATTTTTGCAAACATCTGGTAGCCAGGGGCTATCCTGACAATGTCACCTGTTCCGATGAGGCGATGCGTATGATGATGGATTATCCCTGGCCCGGTAACGTCCGCGAACTAGAAAATGCCGTTGAGCATGGTCTGATATGTGCGATTGATGGTCGTGTAAGCACAGAAAGCCTGCCCCAGGATATTCGAGATTATTCAAGGCAAAGTGAAACCCATCAGAATTTTATCGAAGGCGATCTCGAACAGCAGGCTAAAGAAATAAGAGATGCGCTACAGGAATGCAATGGTAGCAAGGCGGCGGCTGCCAGGTTACTGGGGGTCAATCGGACCACACTATGGCGCTGGATACAAAAATACGGAATTGACGACTAGAAACAGAAACGCCTGCAGATGCAGGCGTTTTCATTTCTTTAGTCATTTAATTGCGTGATCAGCAAATGGGCTTATCACATCCGCCACGTAGCTTACACAGAATGAACATAACCGCTACCACAGCAGCTACGGTAATCAATCCTGTAATGGTCAATACATCTAGAGAGGCCATAATTGTCTCCGAATAACTAAAGTAACAGCATTTTAGAATACTTTAATATTATTATCCATGTTTTCAGCGACTTAGGTCATCTAGAATAGAAATATGTGAATTAATGCGCAGTTCGGCCGCTATTTTCGGCCGAATTAACCAGTTGCATCGAAAATGTATTGCCGAAGATCAGTCATATCACGTTTTAAACATTAATTTAAAAGGAATAAACATGAAGGTGTAAAAGTGATATTTTTATGACTACAGACTAACTTTTACCGTATTGAAGCCCGATTCTTTCGCTACAAATAATCCCATATCTGCTTTTCTAATCAATGACGCCATATCTTCGCCCTGTTCAGATACTGTAGTTAGCCCGATGCTAACCGTCGTTGTAACCACCGCATCTTTTGTTTTACATTTTAAAGCTGCGATTTGCTTTCGCATCTGTTCAGCTATTTTCTTGGCCTGTAATAAGTCATTTTCGTGTAACAGCACAATGAAGCCTTCTTTACCATAGCGACCATACTCATCGTCAGCCTGGAGGTTTGCTAGAATAATCACCGAGGTCTGTTTGAACAGATTAGTGGCAACCTGATGTCCATGTTGGGCTTCGATCACGTCGTATTTATCTATTTCTATTATGAGTAAAGAAAAAACCCTGGGCTTATTAAGTTGGTCAAGTTCCACCCTGGCTCTCTCAATAAACTGTTCTCTAGTGAGCAATGTTTTATTGCTGCTACTGCTCATAGATAGTCGCTTTATCTCTTCTTGCAGACGCGCCTGGCGTAAGGCAATCATACTGTGAAAAACAATACCAGACGCCAGCTTGCAATCGTATTCATCAAACAAAAGTTCGTGCCTGAACAGGCTAACCAGGCCAACCGGCTTGTCACTGGAAAAAACAGGAATATCCAGCCTGAATAAATCTTCAGCGTTATTTTTATCGTTAAGGTGATTTTGCTGACTAATGTGTTCTTTTCTGGTTTTAAACAATTGATTTAGCCGTTGGCTATCCCAGCTTAATGTCTTTTGATGTAAAAACTCATCAGGGCCATAGCTGGCTATTTTTTTTATGGATTTACCCTGCATCATACCAACCGCCGCCGCATCGAATTCAACCGCGCCACTCATAAATAACAGCATGCTTTTAAACAGACTGTCTACATCGTGTATAGATTTTAATTCACCGTGCAATTCACGCAAAGTTCTTTCCCAATCATAGGAAGAATTATGTGTGGTCATATTGATTATAGGAGCGCCTTGTTCGGTGACAGATACAAATTCAGTCGTTATCTCCGCTGGCTCAGTCATGATTCCCTGCCTGGACGTTTCATCGTTTGGCAACATGTCCCGATGATTTTTTTTGAATTGTACGTCGAGTTTAAAGAACCGGATAAACTCCCCCATTGATATTGCAAAACCATATATTAAAAAATAAACGATCAGGTTTTTTATATTCAGGTCAGCCAGCATCTTTAGAGAAACAAGAGACACTAGCGCAACAAGTATAGAAATCCAGTATGCCTGCCTGTATTGCAGATTATGCCAGATCAAAAGTATCATCAGACCAATGATATTTATCATGTCACTAAGAGTGGCGTTGTACAGATCCAGATATGACCATGCCGAAAATAAAACCAGGAATGCCAGTGAACTGGTTATTCTGGATATGAGTGGCGCCGGGTATTTATAGGCGATACCCCAGAATAACAACGCAATTAAAATTGCAGAAAAATTAACTGCCTGGCCTAAGCCTGCTTTTAAGGGTAGGTAGAGTAGAAAATTGGCAGAACTAACAATTACAGTTAATAAAAACAGCGTCCCATAGGAAGCGTTAATATAACTTCGGGATGATAATTTTGTTTCGGTCGATTCTATAAATACTGACATTTATTTATCTCAGCATTGATAGCTTATGTGAGTTCTTGCCTGATTATTTTTGGGCAAACGCATCTTGAAAAATATGACATAAAGATTACCAGTCCAAAAGGTGAAGTGACACATTTTCCTGACAGTCTCCTTACTGCTTTACAAAGAAACAGCGCCCGAATTACAGGCGCTGCTGGATTATTAGCCTTTGGTATCTACATTTAATTTCTCAATTCGAGAAATTAAATCAGACGGTTGTTTTAGATTACCAAACAGTTCATCATAGTTATTTTGCATTAAACTGGCAAATGCAGCCGTATCAGTTCGACCCATTAACTGAGCCAGAGCTTCAATATTTTCACCGCTGCCTGTTGCAGCATCTTTGCGGATGGCTTCAAAACGTTTGTCCAGATAATCATTCAGAGTAATATCAGGTGTTGCTGCATCCAGTGTACTGCTGGTGCTGGATGTGAAATCTGTAATTGCTGAGCAAGCTGCCAGACTCGAAAATACACTGGTAAAAACCAGTGCTTTGATAGTTTTTTTCATAAACAGGATCTCTGATAGTTAGTTTTAGTTTTTACCCATTCGCTGACCTACTGCAAGTCTATTGCCTTCCGGATCATCCAGAAAAAACTCTTTCATTCCATATTCTGTTAATGATATGTCACCGGGATTCATTCCCCTGGCAAGCATGAGCTGATATTGGGCTTCCACATCATCAGTATAGTAATAGAGCAGGATGTTGTCTTTTTTTTCTGCCGAGTTGTTGCGATTGGCGGAAGTATGGTCTGCTTGCTGTTGCAGCATGATATAGGTGTTATCAGATTTTAAGTGGACCCATTCCAGACCAGCATCACTTTCCGTTTTATTGATAACTATATAACGGAAGGCCTGTTGATAAAATTCCATGGTCTGCTGTAAATGATTGCAGCTAAGGACGGGAATAAGACCATGGAGTTTCATATTTTAAACACTTACATTTTTAATAGAACAGAGCCCCAGGTAAAGCCACCGCCAAAGGCTTCCAGTAGGACAGTTTCACCTTTTTTGATGCGCCCATCACGGACCGCGGTATCCAGGGCCAGTGGTACCGAAGCAGCCGAGGTATTACCCTGCTTGTCTACCGTCATAACCACATGATCGCTATTCATGCGCAGTTTTTTTGCTGTTGCATTAATAATGCGTATGTTGGCCTGATGTGGCACCAACCAGTCGATATCGCTTTTTTCCATATTATTGGCGGCCAGTGTTTCGTCTACGATACGTCCCAGTGTATTAACCGCCATTTTAAATACTTCGTTACCCTTCATGGTGATATGCGCTTCACCGGCTTTTAATTTATCCAGGCCATTGGAAACGCCATAAGGTACATTCAGCAAATGTTCGTAGCTGCCATCGGCATGTAGATGGGAGGACAATATGCCAGGTTCTTCACTGGCTTCTACAATGACTGCCCCGGCGCCATCGCCAAACAGCACACAGGTAGTACGGTCAGTCCAGTCCAGAATTCTGGATAGTGTCTCAGCACCTATAACCAGAGCGCATTTGGCAGAACCCGCTTTGATAAAGTTATCCGCGATGCCCAACGCATAGACAAAACCGGTGCATACTGCCTGCACATCGAACGCAGTACAGCCATGGATATCCAGCTTTTGCTGTAATAAACAGGCGGTGCTGGGGAAAATACGATCAGGCGTTGTGGTGGCTACGATGATCAGATCAATATCAACTTTCGTTTTGCCGGCCGCTTCCATGGCATTACGTGCAGCATGTTCTGCAAGATCACAGGTAAATTCGTCATCCGCCGCAATGTGGCGTTGAGTAATGCCAGTGCGTTCACGTATCCACTGATCAGTAGTGTCAACGATTGTTTCCATCTCGGCATTGGTCAGTATTCTTTCCGGCAGGTAACTGCCTGTTCCGGTGATTCGTGAGTAAGTCAAGCCGATTCCTTCTCTAGTAAGGTTTCAAGATGTTTTTCTATGCGCTGCGGTAGTGATTTTTCAACTTCCAGCATGGCCACTTTAATCGCATTGCTAAATGCGTATGCATCCGCTCCACCATGGCTTTTGATCGCTATATCCCTTAGCCCAAGCAAACTCGCACCATTATATGCTCTATGGTCAACCCGTTTGCGGAATGCTTTAAGAATCGGCATGGCTGCCAGCCCAACTAGCCTGGTTAGCCAGTTGCGCGTGAATTCTTCTTTCATCAGCTGGGTGATCATTTTAGCAACACCTTCTGCCGATTTAAGCGAGACATTACCCACAAATCCATCACAGACAACGACATCCACATCACCGGTAAAAATATCGTCTCCCTCAACAAAACCTATGTAATTTAAGCCACTATTTTGTAATAAAGGCTCCGCTGCTTTTACCTGGGCATTGCCTTTCATCGCTTCTGAACCTACATTGAGCAGACCTACTCTGGGATTCTCGATATTATCAACAGCCGCCGCCGTAATTGAACCCATGACGGCAAATTGAAACAGGTGATTAGCGCCAACATCGACATTGGCACCTAAATCCAGCATGTGGGTATGTCCCATCAGCGAAGGCAGTGTGGTCATCAGTGCGGGACGATCAATGCCGGGAAGCGTTTTCAGGACAAATTTGGCTGTTGCCATCAAGGCACCCGTATTGCCAGCACTGACGACCGCATTTGCCCTGCCCTCATGGACCAGGTTAATCGCCACGCGCATTGACGAGTCTTTCTTTTTACGCAACGCCTGCGCGGGGGCTTCGTCCATGGCGACTATTTCAGCGGCATGGTGAATTTGCAGGTTTTCGGATAATTGCAGGCCATGAAGTGCAATCTGTTCTTTGATGGCGTCTTGCTGCCCTACCAGAATCAGGCGGGCATCGGGTTTTTCTTTCAGCACCAGTGCCGCTGCGGGAACAATGACCCTGGGTCCAAAATCACCACCCATGGCATCAAGTGCAATTATTGGATTGTCAGCCATCTAAATCTTCTATTAATATCCTGTGACTTTGATTGATAAAGCGCGCCTGCGTAGATCCTTTACATACACGTTATTCGTACTTCAGCTACATATTCGCTGCCGACATCCGTGTCTCTCGCGATATACCGTACTTCCTGTACATATTCACTACCGACGTCCATGTCTCTCGCGTTATACCGTACTTCCTGTACATAAAAAACGGGCGGATTAATCCGCCCGTTTTCATAATAAATAGCTTGTATTACTCGCTATCAGCGTTAGATGTAACAACTTTACGGCCACGATAGAAACCGTCAGGGCTAACATGGTGGCGCAGATGTGTTTCACCTGTAGTTGAATCTACAGACAGTGTTGCACTGCTCAGTGCATCGTGTGAGCGACGCATACCGCGACGTGAGCGAGTTTTACGGTTTTGTTGTACCGCCATGATATTCTCCAGTAATCAATAACTTATGTTAACTATTTCAACAGATCTTTAAGAACGGAAAAAGGATTTTCCTTTTCCTGCTGCTTCTCTGCATCTTGCTGCTGCTGATCTTTCTGTGTTTGCAGATAATCAGAACAGTCATAATCGTGCATTGCCACCAGGGGCATTGCGAGTAATATTTCGTCTTCTAACACGGCTGGAAGACTCATATTTTCATCGTCTACCAGCAGGGGTTCAAAATCTGCTGGCAGTTTTTCAGCTTGCTGCTCGTTGGTGATCAGACCAAGCTTGAATTCTATATGCAGCGGATATTTCATTGGCTGCATGCATCGCTGACAGGTCAAGCCCAGTTCAGCCGTTACTTTGCCAATTACATATCTCAGTGGGCCTTCCTGACCAAAGCTGACTTCGGCTTGCAGCTCGCCTGTCTCATCCAGCAGTAAATCGGCCAGTCGATCCAGTTGACCAATCGGCCATAATCCATTGATTTCACAGCCAATTTTGGCTTTCTGTATAAAATCAAAGTGCTCGGGTAATAATGTCGCTGTCATAAACCGCGCAATCATATATGTTTTGTTATCGAGTGTCAAAAGAAATGCCTTATATATCAAGCATTTCCATTAAAGAATCAGTTTGCACTAAATGCCACTTGAACCCAGACATAGAGAGGTTAATATGTGCCCTATTTTCATCCGGTTATTCTAAGATAATGAAACTCGTATTAGCATCCACCTCACCTTACCGTAAACAGCTTCTCGATCGATTACAATTGCCCTACGAAACGGATTCTCCAGATATTGACGAAACCCCGCTGGCTAATGAATCCATCCAGGACATGGTGACACGCCTGGCAGAAGCCAAAGCCAGAAAGGTTATGGATACTCACCCGGATTCGCTCATCATCGGTTCAGACCAGAGCGCTGTGCTCGACGGCGAACCTTTAACCAAGCCAGGCAATTACGAAACGGCCTTTCAACAGTTGCGCGCTGCCTCAGGTAAACGCATTGTCTTTCAAACTGGATTATGTCTGTTGAATTCCGCAACCGGCAAGAGCCAGACGATCTGTGTGCCATATACCGTGGTATTTAAGGCGCTATCTGACGACCAGATCAGAAATTATCTATTAAAGGAAGAGCCTTATAACTGTGCCGGCAGCTTCAAGTCCGAAGGCCTGGGGATTGCATTATTTGATCACTTTGAGGGCGATGACCCCAATGCATTAATTGGTTTACCGCTGATCAGGCTAATCGAAATGCTGAATAAGGAAGGCATGTCACCACTGTAATGTGTTCCGGGGAATAACTGCTAAACTTCAGACAATCAAAACAAAAAATATCAATTGATGGCTAATTTAAAACATCCGCTCTGGCAAAATCTATTCCGCCCCCAGGGTGATCGTATAACCGAAGTAACTGCCATGTGGATGGATACCCCGCTGTTTGAAAATATCTCCAGACATAAATGTCGAGAACTGGTGAAAAACATGCATCCTCGGCAATATAAAAAAGATGAAAAAATTTTTAACAGCGGAGATATTGGCACCAGTGTCGTGCTCATTCGACAGGGTGAAGTTGAAATAAGGGCAGGCGAAAAATTACTGGCAGAATTAAGACAGGGCGATTTTTTCGGCGAAGTCGCACTTATCATAGATGAACCCAGAACAGCTGATGCGGTGGCTGCTGAAGATGCGGAACTGATATTCTTTTTACGTTCCGACCTGGAGGAATGGGTGCAACGCTCGCCACGTGATGGCGCACAGTTTATGCTGAACATGTCTAAAGTTCTGGCTGCCCGCTTACGCCATACCAACATTCTCATGTCGTTACAGGCGAACTGATGCTGCAGAGCTTTATATCTCACCCACTCACTCGAGCACTGTTTTTATTTGGCTTAATTATATCTATCATCTCCTTTCTGGCCATTTTACTAGCGCCGCTACTTTTACCGATTATTATTTCATTTGCTTTATATGCCGTACTCGAACCACTCAGCAGCATGTTAGAACGCCAGGGTCTTTCGAAATCAGCATCTTCTTTAACGGTACTATTGCTACTGGTACTGCTTGCCGCTCTGGTAATGTCCCTGCTCTTGCCACATTTGGCGGCTCAGCTATCCGCGCTACAAAAACAACTACCCGCTGTCTGGAACACCTTAGTTAATTTTGCTAACGAGTTTAGCCACTACCTTGCACATTCTTCAGGGCTCAACTTAAAAATAAGCGCGTTTACCCAGCCTTTTATAGATCAGGCCGATGAGCTGGGAAAAAAAGCACTTATAGAAGGCTCTAACCTGCTAATCAGTTTTACAATTTTAATGATACTTGTACCTATCTTTACATTTTTTCTGATTAGAGATTTTCGAACGATAAGAAATCAGTTACTCGATAAGCTTCCCAACAATAGCTTTGAACTGGGCTGGATAATTTATCATCGTGTAGCACATCAATTACAGGACTATATTCGAGGCATCATGATTCAATCGGGCATCATGAGCATTGTGGTAACCGCAGGCTTTTATATAATCGGTCTTGAATCGCCTATTTTACTTGGCCTGGTTGCAGGTATATTGAATCTCATTCCTTATGTTGGACCTTTGCTGGCCATGGTCTTACCGGTTTTGCTTGCACTGGGGCATGCACCGCTTGAATTATGGATGGTTGGGGCAGCAGTTGGCGTTATTCTGGCAGCCCAGTTAATTGACAATGTGCTGGTGATACCTTCGGTTATCGCTCATGCCGTTAATTTGCATCCGGTGATAGTCATCATCGGTATTATAATTTTTGGCAATCTGTTTGGTTTTATTGGGATGGTTTTAGCGATACCTGTAATTTCAACAGCCAACATTATTTTTAAAGCCCTGTTACAGGGAATTAAAACTCGGCAGCCCGCATATTCTGATAGCTGAAAAATTAGTATTTTTGTTCCAGAATCATCAGATTGTTTTCCTTGCTTACTTTTAGCTTATCGAGAAAACTCATACCCAGAAGAATGTGGCGTGGATAGTCACCATCAACGACCATGGCATCGACGTTAGCAAACGATATTTTGCCGAGTTTTACTGACTTTAATTTTATTCTCCATGCATTGGCAATGCCTGAAGCCGTAGATGCACTGGCCGGTATGCCATCTAATCGGTATTGAATCCCCAGTCGTTTGGCGTCAGGCGAACTCATGGCTATAGTAGTTGCGCCTGTATCGATAAGGAATCGGACAGACTGCCCATTTATGCTGCCATAGGTTAAATACATACCACGCTGATTAGCGACGATTTGTTCTTTAACTTTTTCCTGTTTTACATAGGACGTACTAATCCGAGTGCCCATTTGATATTCTTTGGCAACACCATCGATTTCCAGTGTCGCGATTTTGCTATCCGAAGTTATTAATCTGACACCGGATATTGGCGGCTGCCCCTGCTTTAAAGTATGGCGTTCACCATCAATCAATACCACTGCCATTCCGGGCAACAAGGCCTGTACTTCAATCTGTTCAATTGCCTCTGCAATAGCACTTGCTAGCAGTACAATAATAAATAATGTCAGCTTAATGTATTTCATTAGAATTTATATTCAAAGCCCGTAGTGTAACTGGTGTCCGTTTTCTCGACATTTTCTGGCGGCTGGTTGTCACGCGCTATATCTAAAGAAATATTGATTGATAGATGGCTGTTAATATCGACCTGAAATTTAAATTTTTCGAGTAGTCTGTAATCTGAAAACTCTTCAATGTCAGGCTGATAGTACACAGTATTTAACAGTCTGGAATTCCTGTTAATAGCATATTTATATATTTGATAGATATTTAAACGGGTATAATATTCCGTTCCGGCATCCGTTGTTCCTGCTGCATCGTCAAGTTCCTCTTTTGAATAGAATAAACCAGCACCGATGTATGCTGAATGTTTTTGAGGTTTATGGATTAATTTAAATCGCGCCCCGCCTCCTGCCAATGCTCTAATAGTCAATCGTTTAAATTCATCGTTTTCTATTTGAGCGTAGCCTTCCCAGAATAATGTGTCCGTGCTGTACCAGACCTGTCTTAAATGCAGGAAACCATTATCGGTATCTTTTACATTAGATGATTCGCCATATTCATAGTTAAAAATAGCCAGTTGCGTATAATCCGTTTTGTAGGACTGCACTTTAGTACCTAAAGAATATTTGGCATTTTTTGTATTGCCATTTTTTCCACTCAGATCCAGATTAACATTTGTTCTCAACCCCAGTTCCTGGCTTACAGGATCAATACGCACATCTTCAATGCTTACAATGGCATATACCGGGTTTATAAAAACACAACAAAAACTGACTACCAGGCTTATATATTTTTTTTTCATAAATTTTAAAACAGGAATATTAGTAAATGGGCAATACACAGGGCAAAGAAACCGGCCAGAATATCATCAAGCATAATCCCTAAGCCGCCGTGTACATGTTTATCCAGCCACGAAATTGGCCATGGTTTTAAGATATCAAATATGCGAAACAGAATAAAACCGACAACAATCCACAACCCGGTTGTTGGTAAAGCGATCATGGTTATTAAATAGCCGGCAAACTCATCAATCACTATGCCAGGATGATCATGCACACCCAGTTTTCGACTAGTGTAACCACAAATCCACACGCCAACTAGTGAGAGCAAAATAACTGCCGCAATATAGAGCTCCATGGATAACAGGCTGAATAGCAAATAAACGGGGATTGCAGCAAGCGTGCCAAAGGTGCCGGGGGCTTTAGGCATTAAACCTGAGCCAAATCCCAATGCTAAAAAATGTACCGGATTTTTTAAAAAGCTTACAGGAATGTGTTTTCTGGATTTCATATAATAATCTTATTTTTATTTATTGAAATGATCGTAACCCTTGTCTGCAATTTGCACGGGCCTGTTATCTTTATCAATGTATTTAATTCCAGCTCCCGGCGTTATCTTTCCAATACAACTGAGTTTCACATTGAGTTTATCTTCAATAATTTTTATTTGGTCTTGGTACTCAGGCCTGATAGTAAAACACAATTCATAGTCATCTCCTGAGCTGAGAATGTTATTCCAGTTTATATCCGCACCATAAAAAGCTTTTAATTCTTTTGACAGGGGTAAATCAGCCAGTTTAATTTCCGCACCGCAGTTACTTTGTTCACATATATGTCCAAGGTCTGCCGACAGGCCATCGGATACATCTATGGCGCATTGGCTGATTTTTACCAGTTCTTTTCCCGTTGTGATTCGAGGCTGTGGACGATTCAGGCGTTCAATTAGAAACTGCTGCTCTGTTTGCTGACTCTGGTTCAGTAGCAGGTCCAGCCCAAGACCGGCATCACCCAGTGTTCCTGACAGGTAAATGAGATCGCCAGGCTGGGCAGCATCTCGACGCAATGTGCGGGTTTTATTTACAAAACCGAATATTTGAATGGTTATTGATAAGGGGCCTCTTGTGGTATCCCCCCCAATGAGCTGCAGTTGATAACTGTTTGCCAGTTCACTGAATCCTTCGCTAAATTCTTTCAGCCATACTGGATTTTCCTCGGGCAAGGTTAAGGCGAGACTTACCCAGGCAGGTTCAGCGCCCATGGCAGCAAGATCACTAAGATTAACCGCAAGTGATTTATAACCAATATTCCTGGCTGAAGTTTGCCGGGGAAAGTGGGTGCCTTCAATCAGGGTATCAGTTGACACCGCCAGTTGTTTACCTTCAGCTACTTCAAGAATGGCACAATCATCGCCAATACCTAGCACGACATCTTTTCGTCGTACCGGCATGGATTTGAAATAATCATTAATTAAATTAAATTCAGACACATTAAATTGATCGTTTACTAGTTGACTGCATTTTAATAGTCTGTGATATATTCACAAGTTAAATGCTTTCAAAGGAAAAGAAACATGTTAAAAACAAGACTGATTGCCCTGTCCCTTACTCTTATTCTTCCTGTCAGTGCTTTTGCAGCCGCCATGATCGAGTCTCGGGATGGTCGAGGTGAAACAACGCGAATCTATGTACAGGGTGATAAAGCCCGTATTGAAATGCCCCGCCAGGAAGGTTTCATGGTGATGGATGTCAAAAATAAAACCATGAAAGTGGTCATGCATAAAGAGCGTACCGTTCTGGACATGAGCGATTTACTTAAAGATGATGGCGGCGCAACAACTCAGGATCAGGGGCGCTACGTGGATGCATACACCAAATCAAAAGGCCTGGGCCCCAGACTTGCTGGCTATGAAACCGAAGAATATGAAATTTATGCCGATAACAACTACTGTGGCAGCGTATTTGTTTCAGTTCGTGCTTTGAATGATATTGGGTTAAGAAAATTTGCCGCCGCCTTCCAGAACATGGCTGATCAGGTACAGAAAAAAATCACCGGTATGACAGGTATGCAGGTAGAGCAATATATGGATCCCTGCAACCAGGCTGAACAGAAGCTTTCTGATCAACTGCAGGACATCGGCTTCCCATTAAAATCCGTTGATGCGCGCAAACGCCTGGAAAGCGTGGTCACTCGCATCGATCGGAATGCCCGACTACCTGCAAATGCTTTTGTGATTCCAGCGAACTATCAGCATACCAATCCAACAAAAATGATGCATGATGCGACGCAGCAGATGAAACAAATGCAGCCGCAGATGCAGGAAATGATGAAAAACATGCCACCAGAAATGCGTGACATGATGCGCCAGCAAATGCAGCAATATCAGTAGTCACAAACTACAGCCATAAAAAAAGGCCGGTTTTAAACCGGCCTTTTTTATTTTAAATATTTTAGTTATTACTGGGAACTGATCTCAAGCTGGCGGAATTGCTGGGCCAGTTTATCGAGCACACTGTTGATAAACTTGTGGCTCTTGTCTGCACCAAATGACCGTGATAACTGAATCGCCTCATTGATAATCACCTTGTAGGGTACGTCGATGCGGTTTTTCATTTCGTAAGTAGACAATCTCAGAATCGCCTGCTCCACCGGATCCAGTTCATCACAGGTCCGGTCCATATACGCCGCCATCAGTTCGTCCAGATCGGCCACCTGCGTCGGCACATCGTGCAGCAGGCTATGGAAATAGTCCTGATCGACTTTACTCATATCCTGTTCCTGATGAAACTGCACTTCAATTTCATTCAGGTCGCTGCCGCTCATTGACCATTGATACAACGCCTGCATGGCCTTTTTACGCGCATTGCTGCGACTCTTGGCAAGACTAACAGTCATTAACTAATCGATCTTCTTAAACAGATTAACCATTTCCAGCGCAGTAATGGCGGCTTCAGCACCCTTGTTACCTGCCTTGGTACCAGCTCGCTCGATAGCCTGCTCGATAGTATCGGTAGTTAACACACCGAAAATAATTGGCAGATTATGGTCCAGACCAACAGATGCCATACCTTTTGAAGCTTCACCGGCAACAAAATCAAAGTGCGGTGTGGAACCACGAATCACCGCGCCCAGGCCAATGATGGCATCATATTTATCTGATTGCGCCAGACGCTGGGTAGCAAATGGCATTTCATAGGCACCAGGCACCTTCACAACGGTAATGTTTTCGACGGGCACACCATGGCGTTTGAACGCATCCAGGGCACCTGCTTGCAGGCTATCTACGATAAAGCCATTAAAACGCGCTACCACGATGGCAAATTTGCCTTCGGAATATTGCAGTTCACCTTCGATTGTTTTTACTTCAGACATTATTTTCGCTCTTCTAAATTAGATAATCTGTAATTGCGGCGCATTATACAGTGCCGGCTTCAATTATTCAGTTCCCTTAATATAATCGACAACTTCCAGCCCAAAGCCCGCCAGACCATGTATTTTCTTCGGTGCAGACATCAGGCGCATTTTATGGACATTCAAATCCATCAGGATCTGCGCCCCGACACCATGGGTGCGTAAATCTTCCGGATGATTCTCATCGTGCTTTTCCTGATCCGGGTGCTTGATCATCCACTGCACAATATGACGCGCATTCTGCATCTGGGCCTGGCGTAATACCACGATAACAGCCGGTTCATCGGCTTCGACAATCTGTTTCATGGCGCTGCGCAGCGGCCAGCCAGCCACCTGTGTGGAAGCCAGCACATCGGACAATGGATTTTCCATATGCACACGAACTATGACCGGCCTGTCAGGATCAATTTCACCGTGCACCAGCGCCAGGTGCAGATCATTGCCAATTTCATCCTGATAGGCATACAGTCTGAAATGGCCGAATTCATTAGGGAAATCGCTTTCGGCCACGCGTTCAACGGTTTTTTCGTTCTCGATACGGTACTTGATCAGATCTTCGATGGTGCCCATCTTGAGATTGTGCTGTTTGGCAAATACTTCCAGATCGGGACGGCGCGCCATGGTGCCGTCGTCATTCAGTATTTCAACAATGACAGCACTGGGATCATGGCCGGCAAGACGGGCCAGATCACAACCGGCCTCGGTGTGCCCTGCTCGATTCAGTACGCCACCCGGTTGTGCCATCAACGGAAAAATATGCCCCGGCTGCACAATATCTTCGGGGCGCGCATCGGGTGCGACAGCAGCCTGCACGGTGGCTGCGCGATCCGCTGCTGAAATGCCGGTGGTTACACCTTCGGCCGCTTCAATCGATAAAGTGAAATTGGTGCCGTGTTCTGAATCGGTCGCATCGACCATCAAAGGCAGACGTAACTGTTTGCAGCGATCACGGGTCAGGGTCAGGCAAATCAGGCCGCGGCCGAAACGGGCCATGAAATTAATATCGTCGGCTGTCGCTGCCTGTGCCGACATTAGCAGGTCGCCTTCGTTCTCGCGATCTTCATCATCTACGATGATAACCATCCTGCCCTGGCGTAGTTCTTCAATAATTTCTTCTGTAGTATTCAATGACATAGCGTACTTTCTTAATGTAATTTCACTTAATAAAACCGTGTTCTGCCAGAAACGATTCTGTTATGTTGCTGCCGGACTCAGCCGCCTTTTCACCCAGAACCAGACGCTCCAGATAGCGGGCAATTAAATCAACTTCAAGGTTTACTGCGCGTCCGGGCTGGTACTGATCCATGATGGTTTCCTGCAAGGTATGGGGCACAATGTTTAACTCAAAACGCGCTCCATCCACTCTGTTAACCGTTAAGCTTACACCATCAACCGTAATCGAGCCTTTCATGGCAATGTATTTAGCCAGCTCTTTCGGTGCCTCGATGGTGAACCGAACCGAGCGGGCATCATCATGGCGGTCGACCACCTTACCCATGCCGTCGACATGACCACTCACCAGATGACCACCAAGCCGGGTGGTCGGTGTCAGGGCTTTTTCAAGATTGACAATGCTGCCGGATGTTAAATCTTTAAGGGATGTCAGCGACAGGGTTTCACCGGATACATCGGCACAGTAGGCATCATCACGCAGTTCAATGGCGGTCAGACAGACACCATTCATGGCGATACTGTCACCCAGTTGCACATCGGACATGTCCAGTTTGCCGGTGTTGATCCAGAACCGGGCATCGCCACCCTTATCTTCGATGGATTCGATTTTACCCAGCGACTCTATGATTCCGGTAAACATACTATTTCTCGTCCAGATTGACCGTGTACAGACTTAATGGCAACGCCGATGAGGCATTAAACTCGGCACCCGCTTCGACACCGGCTGTGGCGATTTCTTCGGCGGAATCCAGTCGATCATACAGGGCAAACATCGCTCCCAGCGCAAATTCAGAGCCAGAACCAATGGCCCAGTATTTGGTGTATTCACTGACTTCGCGTAACGAATAAATGCCAAAAATACCGGCTTTATTACAGATCAGCGCATCGATGTGACTGGCTTCATAAGGATCATCATCTTCATCTTTGGCATTCAGAAAATACTTGTCTTTCAGTACCGGGTGAAGCTGGCGAAAAGTTTCAAAAATAGCCATGCGATCAGAAAAATCGATCTTAACTTTTTTGTTTTTAATAACACTTTCCATGACCAGCGAATGCGCAGCGCTGCCGACAATACCGAAATAGCCGTCACCATAGGACTGCACTTTATCATGGGCATTGTCAAAGCCCGATCCCATACGCAGGTCGCCAAAGGTCGTTAAACTATCGGCGGCGATACAGGCTTTGCCATTTTTTTTGACCACGACGATGGTGGACATACTACTACTCCTGATACTTCGGACGGGCCGTGATGCGCCAGTCCTTACCAATGGGTCTGATATCGTTAATTTCAAGATCTATGCGCTGTTTCATCTGATCAAGACCGGGCAGATGAAACAGGCCTTTAGCACTATCGCCCATGATATGCGGGGCCATATACACAATAATTTCGTCAACCAATTGCTGCTGTAACAGCGCACCACACAGTACACTGCCCGCTTCGACATGCACCTCGTTCACTTCTTTCTCGGCCAGATATTTCAGTGCGGCGGTTAAATCCACTTTGCCCTGGAGATCATCGACTGTGATTACCTCGAGGTTTGTATGCTTAAAATCTACTGACTCTGGCTGACTGGTAAAAATAATCGTCTGCCCTGGCAGATCCAGCATTTTAGCATTCTTCGGTGTTTTACACTGACTATCAATGATGACTCTTAGCGGTTGTAGCGGCGCTGTATCGATACCGAGTGCTTCGCTACTGGCGCGCACGTTCAGCGATGGGTCATCCGCAATCACCGTGCCGGTACCGGTTAGAATGGCTGAACTTCTGGCCCTTAATTTCTGAACGTCCTCACGGGCTTCCGCACCGCTAATCCACTTGCTTTCACCGGAGGCCATGGCGGTACGCCCATCCAGGCTCATCGCCAGCTTGATTCTCACCCAGGGTAAACCGGTAGCCATGCGCTTGATAAAGCCTGGGTTTAATTCACGCGCCTGCGGCCCCAGTACACCCGACTCGGTCGCAATGCCGGCAGCCGCCAGTTTTTTTAAGCCAGAACCCGACACGGCGGGATTCGGATCAACCATGGCGGCCACGACCCGAGCCACTCTGGCCTTAATCAGGGCATCGGCACAGGGCGGTGTTTTACCCTGATGACTACAGGGTTCTAAAGTGACATAGGCCGTCGCACCCTCAGCCCTGTCGCCAGCCTGATTCAGCGCATTGATTTCAGCGTGGGCTTCACCGGCTTTTTTGTGCCAGCCCTCGCCCACAATCTCACCATCCTTCACCAGCACGCAACCCACTCTTGGGTTGGGATTCGTTGTATACAGCCCCTTTTGAGCCAGTCGAATTGCTCGCGCCATGTAGTTTTTATCGGACATCGAAGAAATTATTTTGAAGGTTCCAGATTTTCGATAGCATTGCGGAAAGCATCCACATCTTCGAAACTGAGGTATACCGAGGCAAATCGAATATAGGCCACCTGATCCAGAGATTTGAGTTCTTCCATTACCCAGTCGCCAATCTGTCGGGCAGCGACTTCACGCTCACCGGAAGACAACAGTTTATGTTTGATACGGCTGATACTTGCTTCGATTTGTTCCATGCCCACCGGACGTTTTTCCAGCGCTTTACAGAGCCCGGCTCGTAGCTTGTCTTCCAGGAAGGGCTGGCGTGAGCCATCATGTTTTACGATGCGCGGTAAATTAAGTTCCGCCGATTCATAGGTGGTAAAGCGTTCGTTGCATTCTGTGCATTCCCGACGTCGACGTACCTGGCCCCCGTCTCCTGAGAGACGGGAATCGATAACGCGGGTATCCGGAGCGGCGCAGAATGGACAGTGCATGGCTTTCTTTAAGCGTTTTTATACACGGGGAGTCTGGCACAGATTGCCTTAACTTTCTGCTTCACTTCGGTAATCACCTGCTCGTTATTCATGTCTTCGATAAGATCGCACATCCAGCCGGCCAGATCGGTAGCATCCTGTTCATTAAAGCCGCGAGTGGTTAACGCCGGTGTGCCGACCCGAATACCGGAGGTCACAAAGGGCGACTGCGGATCATTCGGTACCGAGTTCTTGTTGATGGTAATATTGGCCGCACCCAGCGCTGCCTCAACGTCCTTACCGGTTAAACCGGCTTCAATGAAGCTGACCAGGAACAGATGATTATCCGTACCTTTGGAAACCACGTCATAACCACGATCCATGAATACTCTGGCCATCGCCTGCGCATTCACAATGACCTGCTTCTGGTATTCCCGGTATTCCGGCTCCATCGCTTCTTTAAAAGCGACCGCTTTAGCGGCAATCACGTGCATCAGCGGACCGCCCTGGCTACCGGGGAAAATGGCAGAATTGAATTTTTTGGTCAGCTCTTCATTTGCTTTGGCCAGAATGATACCGCCGCGAGGGCCGCGTAGAGTTTTATGCGTGGTTGAAGTAACCACATCGGCAATCGGCACCGGATTCGGATACAGGCCGGCAGCCACCAGACCCGCAACGTGCGCCATATCGACAAACAGGTAAGCACCCACTTCATCAGCGATATCACGGAAACGCTGCCAGTCCATAATGCGCGAATAGGCAGAAAAACCCGCCACGATCATTTTCGGTTTGTGTTCTTTCGCCAGGCGCTCGACTTCGTCGTAATCCACTTCACCGGTTTCAGTATTCAGACCGTACTGCACCGCGTGGTAGATTTTGCCGGAGAAGCTGACTTTAGAGCCGTGAGTCAGGTGACCACCATGCGCCAGGCTCATACCTAATACCGTATCACCGGGCTCGCATAGAGCCATATAAACAGCGGCATTGGCCTGCGAACCTGAATGGGGCTGCACATTGGCGTAATCCGCGCCGAACAGCTGTTTGGCGCGATCAATCGCCAACTGCTCGGCCTTGTCGACATATTCACAGCCGCCGTAGTAACGCTTGGCAGGATAACCCTCGGCATACTTGTTGGTCAGTACCGAACCCTGGGCTTCCATGACGCGAGGACTGGTGTAGTTTTCAGAGGCAATCAGCTCGATGTGCTCTTCCTGGCGGCGAGTTTCATGTTCGATGGCATCGAACAACTCATCATCATAACCCTTGATACTCATATTGACTGAAAACATGCACGCTCTCCGAAATTAGCTGTGGCCGGCGAACCGGTGAAAAGGTGCAATAGAATAGCTGATATGGGCTTATTAGGCCAGCCTGATAAAGGTTTTAAAAGAAAAGATTTAGTCAGCAAATGAAGGCGAATTTAAGGCTAAAAAAAACCGCCAAAGCCCCTCTCCTGCTGGAGAGGGTCAGGGGAATAAAATAAGCAGCTTATTCAGATACCTGTGCTGGCATGGAAATTATGCGACGACCACTGCCATTATCTATTACTTCACCAGTTGGTGACTTCATATAGGCTTTAGGATCGACATTTCCGATATTCACTGGGATAGCAAAACTGCGAGACTGGCTCCTACCATCCACTACTAGCGTTGCCAGCAGCTTGATATAGTACATACCTTTGGACTGAGGTATGACAGATATGTTTACGACCTGCTTCTCATTAGCATTAACAGATCCAAATGAGTGCTTCATTTTCATATCCGCGGACTCGAGCTGGTGAGGTGTTGTATACACTACTTTCAAATCATCGACATTTTTACGAGTAGATATTTGCACCTCCACCTCAAGAGTTTCACCAACAGCAGCCGATTTTGACATAGCATAGTTAATGTCGATCGGTGCAACCGGTTTACCTGGATATTTACCTGTTTGAGACATAGCTGAATGCTCTTTAATTTGTACATCCGAGGCTGAATCATGTTTACAGGCTGTTAATGAGGCTACTGCAATAATAAGCCCGAATTTAAAAACACTGGAATTCATTAATTACTCCATTATCAACATTTAGTTGAGGTCAATAGTAAAACAGGTAGTTGCTGATGCCGCTGAAGGATCTGTAAAACTATACTCATAGACATCGACAACGTATTCTGCTCCGTTAACCAGATTTGAAATATTCATAGTTTCCGACGTCCCTATAACTTCTGAAAGTGCTACCAGTTGACCGTTTCTAAAAAGCTGAATATCCGGATCAGTGCCTGTCCCGCCGCTGGCAATAATAGTTGCACTAGTATTCGTCGCTGTAAAATTAAGAAAGCGATGAACACCTAATCCATTGTAACCTCCATTTTGGGAAGTTGAGCAAACTGTTCTGGTCGATGCTATTCCTAGATCTGTATGAACTGGTATTTGATTTACCGATCCGGGATTATTTCTTATTTCAGAATCACCAAATGAATCAATAACTGGAATAGTATCAATATTCTGATTGCCAACGATATTATCTATGGAAGTTCCCACGCTAATATTTTGTGATCGTAAATTCGAAATAAAACTGAATATACTGGTGGTCGATGGCGTATTTTTTTGTGCCCCTGTTAACACAGTATAAATGGGATTGAAACCCATACTTAAGTTATCGACACCGCCGTCATCAGTACTGTCGTAGAGATCATACAAAATGGACTGTACCGAGCATTCGTTATACCAGCCTGCATTGGTACAGTTGTTCCCTTCTACATTAATATCAAATCCGCTGCTTTGTCTAATCCCATAGGAATCTCGATAATACTGATCATCAGTAGCCATACCCGAAAACGCATTGCCCCAGCCTTCACCGAAAGCAACACGAATATCCAGAATATCACCCCCGCTGTGTGAACCACCGATGGAATCTGAACGTGAGAAAAACTCTTCGAAATAATGACCCCATTCGTGAACGATGACATGACCATCGTATTCATCGGTATCGTTATCCGCATCGCCTAGTATAAATATCTCAGTGCCATTGAAATGCGAGGTAGTAATTTGTCCGAGCGCCGTAGACCCTGAAGATGCCACGTTATTGACGCTCCAGTTTAATTTCAAAGATTGAAAATTAGCCGTAGCATCGACAGATAACACTTTGTTAAAGGCAACATATACACTATCTAAAATAGCAAAAGGTGCCGCTACTCGTGTTCCGGTATAATAAGTTCCGCCCCATCCTGAAGAAGCATTAAGATTCTTTGTAATATTGGAAGAACCCATATCAAATGGTACGGTTTCCATTGAATAAATCGCCTGGCCTTGAGTATTGTCAACCACCGTAAAATTCCAGGACGGCGTACCCGTTTGAACCATTTCTGCCACAGCACGAATCATGAAACTACTGCTGCCGCCTGGTGCAGTAATGGTGTAGTTTCCATTGATATCGGTTTTAGTCGATGCAATTACACCATTACAGACTGCCTCAACAGTGGCGCCTCTAACAGGATCCTGTGTGGTGTTACTGTAGTCCAGACCATTTGTTGTCACATTATGATGAACATGGTCGTAGGTTACTGTTCCCGAAATAGTAATGTTCGCGCCAGTTCCCTGGGTACAGTTAACAGTCGATGTACTACTAGAACCGCCACCGCTACAACCAGAAAGAACAATAATGCTCATCGCAGCTAAAACACCTGTTCCACGTAAAATCGAAGCAACACCCATGAATTATTTCCTTGTTATCTAATGCATCACAAAATATATCATGATCTTAGACGCTAATTATGTGATCCGTTCAAGTATAATCTGGAAAATTATTTTAATTATCACTCATTCAAAGCAGAGCTATGGCCCAATATATTTTTACCATGAATGGTGTGGGTAAGGTTGTCCCACCCAAAAAACAGATTCTTAAAGACATTTACCTGAATTTTTTCCCCGGCGCAAAAATCGGTGTGCTCGGTTACAACGGTGCGGGTAAATCGACGCTGCTGCGCATTATGGCCGGTGTTGACCAGGACTATATTGGTGAAGCCCGCCCGCAGCCGGGCATCAAAATCGGCTATTTGCAACAGGAGCCTGAGCTGGATCCCGATAAAGACGTTAAAGGCAATGTTGAAGATGGGCTGAAAGACATCAAGGAAGCGCAGCAAAAACTGGACGCGGTCTATGCCGCCTATGCCGAACCGGATGCGGACTTCGATGCGCTGGCGGCTGAACAGGCCCGGCTGGAAAATATTATCCAGGCATCGGATTCACATAATCTGGACCTTAAACTCGAAGTCGCTGCCGATGCCCTGCGCCTGCCACCCTGGGATGCTGATGTTACCAAGCTATCTGGGGGTGAACGCCGCCGTGTTGCGCTGTGTCGTTTGCTGATGTCGAATCCCGATATGCTGATTCTCGACGAACCCACCAACCATCTGGATGCTGAATCGGTGGCCTGGCTGGAACGCTTCCTCAAGGAATATCAGGGCACCGTGGTGGCCGTTACCCATGACCGCTACTTCCTCGATAACGTCGCCGGCTGGATTCTGGAACTGGATCGTGGCCAGGGTATTCCCTGGGAAGGCAATTATTCCTCCTGGCTGGAACAGAAAGAAAAACGCCTGGAACAGGAAGAAAAGAAAGAAGCGGGTCGTCAGAAAGCCATCAAAGCGGAACTGGAATGGGTGCGTTCCAATGCCAAGGGCCGGCATGCCAAGAGCAAGGCGCGTTTATCACGCTTTGAAGAATTATCCTCAGACGATTACCAGAAACGTTCTGAAACCAAGAGCCTGTATATTCCCCCCGGCCAGCGCCTGGGCGACATGGTGATCGAAGCGGACAATATCGGCAAGGGATTTGGTGACAGGGTGCTGTATGAAGGCATGAGTTTCAATTTACCCAAAGGCGGTATTGTCGGTGTCATCGGGCCGAACGGTGCAGGTAAAACCACCCTGTTCCGCATACTTACCGGTGAAGAACAGCCGGATACAGGCACGATCAAGATTGGCGACACTGTTGAAATCGGTTATGTGGATCAGAGTCGCGATAGCCTGGATGGCAGTAAAACCATCTGGGAAGAAATATCCGATGGGCTGGATAATATCGCCATTGGCAAATACACCATTTCCTCGCGCGCTTATGTCAGCCATTTCAATTTCAAAGGTGAGGATCAGCAGAAATACATTAAAGACCTGTCCGGCGGTGAGCGCAATCGGGTACATCTGGCCAAGCTGCTGAAAAAAGGCGCCAACCAGCTGCTACTGGACGAACCCACCAATGACCTGGATGTGGAAACCCTGCGCGCACTGGAAGAAGCCCTGCTGGACTTCCCCGGTTGTGCCGTGGTGATATCCCATGATCGCTGGTTCCTCGATCGAATTGCGACTCATATTCTGGCCTTTGAAGGCGATAGTCAGGTAACCTTCTTTGAAGGTAATTATTCTGATTATGAAGAAGATCGCAAACGCCGGCTGGGGGATGAGGCGCTGAATCCACATCGAATAAAATACAAACGTTTGAAATAAATACCGGCTTTTCGCGAGCTTCAGCTCGCGAAAGACTTTATAAATCCACCTTGCGTTTGCGCAGACCAGGTCTATTCTCTTTTAATATCAATTGCTTATTAAAAGAAACATGCCCCCTACCCCAAATAACTCCATTTTACCCGGCTACATCGGTCGCTTCAGGATCATCAGTGAACTCGGCAAAGGCGCACAGGGTATCGTCTACCTTGCCTCCGATACACAACTCGAACGCAATGTCGCTATTAAAACGATTCAGTTTGAAAGACCTACTGCAAAACTGAAAACGCAGTTTCTCAAAGAATCAAGAACGGTCAGCAAACTTCAGCATCCCGGTATTATTACCCTGTATGAAGCCGATGAACATCTCGGCAAGCCATATCTCGTTTTTGAGTATGTGGATGGAATATCACTGAAAGAACATTTAATAAAAAATGGCAAACTGTCGCCCAAAGATGCCATTAATATTTTAGCGCCGGTTTTAAATGCCATCGCTTATGCGCATAAACGCGGTGTGGTTCATCGAGATTTAAGCCCGGATAATATTATGCTGACCGAGGGTAACGGCAAACCTCGATTAATGGATTTTGGTATTGCATCACTGCTCGGCAACAAATCTGACGATGGCATCTGGGGCACCTTAAAATATTTATCGCCAGAGCAATGTGAAAACAAAGATCCCATTCCCTCTTCTGATATTTTTACCCTTGGTTTAATTTTATTTGAAATGCTCACCGGTAAACCGGCCATTGAAGTCGACAATAAATTTGCGGCAATAAATAAAATTGTAAATGAAGAAATTGTATTACCTGATAGCATCGCACCCGCTTTAAAAAACATCATAAAAAAAGCCCTGGAAAAAATGCCTGAAGCGCGTTATGCCGATGCGCTGGATATGCGCCAGGACCTGTTAAAACATTTGCATCAAATTGCACCGGATGTGTCATCAGCCGCATCGAATGAAAACAGTTCCGATAACAGCACGCTCAATTTCTTGCTGCGTCGCATGGAGCACAAAAAAGATTTTCCAACCATGTCACATCAGGTGGTGGAAATCAGTCAGAAAGCGCAGGCCGGTAATGAATTTTCAGCCAATGCTTTGTCGAACGCGATACTTAAAGATTATTCCCTTTCCACAAAGCTGTTGCGACTGGTTAACTCACCGATGTATGGACATTATGGCGGCCGTATCAGCACTATTTCGCGCGCCGTGGTTATCCTGGGGTTTGAAGAAGTGCGCAACGCAGCACTGGGATTAATATTGCTGGATCATCTGAAAGATAAAAATCAGGCAAGCTCACTGAAAGAAGCCTGCATCAGTTCAATGATGAGTGGCAGCATTGCCAACGGCCTGGCGCATAAGCTTAGACTACGCGACATGGAAGAAGCCTATGTCTGCTCCATGTTTCATAATCTTGGTAAATTATTGGCCATCTATTATTTTCCCGATGAAGCCGAAGTTATCCAGGATGTGGTTAAACACAAACAGATGAAGGAAAACCATGCGGCCGAGTCGGTGCTCGGGGTCAGCTATGAGGAAATTGGCATCGCCGTTGGCGAATCCTGGCAGTTACCCACCGAACTGATAGAAAGCATGCATACCTTGCCACCGGGTGAATTAAAAAAACCATTGAGTCAAAGTGATCTGCTGAAACACGTATCCGGTTTTTCCAATGAATATTGCGAACTTATTTCAACCACCACTGCCGAAGAAAGGCAGCAAAATTTCGAAACACTGGCATCGCGCTATAACAACACCGTCACGATTTCGCGCGCGCAAATGGATGACATCGTCAGCAACGCCGTCAATGAAATGCAAAAATATGCCCAACTTGTTAATCTCGATTTAAAACAAAGCACCTTGTTTAGCCGAGCCAGTTCCTGGTCATCAAAAACTGAAAATAATGCAACTGACACCAGCAACAATGATGCAATTATTTCTGAAACCAGTGCGTCGGAAGAATTATCCCGCCAGCAAAATATTCTACATGCCATTCAGGAAATTACCGATGCGATTCTGGAAGGGGCATCGCTCAATGACATCCTGGTCATGGTGATGGAAACGATTTACAGCGGATTTGGTTTTACCCGGGTCATGTTCTGTTTTATTAACAAATCACGCACCTCGATTATCGCTCGTTTTGGCTTTGGGCGTGATGTTGAAATATTAACCCAGCGTTTTAGTATTCCATTGGGCGGCGAAAAAGATATCTTTAATCAGGCATTAACCCAGTGCAAAGATCTCGTTATAGAAGATGTCAATTCGACCGACTGTAAGGATCTGATACCTGACTGGTATCGCGATAAATACGCAAAAAATTCCATGCTCGTTTATCCTATCGTGGTAAAAAATATACCCATGGGTATTTTGTATATCGATAGCATCACGCCCATATCCATTGGCGATGAAAGCCGGCTGAGCATGATCAAAACTTTGCGCAATCAAATTGTGCTGGCGATTCGACAAAGCACCTAGCCTGTTTTACCCCTTAAATACATTAGGGTTTTATGATATGATCCGCGCCCGAAACTCCCGGGCGTGTCTGAATTTAGATTCCTGCAACTCAGTGAAATGTCTGGTAGTTTGAATCCTGTCCATCAACATCAGAGATTTCGATTGTGCCCGAGACTGAAACTAGCCCACTACCCCTGAAAAAAATTATTGCTGCCATCATCTTCATTGCAGTAGCTATTGGCCTTTCGTTCGTTGTACCCAGTGTCCAAATTGCCTGGGTAACAGCGATATTACTATTTACCATTTACCTGTTTGCTTTTGAAGTGGTTGATGTCGATGTCGCTGCGATCAGTATTATGGTCATACTTGGGCTAACCAGTTTACTGGCACCGTTTATGGGGCTAGAAAAAGGCCTGGTCGATACCTCCCAGATATTCAACGGTTTCTCCAGTAATGCCGTTATCTCCATTATCGCCGTCATGATCATTGGTGCCGGACTCGATAAAACAGGCATGATGAGCCAGGTGGCCACCCTGATTCTTAAATTTGGCGGCAGCACTGAAAAACGTATCATTCCGATCATTTCCAGTACCGTGGGGATTATTTCTTCATTTATGCAGAATGTAGGTGCCGCCGCTCTATTCCTGCCCGTGGTGAGTCGTATTTCTGCGCGCTCAGGTTTGCCCATGTCGCGTTTACTCATGCCCATGGGCTTTTGCGCCATCCTGGGTGGCACGGTGACCATGGTCGGCTCCAGCCCGCTGATTCTGCTGAATGACCTGATTCTGGCATCGAATCAGGCATTACCCGCAGACAAACAGATGGAAACCTGGTCGCTGTTTTCGGTCACTCCAGTTGGTCTGGCCCTGGTGGCTACGGGTATTCTTTATTTTGTAATAGCCGGACGTTTTGTACTGCCCAGCAGCAAGGGTGAGGATGGATCGAGTCTGAAAACAACCGATTACTTTGACAATATTTATGGCGTTGACTACGAAATAAATGAAGTCGTCGTGCCACCGAGTAGTCCACTGGTTGGCAAATGCATTGATGACATAGAAAGTGATTTTCCGGTTCGCATCGTAGCCGTAGATAAAGGTGATGGTCCCCGATTTGGCGCACAGAGCATGGATCGTAGCACCGGTATTGATGCAGGCATGATCCTCGGCCTGCTAGCAGATGATGAAATTTTCAAACACTTTGTCATGGCAACGAAAGTTGAAGTCAAAAAAGAGCTTGATGTAATGACCGATGCCCTGACCTCAAGTAAATCAGGTATCGCCGAAGTTGTCATCGCCCCGGGTTCCCAGCTCATTGGTAAAACTGCTCGCGATCTATGGATGCGTAAAACTTACGGTCTGTCTCTGCTAGCAATTCATCGGGGTGGTGAAACAATCATCCGTGAAGGTGGCGGCGTGCGTGATACCGCATTTCAATCCGGTGATGCGCTGGTGGTTCATACAACCTGGCATGATCTGGCACGTCTTGCGCGGGATCGTAATTTTGTTGTGGTCACCACCGAATATCCCCATGAAGAATTGCGCCCTCACAAGGTACGTTGTGCGGGTATTTTCTTTGGCCTGGCATTATTTTTAGTATTATTTACAGATTTACGTTTATCTATTTCACTGCTTACCGGTGCCATGGGTATGGTGCTAACGCGGGTGCTCACCATTGATGAAGCCTACGAAGCAGTAAGCTGGAAAACTGTATTCCTGTTAGCCAGTTTAATCCCGCTGGGACTGGCGGTGGAAACCTCCGGCACCGCGGCCTGGATTGCCGATCAAACATTATCGGTGCTCGGCGGAGTGCCAACCTGGGTGCTGCAACTGGCAATTGCTGTACTGGCGACCTTCTTCACCCTGGTCATGTCCAATGTCGGTGCGACCGTATTACTGGTACCCCTGGCCGTGAATATTGCGATCGGTGCCGGCGCCAATCCAGCGGTATTTGCACTGACTGTCGCCATTGCCACTTCCAATTCCTTCCTTATTCCTACTCATCAGGTTAATGCATTAATCATGGGACCAGGCGGTTATGGGGTAGCGGATTACATGAAAGCAGGCGGTATTATGACCATCCTGTTCCTGGTCGTATCTATGCTGATGTTGAATTTGATATTTTAATTCCCCGCGAATTTATTCTTTTATCTCACATTGCCGTGAGATAAAAGAATGTCTGGATTGATTATCGATTCAGATAATCGTATTGTTTAGGCTCAGAAAATGGCCGATAAAAATCAAAAGATACAATTATGGACAATTCGAAATTCAATGTGGTTTTAAGCAACCAGATCGAAACCGGCAAGGATCGCACCCAGGTTATAGAAAACCTTGCCAGACTATTTAAAACCTCGCCGCAGAAAATTCAGAAGCTTTTCGAAAAAGCTGAAACGGTGATCAAGAAAGACATCCCCGAAGCACAGGCTAAAAAATTTCAACTGGCCATTCATAAAACGGGTGGTATATGCCACCTGCTAGAAGTGCCATCGGATTTTGCTGACTTACCGGATATCGCTGAACCAGTAGCAACCCGCGAAACAAAAGTTGAAATCCAGCCATTTAATAAAATCGACGTTCCCAAAGAAAATAAAAGAATTTCCCTCGGCCTGGTATATGAAAAGCCGGAATCATCGGAAAAACAGGATGCAGCAATAGCATCTGTCGACGCAGAAAATTTCTGTCCTGAATGCGGCACGATCAGAGCGAGCGCAGACTCTGTTTGTCTACACTGTAATTATGATCCTCTGGCGAAAGAAAAAATCAATTTTAAAAAATTTATTATCCCATCCGCAGCAGTAATTTTAATAGGTATGCTGGCTTATATTTTTGGATTGCCGTTATACAAAGAATACAGTAAAAAGGTGGCGATAAATGAAGGTCTGCTAGTTGCATTTGATGTAAAAAATAAAGTCACTGAGTTTATAGAAAAAACCAATTTCTGGCCTAACCAAAATATTGATGCCAGTCTGCCTAAAGACATCAGCAATAACATCATCGAATCGGTCATTATCAGTGACAACGCGGTAATCACCGCAACTCTAAGAGCGTCCGTATTAAATAAAACCAATCAGACACTGATATTTACACCACGCGTTTTAAACGGTCGCGTTATATGGAATTGCCACAAGGGAAGCCTGGAAGAAAAATATCGCCCCGAACTGTGCATAGCACGCATACCTGCACAATAAAAAACATGCGATTTAATTAGCTAATTTATGCAATGATTCATTGATGGCATCGTCGAGCAGAGTATCAAAATAATCGGGCGCACTGATGCCGATAATTTTTCTGCTGAGTTCCTGCCCCTTCGAATCCATAAAAATAATGGTGGGGGATACATCCGCATCATAGCGCATAGCGATTTGATCAGCCGTTGTTCTAATTCCGCTAGCGTCAATAACATTGAAATAACTTTCGGTTTTTATTTCCCTGATTATCACTTTATCGGCATAAGCAGAATCCTTCTGCATGGGAATCAGAAAATTCTCCTTAATATATTCACAATACTCACATTCTTCGGCCGAAAAGAGTATTAGCAGAGGAAGACCAGCCTTATTAGCATTGTGGAATTCAACACGTAAATCTTTGACCTGCTTTAAATGACCGGCATGTAAAGGCGTGATCATTCCTGTGAGCAGAAATAGTAAAAAAATTAGTTTTTTCATAGAAACCAGTAAAAACAGGTGGTTGTTTATAAATATTAAGAATTTAACATTAATAATTAAAGGTCATTTCGTCTGAATCTGAAAGACCCTGCACTGCCGAACTATGTGACTTCAGGGGCGTCTCGAAATAACAGGCTGTATATGTTAGAATACGGGGCATTTTAAATAAACACCTGGCTAAAGAATGAAATTCACCAAGAGTTTTGATGCACCAAACCCCATCCCTGCCAAAGGTATCAGCAATGCTGTTAGCCTGATGAAAAATGGCATGCTTTACCGTTATGGACATATTGATAGTGATATCAATTTCGACGGTGATAACTCTCCCCACGCTAATGAAAGTGAAGTGTCCAAGCTGGAACTGGCTTTTAGCGATTATACCGGGCATAAATATGTCATTGCCGTCAATTCATGTGGCAGCGCCATGTTTATTGCACTTAAGGCCATGGGCGTACAGCCCAACGACAAAGTCTTCACCAATGCATTTACCTTTACGGCTGTACCCAGCAGTATTGTGCATGCTAATGCAATCCCCGTATACGTCGAATGCAACGATCAATACGTGATTGATATTGAACATTTTGAAGAACAGATCAAACAGAATCCAGACGTCAAATATTTTATTTTGTCGCATATGCGCGGCCATGTCGCCGAGCTGGATAAAATCCAGGCGCTGTGTGACAGGCACGAAATACGACTGATTGAAGACTGCGCCCACGGTTTGGGTAAACGCTGGAATCCGGATGATTCGGATCACGATAACTTTGTCGGTCATCATTGTGAAATTGCCTGCTATAGCGCACAAAGCCACAAAATGCTGAATTCAGGTGAAGGTGGTTTTATTGCAACCAACGATGAACAACTGGCTGCTTATTGCATCCTGGCGGCAGGTTCCTATGAAGAACTCTATAAAAAACATCTGTCACGCCCTATGGATGACAGCTTGTTTGAGAACATCAAATTTGAGGTACCCAACTTCAGCTTGCGCATGAACAACCTGACTGCTGCAATTCTGCGACCTCAAATTGATTTAATAGATGAGCGAATTGCATCTTACAAAGAAAAACATGATCGACTCATTACTATTTTATCGGACATTGACTGCATCAATATACCCGAACCTGTCGATGCAGCAGAACACGTAGGTGACAGCTTGCAGTTTAATCTTGTTGATTTTGACAGGCCCCATGTAGACGACTTTGTAAAACGCTGTGCTGGCAAAGGCGTAAAAATACAGATATTTGGTACTGATGATAATGCGCGTGATTTCCGTAACTGGAAATACTCATTTGATGAAATCCCTGATCTGAACAATACGGCAGATATTATTTCCTGCGCCTGTGATTTAAGATTACCGATGACTTTTACTATGGACGATATAGAGTTACTGGGCGCCATCATCAAGGAAGTAATTGACGAAATGATTAATCAGGAACCTTCATTGCTCAGAGTTTCTTCGAAATAAGCACTACTTTAATAAAAACAACGGGCGTATATACCCGTTGTTTTTATTTTATATTTGCACGAGAAAATAACTCGATACGATAGTGATTCAATCGGTCAACGTAACACAATCAGTAAAGGTAGCTGGCATCCCGTAAATATTAATTGAAGATTGTTATCCTGAATCTTTTTTTAGCATTTTTTCCTGTTGCTTTTGTTGCAATAGTTTATGGTGATGAGATCCCTCTCTTAGTAGTTTGACTCCACAGGCAGGACACCGTTCTTCCTGGCACGGCACGCCATCACGATGCAATGTCTTTTCACCACATTTGGAACATACGCAACAACCTCCATCACCCATTTCATGCCTGCGCTTTATCGTCATGGCTTATTCTCCGGGTGTTTAGGCTAGTGCATCACATCGCTTATTGTCCTGTCGGATGCTGACTAATCATGCGCTATTGGCTTTTCCGTAAACAGATAATCTTTTAGCTCTTTATCCATAGTCGGATCTTTTCTTCGTATCCATTCTAAAACCATAGAAGCATGTTCTTTTTCTTCATCTCGATTATGGGCAAGTATTGCTCTTAGTTCATCATCTTTGCATGCATCAACTCTCTGGTTATACCAGTCAACAGCTTCTAACTCTTCCATTAATGAAATTATCGCTCGATGCATGTCCCGTGTTTCGTCAGTGAGTTCTTCAATAGGCTCATGGTAACCTTCATTTGACATCTTTATTCTCCTGTTTGCGTGTTATTTAACCGCTACTGATTTTCTATGTCCAAATATACAACTGCAGGATATTAAAGTCATTAACAAGTATCAAGCCTGATAGCGATTTAGCAATTGCGTGAGTCTATTCGATAATTGACTGAGTCCATCCCCGGTATTTTTCATCTGCCCCATAGAATCACTGGTCTGATCTGCGACATCGCGGATGGTGATTACATTTCTATTAATTTCTTCGGCAACAGCGCTTTGTTCTTCAATTGAGCTGGCTATCTGGATGCTCATATCAGTAATCTGCGATACTGCTGCGGCGATACTTTCTAACGACACGCCTGCCTGTGCCGCCTGTTGAACACTATCGTCAGCCTGAGTACGCCCGGCATTCATGACATCGACGGCATTGAAAGCGGCCTGTTGAAGATTTTCAATCATCGTCTGGATTTCCTGGGTGGCATCCTGGGTACGCTGAGCCAGAGTACGCACCTCATCAGCAACAACAGCAAAGCCACGCCCCTGCTCACCCGCACGGGCAGCCTCGATAGCCGCATTTAACGCCAGTAAATTAGTCTGTTCGGCAATACCCCGTATAACATCTAACACATTGCTAATATTTTTAGCATCATCTTCCAGATTTTTAATAACAGTTGAGGCTTTCTCAACTTCCGAAGCTAGACGATTAATCGAGTTAATAGTTGAATTCACCACCTGTTTGCCATTGATACTTTCTGTATTGGCCTGTTGTGCCGCGTTTGCAGCAAGCGATGTATTCTGTGCAACTTCCTGCACCGTAGCCGTCATTTCATGCATTGCCGTAGCGGCCTGTTCAGTCTGCTGTTTCTGGTTATGCATGCCATAACTGGTTTTTTCTGTAATAGCTGATAGCGTGATGGATGAATCATCAACACTTGATGCAACGCTTTTAACATCATTCATAAAGCCTTGCAGGCTGGCTAACATATCGTTAAATGATGCCGCCATGGAGCCAATTTCATCTTTTTGATTAATATCGACTCGATGAGTGAGGTTGCCATTTTTCTGCACATCCGTCATTACCAGGTGAAGTTTTTTTAGTGGGCTATTAATATTGCTTACAATGGTCAGGGACAATAGAATTAATACTAATGCACCCAGGCCAATGTAAATGGCCTGCTCCCCAAGTTTAGTAAAAAAAGTTTTATTAATATCATCAATATAAATACCAGAACCAATCACCCAGCCCCATGGCTGATAGCCTTTAACGAAAGATATTTTTTTAAGCGGTTCTGATGCGCCGGGTTTTGGCCACATGTAGTGGACATAACCCTCGCCCTGTTGTTTAACAGTATCGACAAAAGCAACGAATAATTTTTTTCCATTAGGGTCTTTGATGCCAGAGATATCTTTTCCATCAAGTTCTGGCTTATAAGGGTGCATCACCATGTTGGGATACATATCATTGATCCAGAAATATTCTTTTTCTTCATATCTAAGTAGTTTGATTGCCGCAATGGCCAGGCTCTTCGCTTCTTCCTCAGACAGTTCATTATTGTCTGTCTTACGATCATAAAACTCGACCAGGCTATAGGCGACCTCAACCAGATTACGGGTTTTTATTTTTTTATCTTCAAGAAGGCTGTGTTTAAGCTCAAATAAGCCACTACCTGCGACAATAACCATACAGATCAGGGCAATGGAAATAATCACCCATAGTTTTTTAACTACACTAAGCCGACCAATAATTTTATTCACGTTTGTCTCCGTTACACTTTGTGCAGACAAGAAAAAGGACTGCATGGGTAGTCCACACAAGTTTAATAAGTATAGAAGAGCGTTACCCCAAAGTAACTGATACGATGGTAGAAGATGATAAAAATATCGTAATATTTTTGAACTAAACCAGGTCGCTATTTTGACTTATAGCAAATTTAGCTCATGATAGACAGTGGCAATTAATGGAAAACATCTTTAGTCTTACAGGACATGCAGGTACTAACAGTCAATACTCTCTGATCAGAATATTTTTCACGCCGGTGATTAATTAGAAATTCAGATACTGGGCGGGTTGAAAAACTTTATTTTTTATTTAATTGCCGCAGGCGTTGCAGCTTCTCCTGGATTTTTATCTCCAGCCCTCTATCCACTGGTTGGTAGTATATCTTCTCGCCCATATCTTCCGGAAAATAGGTTTCACCTGCGGCATAGGCATTTTGTTCATCATGGGCATAACGATAATTGTCTCCATGACCCAGATTTTTCATGAGTGCAGTTGGTGCATTCCGAATATGCATCGGCACTTCAGCAGAGCCGGTTTGTTTTGCATCTTGCATGGCTGTCCTGAAAGCCATATACGCCGCATTACTTTTGGGCGCACATGCCAGATAGATGACCGCTTGCCCTATAGCCAACTCGCCTTCAGGACTACCCACCCTTTCGTAGGTTTCCCACGCATTAAGTGCCAACTGCAGGCCTCTGGGATCTGCATTACCAATATCTTCCGATGCAATACGCACCACACGGCGCGCAATGTAAACCGGATCACATCCGCCATCGATCATACGACACATCCAGTACAGCGCGGCGTCAGGATTACTGCCTCTTACCGATTTATGTAGTGCAGATATCTGATCGTAAAAATAATCACCGCCTTTATCAAATCGTCGTAATGTTTGCGCCGTTACATTCTCGATAATATCTTTGGTAACTATCAGCTCTCCATCAACATCCTCAGCCAGTTCAGTCGCTATTTCTAAAAAATTGAGCGCTCGTCTGGCATCCCCATCAGCAACCCGCGCAATCATTGCCACCAGTTCCGGCGCTATGCTGACACCTAAACTAGCCAGGCCATGTTCAGAATCTGTCAGCGCCTGAGTTAGCATCAGCACAATATCTTCGGCATCAATGCTTTTGAGCACGTAGGTTTTGCAACGTGACAGCAATGCATTATTCAATTCAAAAGAAGGGTTTTCTGTGGTTGCACCGATAAAATAAATCGTACCGTCTTCGATAAATGGTAAAAAGGCATCCTGTTGTGATTTATTGAAACGATGGACTTCATCCACAAATAAAATAGTCGGTTTGCTATAGATTTCGTAAAATTGTCTGGCCTTATCTATGGCAGCGCGGATATCTTTGACACCGGATAAAACAGCAGAAAGACTTAAGAACTGAGCCTGAGAATAATTTGCAATTAACCTTGCCAGGGTTGTTTTTCCGGTGCCCGGCGGCCCCCAGAAAATCATTGAATGCAACTTGCCGTTTTGTATTGCCCGCGTTAACGGCTTGTTTTCACCCAGTATATGTTTCTGACCAAGATAGTTTTCCAGCTTCGCCGGACGCATTCGATCTGCAAGCGGTCTGTATTGAGGATCAAAATTATTATCATCTATCATTGAAATATGATTATTGATTATGTTTAATAATCACCAACCACATCTGTTCCCGGTGGCGGTATAAATATGAATAAACTATCATCCAGTTGATCATTTATTTTAAGATGTTCAAATTCGATAGTCGTACGTTGTTCGAAATTATCGACAAATTGCATGACACGCAATTCATTGTTCGACATACCTATTTCAATTTCCTTAAAATCATTTTCAGTGTTTTTGGGTATCAGCAAAACCCATTGCAAATTATCTTTCTCCCCCTGATCTGAAACTGCAAAATCCTCGTCTAATTTTTTATTTTGGTCCAGCAATATTATCGGGGCACCCGTTAGTACCTGGCTATATTTTTTGACTGATACCTGTTCGAGTTCCGAATCATAAATCCAGATTTTCTTACCATTGGATACAATTTTCTGTTCATAGGGAATCAGGTAATCCCAGATAAAGCGCCCCGGTCTTTTCAAAGTAAAATCACCAGCCGACTGTTGCAACAGAAAACCCTGTTGGTCTAACAGCTTTTGCTGAAACTTTGCCTGCATACTGGTTGTGTTTTTTAGAAAATTTTCTAGCTGAGCACGACCCTGGCCATTAGCCTGCGTTGTAAACGAGACAATAAACAAGCAAAGTGATAAGCATATTTTTATTAATTTCATCTAGTACTCTTTAAATTAATTGACCCTGCCGATTTTCAAATGAGTAGCGGAGCTACAGTTCAGGCGGCGGTGGCGCGAGCACTTCGCGCTTACCATTGCTCTGCATCGGTGTAACCACACCGGCCGCTTCCATTTCTTCAATCATGCGTGCGGCACGGTTGTAACCAATTTTCAGGCGTCTTTGCACATAGGAAATCGATGCCTTGCCTGTTTCGGTGACGATGGCTACGGCTTCATCATATAGTGCATCGGTTTCACCACTACTTTCCCCTGCCGGTTTTTCACCGGGTAAGACAATAGAATCGGCATTATTTTCAATAAGATTTTCAATATAATTGGGTTTACCCTGTGATTTCAAATGATCAACCACACTATGCACTTCATGGTCATCGACAAAAGCACCGTGCACGCGTTCTGGAATGCCTGAACCACCATGCAGATAAAGCATGTCGCCATGGCCGAGTAATTGCTCTGCCCCCATCTGATCAAGAATGGTGCGTGAATCAACTTTTGAAGATACCTGGAAAGCAATACGACTCGGTATATTGGATTTGATTAATCCGGTAATGACATCCACCGATGGACGCTGTGTGGCCAATATTAGATGTATGCCCGACGCACGGGCTTTCTGGGCCAGTCGTGCGATCAGTTCTTCAATTTTCTTACCCACCACCATGATCAGGTCAGCGAACTCATCGACGATAACGACGACATAGGGCAATGGCTTCAATGTCGGCGCTACCTGGTCTTCACCGAGGAATTCATCCGGCGTAAACAAAGGGTCGCTGATTGGCTCACCGGCTTCGATGGCTTCACTGACTTTTTTGTTATAACCGGTAATGTTGCGCACGCCCAGCGCCGCCATGATTCGATAACGGTTCTCCATTTCACCCACCGCCCAGCGTAGAGCATTGGCCGCTTCAGCCATGTCAGTCACTACCGGCGTTAGCAGGTGCGGAATATCATCATAGATATTCAATTCCAGCATTTTGGGATCGATTAGAATTAGGCGCACTGTCTCTGGTGTGCTTTTGTAGAGCAGGCTCATCAGCATCGAGTTAATCCCCACTGACTTACCGGAACCGGTGGTACCTGCCACCAGTAAGTGGGGCATTTTAGCCAGATCGGCCACCACCGGATTACCGGATATGTCCTTACCCAGTGCAACGGTCAGGGGTGAATGGGATTTGTCATAGGCTTTCGACATGAGTATTTCACTCAGGGAAACAATCTCACGATGCTCATTGGGAATCTCCAGCCCAACCACGGTTTTACCCGGAATAACTTCCACCACTCGGACACTCACCACGGACAGCGAACGGGCCAGATCTTTTGAGAGTGCGGTAATTTTGCTCGCTTTAATGCCCGGTGCCGGCTGCAGTTCAAACCGCGTAATCACCGGCCCGGGATGTACAGCAACCACTTCGACTTCAATATTAAAATCCTTGAGTTTCAGTTCTACCAGGCGCGAGATCGCTTCCAGGGCTTCGGCGGACAGGCCCTTGTCAGATTTGATGGCTTCGTCCAGCAGGCGCAGTGGCGGTAGTTCTGAATCACCGGGCACATCGTCGAACAGGGCAATCTGTTTTTCCTTGTTGTGTCGATCACTAAGCTCGACTTTTTTGATGACCGGCTCAATGCGTACCGGCATTTTGCGCTGTTCTTTTTTCTTCTCGGCTTCTTTTATAATTTCGACGCGTTTTTGCTTGGCCTGTTCACCCTGTTTTAATTCCTGGCGATATTCAATAGATTGTTTAATGCGTGCCGCTAGCAGCTCATAAGCCTTGAGCAAGGCAGATCCAAGCATATCCATAACGCCCAGCCAGGATAAACCGGAAAATACCGTGATGCCTGCCAGAAACACCGCTAGTAACAGTAGTGTCGAACCCAGCAGTCCCAGAACTGAAGCCAGATCATCTCCCAGCCAGCGCCCGAGTATGCCGCCGCCATCCAGTGGCATACTCGAGCCTGCCACAAAATGCAGACTGGCCAGAGCACAGCCTGTCGCCAGTGTCATAAAAAATCCCAGCCAGCGAATACCGATAATTTTAAAATCAATTTCACCATCACCGGTGCGGCCGCGCAGGGCTAACCAGCCACTGTAGGCGATCATGACAGGGAGTAAAAAGGCCAAATAACCGAGTAGATAAAACAGCACATCGGCAAACCAGGCGCCGACAACCCCGGCTGCATTATGAATGACTTCCCGCGGCCCGGTATGGGACCAGCCTGGATCTTCGATGCTATAGGTCACCAATGCGATAAATAGAAATAGCGCAATGGCCAAAAGCACAAACAACGCTGCTTCCCTCAGCCCACGACTAATATGGATGGTTAGACCTGACAAATTGCTGGATTCTTTCGTTCGGCGAGCCTGAGCCACGCGTTAACCCCTGTGATATGCACATTTTTATAATTCGGCGAATTATACCCCATTCAGCCAGCTTTCAGTGTCTGCTCGATAAGAGGATTATCAATTTTGCCATTGCGGATATTAATTCCCTGCCGCAGATCTTCATCTTGCGCCCATCCCGATTCGCACAATCGATGCACATAGGGGGTTATCGCGGCCGACAGGGCCTGGGAAGCAGTTCTGGGCACCGCCCCCGGCATATTGGTAACGCCAAAATGCAGTACATCGTGCAATCGATACGTTGGATTCTGGTAATCGGTGGCCCGCATGGTTTCAATACAGCCCCCCTGATCTATGGAGATATCAATAATGACACTAGCAGAAGGCATAGTTTTAACCATGGCCTCGGTGACCACTCGCGGGGCATGTAAACCGGGCAGCAGCACCGCCCCTACCACCAGATCGGCGGTTGCAACAGCGTCGGCAATAGCATCCGCAGCCGAAAATCTGCCCGTTATATTTGCGGCTGACCGGCTTAATGCATCAATACGCGGCTGATTTTTATCAAACACCGTCACTTCTGCACCCATACAACCGGCCAGACTGGCTGCTGCGCCACCGGCATGTCCGCCACCTAATATGACAACATGGCCTTTATCCGTCTGATCCAGGCCACCCAGTAATACACCTCGCCCCCCCTGCGGCTGGTGCAACAGATGCGTACCAATCTGAATGGATAGACGGCCGGCTATTTCACTCATCGGCGTCAGCAGTGGCAGTCTCCCCTGCTCATCTGTAACGGTTTCAAAAGCGACTGCCGTCAGGCCTATCTCACAGAGTTTCCGGGTTAAGGTCGGATTAGCCGCCAGATGCAGGAAGCAAAACAATAGATGATCTTTAGTCAATAAAACCAGTTCACTCGCCACCGGTTCTTTAACTTTAACGATGAGTTCTGCTGTGCCATACAAGGCTTCGGCACTATCAAGGAGCTGCACACCACAGCGTTCAAAATCGGCATCTAAATAACCGCTCAGCAAGCCGGCCCCGGATTGCAGATATACTTCATGGCCTTTATCGATCAGTGATTCACAGGAATCGGGTGTCAGTCCGACGCGCCCTTCCAGAGTCTTTATTTCAGTTGGAATACCAATTTTCATAACTTGAAATTATCGTAATTATTCATAGTAATAAGTGTAGACAAACATCTTACGAAACTATTACAAATGAATGGAAATTTTCATTTAAAGTTTTGTTAAGATAGCCCCATTATTATTTGGGCAAAATTTTTCTGGAGATTGTAAAGATGAGCGAAACCAAACATTGCCGTTTATTGATTTTGGGCTCTGGCCCAGCAGGCTACTCTGCTGCTGTTTATGCTGCACGTGCCAACCTGGAACCTGTGATTATTACAGGCATGGAAATGGGTGGTCAGCTCACCACAACAACCGAGGTCGATAACTGGCCTGGCGATAACGAAGGTGTGCAGGGGCCAGAACTGATGGAGCGCATGAAAAAACATGCGGAACGTTTTGGTACCGAAATCATATTCGACCACATCCACACCGCTAAACTGGATCAACGCCCCTTCCGTCTGACCGGTGATTCAGGTGAATACACCTGTGATGCCCTGATTATTGCCACCGGTGCCAGTGCCAAATATCTGGGCATGGAATCTGAAGAAGCCTTTAAGGGCAAAGGTGTTTCTGCCTGTGCAACCTGTGATGGTTTCTTTTATCGTGGCCAGAAAGTGGCTGTTATCGGCGGTGGTAATACCGCAGTTGAAGAAGCGCTGTATCTCGCCAATATTGCTGACCACGTCACCGTGGTACATCGCCGCGATCAATTCCGCTCCGAGAAAATTCTATCTGATCGTCTCAAAGACCGCGCCGAAAATGGCAATGTAAGCATCGAATGGAACAACACTTTAGATGAAGTCCTCGGTGACAATACCGGCGTTACAGGCATCCGAATCAAAAACGTACAGGATGGCAGCACCAAAGATATTGAGCTGGCAGGCGTTTTTATCGCGATTGGTCATGCACCAAACACCGGTATTTTTGAAGGCCAACTGGAAATGAGCAATGGTTATATTTCTGTTAAGTCAGGCTTAACAGGCGGTGCGACGTCAACCAGTATCGAAGGCGTATTTGCAGCAGGTGACGTTTGTGACCAGGTTTATAAACAGGCTATTACCTCAGCAGGCGCCGGCTGCATGGCTGCACTGGATGCAGAAAAATACCTGGATGAGCAGGACGCAAAATAAAATGTAGGTTGGTGCTAAGCAATACCTGCAGATGAAACTGACCACGACACAAAGCCTACAACATATCCCTGCCGAAGCATGGAACGCGCTGGCAGGCGATAGCAATCCATTCATACAGCACGATTTTTTACTGGCGCTTGAAAGTGGCGAATGTCTACAGCCTTTTGGCTGGTATCCGCAGTACATTCTCGCCTGGTCCGACTCTGATGAACTGATTGGTGCTTCGCCAGCTTATATAAAAACCAATTCCTATGGTGAATTTGTTTTTGACTGGGCCTGGGCCGATGCTTACCAACGCGCCGGTCTTGAGTATTATCCAAAACTGGTTGTTGCAATTCCTTTTACGCCTGCGACGGGGCCGCGGCTGCTGGCAAAAAATGATAATCCAGAAATCAAACAGGCACTCATTCTTCACACAATTGAATTTGCACAAAAAAACCAGCTATCGACCATACATTGGCTATTTAATCAAAAGGACAACCAGGAAATATTAAGCAAGTTTGATTTACTCACCCGCTTTGATTATCAGTTTCACTGGACCAACAACAACTATAAATCCTTCGATGAATTTTTATCCGAGCTAAATTCAAAAAAACGCAAAAATATCAAGCGCGAAAGACGCAAGGTAAAAGAATCCGGCATTGAAATTAAAACTATACAGGGTAAAGACTTAACAGAAGAACAGTGGCAGCAGCTTTACAATTTTTATCAGATTACTTTTATGAAAAAACATGGTACGGCCACCTTATCACTTAATTTCTTTAAAGCCATCGCCAATAAAATTTTAGCCATTTTTGCCTATGACAATCTACAGGCTGTTGCGGGTGCTATTTGTATATCAGGCAAGAACAGTCTTTATGGTCGTCACTGGGGCTGCCATGAAAACTATGACAGCCTGCATTTTGAAGTATGTTATTACACCGGTATTGAGTATTGCATCCATAATAATATTCAATATTTTGAGCCGGGCGCACAGGGAGAACATAAAATATCTCGCGGTTTTTTACCCACAAAAACGCTATCCTGTCACTGGGTTGCAGATGAGAGATTTAAACAAATACTGGCGGAACATTTACAGCACGAGTCACAGGCCATGGCAGACTACGGTAAAGCATTAATTCAGGCTTCACCGTACAAAAAGCCTGACGATACTCAATAAATAATCTTTATTGCTGTGATTCAATTCACAGCCACTTTATTCATCCCTGTGCTAACTTGAAATCCCCTCAGGTTTGTTTATATGCACATGAAAAAATTATACCTATACTCGCCAGCCTTCCTTTAGTTGTCACTGCCTGCGGTGGCGGTGGATCATCGGATACTACACAAAATAGTAGCAATATAGTTGATATAAATGACTTGAAAGGCACCTGGTCAAATGATTCGTCAGTTACCTTTACTTCTGCTTCTGGACCAGACGTGACAATAGGGCCATCTGTTGGATTACTGACCAGCAATAACAAAGTATCGTTTATAACCGGTGACATTAAGGCTTTTACCATAGACCCTAATGGACTCAATGGCCACTACTACCTTTCTTTTACCTACTCGACACCAGTTTCAGTACAGCTCTCTGAACAAAACAACACAATGACCGTCAGGTTTATTAATGAAAGTCGCAATATTGATGCCGCTATAACGCTAACTAAAAACAATACTTATTCGAGAACCTCATCCTTAACAAAATTAGCAGCGATCTGGAACGACGACTATTACACGACTTTTGGCACCTGGAATTTTAACATCAATAATGACGGTTCTTTTAATGCTAGTAGTAGCTCCAGCATTTGTGCTATCACCGGACAGTTTTCTACTATCAATCAGTCGGTAAACGAATACGAAGTAACAATGACAGTAACTAATTGCTCAACTCTAGCGGGCAGCTATACCGGTATAGCCTATACGGCAGATACAGATGTCACCGATGATACCCTGGTAATTATAACAACCAATGGTGCGACCGCCGGTGCCAGGGCGCTTGGCTTTAAAGCTCGCAGGCAACCCTGAAATTATTATTTGGCAAACATCTTTTTATCATCAGGCAGAAAATTATCTGCCAGAGTACTGTAAATAGGTGTTGTGCAAATTGATTTAGAAATACCCGTCGCAATAAACGCCGTCACCATCATGGGCAGGATCAGTTGGTGTTGATCTGTCATCTCCATCACAATAACAAATGCAGTTATTGGCGCCTGAACAACACCGGCAAAATATCCCACCATGCCAAATAATACTAAAGCGCCATAGGGATATACAGTAAGCCAGTCTGCGATGTGGGCACCGAGTCCTGCACCGGTAGCCAGCGATGGTGCAAAAATACCTCCCGGGATGCCGCTTAAATATGAAACCACTGTAGCCAGTAATTTCAAATAGCCATAATTATTATCCAGCTCTTCACTTGCGGTTAATAATGCTTTGGCTTCGTCATAACCACTGCCATAACTCATATGACCTGAATAATATCCAATAATGGCGATGCTCAGGCCGCAAAGCGCGGCAATAATAAAGGGCTTATTGTTTCGGTAAGGCGCTATCCATCGACTGCCGTGAATTAACATTAAACTAAATATGCCGCCAAGAAATCCGCAGATAACACCGCAAACTATAACGGGTATTATTGCGTCCTGTAGCGCAATAACAGCGGATGTAGAACCGAAATAGGTGTAATTTCCTGCGATAGCTATCGCGGTGATTGCCGACACCATGATAGCCGTCAGCAGCAAACCGCGGGTACGCACTTCAAAAGAACGACTCAATTCCTCTATGGCAAATACAATTCCGGCGAGTGGCGTATTGAATGCAGCGGCAACCCCTGCACCACCACCTGCCAGAATTAAAACGCGCTCCATATCATAAATTCTAAAACGCACAAATTTACGTAATGAAAACATAATAGCGGCACCAACATGTACCGTGGGACCTTCTCGACCAATTGATGCACCACTTAGTAAACCGAGAATACATAACATGACTTTGCCGAAGGCAATACGCAGTGTGAGCAATATACTGCGCTCTTTTTCATGGCCCATTTCCAGAGTGGCCATTACCTGGGGTATGCCACTGCCTTCAGAGCCGGGAAAATATTTTCTGGTTAGCCATACGACCAGCATTAATCCTAGCGGAGATACTATAAAAGGAAGATAGGGTGAATAAGTCGTGAGAGAGTGAAAAACATGATTTGCCCATTCACTGGATATCGCCATAAAAGTAGCAACAAGCCCGATGACTACACCGCCCAGAGCAAAAGTAAAGTGGGCAGTCCAGTCTTTATGAGAAATCAACCATTTACCGGAATGTTTAACATGCTTAAGCATAGTGATATTTTTTTAAAGCTGAGAATCCAGCAATGTTAATTTGATTTAATCTAAAACGAAATATCTCTTGCAGGTAGTTCAACAAGTAGTTCAATTAACTAAACATCTGTCATCATGACTCTTATCAACTCTCTAACGGCATCAGTTTCAAAAGGTTTGTCACAAATACCCGATACCCCTGCCTGCTCTACTGCAGCCAGATTTCCCATATTACCTTCAGAAGTGACCATCAACACCGGTATTGATCGCTGATTACTGCTACCTCGAATATGCTCCAGCAATGCCTTGCCATCCATTTGAGGCATATTGTAATCGGTTACGACGAAATCAAAGAAATATTCATCGAGTAAAGGTACTGCGGTTGCGCCATCATCCGCTTCCGTTACCTGTTCGATGCCTAAGCCGCCCAGCACGCGCTTGATATGTTTACGAGCAGTCAGACTGTCATCAACTACCAGTACTTTTAGATCTTCAACCTGTAAATCATCCAGATCCAGTGAGTCAGGATTTAACATATCTGCCGTGTTGTACAGGGCACGTTTTAACTGATGCGATTCAAAAGGCTTGGGCAATATTGCGGTAACACCTGCCTGTCGCACTGGATCGATGTAGTTAAAACCGGTTTCACTGGAGATCAGCATGAATGCTATATCCTGCAAATCTGCTGAATTGCGCATTTGAATAACCAGCTCTGATCCCGTCATGTCAGGCATATGCATAGAACTTATCACCAGATCAGGTTTAAACTGACTCATGGTATTCAGAGCCGAAGTTCCATCGACGGCTGTATCAAAATGGGAAATACCTGCTTTACGCAATTCATTCAGTATAATTTTAGATTGTGTAGGAGACGGCTCGACTAACAAAACATATAATTCAGATAACGATTTTTCGGACATTCATATGCAACCTTTACATTCTTATATTGTTTGAGTGTAGCAGCTCTCGTAAACTTCGTTTTATGAAACAACTTAGCTGGCTATCAGCCGAACCGAATTCACCGTTTCCGCCTTTAGAACAGGCATTGCTCGAACCCAATGGTCTGTTGGCTGCCGGTGGCGATTTAACTCCTGAACGTCTGTTAAATGCGTATCGGCATGGTATTTTTCCCTGGTATAACGAAGGCGAGCCTGTACTTTGGTGGTCGCCAGATCCTCGCTGCGTGCTGTTCCCGGAACAGTTAAAAATATCGCGCAGTCTTCGCAAGACGCTTAAAAAGAATCCTTTTGATGTGCGTATGGATACGGCCTTTATTCAGGTGATGAAAGCCTGTGCCGAAACAA
>JAPHRO010000057.1 GCA_026195895.1 Gammaproteobacteria bacterium
CTGGGCTTATTCAGAGTGGGCTTTTGTAGATAACTATGATCTTTTCGTTGCGGCGCTAGCTCTGCGAACTACTTTCTACCACAACGCCACCTGGACTTATCAGGATGAGCTATCTATGAATATTCTCTATCTCGGTAGCTGCTTAATTTACAGACTACCTTAAGAGGAAATATGGAGGCGGGTCCCGGAGTCGAACCGAGGTAGATGGATTTGCAATCCACTGCATAGCCACTTTGCTAACCCGCCAATAAAAAAACCTCGACTTGGCGAGGTTCTTAAACATGGTTCAGCATGCCATCGCTGAACGCTAAAATTTGGAGCGGGTGATGAGGATTGAACTCACGACATTCTCGTTGGCAACGAGATGCTCTACCGCTGAGCTACACCCGCAAATTTTCTGTTACTGGTTTTCCCGACGTGCTTATTTTAACAATAATTGCTCAATTTTCCAGATCTTCGTATTAACAACATATGTTGTTGAATCCGTTGAGCCAATCCCGTAACAGGCCCGCTATTATAAGTATCGCTGCTCGCGGGTCAAGCAAAAATTAGCGATTGTATTCAGTTTTTTCAGTGACTTAGTGTTTACCCTGCTCGATCACTTTCCAGCCGGCTTTCATATAGTCGATCATGGATGCTACGGTGAGTATGGAGGCTATTATGAGCAGAATGACGCCGATCTGGTGAGTGGGTAACCCATACCAGTCGTCGCGGTGCAGCAGAAAGCCAATGGCAAACATCTGAGCGAAGGTTTTGTATTTGCCCAGCATCGACACCGCAACTGCGTCGCGCTTGCCAAGTTCGGCCATCCATTCGCGCAAAGCAGAAATCACAATCTCACGGCCGACGATAATGCAGGTGCCCAGCACAATGATGACTTCGGGATGGGCCGATGCCAGCATGATTAACGCCACAGATACGATCAGTTTGTCCGCCACCGGGTCCATAAAGGCACCAAACGCCGACGACTGTCCCAGCTTGCGCGCCAGATAGCCATCAAACCAGTCGGTGATGCAGGCAACACCATATAACCAGGCCGATGCGGGTCGCGCCCATTCATAGGGCAGGTAAAACATGATAATGATCACCGGAATAAAGGCGATGCGTATCAGAGTAAGACTGTTGGGTATATTTAATATCATGCAAATAAATAGTGATTTGGGCTATTCAGTCCGGAGCACATCATAAATCATTTGGGCTAATTTACTACTGATTCCATTGATTTTTGTCAGATCTTCCACCCCGGCCTGCTTCACGCCCTGGATACCACCGAAGTGTTTGATCAAGGACTGGCGGCGTTTGGGACCTAGACCCGGGATGGCTTCCAGCGGTGACTGACGACGGGTTTTTTCCCGCCTGGCGCGATGGCCCGAGATGGCAAAGCGATGGGCTTCGTCACGTACATTTAATATCAGGTGGAAGGCGATGGAATCCTCCGGCAGATACAGCTCCTCGCGACCATCACTAAATACCAGTTTCTCCAGCCCGGCTTTACGGCCCTCGCCCTTGGCCACACCAATAAGCAGTACGTTGTCCACCTCTAGCTGATCCATCACTTCCACCGCCTGGCGTAGCTGGCCTTTGCCGCCATCGATGAACAGGATGTCCGGTAATTTGCCCTCACCTTTTTTCAGTCGAGTATAGCGTCGCTGCAGGGCCTGGCGCATGGCAGCGTAGTCATCACCGGGCTCGATACCCTCGATGTTGAAGCGCCGGTAATCCTGTTTAAACGCGCCTTCCAGGGTAAACACCACACAGGAAGCCACCGTGGCTTCACCCTGGGTGTGGCTGATATCAAAACATTCCAGCCGGCCAGGCAATTCATCCAGTTGCAATACATCCTGTAAGGCTTCGAAGCGCTTTAGCATACCGGCGCGTGAAGTCATGCGCGTGGTCAGCGCGGTTTCCGCGTTGTTCAGCGCCATTTTAACCCAGCGCGCCCGATCAGAACGGACATTGCTACTGAGTTTAATTTTTCGCGCCGCTTTCTGTGACAACATATCCTGAATCAGTTCGGCATCGTCCAGCTCGTGACTGAGAATGATTTCACCAGGCAGTTCATGCTGTAGATAATACTGCGGCAGAAAGGCGCTGAGCACTTCGCTAGCGGAGAGGGATTCCGGCAACTGCGGGAAGAAGCTGCGATTACCCAGATTACGCCCATCTCGGATAAAAAACACCTGCACACAGGCCTGGGCACCTCTGGTGATACAGGCGACGATATCCAGGTCTTTGCTGTCGCCGGAGATGTACTGTTTCTCTACGACCTTTTGTAACATCCGAATCTGGTCACGGCATTCGGCTGCCTTTTCGAATTCCAGCGATTCCGCCGCCTGCTCCATCTGCTTCACCATATCGTCGATGAGCTGATTGCTTTTGCCTTCCAGAAACATCAGTGCGCGATCAATGTCTTTTCTGTAATCGGCCGGGGAAATGTAGCCCACACAGGGTGCGGTACAACGTTTGATCTGGTATTGCAGACAGGGCCGTGAGCGATTGTTGAAATAACTGTCTTCACACTGGCGAATGCGGAACAGTTTATGAATGAAATTCAGGCTTTCCCGCACCGCGCCAGCATTGGGATAAGGCCCCAGATACCGACCCTGCTTACACCTGGCGCCTCGATGCACAATTATTCTGGGAAACCTGTCCTGGTCGGTTACCAGAATATAGGGGTAACTTTTGTCGTCGCGCAGCAGGATGTTATAGCGTGGCCGATGCTCCTTGATCAGATTGCTTTCCAGTAACAGCGCTTCGCCTTCGGTATGGGTGATGGTGACTTCTATATGATGTATCTGTTTAACCAGCGACCGGGTTTTCACCGACAGGCCGCTACTCCTGAAATAGCTGGACAGGCGTTTCCTGAGATTTTTTGCTTTGCCGACGTAGAGTAACTCGCCTGCCTGATCATACATGCGATACACGCCAGGACTGGCACTGGCGTTTTTCAGGAAGGCTCTGGCATCGAATGGAGTTGTTTCAAGTTCACCGGACATTAATCTAGGCAATCCTTGTCATGTCGACTGGAGCGATAGCCCTTCGGCAAAGCTCAGGATAAACTTCATGGAGAGATCTCATACCCAACAGTAGCTATTCGTGGATGAAGGTTCAAGATCCCTCCGTTTCGCTTCGCTCCAGTCGGGATGACAATAAGGTTTTCTCTGGCCGGGAGGACAGCAAGGTTTGCTCTAGCCGAGATGACAGTAAGGTTCGTTCCGGCCGGGATGACAGTAAGCTTTGCTCCGTTCGAGATGCCAGTAAGGCCGGTTCAGTTGAGATTACAGTCATGTGTAAAAGCTGAGTAATTATCACGAAACCAGTTGTCTGGCTCGTTTAAACACCTGTTGAAACATGTCCGCCGTCAGCCGACGCGTCTGGGTGTTGTAGCGACTGCAATGGTAGGAATCCAGCAGCACACCACCCGGCAATATATCCTCCGGCAGCGGATGTTCGCTGGCATGGCCGAACCTGTAATCTTTTTGCCGCAGGCCCAACGCCTTGATCACCGCGTTGTGGGCAATGGTGCCCAGGGCAAAAATCACACTGCCTTCCGCGAGGCCTTCCAGCTCGGCTTTCAGATAGGCATTACAGGTATTGATTTCTGATCCAATGGGTTTGTTCTGCGGCGGCAGGCATTTCACCGCATTGGTAATGCGGCAGTTTTTCAGTTGCAGACCATCGTCCGCCGAGACGGATACAGGCGCGGTGGAAAAGCCGCATTCATACAGCGTTTCATACAGCAGAATGCCCGCATGATCCCCGGTAAACGGACGGCCGGTGGCGTTGGCGCCGTGGTAGCCTGGGGCGAGACCGACAACCAGCAATTTGGCTTTCCTGTCACCAAAGGGCGCGACGGGTCGGCCATGATAATCGGGATGGGTCTCTCTAACCTCTGCGAGGAATTCAGCAAGACGGGGACATTCAGTGCACTTCAGGTTAAATTCTGGACCGGACATTAAGATAATTAATTACTTTAAATAGTTAGTATAAATTATTGTTTTATAACTGCGATTTAGACTCTTCTTCTTCCAGCAGCCCGTGCTTGATTGCCAGATGCATCATTTCTACGTCATTGGATACATCCAGTTTGTCGTGCAAACGTTTTCGGTAAGTGCTGACCGTTTTTGGACTCAGGCTTAATTTTTCTGATATTTGATTGGTGCGCATACCGCGGCTAATCATGATCAGTACCTGCAGCTCACGCTGGGATAACACATCAATAATCGACTCTTCACCGGGCAACATCGACAAAGCCAGTTGCTGCGCAATAGTTGGCGCGATGTAGCGCTGGCCAGCATGCACTTTCTGAATCGCCTCAACCATTTCATCCACCGGGCAGCCTTTGGTGAGATAACCCATAGCACCCGCCTCCAGAATGCGCTTGGGTAACGGGCCTTCACTATGCACGGTGAGCACGATGATTCTGCTTTCCGGATGGCTTTTACTCATCCGGCTGGTGGCCTCAAAACCACCTATGCCCGGCATATTAATATCCATCAAAATCACATCTGGCCGGGCAGTGCGCACTTTTTCCAGCGCCTCTTCGCCACTGCTGGCCTCGTCAATAACCTCGATACCAGCCTGATCTTCCAGTAAACGACGCAGGCCATAACGGATAAGATCGTGATCATCTACCAGCATGACGCGTATATTAGCCACTAGCCCAACTCCTTTTTCCATTTTTAATTACGACAGGTAATTCAGGGCATGCTTCACTGGTTCCTGCGGAAGCGCTACACCTGAAATTGATTATTTTAGTAATTCTATTGAAAACGCAGGAATCATAGCGTTTTTTACCAGTCTTTGTAAGGATGTTTCACCAGATTTACGTTGTAATAGCGGGGATCTTCGGTAACCTCTTTCCCCAGCCACCCCGGCTTTTCAAAATCTTCATCTTCTGTAGCAAGTTCGATTTCAGCCACATACAAACCCGCATTCACGCCAAAAAATTCATCGACTTCCCAGGTATGCTGCCCCTGCCTGATCAGATGACGATTCTTATCAATCTGTGGCTGGCCACATAAATTATCGAGCATTTCTTTGGCCTCGACGACGGGAATTTCATATTCATATTCCATACGTCGCATACCCAGGGTTGCGCTCTTGATATTAATATTAGCTTTATCGTCTTCAATTCTTACCCGCACAGAGGCTCTGGCTGACGCATCGAAGATCCCGGGCGAAAGATATCCCTGACGAATACGGGTACTACGATTCACCTGCTTAAACCAGCTATCATCCTTTACCAGAAACTTACGCTCTATTTCGACTGGCACATTTAACTCCCCAGAAAAACACAAATATAGTTGGCGATGATTGTACCTCTATAAATTCGAATCACATAAGCTCGCCGGGCAATAATCCGGGATTAAAATAAAATTGTCAGGTGCAGAGGCAGGCAGGATCTGTTTTTCTAGTTCACGCATCTGTGCATCACTTTTACTATCTCAGACTCTCTGATTGAAGAAATGGTATCCGATACGGGTTCTGTATTCACGAAACCGAAAAATCCCATATACTAGAAAAATTCGTCCGTCTGGAAGGCTCTTGACATACTGTGGGAAATGGACCTGGACTCAGCCTGGTAGCAGTAGCAAGTTTGCATAAGGCCGGGCTTCTGCTGAAAAATGGTCATCCCGGATTGCGGGTGATCCAGAGATTTAAAAAGTTAAACTGAATTAAAATCGATGCACTTCGATACGATTACGACCATTGCGCTTGGCCTCATACATCGCATCGTCCACCTTTCTTAAAATGGTTTCAATGGCGCATTCCATGTGGATTTGTGCCACACCGATACTCATGGTAACCGACAGGCTCTGATGCCCGCAATGTATAGGCGAATCACTGACTGCTTTTAATAATTTTTCGGCGGCCAGAACAGCTTCTTCTTCTTCGGTCTCCGGTAATAATATAAGAAATTCTTCACCACCCCAACGGGCCACCGTATCTTCACCACGCAGACTATTTTCCATGCGCAGTGCAACATCCATCAAAACCTTGTCACCACAGGGATGACCATATTCGTCATTGATGGCTTTGAAATGATCCAGGTCGCAAAGCATCAGACTATAGGGCCGGTCGTAACGTTGTATTTTGCGCAATTCACGATTGATTTGCTCATACATATAACGTCGATTGGATAAGCCAGTTAGTTCATCGGTATGGGCCTCACGCTGCACGCGCTGCTGTAATTTTTTCAACACACCGTAGGAATGAAATCGGGCATATTCACATATTGAAGAAATAAAACAGACCACTAGAAAAGTTGAGCTATAGCGTGTTTTAAAACTAAATGAATAATCAGCAATCAACAGCCCATTATCGGGAATGTGCATCAGGCCCAGGCTGGCCAACATGAAACCTGCCAGCACAAGACCGCCTTTGCTGAGCCCATAAATAAATAAAACCAGCGGTGGTAAGGTATAGCTCCACAGGGGACCAGTATTCTCCACACCCCCTGTTGCTAGCAGATAAAAGCACAGTGCACTAACGGCGACAACGACAGCATCACCTGCGCGCTGATAGTTCCCACTAAAACGTAAATAGAGAATATTGCCGAAGGCCAGCAAGCCGCAACCGGCCAGCACCAGCCCCAGTTCCCAACGATCACTGATCAGGGAACGAAAAGAAAAAAATCCCAGAAAAAAAACACCGACAACACAATATAAATTAGTCAGTAACACCAGGCGCTGGGCTTCGATATCACGGGCATCCTGCAGGCCGCTGAATGCGATGCGCTGGAACCAGCCAGCAGGAGATTGTAATATTTGGTGGGACAAAATATCTTTGAAAAAATTTCCCGAAGATTCTGTTTGCTCACTATGCATTAGGTTCTGATATCCATGTGAGCTATACGCTCAATATAGTTGTTTTATCCATATCCATATCCCTATACTTATTCATCAATTTATATTATTGATTTTTTAGTTATTTTTGTAACCAGCTTTGTGCATCCCCAAGCTCTCATTATGATGCTATAAAACGGGCAACTTGTCATACCCTGAACAGGTTAAGGTCTTCCCATTTATCTAAAAGCCACTACCAGCCATCCTGCAAAATCGATCATTTAAACGCGCGTGATGAAGGGTTATGATGTTTACCTGTACTCCACGATGCTGACAATAACTCAATGAAAAATCACTTCAAACTCGACACCAGTCTTATCTATGTCAATCATGCTGCCGTGGCGCCCTGGCCGGTCTGCACCGTCGAAGCGGTTAAAAATTTCGCTGAGGAAAATGGCCGCATCGGCTCGCGTCATTATAACCGGTGGATGCAGGTTGAAGCGGAATTAAAACAGAATCTGGCGACATTGATTAATGCGCCTTCTGCAGATGACATTGCACTGCTCAAAAACACTTCGGAAGGATTGTCGGTCATCGCCTATGGCCTGGACTGGCAGAGCGGCGACAATATCGTGCTGGCCCAGGAAGAATTCCCTTCTAACCGCATTGTATGGGAAAGCCTCAAATCACAGGGTGTTGAAATTCGACTGGTGGATCTGGCAGAAGCGGCAACACCCGAACAGTCACTCATGCATCATATGGACGACAGCACTCGCCTGCTCAGTGTCAGCGCCGTTCAATATGCCAGCGGTATTCGAATGGATTTACAGCAATTGGGTAGGCATTGTAAACATCACGGCGCATTATTCTGTGTTGATGCTATTCAGCAAATCGGCGCGGTAACATTCGACGTCCAGGCGATAGATGCTGATTTTGTTGTCGCAGATGGCCATAAATGGATGTTAGGCCCGGAAGGTCTGGCGCTGTTTTATTGTAAACAGGCATTGCTAGCAAAGTTGAAATTAAACCAGTACGGCTGGCACATGGTGGAAGATCACCTCAACTTCGATAACAGGAACTGGAAACCGGCTGCTTCAGCACGACGATTCGAATGTGGCAGCCCAAACGTCATCGCAGCCCACGCGCTGCATGCCAGTATTAAGCTGTTACTGGAAATCGGCATGGCTGAAGTCGAACAACGGGTGCTGGAAAAAAATCAGTATCTGATCAATGCTTTTTCAGCGCTACCCGGTGTCACCATCCTCAGTCCAACCTCCCCAGATCGATATGCCGGTATTTTTACTTTCAAAAAAGCGGGAGTGGATACTGAAAACCTGTATAACTGGCTGGTCGATAAAGGCGTCGTCTGTGCGCTTAGAGGCGGCGGCATCCGGTTCTCGCCCCATTTTTATACACCCGATTCCCAGCTTGCCACACTAACCCAGTGGATAGCGGAATATTAACCTTACAGTCGCTGGGGATGCCCCCTGAACAATATCAAACTGGATGAATAATGCCTTAAATTTCAGACAATTATTCAGCTTAAGGTCTAAACTTAATGTATGGTAGGTAGTTCAAAAATCAGATCCCAATAACTGACAACAAGATCGGGAATTTATATGCCCATGGGTATGCTACGCAAGCTTCGCGACAATATCTGGGAAAAGGCAACTGAATGGTTAACCCGGGAAAGGGAGCCCAATCAGATGCCCCTGTCCGATTTTGATCGTTTGCGTTATGAAATCCGGCCAGGTGATGTCATTCTGGTTGAGGGGCGCTCTCGGATCAGCGAAATTATAAAAACCATTACTTTAAGCAACTGGACTCACTCCGCCCTGTACATCGGCCGGCTACATAATGTCGAAGACCCCGTTCTGCGCAGCTACATCAAACGTTTTTACACGGGTAAAGCCAACGATCAGCTAGTGATTGAATCCCTGCTTGGTGAAGGTACTTTGATCAGGAATATCAGCAAATATCGCGATGATCATTTGCGCATTTGTCGCCCCAATAACCTGACCCGAAACGACTCACAAAAAGTCATCTCCTACGCTATCAATCAGTTAGGCACTTATTATAATGTACGCCAGATACTGGACCTGGCTCGCTTCCTGTTCCCTTATGCCTTTTTACCCAGACGCTGGCGTTCCAGCTTATTTGAACACAATGCAGGTGCGCCTACCCATACCGTCTGCTCTTCCATGATGGCCGAAGCGTTTGCCTCGGTTCACTTTCCCATTCTGCCCGTACTGCATCGAAATGACGACGGCCAGCTGGTGATGTACAAGCGCAATACCAAGTTAATAACACCCAAAGACTTCGACTATTCCCCCTATTTCGACGTCATCAAATATCCCATCCTGGATTTTGATGAACTGGCCATTTACCGGAAAATGCCCTGGGATGCAGAAGGCGTCGTTTTAAATGACGAAAATGAACAATACGTGCCTGCGCCGACTCAAATAACCGAATCGGCAGAAAATAAATCCGATGGTCTGCCTGACCAGGATATAAACGAACAGGCAGTACCCGCGACACAGAATAAACAGGCCACTTAGCTGCAAAGGAGACCATCATGCTTACCTGGCTTTTGATATTTACCCTGACAATTGGAATTGCCGCCTATTTCCGCTTACCCCAGGTCATCTGGTCAGCACTGCTGGGTGTGGTGTTGCTGCTGTACACATTCTCCGATATTGCCGGTATTGCCACGATTATCATTCTGTGGGCCCTGTATCTGGTTGTTGTCGTACCCTTGAATACACCGAATATTCGGCAGAAATATATCGCCGAGCCATTACTGCAGTTTATGCGTGCAGCCATGCCCGCCATTTCCAGAACAGAACAGGAAGCACTGGATGCCGGTAAGGTCTGGTGGGAGGGAGAACTGTTTAGCGGTTATCCGGATTACAGCAAAATCCGCGAGCTCCCGGCGCCCAAACTGAGCCGGCATGAACAGGAATTTCTTGATGGCCCGGTTGAAGAACTCTGCCGAATGCTCGACGACTGGGAGATTTGTCAGAACCAGAATGACCTGCCCAGAGAAGTCTGGGATTTCCTCAAAAAACATAAATTCATGGCCATGATTATTCCTGAAAAATACGGTGGTCTGGAATTTTCTGCGCTCGGGCACTCCTCCGTGGTGATGAAAGTAGCCGGTCGTAGCATCACCGCCGCAGTGACCATCATGGTGCCCAATTCCCTCGGCCCGGGCGAACTGTTAATGCACTACGGCACCGAGGAACAGAAAAACCACTATCTGCCACGACTGGCCTCCGGCGACGAAATTCCCTGCTTCGCCCTGACCGGCCCTGAAGCCGGCAGTGACGCGGGCGCCATGCCCGATACCGGCGTCGTTTGTCGCGACCATTTTGATGGTAAAGACGACGTGCTGGGTATTCGCTTAAACTGGGATAAACGCTATATCACACTGGGACCGGTGGCGACCGTACTGGGTCTGGCATTCAAGCTCTATGACCCTGACCATTTAATCGGTGAGGAAACCAGCCTGGGGATCACGCTGGCACTGATCAAAACCGATATTCCCGGCATTGATATTGGCAAGCGTCATTTCACCGCCAACCACATGTTTATGAATGGCCCGAATCGCGGCCATGATGTATTCATTCCTATCGACTGGATCATCGGCGGCGTCGATTACGTCGGCAAGGGCTGGACCATGCTGATGAACTGTCTGTCGGCTGGCCGCGGTATTTCCCTGCCGGCTTTGAGTACCGGCGCAGGTAAATATGCATCGCGCTATAGCGGCGCTTATTCCAAGGTTCGGAAACAGTTCAAAATACCGATTGGTCATTTTGAAGGTGTCGAAGAATCACTGGCGCAAATTGCTGGTCAGGCCTACATCATGGATGCCGCTCGCCTGCTTACCCTGATCGGACTGGACACCGGTGAAAACCCATCCGTTATATCCGGTATTGTTAAATACCAGTTAACTGAACGCATGCGCATAGTTGTCAACCATGCCATGGATGTTCACGGTGGTCACGGCATCTGTATGGGGCCCAATAATTTCCTGGGCCGCGCCTATCAGGGTATTCCCATCAGCATCACCGTAGAAGGTGCCAACATTTTAACCCGTTCCATGATCGTATTTGGTCAGGGCGTGATTCGAAGTCATCCTTACTTATTACGTGAAGTGGAAGCGGTTAATCATCCCGATGCAGAGCAGTCATTAATTTTATTTGACGATGCCCTGTTTGGTCATGTCGGATTTTTAATTAGCAATTTCTTCCGCAGTTTGTGGTTTGGCTTAACCGCGGCAAAATTTGTTAACGTACCGGGTAAAGGCGCGACCAGATATTATTACAAACAACTTACTCGCATGAGCGCCGCCTTTGCGCTGCTGGCGGATGTTAGCGTGCTCATTCTGGGGGGCTCGTTGAAACGAAAAGAAAAACTGTCGGGGCGTCTGGCCGATGCATTATCTAATATGTATATGGTCACCGCAGTGCTGAAACATTTTGAAGATGAAGGCAGTCAATCCTCTGACCTGCCACTGTTACGCTGGGCCTGTGAAGACTCACTTTACAATGTGCAGGAATCGCTAAAAGGCGTGTTAAGAAACTTCCCTGTTCCTATCGTGGGAAAAATACTTAACTTTGTAATATTTCCATTAACCAAACCTTATGGCGGCGCCAATGACAAACTGGGACACCAGGTTGCTCGTTTATTACTGCAGCCGTCCGATACCCGCGACCGCTTAACCAAAGGCATCTACTGGACGGATGATCCTCAAGATGGCATGGGCCGCATTGAACACGCGCTCAAACTTTCCCTGGCTGCGGAAAACTCGGAACGCAAAATCAGGGACGCCATGCGCATTGGTTTAATCAAGCAACAACCTGTTGAATCCCTGCTCAAAAAAGCCATGGATCTGGAAATTATTGATAAGGACGAAGCCGATAAAATAAAAGCGGCCTACGATGCAACTCTCAATGCGACTCGCGTTGATGAATTTACCAAAGAAGGATGGAAACTCGCATGAGCAAGCAAGACGTATTCATTGTTGATGGTAGCCGCACACCGTTTTTAAAAGCGCGCGGCAAACCGGGGCCGTTCCTGGCATCGGATCTCGCGGTGGCTGCAGCACGTCCACTTTTACTACGACAAAATTTTCCGCTGGATGCGCTGGACGAAGTGATTGTGGGCTGCATCATGCCATCGGCCGATGAAGCCAATATTGCACGAGTCATCGCCTTGCGTCTGGGAATTCCACAAACTGTTCCCGCCTGGACGGTACAACGTAATTGCGCATCGGGCATGCAGGCACTGGACTCGGCCTATCATAATATTTCTGCAGGCCATGCCGATTTAATCCTGGCAGGTGGCACAGAATCCATGAGTCGTGCACCCGTTTTATATAATGACTTGATGGTCAACTGGCTCAGCATGCTAATGAGCGCCAAAACCTTTGGCCAGAAGTTACAGGTATTTACCAAATTACGTCCGGCGCATCTTAAACCGGTCATCGCTCTGGTACGCGGCCTGACTGATCCCATCGTAGGCTTATCCATGGGACAAACGACCGAAAAAATTGCCTATCGTTTTGGTATCACCCGCGACCAGATGGATGAATTTTCCGTGACCAGTCACAAACGTTTAGCGGAAGCCCATGACAGCGGCCGACTAGAAGAAATCGAAGCCATTTATGACGGCAGGGGAAACTATTATGATTTTGATGACGGCATTCGTCGTGATTCCAGCATGCCTAATCTCGCCAGACTCAAACCCTACTTCGATCGCACCTACGGCATGGTAACGCCGGGTAACAGCGCACAAATAACCGATGGTGCCGCCATGTTAATTTTAGCCAGTGCAAAAATGGTTAAAAAATATGATTTACCCGTACTCGCAAAAATAAAAGATAGCCAATGGGCAGGACTCGATCCTGCGGAAATGGGGCTTGGCCCGGCACATGCAATGGCGCCAATACTCAAACGCAACAAACTGACCATTAACGATATCGACTACTGGGAAATCAACGAAGCCTTTGCCGGACAGGTATTAGGCTGCATCGAAGCCTGGCAACGCGATGACTATTGCAAAGAACATTTAGGATTTAAAACAGCCATTGGTGAAATCCCCCATGAAAAACTCAATATCGATGGCGGTAGCGTAAGCATGGGTCATCCAGTTGGCGCCAGTGGCGCAAGAATTGTTTTGCATCTGGCCAATGTTTTAAAACATAAAAATGCCCACCGCGGTATTGCCAGTTTATGTATTGGTGGCGGTCAGGGTGGCGCCATGATGATTGAGCGCGCGGGAGAACAATAATGGCATATCAAAACTGGATGATCGAAAAAGACGATGACGATATCTGCTGGCTGCATCTGGATGTTGCAGATTCAAGCACCAATGTTCTCTCATCAGCAGTACTGGATGAGTTAAACCAGATTCTCAATGAATTAGCCCAGTCATTACCCAAAGGCATTGTTTTCGTCAGTGATAAAAATAATGGCTTTATCGCCGGTGCTGACATTAATGAATTCACCCACATTACCACTGAACAACAGGCCACTGATTTTTTACAACGCGGCCATGACATCATGAATAAAATCGAAAGCCTGCCCTGCGTTAGCGTCGCAATGATTAAAGGTTTTTGTCTTGGTGGTGGTATGGAATTAGCACTGGCCTGCAGCTATCGAGTCATGTGTGACGACAAAAGCACGCGTGTCGGCTTACCTGAAATTAAACTGGGTATCCACCCGGGTTACGGCGGCTCCGTTCGCTCCATATTAAAAGCCGGTCCAGTGGCTGCGATGAATGCCATGTTAACCGGTCGCATGCTAACGGGTCGGGTCGCAAAAAGCATGAACCTGGTAGATGATTTAGTACCCGAACGACAGTTAAAACGTGCCGCGCGCTATTTTGTAATCAACAAACCCATTCCCAGACCACTGGGTATCAAAGACAAAATAATGAATCACCGTTTAGTGCGTCCATTAATCGCCAATCAAATGCGTAAAACGGTTGCCAAAAAAGCACCGCAGCAACATTATCCTGCACCCTATCAGTTGATTTCCCTGTGGCAAAAACACATGGACAATCCACGTCGCATGCTGGAAAAAGAAATTGAATCCGTTGCCAGTCTGGTCACTAATCCAACAGCCCAGAATCTGGTGCGCGTATTTTTTCTGATGGAAAATCTGAAAACCCAGGGCAGGAAAAAAGACTTTGACCCCAGACATATTCATGTTATCGGGGGCGGTGTTATGGGTGGCGACATTGCTGCCTGGTGTGCACTACGTGGATTCAATGTCACGGTTCAGGATCAGAAACCTGAAATGCTGGCCGGTACCATGCAACGATCCCTGACCATGTTTCAGAAAAAATTCAAAAAAGATAAACGTTCGATTCGTGAATCCATGGATAGACTGGTGCCTGATACAAAAGGTGTTGGCATAAAACAGGCCGACCTGATTATTGAAGCAATATTTGAAGACAAAAACGTCAAACAAACATTATATAAATCTATTGAACCTCAAATGAAAGAAGGTGCCATTCTGGCCACGAATACCTCAAGTATTCCCCTGGAAGAACTGGCAACCTGTTTGAAAGATCCCGGCCGTTTAGTGGGCATACACTTTTTTAATCCCGTTGCGCTGATGCCGCTGGTAGAAATTGTTCGAGGCGAAAATACCGATGAGAAAATAATGAATCAGGCACTGGCTTTTGGTCGCCATATTGACAAGCTTCCGCTACCGGTAAAAAGCTCGCCCGGTTTTCTGGTTAATCGTATACTCATGCCTTATTTACTTGAAGCAGTAGAAATGGTCGGCGAAGGCATAGCCCCAGAAATGGTCGATAAAGCGGCGCTCAATTTTGGTATGCCCATGGGACCGATTGAACTGGCTGATACCGTTGGACTGGACGTTTGCCGTTCAGTCGCGACCATTTTATCCAAAGACCAGAACCTTAACCTGCCCAAACGCATGGAATCCATGGTAGAACATAAGAAACTGGGTAAAAAATCCGGTGAAGGTTTTTACAAATGGGTCAAAGGCAAACCGGTGAAAGATAAAAATGCCAGTTATGCTAATTTAAAAGAACTGGAAGATCGCATGATTATGCGTTTCCTTAACGAAGCGGCTGCCTGCTTAAGAGAAAAAGTCGTTGCTACAGAAGACCTGATCGACGCGGGCGTGATTTTCGGAACGGGCTTCGCGCCTTTTCGTGGCGGCCCATTACACTATATACATGCCCAGGGCGTGGCCACATTAAGCAATAGACTGGACGAATTAAATAAATTATATGGTACACGTTTTAAAGCGAATGAAGTATGGGACTCCCTGGGTAGTGGTTAATATAATCCTTATAGTCCTTTCAGGGTTATTGCCGGGTCTATAACTGACCTGTTATACATTTTTATTATTTAAATAATTATTTTTTCATAAAATTAAATCAGTGCTGTGCCATTAATTATTTTAATATAGCCAGATATCCAGTTGTGTACGGCTATAATGAGGCAAATTGTTTTATAGCGCATGATAAAGATGCAACCCTGTAATTCCTGGCATCCCGACTGTAGCGAAGCCCTTCGGCATTGCTCAGGATAAACTCCGTGGAGAGATGGCAGAACTGAGTTATCGGGACAACACTGTAATTAAATAACCCAGCTGATTCCGCTTTCTAATTTCTGTTTAATTTCTTCCAGCCGCTCTCCATGCCCACCAATTATGACCATACTACCTTTAGCAACTGGAAATACAGAACCGGAGAAACGCTGATCTGAAATAAACCGGGTATTATCAATATCAAGCTGCGGTAACAGCATTACTGTAACGGGGCCTTTACTACCCGCAAGAACCATATGTATACCTTCTTTATTTGCAATATTGCAACTACCCAGATAATTTACCTGCCCTATTTCATGTTTTAGCGATCCGCCAAATGACCTCAGCATAATATTAATTCGTTGCATATCATTATTCTGATGTTCATTCAGATGATCCAGCTCCTGATATATATGAGTCAGCACTTGCTGATCAATATTTGAATTTGACGAGGGGGAAAAGACAAAAAAAAGAGAAACCATCACTAGCACACTGGCTGCTATCGAAAAAACCAGTTTTATACGCTGTTTTTTCTGGTCATCCTGGCTGAGCGTCTGGTTTAAAAGAATTCGTTCAGCTAATCCTTCTGGTACATCTATACTCATTGCTTCCTTTATACGCTGATCAAACTTCTGCAGTTCAGTTACAAATTTCTGATTATCCTGAGAAGATTTCATTTTTTCTAGAAACTCATCATCTCGACAATCAGGTTCTGCATAAGCTCGTCGCCTAAATTCGAGATCATCCATTGCCTGCATCTCGCTGCTGTGTATTTTCTACCAACATAATTTTTAATTTATTACGTGCTCTGAATAAGCGCGTTAGCACCGTGTTTTTATTCAAAGTTAAAATATCTGCTATTTCATCGGTACTAAAACCACCAATCACCTGCAGCATTAAAGGCTCGCGAAATTCCAATTCCAGTTTACTTATAGATAACTGTAACATATGACTTTCCATTGACTGGGTAATATCTGCTGTAGTGTCAACTAACATTTCATGCTCTATATCAATTAAGCGTGGTTGAATACGTTCATACTGGCGTGCATTTTCACGCCTTAATATGGTGATAAGCCAGGCCTTGGCTGCTTTTTCATCCTTTAATTTTTCAAATGAACGCCAGGCTCGTAAATACGTTTCCTGCACTAGATCTTCCGCCATAGATCGATTTCCGCATAACCAGCAGGCATAGCGAAACAGATCTACATATAGTGCATTTAACAATACGTCAAAACGTTTTTGTTTACTTGGCATATCCGATAAGACCCGGCCAGATCCATTCTTATTCCCGATGAAGAATTTTTTCATATCAATTGAAATATTTCCGGTGATTTCTGGGTCTGGTTTACTGTAACGGTGTTCAAGTATCGTTTAAGAGTATCTTAGCAAACTAAAGTTTAATTAATACCGGAGAAAAAATATGAAATTATCAGTTGAATCTATTACTCGTACAGTACTGGCTGCTATTTTAGCTACTGGTCTGGGTACACTCTCAGCTAATGCGTTTGCTGGAAAACCCGGATTTGAAAAATGCGCCGGTATAGTAACGGCCGGCATGAATGACTGCGGTACTGGCAAACATAGCTGTGCCGGCATGGCAAAAGTAGACAAGGATCCGGAAGAATGGATTTATGTACCTGCGGGAACCTGTAAAAAGATAGCCAGCTCTACTTTGAAACAAAAAGCACAAAAATAAAAGGCCTGGATAATCCTGGTGGGCGGTGTAAATTAACCCAGGCTTATCCTCCTTTTTCAGGAGTTATAATGATCACAATGCATAAAGCTGCGAATTATTATCTTTGGACCACTAATGCACTTAATTTTTTTACTCCCTTTCTCGATCTCGCTTTACGTATATGGGTTGCGAAAATATTTTTTCAGTCTGGATTGACTAAAATGCAAAGCTGGGATTCTACCTTAATGCTATTTCAATACGAATATAATGTGCCGATACTTTCGCCTGCTATCGCCGCATACATGGGAACAGGTGTCGAACTTGCATTTCCCATTTTATTATTTATAGGGCTATTGAGTAGACCTGCTGCGCTGGCTTTATTTATGTTTAATATTATTGCAGCAATCTCTTATCCAGATATCAGCCCTGCAGGAATTAAAGATCATATAATGTGGGGCGTTATGTTATCTATAACTTTTATTCATGGACCCGGCAAACTATCCCTTGACTACTGGCTGACTGTCAGGTTTTTAAAAAAATATAATGATGAAAAATAAATTTATTTTGTTGCAGAAACTCGTGGTAATTATTTTTGGCCTGACCAGTCTGTATTCAGCATCCGCAAATAGCGCTGAAGCTAACTGGAAAACCTGGTCAACCAGTACACTGGTTCAGGCTAAAGAAGAACATCGTCTAATATTGATAGCCTTAACGGCTGAGTGGTGTATGTTCTGTAAAAAGATGGATCAAACGACCTATCGAGATAATGCAGTATTAAATATAATCAGGCAACACTATATCGCAATCAAAGCGGATGAAGCCCTGTACCCGGAGCTAGCCAGGCGCTTTGCACATGTTGGTCGACCGGGTACGATTATTCTAGATAGCCAGGGAAACGAATTAGTGACAAAATCAGGTTACTTAAAGCCGCAATGGATGCTATGGATGCTACAGGCGATGGCTGAACAGATGCTTTTCAGCGATCCAGAGAACGGACCCACGGCGCATGGATCTACTAATGGATAGACGTTCTTTTATAAGCACTTCGATACACACTTCCGTTGGCTCAATACTTATTGCCAGCTCGCCTTTCTTATTTGCTACCAATAGTTGGCCAACTCCACGAAAAATACTTCGCCATTCAAAGGCAACAATAAGCTCTGGCCTGAGCAGACGCCAGTGGAAAACTATTATTACAGTACAGGAGCATTTATTTCCATCAGAAGATAATGCCCCCGGCGCCAGAGAGATTAATGCAAAAGCATTTCTATATGCAGTTTTATCTGATGCGCAACGTGATGATAGTGACCGTAAATTAGTTAAAGACGGACTGATCTCATTGCAGGACATATGTTGGGAAACATATAAGCAAACATTTATTGAACTAAAACACGAATTCAGAGAAAACGCTTTACGCTCATTTGAAAAAACTCCGAATGGCACTCCCTGGATAATGACCATTTTAGGCTATATTTTTGAAGCACTACTTACTGACCCTGTTTATGGTGGCAATCCAGAGTCTATAGGCTGGCAATGGCTTGAACACAAACCCGGCTTCCCACGACCGACATCCGACAAAAGGTATTTTCAGCTATGAGCCATGACTTTGATGTCTGCGTTGTAGGCAGTGGTGCTGGAGCGGGTCCTGTCATTTATGAATTATCTAAAGCCGGATATTCTGTTATCGTGCTTGAAAAAGGAAAATTTTTTACCGAAAAAGATTTTTACAAAGACGAAATGGCAACTTCTTTGAGGAGTATATATACACCTGATTTACGCGAGCAGCAACATGCCATTGAACTGCCACGGGGAGAAAACGGCTGGCATAATAAACCGACTTATAATTCCGGCTGGAACTTCTGGAATGGCAGTCTGGTTGGCGGTTCGAGTAATTTCATGAGCGGTTTTTTTCATCGATTAAAACCACTGGATTTTCACCAGCTATCAGAATTTGGTCCAGTCGCCGGCGCCAACATTGTCAACTGGCCGATCACCTATGATGAGCTTGAACCCTATTATGATAAAGTTGAAAAAGTCATCGGCGTCTCTGGTCGTGTCGTTGATCACCCACATCAGGAACCTAGAAGTAGCAAGGACTTCCCCTACCCCCCAACTCAGGAACATCCTGTCGCCAGACACATTGATAAAGCCTGTAACAGATTAGGTTACCATGCCATTCCTATGCCCCGTGCAATTCTGTCTCGCCCGGACAAAGGCAGATCATCATGCAGTTATTCTGGTTACTGTGGTTCCTATGGCTGTTCTACTGGTGCAAAAGGCAGTTCACGCGCTGCACTTATCGATAAAGCTATAGCAACCGGTAATTGTGACATTCGTACAGAATCCATGGTCAGTAAAATTGAAACCGACAGCAATGGAAAAATTACGGGTATTAGCTACTACGACACACAGGAAAAACATCATCAGGTCGATGCAAAAATATATGTTGTTGCCTGTCAGGCCATAGAAACATCAAGGCTACTACTAAATTCTACCGGCTCAAAACATAAATACGGTATAGGCAACAACAACAAACTGGTGGGGAAAAACCTGTTATTTGCCGGGGGTGGTGCCGGCTCTGGCCGCTTAACTTACCGGTCCTTTAATGAAACAAATGCACTGGAATTAAAACAGATTGGCTCCTTTATTAACCGTTCATTACAGGACTGGTATGTCATCGACGACAGGAAATTTGGCGCCCGGCAAAAAGGCGGCACCATTGATTTTGTTCATTTGCATCCAAATCCAGTTTCACGTGCAAGCAGACAAATACAGGGCGAAAAAGGTCTGCTCTGGGGAAAACCTTTAAAGGATAAAATTCATGAGCACTTTACCGGTGGTAAATATATTAAGATTGAAGCATTTTGTGACTGGATGCCAACTGACAATACCTTCGTTGCTCTTGATTCAAATATAAAAGACAAATGGGGACTGGCATCAGCGAAAGTTAGAGTAGATGTACATATTAGAAACTTGCAAACCGGCTGGTATCTGGCAACAAAAGGCGCAGAAGTCCTCACCGCAATGGGGGCTGAAAACGTGGTTTCATTCGCAGCCGGCGCGCCTCCAACTAATTTAATTGCTGGTGGCTGTCGATTTGGAGAGGATCCGAGCACTTCTGTTCTGGATAAAAACTGCCGCATGCACGAGGTCGATAATCTATATGTAACCGATGGCAGCTTCATGCCTACTGGTGGCAGCGTGCCTTATACCTGGACAATTTATGCCAACTCATTTCGGGTAGCCGATAAGATCATTGATGAACTGGGCGGCAAGAAAACAGGCCAGGCCGATTAACAGTCAAATTGATGTCAACAAATTAACAATCTCCGAATGCTGGTTTTCGCGAGCCCAGTCGAGAGCGCTTTTCCCAGACAGATCTCTGAGATTTTTATCAGCCCCTGCTTCGATAAGTGTCTTTACGTTTTGATAATGCCCTTCCTTTGCCGACCAGATTAAGCCCGACCAGCCAAATCCAGGATCCTGTAGATCGACACTGGCTCCATATTCAATAAGTAAACCCAAAACTTTTGCATTGTTAAAAATCGAGACCACCATCAATACCGAATACCCGCCTTTATCGACTGCATTGACGTCAGCGCCTGCAGCTAATAATAATTCCGCTGCTTTAAAATGCCCATTCTGTGCTGCCCGCATGAGTGGCGTCCAGTTACAGTCATCTCGCTGATCCGGGGAATCTATCTTCTCCAGCAATTCTCGCACTTTACTGACGTCTCCTTTCTCTGCTGCCAGATATAGCGGCGTCCTGCCACGAACGTCAGGCTGGTTCGATTCATTGAAGCTGAGATTATTTAAAGATAAACCAATTAAAGCAATGACAATAAAAAATACATAGGGGTGCATATATATTTTATGCTTGAAATATTTGATAGCACTGGAAAGATTCAACATATAGCTAAGATCAGGCAATTGTTCGATGAAATAAATTTCAGAATACCTTAATTATCCGGCTATGCGTAGAGGCTCACAATTTATTTCAGCACAAGTTGATAAATATTAGGTAAAATATTCATATTAGCCCCAACAGCAGATTTTACGAGACGAATTGAATGAACAACCCATTCCAGGAACAGCTCCTCAAGGCCGGCGTAGTTACTAAACAGCAGGTTCAAAAAGCCAAGACCGATAAAAATAAAAAGAAAAAACAGACACGCAATCAGAAAGATGCCGCTGTAGATAAAGCCAAACTCAAAGCCCAACAGGCAGCAGATGAAAAAGCCAGGCGTGATCGCGAATTAAACAAACAGAAACAGGAACAGGCGCGCAAAAAGGCTATTTCTGCGGAAATCAATCAACTCATCGAAAAAAACCATATCGCCAGAGATGAAAGCTGCGAAATCGTTTATAACTTTGAACATAACACAAAAGTTAAACGCATATATGTCAATGAAGAATTGAAAAAACAGATCATTCAGGGGAAATTAGGTATTGCCCGCATTGAAGGTCGTTATGAACTTGTTCCTAAGACTATTGCGGAGAAAATTCAACAGCGCAATGATAAGCGTATTGTATTGTTCGGTGATGACTCCAGTACAATGGATGAAAATGATCCTTATGCTGATTATCAGGTGCCGGATGATTTGATGTGGTGATTGATTTTTTTTTCGCTAGCAATATTTTATCTTTATTACTTACTGCACTCACAAGTTTCGCCTGATGGCGACTCACTTTCTTGTCTCCAGCAACAAGAAAGTAAGCAAAGAAATGCCGCCCCATATCACAAGCCCTTCGGGTGCCTTCGTCGCTCACAATTTTAGCGGCTGCTGCGCAACTCGCGAATCGAAAAGATGATTCGCTCAAACATGCTCGCAGAATGCCTCCGCTAAAATCATTCTCTCCTCAGCTTGTGATGTGGAGGAGGAAAAAAGTAGTGCTTTGGTTTTTTGCTTTTGAATTTATTCCCCCCTTAAGCGAGCAGAGGAACGAGTGATTTCTGTGGAGTCTTCTGCGAGGATGTCTGAGCCCATCATGCTTTTTATGATGGGTGAGTTCCGCAGCAGCCACAGAAATCGGGAGTAACGAAGAAACCTCATTGTTTTTTAATGAGGGCTCGCGACCCGGGGGCGGCGTTTTCTTGCTTACTTCTTTGTCGCTGTTGACAAAGAAGTAAGTCGCCATCAAGGCGAAAAAGCAAAGTTCAGCCTGAACAAAAGAAAAACAAATATCAGGAAACCACCAAAGAAGCCCGCACACACCGCAACAACTCATACCCATACACCCCATCTAAGGCATCATAAACCGATTTCAACTTACCCGAACTTTCCTCATCAAGATTTAAAATTTCATCCTGAATCAGTTTTATCTGCTCCTCATCAAGATCCAGAACCTGATTAAGTTCGAGTATGCCCTGCGCTATTTTTTCAGCCAGGTGTGTATAAATAGTCGACTCTTTTAAATTTCTATGTTTTGCGATAGCTTTTGCCGTCATTCCCCTGTTAAATAACTCCAGGGTTTCATCTGCCGTATCGCTCGAAGATAAAGCCTGTTTTTCTCTTTCAGAAAACTCCTTGATTACTTTTAGAAACGCATCACCATAGGCATCCAGTTTATGTTCACCAACTCCTGATATTCTGGAAAACTGTTCCTTATTCTGCGGTTGTCGTTCTATCATATCCATTAAGGTTGCATCATGAAATATAACAAATGGCGGCACATTTAGCTGTTCTGACAATTGTTTCCTGCAGGCACGTAAAGCCTCCCAAAGTTCTGTTTTTTCAGTATTGAAGCCAATGGAAGATGCTTTCTTTCGAACCGTGGATTTTTCTTTTTTGACCAGTTTCCTGAGCATTAATGATTCTTCACCACGTAATACACTTCGACATTGTTCAGTGAGTCGTAAACCACCGTGACCCTGGATATCGACGGTTAATAAGTTGCGCGCGATGAGCTGTCTAAAAATATCACGCCATTGCCTGGCGTTAAGCTCGGCCCCAATACCATAGACACTCAATTTATTATGACCAAAACTACTGATGCGCTCATGTTCTTTACCTAGCAGCACATCTATCAAATAAGTAACACCAAAACGCTGCCCGGTTCTATGTACTGTGGACAAAGCTTTTTGCGCCACCTCGGTGGCATCCCAGGTTTCAACCGGTGTTAAACAGGTGTCACAGTTACCACAGGGCTCCTCCAGCACATCACCAAAGTATTTTAACAATGCCTGGCGTCGACAACTGGTGAGCTCACTAAAACCCAGCATCGAATCAAGTTTATGGCGTTCAATTCGTTTGTGCCTTTCATCGGCCGCTGATGACTCCATCATTTGTTTTAACATGATGACATCCTGTAAGCCGTACATCATCCAGGCTGTAGCCGGCATACCATCACGACCCGCACGTCCCGTTTCCTGATAATAGGCTTCGATACTTTTGGGTAAATTCAAATGAGCGACAAATCTTACATCGGGTTTATCTATCCCCATGCCAAAAGCAATGGTGGCAACAATAATTATGTTATCTTCATTTAAAAAACGTTGCTGATTCTGCTGTCTTTCCTGAGCGGTCATGCCGGCATGATAAGGCAATGCGTTGAGCCCTTTAGCGCTCAACCATTCAGCCGTTTGCTCTACTTTATTGCGTGATAAACAATAGACAATACCGGCATCACTTTCATGCTCATTTATTATGAATCGCAACAGCTCATCACGAGCATTACCCTGATTCTGAGAAATACGGTAACAGATATTGGGTCGATCAAAACCGGAGACAAAAACTTCCGCCTGTTCAAGGCCGAGTCGCTGGATAATTTCTCGACGTGTTGCATCATCGGCAGTTGCAGTTAACGCAATACGTGGTACTTCGGGATAACGCTGATGCAATATGGAAAGCTGAATATATTCAGGACGGAAATCATGCCCCCATTGCGATACGCAGTGCGCCTCGTCGATTGCAAACAGGGCTAACGGCGATTGATCGAGTAAATTTAGAAACGATTCTGTCATTAACCGCTCGGGCGCAACATAAAGCATGTCTAATTCGCCGCTGCGCAATTGCTGTTCAACCTCTCGAGCAGTAACAGCATCCAGTGTCGAATTCAGAAACGCCGCATTAACTCCCAGTTGCCGCAAAGCACTCACCTGATCCTGCATTAAGGCAATCAGCGGTGATACCACAATACCCACACCCTGGCGCATCATCGCCGGGATCTGATAACACAAAGACTTGCCGCCCCCGGTGGGCATTAACACTACGGCGTCACACCCCTGCTCTAATTGCCGGATAACATCCTGCTGGTGAAAACGAAATTCTGAATAGCCAAAGACCGTGGCAAGAATATGAAGTGCTTTATCGTCCATGAATATCCTTAGCTCTGTAGTCGAATAGTCTGTAGAGTATTTTTAGTTGTCTGGCTGGCGTAGTGAAACAAGAAGTAAATGGCAGATCCCTGACGAGTTTTTTCGAATAGCCAGACGGGCAAATAAAGCTGCTATACATGCTGTGGCGAACGCCCCATTGAATGAAAAATAAAGCCACTGATATATTCGATAATTTCATAAATTTAATGTCTATCACAAGCGATCGACTGCAGAAATAAGGCTTCTTATTTGCGCGTTTTAGGTGGTTTTATTGCCAGAACAACAATCGCGACGACGACTATTAATATAATAAGTTCGATGAAAATCATTTATCTTTGGTGTAATACACGCCGGGAATCCAGCTTTTTTTAATTTCCGTTGTTTTTTCAAGATCCTGCTCATTTTCATCAATGAAAATGAAATTATTCCAGCCCACGCGAATGTTGTCATTGTGGTGCAGTTGCTGGCGGTCAATTTTAACTTCATTGACGAAGGTGCCATTGGTACTGCCATGATCCTGGATATAAAACACTTCCCGTTCCTGCTCATCCTGCTCAATCAATATTTCAGCGTGATCACTACTGACTGCAAGATCATCGATTTGCACCTGATGTTCGGCCGTGCGTCCAAATTTTAGTGACGGCGGCTCAATGTTGAATCGATTGACCACTACACCATCGAGGGTCTGGATTATCATCGCCATAATAATTCCTTCAGGTATCCTTATTATATTTCGTAATTCAGGCGCTCAGCTTATCAGCTACTCGCCGATTCTCAACACATATAAATGTCAGGTTAACTGGATTTATGATAAGCCCTGTTTATTATCTCTATATCCATATAAATATTTTTTAATATTCATTAATCCATATATAGCGAATTAACGTATTAACTGGATGTAATAACGTGTAAAATTGATATTTGTCATCTTCTCAAGGTGACAAAACTCTATAATTCCCCTTGATATTATAGGAATTAGGCCTGAGTGCTGTTGGCGACCAGGGAGTAGCTGGCAAAAAATCGTGATTACAGCACTTTTAAAGCGAGTTTCTTTAATATGGGTTATCAGGAAAAATCAGATTAAGCTTTTGTTTTTCAAGATATTTCTGATTAATAAATGATAACAGTGGATATTTAGGCTATATAAGCAGCTTAGCTGTATTTTTAGTCAGAACCAGCCTTGCTGGAACCCGCATAAAAAAAAGAGGAGACGTTCTCGTGCAAGCTTCGCTTGATCAGAAGTACAACTTTGAGGTCGTTAAATGGTTTACCGTTGCGTCCGTCATATACCTGGTGGTAGGCACCCTGGTTGGTGTTTACATTGCATCCGAACTGGCCTGGCCGGTTCTTAACTTTAACACGGCTGAATTATCATTCGGTCGTTTACGTCCGTTACATACTAATGCCGTCATCTTTGCTTTCGGTGGCTGCGCCCTGATGGCAACGTCATTCTACTCGGTTCAACGCACCTGTGGCGTTAAACTGTGGAGTGACAAACTGGCATGGTTCGTATTCTGGGGCTGGAATGCCATTATCGTATCTGCGGTAATCACTCTGCCGCTGGGCATGACTTCAGGCAAGGAATACGCTGAGCTGGAATGGCCTATCGATATTGCTATTGCAATCGTCTGGCTGGCTTATGGTCTGAATTTCACCATGACCATTGCCACGCGCAAAACATCACATATATATGTGTCTAACTGGTTCTTCCTGTCGATGATCGTCATGATCACTTACCTGCACGTGGTAAACAGCCTGGCAATTCCAGTAAGTGCATTCAATTCATACTCTGTATTCTCCGGCGTACAGGATGCGATGATTCAATGGTGGTGGGGCCATAATGCGGTAGGTTTCTACCTGACTGCGGGCTTCCTGGGCATCATGTACTACTTCGTACCCAAGCAGGCGGGTCGCCCTGTCTTCTCATATCGTCTGTCAGTTATCCATTTCTGGGCACTGTCTTTCGGTTACGTATGGTTAGGTGCGCATCATCTGCAATACACTGCGCTGCCAGACTGGACCGGCTCTTTAGGTGCTGCGGTTTCTCTGGCGATGATCATTCCGTCATGGGGTGGTGCAGTAAACGGTATGATGACCCTGTCTGGTGCATGGGACAAACTGCGTACTGACTATGTATTACGTTTCCTGATCATCTCGCTGGCATTCTACGCCATGTCCACATTCGAAGGCCCTGTTATGTCAGCCAAGACAGTAAATGCGCTGTCTCACTACACTGACTGGACCATAGGTCACGTACACTCTGGTGCTTTAGGCTGGGTAGCAATGGTTGCTGCTGGCGCCCTGTACCATATGGTGATGCGTCTGTGGAACACAGAAATGTACTCTGCAAAACTGGTTAACCTGCATTTCTGGCTAGCCACAGTGGGTGCAGTAATCTACATCATCGCGATGTGGGTATCAGGCATCATGCAAGGTCTGATGTGGAGAGACTACGATGAGTTCGGCACACTGACTTATACCTTCGCGGAATCTGTAGCAGCGATGCATCCTTATTATGCGATGCGTGCAGTTGGCGGCATGATTTACTGGTTAGGTGGCGCAATCATGTTGTACAACGTCGTTATGACTATCCGTCAGGCTTCCAGAGCTAGTGAATCTAGCCCTGCAGCAGCAGCGGCTTAAGGGGAGGAATAAGAAAAATGGCTGATCAAATCCATTCAACAAAATTCCAGGATAAAATCGAACGTAACATTTTTGCAATGCTGATCATGTTAATGATCGTGCTGTCAGTAGGCGGCATCGTAGAAATTGTTCCTCTGTTCTACCTGGATGAGACTATGGAACACAACCAGAATCCTGAAATTGTCTGGGATCGTAAAGACGGCCAGTCGCTAAAAGACTGGGCACCCGGTGATGGTATGCGTCCTTACACTGCAACCGAGCTTGCAGGGCGCGAAATTTATATTCGTGAAGGTTGTTACCTGTGTCACTCACAAATGATTCGTCCTTTCCGTGATGAGAAAGAACGTTACGGTCACTATTCTCTGGCTTCCGAGTCTATGTATGACCATCCATTCCAATGGGGTTCAAAACGTACAGGTCCTGACCTGGCACGTGTTGGCGGCAAATATTCTGATGACTGGCATGAACGTCATCTGATTGCACCACGCGACGTTGTTCCTGAATCCGTAATGCCTAACTATCCCTGGTTGGCAAAAGCAGGAATCGATGGTGATCAGATGGAAACCACGATGAGCGCTATGCGCATGGTAGGTGTACCTTACACTGACGCTGATATTGCTGGTGCAAAAGAAGACGTCAAAGGCAAGACCGAGCTACAGGCCATGGTTGAATACCTGCAGGTACTGGGCACGATGGTCAAGCTCGACTACAACAAGGACTACCGTTAATGCTTGAGTACTTCCATACCGACTGGGCAGCAATGACACTGAGCGACTGGGTAGGCCTGATCGTTACAGTGATCGTGTTCTTCCTGATGATATGGGCGTATGTATACGCATTCCATCCTAAAAACAAAGAGAAATTAGAATCGCAACGTCA
>JAPHRO010000041.1 GCA_026195895.1 Gammaproteobacteria bacterium
TCTGCCCACACCAGGCCACTTCAGGCTCGGTATACGCCACCGAAGGAATGGTGCGCGCATCAAAGAACCGCGGCTGGCCATCGATGACTTCTGCCGCCACTTTTGCTTCATGGGTCGCTTTGTGAGCCAGCATCGGCTGACCCACCACGTCACCAATAGCAAAAATATGATCCACATTGGTACGCTGCTGTTTGTCGACCGGAATAAATCCGTATTCATTAACCACAACACCGGCCTGTTCGGCATCGATCAATTTACCATTGGGTGATCGGCCAATTGCAACCAGCACGTTATCGAAGATATCTTCCTCGGGTGCATTCTTACCTTCGAATTTGCAAACAATGCCTTTTTTAGTCGCGTTTATTTCTGTGACTTTGGTATTCACAAAAATATTTTCGTAACGTTTTTTCAGAATCTTTTCAAAAGGACGTATCAGGTCACGATCGGCACCGGGGATTAAACCCGGACTTAATTCAACCACTGTCACTTTCGCACCCAGCGCATCATAGACCGTTGCCATTTCCAGACCAATGATTCCGCCACCAACAACTAACAGTCGTTTTGGAATATTGTTTACTTCCAGCGCGTCTGTGGAATCCCATACCCGCTCATCTTCCCAGGGCACAAACGGTAATTTGGTGACCGATGAGCCGGCGGCAATAATACAATTTTCAAACGCCACGACTTGCCTGGAACCGTCGTCGGCTTCTACTTCAATGGTATGCGGCGAAGTAAATTTACCATAACCGGTAACGACTTTAACTTTACGTTGTTTGGCCAGTCCCGCTAAACCTCCGGTCAACTTGCCAACCACTTTATTTTTATGGGCACGTAATTTATCGACGTCGATTTTTGGTTTTTTGAACTCGACTCCCAGCGCTGAAAATACGGCGGCTTCATTGACCACTTCGGCCACATGCAATAAGGCTTTGGAAGGGATACAGCCCACATTCAAACAGACACCACCCAGACCGGCATCTTTTTCAATCAGGACAACTTTTTTGCCCAGATCAGCCGCCCGGAAAGCAGCGGTGTAACCACCAGGGCCCGAACCCAGCACAACCACTTCGGCCTGGATATCTGCATCACCATCAAAACGGGCCGCCTGTGGCGTTTCCTGTTTTGATGTTTCCTGTTTTGGTGCTTCCTGTTCTGGCATTTCTTCTTTAGCTGTTTCAGCTTCCTCTGCCACTGGAGCAGATTCGGTTGCAGATGCCTCTGCGCTGTCAGCACTGGCTTCCAGCGTTACAATCACACTGCCCTGCGCAACTTTGTCACCAACGTTTACATTTATAGCCTTAATAACGCCGGCGTCGGTGGACGGAATTTCCATCGCTGCTTTATCAGACTCCAGTGTCACCAGGGAATCTTCAACAGCAACGGTGTCGCCGACAGAAACTAATATTTCAATGATTTCCACTTCATCGAAATCACCAATATCAGGAATTTTGATTTCAATCGTACTCATATCATCACCTATAACAATAAACGTCGTGCATCAGCCAGTAGATGACTTAAGTAAGTTGCAAATCGTGCACCATCGGCGCCATCAATTACGCGATGATCATACGACAAGGACAGCGGACACATCAGGCGCGGTTTGAATTTTTTACCATTCCAGACGGGTTTCATTTCGGCTTTTGATACACCCAGAATGGCAACTTCTGGTGCGTTCACGATAGGTGTGAATTTAGTGCCGCCGATACCGCCCAGACTGGAAATAGACATACTGCCACCCTGCATGTCCGAAGGTTTAAGTTTCTTTTCCCGCGCCTTGATAGAAATTTCTTTCAGCTCCAGGGAAATATCAATCAGGCTTTTCTGATCGACATTCCGTACCACAGGCACCACCAGACCATCAGGAGTATCTACAGCCACACCAACATGAAAATATTTTTTCAGGATCAGATTTTCACCACTGGCATCCAGCGATGAATTAAAGCGCGGATATTTTTTCATTGCTACCGCAAGCGCTTTCATGATGAAAGACAGCATGGTGAACTTGACGCCCTGGTCCGCATATTCTGCATTCGATTGTTTGCGGAAAGCCTCAAGCTCAGTAATATCAGCTTCCTCAAACTGAGTAACATGGGGAATAGTCACCCAGTTGCGATGCAGGAATTTTCCGGTCAGTTTATTAATTTTGGTCAATGGCTGTGTTTCGATTTCACCGAACTGACTGAAATCAACTTCCGGCATTGGCTCGACACCCAGCGCACTGCCACCGGTTGCTGCTGCAGGCTGACTTAAAGCCTGCTTAACATAGTTCTGCACGTCATCTTTGACGATGCGGCCACTGCGACCACTGCCATCAAGTTTACTGAGATCAACTCCCAGCTCGCGCGCAAATTTTCTCACCGAGGGTGAAGCATGCGCCTTGGCAAAACGCACCGGGTCAATATGTGCAGTCGGTGAGGGCTTGATAGCTGGTGTTATAGGTTTAGTAGATTCAGCTTTTGTTTCTGCAACCGGTGCCGGCTTTTCTTCTGCTGCAGACTCAACCACAACGGGCTCTTCTTCTGGTTCTACTGCAGCGAGAGGGATCTGGTCTACTGCGTGGGCACCCGCTTCCAGTACAACCACAACACTACCCTCTGAAACGGTATCACCAATACTCACCTTTATATCCTTGATCACACCGGCATGGCTACTGGGTATTTCCATCGCCGCTTTGTCTGATTCTACGGTGATCAATGAATCTTCTTCAGCAACCGAGTCACCGACGGAGACCAGCACTTCGATAACTTCGACACCGTCGAAATCACCAATATCAGGAACTTTTACTTCAACCATTTCGCTCATGGTTTTTACTCCAATGTCATTTGCCTATAGCAAACTGAATAACATCACCTGTCTTCTCGACTGGAGCGATAGCGAAATGGAGAGATCTAGTATATTTATGCTGCAAAGTACAAGATCCCTCCACTACGCCAGGCTGCGGTCGGGATGACATTAATTTTTACGCTCTTGCGGGATTGGGTTTCTCAGGATCAATACCATATTTCTCGATGGCCTCCTGTACCTTGCCAGCCGGGAACTCACCCGCATCGGACAAAGACTTCAGTGCGGCGACCACAATATATGGCGCATTGACTTCAAAATGCTTACGTAATTGCGCACGGGTATCAGAACGACCAAAACCATCGGTGCCCAGAACATCATATTGCACGGGAATCCATTTACGGATTTGATCCGCATAGGATTTGATGTAATCGGTCGCTGCCAGCACCGGGCCTCGACGATCCTTCAGACATTTTTCAACATAAGACACTTTCCTGTCTTTCAGTGGATGCAGCATATTCCAGCGATCGATATCTTCGGCTTCACGTTTCAGCTCGTTAAAGCTGGTGACACTCCAGATATCGGCATCGACCGACCAGTCTTTATCCAGCATTTTGCCCGCTGCAATTACTTCACGCAGGATAGCGCCTGAACCTAGTAACTGAATTTTCTTGCGTCGCTTACCACCACCTTTCAGCAGATACATGCCTTTGATAATGCCGTCTTCGACCCCTTTGGGCATAGCCGGCTGGACATAATTTTCATTCATTACGGTGACGTAATAGAACACATTTTCCTGATCCTTATACATACGGCGCATACCGTCCCGGATAATAACGGCCAGTTCATAACTGAATGCTGGATCATAAGACACACAGTTTGGAATGGTACTTGACAAAATCAGACTGTGACCATCCTGATGCTGTAAACCTTCACCCGCCAGCGTAGTACGGCCGGCGGTGCCACCGATCATAAAACCACGCGCCTGCATATCGCCGGCCATCCAGGCCAGATCGCCGATACGCTGGAAACCGAACATCGAGTAATAGATATAGAACGGCACCATATTAACACCGTGGGTGCTGTAAGCCGTGGCGGCGGCAATCCATGACGACATGGCACCGGCTTCATTGATCCCCTCTTCCAGGATCTGGCCAGTTTTGTCTTCTTTGTAGAACATCACCTGGTCTTTATCCTGCGGCGTATATAACTGGCCGACAGAAGAATAAATACCCAACTGACGGAACATGCCTTCCATACCGAAAGTACGCGCTTCATCCGGCACAATCGGCACCACGTATTTACCCATGTTCTTGTCACGCGTGATCAGGGTTAACAAACGGACAAAGGCCATGGTGGTCGACATTTCACGATCACCGGAACCTTTCAGGATGGGTTCAAAAGCTGACAATGGCGGTACTTCCAGTGGTGCCGCCAGGCGTTGACGCACGGGCATAGAACCACCCAGCGCCGCGCGTTTCTCCATCATGTATTTGTATTCGTCACTGTCTTCGGCTGGACGATAGTATTCCGCTCTGGCCGCCTGCTCATCTGAAATCGGAATATTGAAACGATTCTTGTACGCAATCATTTCTTCCTCATCCAGCTTCTTCTGCGAATGGGTACGATTCTGCCCTTCACCCGCAGCCCCCATACCATAACCTTTTACCGTATGCGCCAGGATAACCGTTGGATGATCGGTGCATTCCATGGCTTCTTTATACGCCGCATACACTTTGTGTGGATCGTGACCGCCACGGTTCAGGCGCCAGATATCATCATCCGACATATGCGCCACCATGGCTTTTAATTCAGGATATTTGCCAAAGAAATGTTCGCGCACGTAAGCGCCGTCTTTGGACTTGTAATTCTGGAATTCGCCATCAACCACTTCCATCATGCGGCGTTTTAACAGACCGTCTTTATCCTGCGCCAGCAGCTTGTCCCAGTAACTGCCCCAGACCACTTTAATAACATTCCAGCCGACACCACGGAAAATCGCTTCCAGCTCCTGGATGATTTTGCCATTGCCACGTACCGGGCCATCCAGGCGCTGCAGGTTACAGTTGATTACCCAGGTCAGGTTGCCCAGCTTTTCACGGGAGGCCAGTGAAATTGCGCCCAGGGTTTCCGGCTCATCCACTTCGCCATCACCGAGGAAGGCCCAGACATTACGATCGCGAGTATCAGACAAACCGCGATCCTGCAGGTATTTCATGAAACGGGCCTGATAAATCGACTGCAATGGCCCAAGACCCATCGACACCGTTGGGAACTGCCAGAAATCCGGCATCAACCAGGGATGCGGATAGGATGACAGCCCCTTGCCATCCACTTCCTGACGGAAATTATCCAGTTGGTCTTCGGTCAGGCGGCCTTCCAGAAAAGCCCGGGAATACATACCCGGTGCTGAATGCCCCTGGAACAACACCAGATCACCACCATGCTGATGGGTTGGCGCATGCCAGAAATGATTAAAACCCACATCATATAAGGTTGCTGCAGAAGCGAAGCTGGCGATGTGACCACCCAGTTCGGTGGATTTACGATTCGCTTTCACGACCATCGCCGCTGCATTCCAGCGAATCAGCGCGCGAATACGGCGTTCCATACTATGGTCGCCCGGCAGAGCTTTCTGCAGATGCGTCGGGATAGTATTTACATAGGCCGTATTGGATGAATGGGGTAAATTGACGCCAGAGCGGCGTACTTTGTCGATAAGCTGCTCAAGTATATAATGAGCGCGTTCCGCACCTTCGGCTTCCAGAACGCTTTCCAGGGCATCGAGCCATTCCTGGGTTTCCTGCTGATCTATATCGTGATCCTGCATCTGAGTCGACATACTTGCTTCTCCCGGGTCATGCCCTGCGCTACAAAACAGATGTAAAATGTAGTGGATTGACCAAAAAATGCAAGCTTATTTTTACAAGCCATTTTTTATTTACTTAATTTTCATATGCTTACAAAGTTCAAATAATTTTTACAGCTAATTTCACAGGACTTTAATACGCCACAAATATGTGTGATTTAATGCGGTTTAGAAAGATAAGCTTTTAACAAGTGTTAATTTTATGCTTGAAGCACAGCTTGAAATTCTTCGTTAAAAACTACAATGCCTATGCACCATTTCTGGATCCGAAGTGAATTTGCGAAGATAGCCTTTTAATTACTTAATATTTTTTATGCAGGCTTAGCAGCCGGCCAATAATTCTCGCCTATAAACGTGCTCGTAACAGGCTTTGTATTTCATCATCCGTCAACACTACAGGATTGGTTTTCATACTGCTGCCGCGACTATTGGCAACCACATGATCCAGGCCATCTTCGGTTAAGCCATATTCGGATAATTTCTGTAAGCCTAGTTTGTCTGTCCATACCTGCAAAATAGCTGTTAAGTCATCCCGGGCATCCTGCCTGTTTTTATGATGCCGATTGGCCAGTACATCGCCCAGTCGCGCATATTTTTCCAGCGCCGGATTTTCCGGTTCACGTGCCAGCATAGCCTGGATATTCAGATCCGTTGCTTCGGCCACCAGCGTACCGCATACCACACCATGGGATATCGGATAAAAAGCGCCCAGCGGTGATGCCAGTCCATGCACGGAGCCAAGCCCGGTCTGCGCCAGACATATCCCCGACAGCATCGAGGCATAGGCCATTTGTTCCTGGGCGTTTTTGTCCGCGCTGTTGTTATACATGGGCAACAAGCTATCGCGAATGGCTCGCCAACCACTCAATGCGAGCGTATCCGTCATTATATTTGAATTAGTTGAAACGAAGGATTCCATTAGCTGCGTGAGCGCATCCATACCATTGGCTGCAATTACTGATTTTGGACAGCTTGCCAGCAATGCCGGATCGACAATCGCATACTCAGCAACCAGTTTGTCATCACGAAAAGATTTTTTAAAACCATCCAGACCCTGCACACTCAATACAGCATTCTTGGTCGCTTCACTGCCGGTGCCAGCTGTCGTTGGTACCGCGATAAACGGAACTGCGGGCCCTGCATATTTCAATTCCGGGCCGACACCTTCGAGATAATCCATAACCGAGCATTTTACTTTTAGTAATCCAGCGATGGCTTTTGCTGCATCCAGTGCACTGCCGCCGCCAATGCCCAGAACCACGTCAAAATTATCATCTGCAAATTGTTTAACCGCATCATCGACCAGTTGCGGTGACGGCTCACCATCAACCGTACATTGGACCCACTGAATATTTTTCGATTTAAAATCTTCGAGCAACTGCTGAAAAAAAACACTGCTGGTAAACGATTGCTTACCGGTAACCAGTAAGAGTCGATTGCCATACTGACTACAGATATCAGCGATTTTGGCAAACGCACCGTGTCCAAATTCTATGCGGGGTAATCGCGCGATGGAAAAATTTTGTAAATTCATAATCTGCTGCATTATCATTAATTGTTTAAAATAAAATATTTAGACGGGTGCGAACCTTTATAAACAGTATCTCCATGGGGCGATATCAATAAATCAGAATGGCGTGAATTGCATCACGGGTCAAGCCACCTGGCATGTTCCCCTGCTATAGATGCCGACCAGTGGTATAGTTCAACTTTTCAAACTAACTGATACATAACATGTCCAATCCAAGGCTTGTGCTCCTGCCCAAAGATCCCAGTAGAATTCCCGATGATATACCAGAATTACAGCAGGCTTTAACAAATGCTGGGCTTATAGATCAATCACTGGACAATGCAGACACCTGTTTGCCCGGCGATAATTTCCTTAGTCTACTGACCTTTCTGGGCTGTTCGCCGAATATTAATTTACGCCCTGCAGATGGTAAAAATTTCTGTTTTGTTGCATTTAGGCCTGTCACCCAGCACGCTGTTTGCCAGGGCTATACATCATCAATCTTTCCCAGATGCCCGCAATGCAAAGCCAATATTAAAAACTGGATGCAAATAAACAACTGGCAGTTTGCTGATACTAAATATCATTGTAAAGAATGCGCGACAGAAACAACAATGTTGCAATTGAAATGGCGACAGAAAAGTATCTATGGTCGTTTTAGTATAATTATTGCTAACATTCATCCCCATGAAGCCGTACCCTCCGAAAAACTTCTCACGACCTTAGCAACAGCTACGGGTTTTAGCTGGACTTATTTCTATGCCAATAATGAGGACTTACCATGACACAAATTAAAATAACACTCGGCAAAACGATTATTGGCGCCGAACTACTCGATACGCCAACGGCAAATGCCATTGAACAGGCATTGCCTTTTGCCAGCAAAGCCCAGACCTGGGGTGACGAGGTTTATTTTGAAACGCCGGTGCAGGCCGAACTTGAAGCGGATGCAAAAGATGTGGTTGATGCCGGTGAGCTGACCTTCTGGGTAGAAGGCAGTTGCATAGCCATCGGCTTTGGACCGACACCGATTTCACAGGGTGATGAAATTCGCCTGGCCGCACCAACCAATATCTGGGCTCGGGCATTGAATGATGTGACTGAATTAAAATCCGTTAAGGCTGGCGATTTTATTTTTATTGAAAAAATATAAAATCTAATTTCTAGAATTCGTAATTGCCCAAAAAATGTTCCATGCGCTCAAATACATGTTCCATATCTTCCTTACGCGGCAGGAACACAATCCGAAAATGATCCGGACTCGGCCAGTTAAATGCTGTTCCCTGCACCAGTAATATTTTTTCCTGAATTAACAAATCCAGTACAAACTTTTCATCATCTTTGATGGGATACATTTCAGGATCAAGCCGCGCAAATAAATATAAAGCACCCTTCGGTTTAACACAGGACACACCGGGTAATCTGTTAACCATTTCCCAGGCATACTGACGCTGTTCATATAAACGCCCGCCGGGTCTAACCAGATCCTGAATACTTTGATAACCGCCGAGGGAGGTCTGAATAGCATACTGCCCGGGCACGTTGGCGCATAGCCGCATGGATGCCAGTAACTCCATGCCTTCGATATAATCCACTGCGGTGTGTTTGGCCCCAGAAATAACCATCCAGCCGGAGCGAAAACCCGCTACCCGATAGGCTTTGGACAGGCCATTAAAACTAACGAACAGGACATCATCAGCCAGCGATGCCATGGCGGTATGTTCTACCCCGTCATATAAGATCTTGTCATAGATTTCATCGGCAAAAATAATCAACTTATGTTTTCGTGCCAGATCGATAATCTGCTTCAGGATATCATCAGAATATACTGCACCGGTGGGATTGTTGGGATTGATGACTACAATACCGCGGGTGTCGGGCGTGATTTTACTTTCCATATCGGCAATATCAGGCTGCCATTCATTGGCTTCATCGCATAAATAATGGACTGGTTTACCGCCCGATAAGCTAACCGCCGCAGTCCAGAGAGGATAATCGGGCGCCGGTATTAACACTTCATCGCCATTATTTAACAGTGCCTGCGTTGCCAGCACAATCAGCTCACTGACGCCATTGCCGAGAAAAATATCTTCGATTTCTACATCAGGGAAGTTCTTCTGCTGGCAGTATTGCATGACTGCTTTACGCGCAGAATATACGCCTTTGGAATCACTATAGCCCTGACAATGCGCCAGGTTATAAATCACATCCTGAATAATTTCATCGGGCGCCAGCAAATCAAAAGGCGCTGGATTCCCGATATTTAATTTGGTAATTCTATGGCCTTCTTCCTCGAGCCGTTTCGCTTCCTGCAATACCGGGCCACGGATGTCATAGCAAACCCCATCCAGCTTGTGTGATTTTTTAATAATGGTCATGCGTGTGTCTTACACTTTGTTAATTCGTTGAACGGCGTATATCTTAAGTGATGTATCAATTGTTGTCCTTAATAATATAATAGCCGCTTTAAATTCAAGGGCATATTCCATGATTGTAGTCGTAGTTGACAGCGATAATATCGCCGGTGAAGCGGATTTCCCCATGCTTAACCTGAAACGCTATGGCTGGGAACAGTTTCCAGATCTGGATCTGGAAGAGACGGCTCTTCGTTGCTGGCGAGCAGAGGTCATCGTGAGCGCTGCCGCACCCATTGATCGCACCATAATTGAAAAATCCTTTAAATTAAAACTCATTGTTAGCGCCGGTGAGAATTATAATCACATCGATCTGGAAGCCGCGACAGAAAGAGGCATTAAAGTCTGCAATACACCGGGGCTATTTCCCGATAATACAGAAACGAGCCGCAAACTGTGTCGGCAGGTGGTGAGCAATATCAATGGCTTTTTAAAAGACGAGGATATAAATCGGATTATCCAGGCATAAGATTTTGATATTGGCGTCCAGCCCACAAATGAGTATAATTCTCATTTGCAACCTCTAACGGACATAAGCATGAATTCACTATTAAGCGCTCTGATTGACTGCCCTAACCTGAGCCTGAAAATTCTAGACAATAATGGGCAAACCATCAAAACAGTAAACCACGAGCAGCTACGTCAGTTCGTCAATAATCAGGATGCGCCCTGTTATAAAGACTGTGGTATTTATGACTGCCCCAAAAAGCCTGAATAACAGTAACTAAATCTAAGACTCGATTGCGACGCCGCTGGTTAATTCCTGCGCCAAACCAGTATTCGATTATTCGCCGGCATCTCATAATCGGCATCTAACATCATGTCATTGTCTCTGGCCAGGCTGGCCAGATCTTCAAAATTTCGCACACCGCTTTCCGGGTCACGACTCTTTAGCCACTGATCAAATCGAGCATTACTTTCAGAAGTGAATTTGCCATCGTAATTGAACGGTCCATATTGGGCAAACAGGCCGCCCTGCTTCAGCGCATTGCTGATACCTCGAAACATGGCTTCCACCCTGGGCCAGGAAACGATATGCGTGGTATTCGCGGTGAACACATAGTCCATTTCGATAAACGACCAGGGTTGTTCATTAACATCCAGCAACTGCGGCGGCCTGATTCGATCATGGCTCGCGTCCTGTATCCACATTTCAATACCCGCTAGCTGATCTTCCAGTTCTGTCGGCTGCCAGCCAAGATGCGGCAAATACTCAGTAAAATATACCGCATGCTGCCCGGTACCACTGCCAATCTCAAGCACGTCTCCTGGTTCGGTAAAAACATCCTGCAAAACTTGCAGAATTGGATGTTTGTTCTGTTCACAGGATTCTGCAAATGGTTTTTTTAACATTAAGCGTAATACTCTTTCAAAACTCGATATAAATAAAAGGCATCCCAACATCCAGCCAGTTCTCTGATGGAATGCATGGCAAAAGTTGGCACACCCACATCCAGGGTTTTAACACCAGTTTCACTGGCCGTAATAGGACCAATAGTGCTGCCACAACCCAGATCACTGCGCACAACAAAAGACTGGAATGGCACATCGGCCTGCTTGCATAAACTTTTGAAAATAGCACCAGTTTCACTATTCGATGCATAGCGCTGATTAGCATTGGTTTTAATCACCGGGCCATGATTAATTACCGGGCCATGATTATCATCGTGTTTATCAGCAAAATTAGGATGCACACCATGGGCATTATCTGCTGAAATAAACATGGATTGATTAATAACTCGGCTCAGATTTTCACCCGTGCCGGCGATACGTTCCAGCACCGATTTTAAAAACGTTCCCTGCGCACCCGAAGCCGAGGCACTGCCTACTTCTTCATGGTCATTGCACACCAGCAAGCTGGTTGCATTTTCACCCGCTTCGGTAATGCTCATCAAACCGGTATAACAACTAAGTAAATTATCCAGCCGAGCCGAGGCAATAAAATCCTGATGCAAACCGACAATAGCGGGTGGTTGTACATCATAAAAACTCAGCTCATAGTCAAGCACTTCAACTGCATCACAATCATCAATCTGTTGCTTCATTAATTGCAGAATAATGCTTTTAAAATCAGGTTTGTCTTCATTGGGCAACTTAAGCAGTATCGGTGGAATATCTTTCTGTGCATTGATACTCCGTTCATTATTCGCTTCGCGATCCAGGTGAATAGCCAGGCTGGGAATCACCGCAATGGGATTTTGAAAATTAATCAGCACCTGATGAATTTCGTCATCTTCATCCAGATAATTGACGCGGCCCGCCAGCGATAAATCACGGTCAAACCAGGGATTTAATAATGCGCCGCCGTAAACTTCTACACCCAACTGGAAATAACCGTTTTTAACAATCTCCGGTTGCGGTTTAACTTTTAAACAGGGGCTATCGGTGTGCGCACCCACCATGCGAATGCCGGTTTCACTGAGATCGCCTTTGCCCAATTTAAACGCAATAATGGATGAATCATTACGGGTAACATAATAGCCCTCACCTTTCTCCAGCGTCCAGGCATCGGCTTCAAACAGACGACGGTACCCGGAACATTCCAGTATGCCAGTCATTTGCTCAACCGCATGAAATGGCGTTGGCGACATTTCGATAAAATCCATCATGCCCCGGTTAAATTTTGTATCGTTCATCTACTGCCCCACAAACTTTTTTACTTTTGATATATTAATGTTCGATTCGATAAAGCGTATGTTCATCATAGCCGGTAACCACTCGAATCATGCCACACAATTCATCGTTTAATCGCTCATCGCCGCTATCGACTCGAATCGCCTGTCCATTCAGTGCGTGCAATTTTTCTGGCGTTGCTATCACCAGCAAATTATCTCTGCCAATTTTACGAATAACCTGTGGACTCAGCTGCTGATTGCCGCGACCCAGTAAATGGCCCTGCCCGCCGATAATCGTCAAAATAATTTTTGCTGTCTTACCCTGTTCCAGCATGGCTAATATCTGTTGTTCATTGACATCATTTTGCAACAACTGCTGATTCTCAATGGCATCGATGCCTAACAAGGTCGAGGCTAATCCCAGTTCATCCATAATGGCTTTAGGGGTGCTACCCGAGCCGACAAAATAAACAATATCCGGCTCCATTGATTCAATCACAAAACTGGCAATATCATGCAGTACCAGTTCTGCATGTTCGACACCGCCTTCTTTCATGTTTTGCATATACTGATTTTCAGCCGGCACACTGAGCTGACCGAAACGCTTCGCCTTCACGATATCATGGCGAAATGCATCTTCATCTATATCCATCACCGAAGCCTCATGCACCGCTAACGGTCGGCCACGAATAATGAGATACAATAGCTCACCGGCATGCTTAGGCGTCACGGCATAAACCGCCGAATGAATTTTACAGCCCGCCGGAATGCCCAGCACAGGAATAGACTCTTCTTTGTTCAGATTTTTCAGGGTACTGAAAATATCGCGGGCCGTACCATCACCACCGGCAAACAGAATTAGATCGATACCTTCTGCAACCAGTTTTTTTACCGCGTTACAGGTATCTTCCGCCGTGGTTTCACCCGCTTCATTACTCGCCACGACGCGAGTGTCAAAGCCCATGTCCTCAGACAGGTACTGCCCCATTTCATTGGCGGCGGTGTACACTCGAAACAGGTCGTTGAACTCCTGGATTTCTTCAAGCGCCACTCGGGTTCGCGCCTGCGCCTGCGGTTGTGCACCCATTTTGCGCGCCGCTTTCACGATCGCTGCACCATCGGAGCCTTTAAGCGCCACACGACCACCCACACCCGCCAGTGGATTAATAATTAACCCCAACCTAAACAATGATTTACCTTGTTATTAAAACTGCTAACCTGCTAGTCAATTTAACATATAGTGGTATCATAAATGCCGATTTAAATGGCCCCGTAGAAAAAATATGCAATTTCCTTCTCCATTCCACTCCAGACGCAAATCGATTCCGGTCAAAGTTGGCAATGTTGTCGTAGGAGGAGAAGCACCGGTCGTCGTTCAGTCGATGACCAACACGGATACCGCCGATGAAATTGCAACGGCCGTTCAAATCGCAGAACTTGCCGCCGCCGGCTCTGAAATGGTCCGCATTACCGTCAATACGGCAGAAGCGGCAGCCTGCGTCGCCGGTATCAAAGCGCGGCTGAAACACATGGGCATAGATGTCCCCCTGGTGGGTGACTTTCATTTCAATGGTCATAAATTGTTGAGCCAGTATCCTGAGTGCGCCCAGGCACTGGATAAATACCGGATCAATCCGGGTAACGTGGGCCGTGGTAAAAAACGCGACGAGCAGTTCGCCACCATGATCGAGTTTGCGATCAAATATGACAAACCGGTTCGCATTGGCGTGAACTGGGGCAGTATGGATCAGGAATTGCTGGCTCATCTAATGGATGCCAACGCACAACAGGCAGAACCGGACGAGCCGAAAGACGTCATGTTTGAAACCGTTATTCGTTCAGCCCTCGACAGTGCCAAACAGGCTGAAGAACTGGGGCTTGGTAAAGATAAAATTATTTTGTCCTGCAAAATGTCCGATGTGCAGGATCTGGTTACTGTCTACCGGGCGATGGCGGAACGATGCGATTACGCCCTGCACCTCGGACTCACCGAAGCGGGTATGGGATCAAAAGGTATTGTTGCCTCAACGGCTGCTCTGGCCATTCTGTTGCATGAAGGTATCGGCGATACCATTCGCATTTCGCTAACTCCCGAGCCCGGTGCTGCGCGTACCAAAGAAGTCATCGTTGCGCAGGAAATTTTACAGACCATGGGCCTGCGCGCCTTTGTTCCGCTGGTCACTGCCTGCCCCGGTTGTGGTCGTACCTCGAGCAGTTACTTTCAGGAACTGGCGGAAAGAATCCAGCATTATTTACGCGAACAAATGCCGATCTGGGCACAGAAATATCAGGGCGTGGAAAACATGTCGGTGGCGGTCATGGGCTGCGTTGTTAACGGTCCCGGCGAAAGCAAACATGCCAACATTGGCATTAGTTTACCGGGTAATGGCGAAAAACCGGTTGCGCCGGTTTATGAAGACGGTGAAAAAACAGTCACGCTAAAAGGTGATCACATCGCCGAGGAATTCCAGCAGTTACTGGATCAATATATTGAGCGCACCTATAAACAGCATTAAATTTTTTTCCAACACAGTAACAATAAAAACAGTCGAATTCAGGCAAAATCTTAACCCCCGTTTCCCGATCAGTACAACTTGATCTTACGCAGGAATTATTATCTGATCATTTTATTAAACTATCAATTGATGCAATATAGATGTATACAAGCTATTCGCGGTTAACGAAATAACATGGAGAAGCTAACATGAAAAACCACTACCCTGCGATCCGATATTCGGTATTGTTGTTGATCGGATTTGCTGCCACCCCACTTCTGACTCAGGCATCCGGACTGACACTGCGCGGCCCCATCGCTTTCGAAACATTTGATAAGGATTCGAACGGCATGATTAGCCCACAGGAATTTGTCAGCACCCATAACCAGCGCAAACGCATACAGTTCGATGCTGGCATGCGACCCAAATTCATGCCCGGCTTTACCTATTTTGATGCCAATGGCGACAACCAGATCAGCAAGGAAGAATTAGCCGCAGGGCGAGAAAACTGGCGTCAGCAACGGGGCAATATGCAAGGTCAGAAACCAGGATCAGGCATGGGGCCCGGTATGGGACGTGGCCAGGGAATGGGTCAGGGCATGAACCGGGGCAGGAATATGCCCAGCTTTGCCGATTTCGATCTCAATGGCGATGGGGTTTTAAAACCGGAAGAATTTTATGATGCACGGGCAAAACGCATGTATCAACGTGCTGAACAGGGCTACCCAATGCGCAACGCCGCTAAAGCCCCGCCCTTTGAACAGGTCGACACCAATAAGGATGGCGTGATTTCAACAGAAGAATTTGCTGCGCACCAGGCAGAGCATAAACGAATGCGCGGTAATCCATAAACACCACCGGGCACCTGTTGTTCAGCTGCCCGGTTTTTTATTTGCGTCGTTTTTTTACCGCCTCGGCCAGCTCTCTCAATAAGCCTTCCGTTTCATCCCAGCCCATGCAGGCATCGGTAATACTCTGGCCGTAAATCAGATCATTTAAGTTATTGCAGTCGGCATCCTGACGTCCCGCCACCAGATGGCTCTCCAGCATGACACCAAAAATGCGTGTATCGCCAGCGGCTATCTGACTGGCCACATCACGACACACCTCAAGCTGCCTGGCGTGACTTTTTTCGCTGTTCGCGTGGGAACAGTCCACCATAAGCTTGGCACGCTGACCGTTTTTTTTCAGCTTGCTCGCAGCATCATTCACACTGGCCGCATCATAGTTTGGTTTTTTGCCGCCACGCAGAATAATGTGGCAATCATCATTACCCGTGGTAGAAAAAATCGCGGAATGCCCCTGCTTGGTCAGCGACATAAACACATGGGGGCGTGAAGCTGCCTGAATCGCATCGACCGCCACGTTCAGGCCACCGTCGGTGCCATTTTTAAAACCCACCGGACAGGACAGACCGGAGGATAATTCCCGATGCCCCTGGCTTTCCGTGGTGCGGGCGCCAATGGCACCCCAGCTTACCAGGTCAGCAATATACTGCGGGCTGATCAGATCAAGGAATTCAGTACCTGATGGCACGCCCATTTCTGCCAAGTCCAGTAACAGGCTGCGCGCCACTCGCAATCCATGATTAATGTTGAAACTGTCATCAAGATGCGGATCGTTGATCAGGCCTTTCCAGCCGACTGTAGTACGCGGCTTTTCAAAATAAACGCGCATGACAATGCAAAGCTCAGTCGACAGTTCAGCAATCAATGTCTTCAAGCGTCTGGCATAGTCTCGGGCTGCTTTGGGATCATGAATAGAACAGGGGCCGACGATCACCAGTAAACGATCATTTTCATCGTTCAAAATATCGTGAATGGCCTGACGGGTCGTATGTACCGTATCGGAGGCCACCTCAGAAATGGGATATTCTCGATGCAATTCCTCTGGCGCAATCACTTCCTGCATGCCCGAAATGCGTAAATCGTCAGTCTTGTACTTCATGGTCACTTACGTTCTATATGGAAAAATAAATATGGTCGCGCATTATATCGGAAAATGAATGGCACGGGGCATTCCGCTAAAAATACAGTTATCCCGGCAGTTATGCTACTTTCAACGATACGACACAATCAGTCCATGGAATATTACAGTTGCGAATTCTAAGCATATTCATCTACCCGGTCTTTTCGGTCATGCTGCTCATGCTAGTGGCTGGCTGCACAGAAGAGCCGCAAACACCAGAAAACAGAATCAGGCAATTCATTGAGCAAGCCATTCTGGCAGCAGAAAACAGAGATGTCGGTGCCCTGGCTGATCTGATAGCACAGCAATACATCGATGATAAAAATCTGAACAAAGATACGCTAACCAAAATGGCGCGGGGCTATTTTTTTCGCCACAGAAATATTCACCTGTTGAGCCGGATTGATTCGATCAGTCTGACCCGCCAGGCAGATGCTACAGGCCGCGCCAGTCTCATTGTGTATATCGCGATGGCGGGCCAACCCCTGCACAGCATGCAGGCCATAACCACGATGCGCGCCCGCCTGTATCGTTTTGATTTAATCCTGGTGGAACAAAATAATGACTGGTTATTACTCAGCGCCAACTGGAAACCGGTGAAAATCAATGAATTTTTTGGCCACTAAGAATTTTGATTACTGATAATTGATGTTAATCCATCAGTAATTTCAGCAGCCCGTATAAATCAGCAATTTCAAAGTCTGCGCTATAGTCCGCTGTCTGCCATTCAGTGCCCTGACGATTTATCCACACAGACCGTATACCGGCATGTCTGGCTCCCTGAATATCATGAACTTCATGATCGCCCACATGCAAGGTCTGTTCGGGTTTCATGCCCAGTTGATTCATCGCTTCGATAAACATGGCAGGATGCGGTTTGGCGGCAGCGACATCGGCAGCAGAAACCTGCAAATCAAAAAACTCACCCAGCCCGACTTTTTCAATATCCGCATTGCCATTGGTAAGCGCTACCAGTTTGAAATGTGCCTGTAGCCGTTCCAGTACCGGGATTACATCGGCATAAAATTCGACCTTTTGCCGAGCATCATGGAAAACCTTAAAACCCTCGTCGATCCAGTCATAGTGATAACCCAGTTCATCGGCAAGCTCCCGAAAATGAGCACGGCGGGCAGCAGACAGATCATTCACCAGATCTGGCTGCTGCCGCATCAGGGCTTTGCGTTTGTCACGTAAATCGTCAATCGAATAACGACTGGTAATATCAGGCAAATTCTGCTGCAACCAGGCATAACTGGTGTTTTCCGCATGCATAATCGTCGGCATGCAGGGCCACAGAGTATCGTCTAGATCGATAGTCACTAACTGAATTTGAGAACGAACATTCACTTATTGATAACAATATAAGCCGGTGTGGTGAAAAGCTGTTTGTATTCGGACAATTTATCCCTGGCATCATCGCGAGTCAAAAATTGTCCAAACCGGACATTAAATTTAGTCGTGCCACTGGAGGTAAACTCGGAAGTATAGGCATCGAATCCACTGCCCTTAAGCTCGCTAACAAATTTCAAGGCATTATCTTTGCCGGAAAACATACCCACCTGTACAGAATAACTGGGGGCTGAAACAGACGTTTTCTGTGGCAGCGATTCTGGCGTGTTTTCCGTTTGTGGACTGCTTGCTTTAGCTACTGACTGGACAGACTGTTTAACAACTTCAGCTTTGATGTCAGGCTTTTCGGCTGGTTTAACTATTGGTTTTACTGGTGGTTTTACTGGCGGCTTTGGCCTGGGCGTCGCCTTGACAGGTTCAGCTTTCGCAACAATTTTTTTAGCTTCCGGCTTGCTGACCGGTTTCTTCGCCCTGGCTACATTGGCCTGCTTTTTATCCGCAGGCTTTGCCTCCGCTGTTTTTTTATCTGCCTGCTTTTTTACCGGTTTTTTCTGCGCGCTATTCGCTGGTTTAGCGGGGGATTTTTCAGCAGTCAGCTGTTTTTCAGCTTTTTCCGATGCCGACCTGGCCGAGGTTTTATTGCTGTTGTCCTGAGCAGCTTTTTCCGGCGGGACTGCGACTGTCTGGTCAGCGGCAATCGGCGGCATGCTATCGGTCTTTTCCGCTGTCAACGCCATGGCTGACTGGCTTTGTTGATAACCGAAAAAATACCCCAGCGTAAACGCAACAATGAGTCCCAGAAGAAATAGCAGTATCCATTGTTTTCGTTGCTGATGATCGATTACGTAGGGCGTCATTTGTGACCTTGTTTAAATCGGAGTTTAGGGCTTATCTTTTTTGCAGATTATTGTAGGCGGTGTACAGCGGAATGGGTAGAGAATCAGCCCACAAATATGGAATTATTGACTCGCCGCAAGCATATCCAGCCAGTGGTTAATCACATCAACTTCCCCATCTACAAGACTATCATCACCGTAAACATGGACTATGGAGGCAATGCCCTGCATCTGGATCAGCAAATGTGTGGCCAGCATTTCGGCATCCTGACCCGGCAGCAATAACTTGAACTGTTTTTTTAACCAGTTTTTGAATATGTCAAACTGTGTTTTGCTGATTTTTTTCAGCTTCGGCTGCACTTTTCCCAGCTCAGCATTGAGGCTTCCCATAGGACAGCCATATTTAGCTACATTGGCTTTCTCATTGACCACTATCTGGGTAAATCGCTTTATTCTTTCCTGTGGAGAATCCAGATCCGCGTCCCACTGCGCCAGCATGCGACTGGTCTGATCAAGGCGATATTCAATGACCGCCGCCAGAATTTCTTCTTTGGATTTAAAGTAATAATAAATATTGCCCCGCGGCACGCCCGATGCCCTGGCAATATCTGTAAACGACATTAAATTGAATCCTTTGTGATACAGAAGCTCATCGATGGACTCAATAATGTGCTGACGTTGTTGTGCTGTTTTCTCTCTGGCAACCATGGGCGCAACCATACCCGGCTTTGCGCCGTTAGACAATCGGTCGGGCCATACTCATGGGCTTTTTTTGACGTTTGGCCATTTTCTCAATATATAATATTACTTGAGAAAGGCCTGGAGCTGGTTAAATAGTGTATCCGTCACCGCCGCCATCACCGACCGTGGCTGCAGAGACTGTACGAAAATATTTTCTCCCGAAAACGTTTTTACCTTGCCACCAGCTTCCTGAAGAATTAACTGGCCCGCACAATAATCCCACAGCTTCTGCCCGCCATGCACATAGAGCTGGCTGCGATTAGCCGCGAGCCAGCACCAGTCCAGAGCCCCGGAACCAAAATTACGCTGCGAAGCATAAGGGTGCTCGGCTGCCAACCTGATGGCCATTTCTTTTGGCAAGCGTTTTAAATCAACCTGTGCAATACATTGTTTCAGTTCCATTTTTTGGGACCGGGATTTTAATATCTTGCCATTTAGCCAGGCGCCCTGCCCTTGCAACGCCGAAAAGCATTCCTTCCTCACCGGATCATAAATCAACCCCAAAACAACTTTGCCCCGTTGAATGAGCGCCAGTGATACAGAAAAAATGGGCACGCCCGAGGAAAAATTGGTGGTGCCATCCAGAGGATCCAGCACCCACAGACCCGATGCTGAAGATTCCAGTAGCAGTTGCTGCTGCGCGGGCTCCATTTCTTCGCCCAACAGCTCAAACTCAGGCCAGCGAGTCTTAAGCTCAGCAACAGTAGCTTGTTGCATAGCTAGATCAGCTTCAGTGACCAGGCTACCGTCTGACTTCAAATCATAGCCAACACGATTAAACCGCCCCATAATTTCCTGTTGTGCCAGTTCCGGAATGATTGCTTCCAGTTGCTTTAATATATTTTTCATGGCCGCAATGATAAGTTCCTGACATCCATCTGGAAAGAACAAAAACGATTACCGACTCAATCCCCTGCCGTTACTGATATTTAGCAGCCGATCTTTAGGCGTAGTATTTATTACAGGAGTATTGCTGAACCCATCCCGTAAGCCCCACAGGAAGATACTATGAGTACAGCCAGCCATGTACAATATTTGTCGCTCGAATAGACAAAAAACTGACTGGATACACAATCTGTTTCATAGCTGCCTGAATGCATGATGAGTGGCCGGATTACCGGATCCCGGAGAAGAGGCCAAATCCTGTTTAAATGATATGTGAAGTTTTTGATGCCAGAAACAAACAGGCCGAAGCATGAGCGCTCATGCTTCGGCCTGAATAGCTAACAGTGAATTTGCTTAAATCGCGTGTTTCTTCAACCGATATAAAAATGCATCACGGCTAATACCTAGCAGGCGTGCAGCACGACTTTTATTGCCCTGGGTCATACCGAGTGCCTGACGAATCAGATCATTTTCAAGCTCGTCCAGATTAACACCCGATGAAGGCAACCTGAAATCACCCTGAGCAGTCTGATTCTGCTGCGTATGTTCAACCGGCAAATTTGTCACTTCAATTTTCTGTCCTGGCAGCAACACGACCAGACGTTCGCATAAATTACGTAACTCGCGGATATTGCCGGGCCATGAGTAATTCTGTAGATACTTTAGTGCGGATGCGCTAAATGTTGGTTGCGCCAGATTATGTTGACGGGAAATCGATGTCATAAAATGGTTAGCGAGTAATTTGATGTCCGAACCTCGCGTTTTCAGTGGCGGCAACTCAAGCGGAACAATCTTCAAACGATAATACAGATCATCTCGGAATCGCCCTTCTTTTACATTCTGTTGCAGATCCCGGTTGGTCGCCGCGATCAGGCGTACATCAATTTTGCGCGGTAACGCGTCACCAACCCGCTGGCATTCACCGTACTCAATAAATCGCAGCAGCTTGGCCTGCACCGATACGGGCAATTCGCCAATTTCATCCAGGAACAGGGTGCCACCTTCGGCCTGACGAATATAACCGGGTTGATCAGTAACAGCGCCGGTAAAGGCGCCTTTCACATGACCAAATAATTCTGATTCAACCAGCTGTTCAGGCAGGGCTGCACAGTTTATGGTTATAAAGGGCTTATCTGCACGTTGGCTGGAACGATGAACTTCCTGGGCCAGCACTTCCTTGCCCGTACCCGTATCACCTTCAATCAGCACGGTAACATCAGTTGCGGCGACAATCTGCGCCGAACGCATCACGGCCTGAAATTCAACGGATTCCCCAATAAGTGTTTGAACGTCACTCATAGCTAAAACCTTTATTTTTCATAATTAATGCTGCTGGTGATTAAGGCCATCACCAACGCCTATCAACAAACTTGCCAGTGCACTCAGTATGATAATTACACCGATAACCTGCCTGGCTTTCTGCGAACTGGCCAGCCGTCTCACCCAGGTGGTCATTATACCAGCCGATAACATGGTTGGCAGTGTTCCCAGCCCAAAAGCGAGCATCATATTGGCACCCTGGATGGCTGATCCTGCGGTTACAGTCATTAGAAGCACCACATATACCAGCCCGCATGGCAACCAGCCCCAGGCCATACCATAAAACAAAGCCCGCGCGGGTGTATTGATCGGCATCATTTTTCGTGCAATTGGCTCAACATACCGCCACACCGGCTTTCCGATTCGCTCAACCTGTGCCATTTGGGGAAACCAGCCAGCCAGATAAAAACCGATGGCCACCATAAAAATCACCCCGAAATAGCGCAGAATTTCATGGGCATTTTCCAGTCCCACCGCCTTCAGGATCTCCACGCCAAAAGCACCGGCAATTAACCCCGCCGCCATATAGCTGACAATGCGGCCAATATTAAACAGGCTGACAAAACTGACCAGATATACGCGATTGTTACGTACCTCAGCGGGCAGACTCAGACTCAGGGCCCCCATAATACCACCACACATACCGAGACAATGCAGCGTACTGACAAGTCCTACGAGAAAAGCCTGGCTAATAGTTAGGGGAGTATCCACAATATGCGCGTATGTTAAAAAGCAGGTATTCTATTATTTAACCAGACAACTGTATTGATTTATTTCATCAAGGAGACAGTTATCGCCAAAATACTGGTAACAGGTGCCACCGGTTTTGTCGGCAGCCATATTCTTGAAAGTCTGATGGCTATTGAACATACCGGTGTGGAAATCGTCGCCGCCTGTCGTCGTCCAGAAAAACTGCTAACCGCTTATAAAGGTGAAATCCGTGTTGGTGACTTACGTGATGCAGACTACCTGGACCGGCTGCTGGCTGGTGTTGATATAGTATGCCATGCCGCCGGATGGAGCAGTTTTCTTAGCGATGGACAAGCCTCTCGTGAGCAATACCTTGAACCCACCCTGGAACTTATAAATCATGCCGTTGAATGGCGAGTCTCCCGTTTCGTCAACCTGAGCAGCATTGCCGCAGCAGGCTTAAAACATCGCAATAATGCGGATTGCCGGGGACAGCCTCGTCGCTACTGGCCTATGATTAACTGCATGATTGCCGTAGAAGATTATTTGCGCGCACAGACAACCCGTAACAGTCATCTAAATTGCAGTGTGGTAAATCTACGCTGTGGGATTTATAGCGGCACAAGATTAGGCACCACCAGCCCCCTTCCTCTTTTATTCTCACGTATTGATTCACCGCTACTACCCTGTACCGGCGGTCGATATGGCTACCTTCCTCTGGTTGACGGCAGGGATATAGGCCAGGCCTTTGTGCGCGCTGCACTGGCCCCTTTAGACACTAGCTACACTTCGCTAAATATAGTCGGCCCTGATACGCCATCCCAGAAGCAGGTGATGGATTTCCTCGGTCGCCAGTCGAAACAATCGGCTTACCGGCTACCGCTGCCTGCCATTTTCACCCAAATAACGACGCTGGCAATTGAGCATGTCAGCCATAACCCAGGACAAAAACTGTTTACCAGAAGCCTTAACAGCATCCTCACTAATCCCTTGATTTATAATGATAAAGCAATCTCAGCACTGGGTTATGACCCTGAAATAAGCTGGCAGGCTTCGTTACAGTCATTTCTTGATCACAGCCAAAAGACATCGGCCCAGCCCGAATTACAGCAGGCAGTTACGCCGCTGAATTCATATTTAGGTCAATAGTTCATCCAGATATTCTTATAAACTTTATTGACTTATTTTAGTCAGACGTTTATCTTATTTTTTAAGGCGCTTGCAAATTAAACGCCTTTAGAGAACAGGTGAAGCTTTTCTTAACCATATACTCAGTCAATTGCAGACTGGAGGAGCCGGAAATGACAGCCGTATCCACTTTACAGGAACAGCAGGCAATCAGCGACCCATCCACATTTAGCAAAGAAGATTTAAACAAATGGTTTGATCAACGATTTGAGGAAAAACAAAAAGAACTAGCGGCCAATCACACGCCAGCCATGAGCATCATTGCCACCAGGGGGTCGATGGACTGGGCATATCCACCGTTTATTCTGGCTTCAACAGCCGCGGCCCTTGGCTGGGATGTTTCAATATTCTTTACCTTTTATGGATTGGGTTTACTGAAAAAAGATATGAATCTGAAAGTCAGCCCGCTGGGCAATCCGGCCATGCCGATGAAAATGCCGATGGGACCCAAATGGTTGCAGGATATGAATATGAATATTCCCAATGTCCTGATGGGCAATATGCCGGGTTTTGAATCCTTGGCCACAGCCATGATGAAAAAAACAACGCAGAACAAAGGTATAGCAAGTCCCGAAGAATTGAGGACGCTGTGTATCGAAGCAGATGTCAAACTCATTGCCTGCCAGATGACAGTTGATATGTTCGGTTCTAATCAGGACGAGTTTATTGATGAAGTCGAAGAATGGGTCGGTGCCGCAAGTTTTTTACCCACGGCGCAAAAGTCCGATATCTGTTTATTCATCTAGTTTTATGCAGGTTGACTTACCAGCAATTCCACATCCGTGATCGCCCCTGATCCGGATGTGGCTGCTTAATTCGCCTGATAATCTGGCAGTGATCAGGCAAACAATCAAATCATGCGGCGTAAGGATGCGAAGCTATCTTAGAATGGTACGTTCAAACTCAAGTGCCGATACAGGCTTACTCCAGTAATAGCCCTGACCATGTAAACAGCCGATGTCTTTCAGAAACATAATCTGCTGTTCGGTTTCTACACCCTCGGCAATAAGCGATAAACCCAGGGCCTCAGCTAAACCGGTAATGGCTTTTACTATTGCAGTATCTTCCTTGTCATCGGGTATATCTCTGACAAAGCTTCGATCAATTTTGACAGTATCGATGGGAAAATCTTTTAGATAAGACATCGAAGCATAACCGGTACCGAAATCATCCAGTGCAATCAATAATCCCATATCATGCAATTCATTGATTATTCCCCTGGCCTTGCGTTGATTGCTTATCAACGTGCTTTCGGTTAATTCGATTTCTATTTCTGCTGGATTCAGTCCGGTTTCCTGTAGCACCTGCTGGAATAATCCCGTTATGTCCTGTTCATGAAACTGCCTGGCCGATACATTAATTGAAATATTATTAAGCACATAACCCGCCTGTTTCCAAAGACTATATTGTGCACACGCGGTTTTAATCACCCACTCTCCGAGCGGAACGATCAGCCCCGTTTCTTCAGCTAGCGGGATGAATTCATCCGGTGAAACAATTCCCTTCTCGGGATGATCCCATCGAACCAGCGCTTCCATGCCACAGCATTTACCTCTTTTAAAATCATATTTTGGCTGATAAAAAATTACAAAATCCTGACTTTCAACAGCGTTGCGCAAACTGTTTTCCAGCTCCAGTCGTCGCATTGCTATTTCACTCATTTCAGCAGTATAAAACTGAAAAGTATTACGCCCTAAATCTTTCGCTCTATACATCGCGGTATCGGCATTTTTCAGCAAATTCCCAAAAGATATACCGTCATCCGGGTACATCGATATGCCAATACTGGCACCTATATGCACTTCCCTGCCACTAATCTCTATGGGTTCAGATATTTTTTCCAGCAAATTTTTAACCACCAGTATAACCGCTTCTGGCTCACTCAGATTCTCCAGCACAACTGTGAATTCATCACCGCCCAGGCGTGCGATGGTATCGGACATTCGAAGAGTTTCACGTAAACGCTGAGTAATACTGATGAGTAATTTGTCACCGGCTTCATGCCCCATCGAATCATTAATGACTTTAAAATTATCAATATCAATAAACAACAGCGCAAAATTTTCCTGGTTACGCATTGCGCGACTAATAGCCTGATCCATGCGATCCATAAACAGCATACGATTGGGCAACCCGGTGAGTGTATCGTGATAGGCAAGATGCTCAATTTTACGTTCCGCATTAGCAGCAAACAGCAAGCGCTTAACTCGCTGTTTTAATACGGACCAGTTCACGGGTTTGGTAATGTAGTCACAGGCGCCAACATTAAATGCCTGTTCTACAGATAAATCATCATCAAGAGAGGTAATTATAAGAACGGGTATATTGTAATGATCTTCCATGCCTTTGAGTTCTGAGGTGGCACGAAAACCATCCATTTGTGGCATAACCGCATCCATCAAGATTAAATCAGGATGTTGTCGCACTGTCGCCTGAATCGCTTCCAGACCATTGGCAACCTCAATCACATGATAGCCTTCCTGCTCCATCGCATGGCGTAACACCAGACGAATAGCAGGATCATCATCAGCAATAAGGATAACCGGGATATGGGGGTGCTCTAAATCCATCCCTGGACCGTACCGCGTTGAATCTACCATTTATTATTTTTATGCTTTTAAGTCATTAATGTTAAAAAGCAAGTGTAGCTTCTTTTTTTTTCTTGTACAGTAAATGCATGATTTTTTAGGAGAATTTATATTCCCCTCTGGATTATTTATTGTTGACTCACACTTAATCCGCGACTGACAATCTCGAAAACATCTTTAGCCAAACCTTGAGTATCTGAAATTCGCTGTAACTGTTTTATCATGAGCTGTTGCCTTGCCTCATCAAACCGGCGCCACTGAATCAGCGGCAATAACAGGCGCGCCGCAATTTGCGGATTGGTTTCATTCAGTTTAATAACGCAATCTGCTAGATACTGATAGCCCTGACCCGACTTATCGTGAAAATTAACCGGATTGGCCTGACTAAACGCGCCCAACAAAGCGCGTACCCGATTGGGCACATTAATATCGAACGCTTCGTGCACCAGCAACTTGCCTATATTATCCAGAGTCTGCGGCAATGCTGCAGTTGCCTGCACAGTGAACCACTTATCAATGACCAGCGCATCATCTTTCCATTGCGCATAAAACTGTCCTAACACCTGCTCACTTTCCTTGCCGCCGAGCCCAACCAGGGAACTCAAAGCGGCTATCTGGTCAGTCATATTAGTGGCCTGCTCATATTGCTGTAGCGCGAGTTCTCGGCTATCAGCCATATCCAGGCTCACCAGATAGGCAAGACACAGGTTTTTCAAGCTTCGCTGACCCATCGCCTCTGCCGTGAGTTCAAAATTGGCAGTCTGCTTATCACGATAAATAGCAATCAGATCGGCCTGTAATTCACGGGCTATAGCCGATTTACAAAATTCGCGGACATCATGAATCGCATCGACATCAACTACATTCATCATTTCCGCCAGGTAATCCTCAGCTGGCAAGGTGAGTACTCGGGCGGCTAAAGCGGCATCAAGTTTTGCATCGGTTAATACCTGTCCAAATGCTGCTACAAAAGATGCGGGTAATTGCAGATTATCAAGCTGCCGCCCCGCCCTGCGGTATTCGGCGATTAGTGCCAGCATGATATTAACAGCCAGTTGCTGTGCTGAATTCCAGCGATTAAATTCATCACTATCATTCGCCATGAGGAAAGCCAGATCATCATCACTCAGATCCAGCTGTAGTTTCACTGGCGCCGAAAAATTTCGCAGTATCGACGGCACAACGACCGACGAAATATTATTGAATACAAAGCTTTGTTCCGCCTGAGTGACATTCAAAATCTGACTCGCATGCGGGATATTATTACCTGCCTCATCAATCAGGCCAAAGGATAGTGGAATATGAAAAGGCTTATTATTGCTGGATTGCTGTTTAACACTCAGGGTATATGTTGAGTCATCCGGAGAATGTTCACCACTCACCTGCAGCTCAGGCGTACCCGCCTGGTGATACCACAAACGGAATTGTTGCAGCTTCACATCAGATGCATCTTCCATCGCTTTGACAAAATCTTCAGTGGTTGCGGCTTCGCCATCATGCCGGCTGAAATACAAATCCATACCTTTGCGGAAATCATGTGCTCCGAGCAATGTATGAATCATACGAATAATCTCAGCACCCTTGTTGTACACAGTAACGGTGTAGAAATTATTAATCTCAACATAGGAATCCGGCTGAATTGGATGCGCCATTGGACCGGCATCTTCGACAAACTGACGGGTGCGCAAAACGTTTACATCATCGATACGTTTAACAGTGGCCGAGCTCATATCGGCAGTAAATTGCTGATCGCGAAAAACGGTCAAACCTTCTTTTAAGGTCAGCTGAAACCAGTCGCGGCAGGTGACTCTATTACCACTCCAGTTATGAAAATATTCGTGGCCAATCACCGCTTCAATATTTACAAAATCAACATCCGTTGCGGTTTCCGGTTTTGCCAATACAAATTTGGAATTAAAAACGTTAAGTCCTTTATTTTCCATGGCCCCCATATTGAAATCGTCTACCGCTACGATCATGTAAATATCCAGATCATATTCACGGCCATATTTCTGTTCATCCCAGCTCATGGCTTTTTGTAAAGAACGCATCGCATGCGCACATTTGTCAACATTATGTTGTTCGACATAAATGCGCAGCGCTATCTCACGACCAGACATGGTGGTAAACGTATCTTCCACACACTCTAACTGGCCTGCCACCAGAGCAAACAAATAACAGGGTTTCTTATAGGGATCCTCCCAGCTAACAAAATGCTGGCCATTCTCAAGCTCACCTGAATCGACAGGATTGCCATTGGATAACAACACTGGATAACGTGATTGATCCGCTACAATGGTGGTGGTGAATTTTGCCATCACATCGGGTCGGTCGAGATAATAGGTGATTTTTCGGAAACCTTCTGCCTCACACTGGGTACAGAAATTTCCGCTGGATTTATACAGCCCTTCCAGAGACGTATTTTCCTGGGGTTTTATAAAAGTTTCGATCTGCAGGGTGAACTGATCCGGCACATCAGGAATCCATAGCTGTTCCTTGCTAACACTAAAATCCCCATCACTCAGCGCCCTGCCATCGAGAAACACCGAACCCAGCACCAGTTGCTCACCATGCAGTTCGAGAATATTGGGTGCATCGACATCAAAATTACGCCGAAAATCTATTTCAGAAACCACTCGCGTTTCCTGCTCACCCAGCTCAAATCGTAAATTAACTGAATCAATCCAGAAAGTTGGCGGTATATAGTCTTTTAGATAGATCGCGCCGGGTGTTGCTTCTTTGGACATGTGTCACTCCATCACATTGCTTAGCTGGAACGATACAACAGTCACACCTGAAAATAAAACAAATAAATTCAGTGGTTTATAAATATTAAAGGACATAAAAAAGAGGAAATGGCTGAACAGCAGAATTTGAACCGAACCTGAGTATGTGGACACACGCTAATAATTCGTGCCACAGCCCCATTAAATCCAGAACTTCAGGCTATCTAACGAAATTTTGACCAGGCAGACTCAGCAAAGTAGATTATTTACGGAACAATTTACGGAATGGTTAAAAAATAACCAGCTAGAAATGAGCTAAGTCATTGATTAAATTGGTCGGGACGAGAGGATTTGAACCTCCGACCACTTGACCCCCAGTCAAGTGCGCTACCAGGCTGCGCTACGTCCCGAACAGGCGGTGAATTCTACACCGTGTTGATTTTTGATTAAAGCGAAAGTTTACTTCTTGAGGGTATGTAATATTTCTTCCAGCTCCAGGCGTAGCTGTTTAACCAACTGCTGGCTCTGATTAGTGTCATCTTTAGCCTGCTCACCGGTTAATTGCTGCCGAGCACCACCGATAGTGAATCCCTGATCATATAGCAGGCTGCGAATCTGGCGAATTAAAATAACATCATGACGCTGATAATAGCGACGATTGCCACGGCGCTTGACCGGTTTAAGCTGTAGAAACTCCTGCTCCCAGTAACGCAGTACATGAGGTTTTACACCACAAAGCTCACTTACCTCACCAATGGTGAAGTAACGTTTGCTTGGTATGACAGGTAATTCGTTATTATTGCTGGCTTCCAGCATATGCTTCGACTCGTTGTTTTAGTTTTTGTCCAGGGCGGAATGTCACTACGCGACGTGCGCAAATCGGGATTTCTTCCCCAGTTTTGGGGTTGCGTCCCGGGCGCTGAGTTTTATCTCTCAAAGTAAAATTACCAAAGCCAGACAGCTTAACATTGTAAGCCGATTCCAGTGCTTCACGAACTTCTTCAAAAAATAATTCAACCAGCTCTTTGGCTTCTCGCTTGTTCAGACCCAATTCGTCGAACAATCGCTCTGCCATGTCAGCTTTGGTTAACGCCATTTCTACTCCCGTAGTGTAGCACCGAAATCGTTGTTCAATGCCTTAACAATATTCTGTAATTCTGAGTCCACATCTTCGTCCGTAAGAGTGCGGGAAAATCCCTGTAAAATCAAGCCTAAAGCGACACTTTTTAGACCAGAATCTATTCCTTTACCAGTATAGACGTCAAATAACAAAATTTCCTGTAAAACTTCGGAAGAAGTTGATTTTATTACATTAAACAGCTCACTCACGGGTATATCCTGCTTCACCAGCAACGCCAGATCTCGACGCACTTCCGGGAACCTGGACAATGGCTCAAACACCGGTATATCGGCCTCTAACAGGGCATGTAGCTGCAATTCAAACACATAAACTGTAGGGTCAATATCCAGTGTTTTTTGTGTTTTCGGGTGCAATGCACCAAGCCATCCAATTGGTTGATTTTTCTTAAAAATTTTGGCAGTTTGACCGGGATGCAGGGCATTATGCTGTGCTTTTTCGAATGTTATATCGCCCAGACCGCCCAACGCTAAAATAGCCTCAACATCGGCTTTGGCATCAAAAAAATCAACTTTTCGGCTTTCACTATCCCACTGTTCGGCCTCGACTGTGCCACAAATCGCACCCGCCAGCTTCGGTTGTTGAACCAGCTCATCACCCTGCTGGATGAAAGTCAGGCCAGTTTCGAATAACCGCACCCGGGATTGTTGCCGGTTCGTATTGTGCTGGACGGCCTTGAGCAGGCCGGGCCAGATACTGGTGCGCATAACAGAAAGTTCCGCAGACAGGGGATTTGCCAGTGCCACCGGCTTGATATCTGCATCGATGGCGGCCTGCCACTTTGGATCAACAAAACTGTAGGTAATGGCCTCGAAATATCCCCGCTCCACCAGTACGTTTTTTACCCGCGACAGATCCAGTTTCGATTCGTCCAGCGCCTTCATTTCGGGCTGGTAGCGTGGCAGGGTTCTGGGAATATTGTTGTAGCCGTGGATGCGAATCAGCTCTTCGATAAGATCGGCTTCAATCGCAATATCAAATCTAAATGCTGGCGGTGTTACTATCCAGCCATCTTGCTGGGTTTCAACAGCCATACCCAGGCGGGTTAAAATACCTTCGACTTCCGCCGCTTCAAAACGAATACCCAGCATGCGAGTAATGCGATCAGCACGTAGCTTGATCGGTGCGGGCAAGGGTAGATAAGCGGCTGCCGATTGTTCTTTAACAGGTCCTGGCTGACCGCCGCAGATATCAATCAGCAACTGGGTGGCTCTTTCCATCGCCTTAAACGACAGTTCTGGATCAACTCCACGCTCGAAACGATGCGAGGAATCGGTATGCAAGCCAAACTCACGAGCCTTACCGGCTATCGCCAGAGGATTGAAAAAGGCGCATTCGAGGAACAGGTTCCGGGTTTCATCTCCCACACCTGAACCTTCACCACCCATAATGCCAGCCAACGCCAGAGGCCTGTTTTCATCTGCAATTAACAACGTGTTGTCAGTAGCCACGATTTCTTTGCCATCCAGCAGGGTGATCTTCTCGCCCACTTTCGCCATACGCACCTGAATACCACCACTGAGAACATCCAGATCAAAAGCATGCATGGGCTGACCCAGCTCCAGCATAACGTAATTGGTGACATCCACCGCAGGCCCTAAACTACGAATGCCTGAACGGCGTAATTTCTCCACCATCCATAATGGCGTTTCAGCGTTTACATTCACATTCCGAATCACCCGGCCCAGATAACGAGAACATGACTCCTCGGCTTGTAAAGCTACCGGAAAGATATCCTCTATCTCTGCCGCAACTGCTGGAATATCAACAACATTCACATCGCACTGATATAAAGTGCCGACCTCACGAGCAATACCCGCCACACTCAGGCAATCGCTACGGTTAGGCGTTAAATCGACTTCGATGATCTGATCATTCAGTTGCAGATACTCACGGATATCGCTACCGATCGGTGCGTCAGCAGGTAATTCCATCAGACCTTCCGCCTGCTCGGCCATGCCCAGTTCTTTTTCTGAACACAGCATGCCAAAGGATTCAACACCGCGCAGTTTGGATTTTTTAATTTTGAAATTACCGGGTAACACGGCGCCAATAGTGGCACAGGCCACAAATAATCCTGGACGCACGTTGGCGGCGCCACAAACGATCTGTAACAAATCACCGCCTGCATCGACTTTACATACATTGAGTTTGTCGGCATCCGGATGTTTTTCAACTTCTTTAACCTGTGCCACGACAACATTGGTAAATTCACCAGCGGCGGGTGCAATTGAATCCACCTCAAGACCGGCCATGGTAATTTCATCTGCTAACGTCTGGGTATCAACAGCCGGGTTCACCCATTCACGTAACCATTGTTCTGATATTTTCATGGGCCTACCTTATGCAAACTGTTTCAGGAAACGAAGATCGTTTTCGAAAAATAAACGTAGATCATTCACGCCGTAACGTAACATCGCCAGACGCTCGACCCCCATACCAAAGGCATAGCCGGTGAATTTTTCATTATCGATACCGGCATGCCTGAATACTTCAGGATGCACCATGCCGCAACCCAGCACTTCCAGCCAGCCGGTATGACTGCATACACGACAGCCCTTGCCTTCACACATGACACACTGGATATCAACTTCCGAAGAAGGCTCGGTAAATGGGAAATAAGACGGACGAAAACGAGTTTTTAATTCATCGTTTTCAAAAAACAGCTTGAGAAACTTATCCAGCGTACCCATCAGGTCAGCAAAGCTCACATCCTGATCCACCATCAGGCCTTCGACCTGATGAAACATGGGCGTATGGGTTAAATCTGAATCACAACGATAGACACGACCCGGCGCTATCAGGCGCAAGGGCGGCTCGGTGGTTTCCATTTCGCGCACCTGCACCGGCGAGGTATGGGTACGCAATAAAGTATTGGCATCAAAATAAAAAGTATCGTGCATGGCACGGGCCGGATGATGCGAGGGAATATTCAGTGCTTCGAAGTTATGATAATCATCCTCGATTTCCGGCCCCTCAGCCACATCAAAGCCCAGACCGGCAAACAGCTTTTCGATCCGCTGCATGGTGCGAGAAACAGGATGCAAGCCGCCAGCATTTTGCCCACGGCCCGGCAAGCTGACATCAACCGTCTCAGTAGCCAACTGGGCATTAAGCTGCTCACGTTCCAGTATTAGCTTACGTTCTTCCAGAGCCGTCTGAAATGAACGTTTTGCTTCATTGATGGTTTGTCCTGCCGCTTTGCGTTCTTCTGCAGGAAGTTTCCCCAGCTCCTTCAACTGAGCCGTAAACTCACCTTTTTTACCCAGATACTGTACACGCACTTCGTCCAGAGTTTGTAGATCACTCGCGTCGGCAATTGCCTGTTGCGCCTGGGATAATACCTGTTGTAGATCAGCCACTGTTGCTACCGTTATTGTTTTGTTTTTTTAAAATAAAAAAGGGGAAAGACATGGCCTTTCCCCTTTTTCTGATTTTTCTCTAAAACCGTAACTATTCAGATTGCGCCTTAATCGGATACCTCACAGGTGTGAGCTGAATAGTTACAAAATTTTAGGCAGCTTTCGCAAGGCCCGCTTTGGCTGCATCAACCAATTGACCAAATGCTGCGATATCATGAACCGCGATATCTGCCAGAACCTTACGGTCGACATCAATTTCAGCTTTGTTCAGACCGTCAATGAAACGGCTGTATGACATATCAAATTCCCGCGCGGCTGCATTAATACGCGCAATCCACAGTTTACGGAATTCACGCTTCTTAACACGACGGTCACGGTATGCGTATTGACCGGCTTTAATTACCGCCTGGTGAGCTACACGATAAACACGACTACGCGCACCGTAATAACCCCTGGCTTTCGCCATTATCTTTTTATGCTTAGCTCTCGCCTGTACACCACGTTTAACTCTTGCCATGATTCAGACTCCTATATAAAAGGCAACATGCGTTTAACCATACGAACATCACATGCAGCAATCTGTGATGGCGCACGTAAATGGCGTTTACGCTTGGTGGATTTTTTAGTCAGAATATGACGACGGAATGACTGGGCGCGTTTAAAACCGCCAGAGCCATTTTTGCGGAAACGCTTGGCAGCGCCGCGATTGGTTTTCATCTTAGGCATTATTTGCTCCAAAATAATTCTTTAAAAGACCCAGTTCCTGCTCCCCCAGATTTGACCATGGGAGGCGGATGCAGGGTGATTATTTTTCGGGTTTTTACTGATTACTCAGCCCTGATTTCTCAAGTATGGACCCTGATGAACCATGCCCTCTGTGAGGAGGGGCGGAAGTATATACTATTTTGTCTTCTTAGGCGAGATCATCATCACCATTTGTCGACCTTCCATTTTCGGCATTTGCTCGACCGTGCCAAATTCTTCCAGATCAGCCGCTACGCGTTTTAACAGCTCCAGACCCAGTTCCTGATGGGCAAACTCACGGCCGCGGTAACGCAGGGTAACTTTTGTTTTATCGCCTTTTTCCAGAAACTCGCGCAGTTTTCGAACTTTAGTATTGTAATCACCTTCTTCAGTACGCGGACGGAACTTGATTTCCTTGACCTGAACCTGCTTCTGTTTCTTGCGATTAGCGTTTAGCTGCTTCTTCGCTTCAAATCTGAACTTGCCGAAATCCATGATTCGACAAACCGGCGGTGCCGCATTCGGTGACACTTCCACCAGATCGAGATCAGCTTGCTGAGCCAGCTTCAAAGCTTCCTCAATCGCCATGACTCCGGCCTGTTCGCCTTCTGCATCTATAACCCTGACTTCAGGGGCAGTAATTTGATCGTTTAAACGAGATTTCTTTTCAGCAGCGATGTTTTATTCCTCCGAAATAGCGAGACCGTGACTCTCAATAGCCTGGGAAAGGTGGTCTGCAAAGTCATCAACTGACATTGAGCCCAGATCTTCACCACTACGAGAACGCACGGCCACACTGTGATTTTCTAGTTCCCGGTCACCAATGACCAACATATAGGGAACCCGCTGTAATGTATGCTCGCGAATTTTAAAGCCGATCTTTTCATTTCTCAAGTCCGCTTTCACCTTAAAGCCCCGATCGTGCAGGGTTTTTTCGACTTTTGAAGCAAATTCAGCCTGTTTATCCGTAATATTCATAATGACCGCATGCTGCGGCGATAACCACAGTGGAAATTTACCTTCGTAATGCTCGATCAAAATACCGATAAATCGTTCCACCGATCCCAGGATAGCGCGGTGCAACATCACTGGCACCTGGCGACTGCCGTCTTCAGCGACGTACTGAGCATCCAGACGCCCCGGCATGGAAAAATCCACCTGCATGGTGCCGCATTGCCAGCCACGTTCCAGGCAGTCACGTAAGGTGAATTCTATCTTGGGTCCATAGAAGGCACCTTCACCGGGCTGCAATACGTAATCCAGCCCCTTGGACTTCAACGCTTCTTCCAGCGCCTTTTCCGCCTGATCCCAGACTTCATCTGAACCGACCCGCTGCTCCGGACGCGTCGATAATGCAATCTCGATATTTTCAAAACCGAAGTCTTTATAGACATCGAAGGTTAAATCGATGAAATCGGAGACTTCCTGCTGGATCTGATCTTCAGTACAGAAAATATGCGCATCATCCTGGACGAAATTACGGACCCGCATCAGACCATGTAAAGTGCCCGACGGCTCGTTGCGATGACAGGAGCCGAACTCTGCCAGACGTAACGGCAAATCACGGTAGGATTTCAGGCCCTGATTGAACACCTGTACGTGGCAGGGGCAGTTCATCGGCTTGACCGCATAATCGCGATTTTCCGAGTGGGTGGTAAACATCATGTCACTGAACTTGTCCCAGTGACCGGATTTTTCCCACAGACTGCGATCAACCACCTGTGGGGTATGAATTTCCTGGTAGCCGTGATCACGCAAACGCCGACGGATATAGTCCTGAATAGTCAGGTTCAGATCCCAGCCATCTTTATGCCAGAACACCATGCCCGGTGCTTCTTCCTGGGAATGGAACAGGCCCAGTTGTTTGCCTATTTTACGATGATCACGCTTTTCAGCCTCTTCGATACGTTTCAAGTAGGCTTTTAGCTGTTTCTTGTCAGGCCAGGCAGTACCATAAATGCGTTGCAGCATTTTATTATTGGAATCACCACGCCAGTAGGCACCGGCCAGCTTGGTTAGTTTGAATGCTTTGATTTTGCCGGTACTGGGTACATGCGGGCCACGGCAAAGATCGACGAAATCCCCCTGCTGATACAGTGACAAATCTTCGTTGGCCGGAATATCTTCAATGATCTGGGCCTTGTATTCTTCGCCCATATCACGGAAAAATTTTACCGCTTCATCACGCGTTTTGACGGAACGACTTATCTTGAAATCCGCCCTGGCAAGTTCTTCCATTTTCTTTTCAATGGCCTGCAAATCTTCCGGGCTGAAACGTGGCTCATAATCAATATCATAGTAAAAACCATCATCGATCACCGGCCCAATCGTAATCTGAGCAGAGGGATACAGGGCTTTGACCGCCTGTGCCAACAAATGGGCAGCGGAGTGGCGAATAACTTCCAGACCTTCCTCATTTTTATCAGTAATAATGGATAACTGGGCATCAGCCTCCATCACATATGACGCATCGACCAGCTTGCCATCGACATTACCGGCCAGAGTGGCCTTGGCCAGGCCGGGACCAATTTCGGCCGCGACATCATATACAGAAACGGGGGATGCAAAAGTGCGCTGACTACCGTCAGGCAGAGTAATAACTGGCATGTTGTGCTCCTGGCTTTCAGTGGTGACCCATACTAGAGGTCACATGCATTTAATGATCCCTACAAAAGACCATTAAACAGGTTGTAATAAATTTCAATTTATATAACCAATTTACATGAAAGTAAATTGGTAGGCGCGAGTGGATTCGAACCACCGACCCCCACCATGTCAAGGTGGTGCTCTAACCAACTGAGCTACGCGCCTGGAGAGGCCGGAATATTACTGATAAGACCGATAAGTTGCAAGTAATATGCGGGAGAATAATTGGTATTTCACAGGCTATCTACTAGATTTCGTAAACGCTAACAGTAAAGTTTCTATCTCAGGTGAAAACTCTCCAGGATTTGATTTTGCTGGCAAAATACTCGCAGCTTAACCCGGCGGCCAACTCATAGCACGCCCACCCAGCACATGCAAATGGATGTGAAAAACTGTTTGCCCTGCCCCTGAGTTGCAATTCATTACGGTGCGGTAGCCTGGCTCAGCAATACCATCATCTTTTGCTATCTTTTGTGCCGCCAGAAACATTTTACCTACCAGCTCTGCATCGTCCGATTGAATATCGTTGATGGTAGATATGTGTTTTTTGGGAATGACCAGCGCATGGGTTGGCGCCTGAGGGTTTAGATCACGAAAAGCCAGCACATCGTCATCCTGATAAATAATATCGCCGGGAATTTCACCCGCAATAATTTTACAGAAAATACAGTCAGTCATTTTTTCTCACTTTCATATTTTTAAAATAAGCTCATCCACGCATGAGCAGCGTTGAGCTAAACAAATTCGTCGATGATGCCCGAAACCTGTCTGGGCTGATCCGGGTCAGCAATCAGCGCTTCATTGTCGCTGTAGGTCTGGATAGCAGCATAAATACTAATTTGACGAGTATCAGACTGCGCAAACTCCATATTACGCTCATTCAATGCACCCAGCGTACTATTAACGGCGCGCGTATGATTGGAGTTCGATGATAAAACTTCACCACGAACAAGCCGTTCACCGCCAGGATTATCCGACTGGGTTTGCGTGCGATTACGAGCGGTATTTTGCTGATTGTTATCGGCGCGAGCAGTATCAGGCCGCGATCGACTTCGGCCTGGATCGGGCAATAATAACGGCGCCAGACCGGTAACTGCTATGTCCATTCAGGTATCCCGCAAAACAAAGATATTTTTAAAGTATAGCAAGCAAAAAACAGCTCTTAGAACCATAAGTCGGAAAAACACTCCTCATCCTGAGCGCAGCCGACACTAGTTGTCCGGTTAAATATTCCTGTCATCCTGAGCGCAGCCGAAGGATCTAGCTACCCGGGTATTTAAGATCCTTCGGCTGCGCTCAGGATGACCGGCTCGTTTTTATCAAAACTCGCCGGCCACCTTCTGCCTGCCGGTAAACGCATGGGCCAGGGTGCCACCATCGATGTATTCCAGCTCACCACCCAGGGGTATGCCGTGAGCCAGACGTGTCGCCTGGATGCCATATTCAGACGCCATCTGGGAAATATAATGTGCTGTCGTTTCACCTTCTACTGTCGGATTGGTAGCCAGGATAATCTCCTGGATACCGTCCGCTTTCAGTCGCTGCTCCAGCATGTTTAATCCGAGCTCATCCGGGCCAATACCATCCAGCGGCGACAAATGCCCCATCAGCACAAAGTAGACGCCCTTGAAATCCGTTGCCTGTTCGATTGCCAGCACATCGGAAGGGGTTTCTACCACACACATAAACAAGGGATCGCGGGAGGGATTGGCGCATAGACCACAGATTTCAGTCTCCGACAAAGTCCGGCACTGTTTACAGTGGCCAATATTCTCCACTGCTTCGCGTAGCGCCCGCGATAGTTTTAACGCCCCATCGCGATCACGTTCCAGTAAATGAAATGCCATACGCTGGGCGGACTTGGGGCCAACACCGGGCAAACAGCGCAATGCTTCGATAAGCTGATTCAGTAGCGGAGAGTGACTCATTAATTTAGAACGGCAGCTTCAATCCGCCGGGCAGATTCATACCTGCGGTGACACCTGACATTTTATCAGAGGATTCCTGTTCGATCTTGCGTACTGCATCATTGACCGCAGCCGCCAGCAGATCTTCGATCATTTCCTTGTCATCTTCCATCAGGCTGTCGTCCAGCTCGACCCGACGCACTTCGTGACGACCATTCATCACGACTTTCACCATACCGCCGCCGGACTGTCCTTCTACTTCCATATTGGCTATTTCTTCCTGCGCTTTCTGCATGTCTGCCTGCATCTTCTGCGCCTGTTTCATCATGTTTCCAAGACCACCTTTCATGGCTTTTCCTCTTTGTTGTGTGCCCCTCCTTCAACAAGGCAGGCAACTCATTAATCGATGGGTCGTACGGAATTGGGTACGACCTCTGCACCAAAGTTCTCTTTCATGGCCTGCACCACCGGATCCTGTTCAATCGACTGCTCAGCCTGCTGCTGTCTTTCGGCGACATTGCGAGCGGCTGTTTGCGCCGGAGATTCGGTTTCCGGTTTGCCCAGACTAATCTGTAATTTGATTTTATCACCCAGATACTCACCCAGCGCATCTGCCAATTTGCTCTGCAAACCAGGGTTCAGCAACTGGGAAAATTCTTCATTTAGTATCAACTGGATCTCGCCACCGTCGCGTTGATGCAATACGCAGTTCACTGCCAGTTGTTTGACCATGCCGCGAATATTCATTGCTTCAACCAGGCCGTGCCAGTCGCTGACCGCGACTTTAGCGACCGGCGCGGTGGCCGGCGTTGCTTGTTCTGTCGCCGGCTCTGGATTTTGCTCACCAGCATTAACCAGGGGAGCAGATGCGGCATGCGCAGTTTGCTGGACCGGTAGCCGCTCGCTCACCTGGCCGGGTGCTGGCTTGAACGCCAGCATTCTTAACAGGGCCATTTCAAAACCGGTTCGGGCATCGGGCGCCAGCGGTAAATCTTTCCGGCCGAGTAAACCGATTTGATAAAACAGTTGCACATCTTCAGCAGATACCTGGCTGGCGATTTGCTGAATGGTCTCACGTTCAACCAGATGATCATCCACCGCATCGGGCACCTGTTGAGCCAGAGCAACCTGATGCAGCAAAGCCAGCAAATCGGCCAGCGCATTCTGATAGTCCGGCGTCATCTCGGCAAGCCGGGCAACTTCATTCATCGCCGCCGCCGCATCATTCGTTATCAGGGCATTCAGGATGGCCAATATACGATCCCGCGATACCGAACCCAGCATGGCCTGTACTTCGTCGGTATCCAGTTTGCCGCCACCGTAGGCGATGGCCTGATCCAGCAAACTCAGGGCATCCCGCATCGAGCCATCGGCGCCATGCGCCAGCAAACGAATTGCCTGGTCTTCGAATGCCACCTGTTCGGCCTGCAATATATGTTGCAGGTGCCCCTCAATCAGTGGCATCGGCATGCGTTTGAGATTGAACTGCAGACAGCGCGATAAAATTGTCACCGGCAGTTTTTGCGGATCAGTGGTCGCCAGCAGGAACTTCACATGCGGTGGCGGCTCTTCCAGCGTTTTCAGCAGGGCATTGAAACTGTGCCCGGACAGCATGTGTACTTCATCGATCAGATAGACCTTAAAGCGGCCATGGGTCGGTGCATATTGCACATTATCGAGTAATTCCCGGGTATCTTCGACCTTGGTGCGCGAGGCTGCATCCACCTCGATCAGATCGATAAACCGGCCTTCCGCGATTGCCTTACAGGCGGCACATTCGCCACAGGGTGTGGAGGTGACCCCAGTTTCACAATTCAGGGATTTTGCAAATATACGTGCCACGGTGGTTTTGCCGACACCGCGGATGCCGGTGAACAAATAGGCGTGGTGTAAGCGCTCTTCATCCAGGGCATTGATCAGTGCACGCAATACATGATCCTGCCCCACCATTTCGGTGAAATTTGCGGGACGCCATTTTCGCGCTAGAACCTGATAACTCATATTTTGCCGGGCTGACTTAAAAAGCGCAGTTTAACACAAACCGGAGAAAAGACAGGACAGCTACTTTTTCTTTAGATGCTTATTTTGAGTGACTTCTAAATGCTGAAGTACGCGCGAAAAATGATGTTTGTTTTCTCTGTTTCTGGCTCCGAATCTACGGCTTGCACCTAAATACCTGAAACAGAAAAATTTGAAAAATTAGAGGGTGGCAACCCACATCAGCCACACCCCGGCGCCCGATGTCGCCACTACCGTTGCTTCCTTCCGGACCTGGCGGGGTTCGCGGTTAATCGTCGCGGGGGAACCAACGTGGGTCACCATAACAAGGCTGCGAATTATCCAGCCTTTACCGCATAGTTTCAAGCCGAATCGGCCCCAATATCATTTTGCGCCTGGTTGCGGCCTGACTTTTTAGTCTGATATAAAGCCTCATCGGTCTCTGCCAGCAATTGCTTACTTATGACTTCATCTGCCGCCAGCATCTTCGGAACTCGCTTTAAAAAACCTGTCTACCCATTAAATGCAGAATAAAAATACAGAATAAAATGAATGGATCCAATGATTCTTTTCACTGGCTGGTTCTGGAATTGATCCACTCAAGCAACTTTTCGGCAGGCATAGGCCTTGCGATATGATAGCCTTGGGCTATATCGCAACCAAGCCTGGTAAGATTATCTAGAATCCCCTGGGTTTCAACACCCTCAGCAACAACCTTCATGTTTAATTTGTGGCCTAACATGATACAGGTTTCAACAATCGCACCCGCCTCGTGATCTTTTTCCATTTGCATGATAAAGCGCTGGTCAATTTTCAGCTCAGTAAATGGCACTCGATGTAATTGCGCCAAAGATGAATAACCCGTACCAAAATCATCAATAGACAGATCAAAGCCTTTCATGCGTAAACGGGTGAGAATATCCAGTGATTTGACCAGCTCACCCATCAAGGCAGTTTCCGTTATTTCCAGCATTAACGATGAGGCGTCGAGCCTGTTGGCATTGACCAGATTAATTAACTGATCGGGTAAACTGAGGCTGGTTATGTTCTCGGCAGAAACATTAATCGATATCTTCAATTTAAGATCATTGTCTCGCCAACGTCGATTCTGCTCCATTGCCAGTTGTATAACCAACGATGTCAAGTCACCGATTAATCCAGATTTTTCGGCCAGAGAGATAAATGCATCAGGAAATACTAAACCAAGCGTTGGGTGTTGCCAGCGCACCAGCGCTTCAACACCGATGCAGGCATCAGTAACAAGATTAATTTGTGGCTGGTAATACAGAATCAATTCCCGATTCTCGATCGCTCGTTTTAAATCAGCTTCCGTGATATCGGTCTTCTTGCGTGCTTTAGGGGCTGTTTCAATAGGATGTGTATTCTGATAATCAACCAGCAAATCTCGCAGCTCAGTTATTTTTAATGGCTTGGTTAAACTTGCTATGACATTTAATCGAGACTCCGAAGCCAGTTCATGGGCAGAATGTAAAACACTTTTATCATAACCACTAACCAGAACCAGTCCAGCAGTAATTTTTTTCTCTGCCAGACTACGAATTACCTCAATGCCATCCATACCTGGCATCATCAGATCAAGCATAATTATTTGCGATGTATCACCCAGGCTATTCTGAAATGCTGTCCCATCATGAAAAACCTGAACAAAATAGCCCGCATCTTCAGCAACTTCTTTGAATAAATGGGCCAGGTCTATATCATCATCAACCACTGTAAGCGTAGGAATAGTCATTATATTTTCGGCTCATCAAGTGAATTTCTTATTGCTTTCAAAATATCATTAGAACTATATGGTTTATGCAATAAAGTATATTCCTGATTTATGCCTTCAGTGTTTAAATGCTGCATATCGGTAAATCCACTAGCCATAATAATTTTTAAATGCGGATAAATATCTGCTACTTTTTGAGCTAACTGATAACCATTCACCCCAGGCATAATCACATCACTTATTATTAAGTCAATATTTAGACCCGAGTTTGCTAAAATTTCCAACGCCGCCATGGCATCTTCAGCCTTATATACGGTATAGCCATGGTTTATCAGGATTTCTTCCGCCAGGTCTCGTAATGATGGCTCATCATCTACAATGAGTATAGTTTCGTTTCCTGCAGTCGTCTGGCTTCCTGTTTCTTCTCGGTTTATCGTTTCTTCGATATCGCCCTGAAATCCTGGAAGATAAATAATAAAACTCGTTCCCTGATTCAGTTCGGAATAAACATGAATAGTACCGCCCAGGCCTTCAACAAAACCGTATACCTGGCTTAAGCCCAGGCCAGTACCCTTTTCTCCTTTTGTGGTAAAAAACGGATCAAATATTCTTGATCGGGTTTCCTTGTCCATACCAATACCGTTATCTGTTATACCAATCTGCACATAATCACCTTCCCGCAAATGCAGATTTTGTGCTTCAGGCTTCTGCAAATGAATATTGTGCGTAGTTATTGAAAGAACACCGCCGTCAGGCATCGCATGCATGGCATTGATACAGATATTTAAAATGGCATCCTGAAAACCCGCACGATCCATCCAGACCAACCAGATATTTTCATATAAATCCATACTAATTTGAATGCGCGCCGTCAGCGTACGCTGCAGAATCTGACGGTCGGCGTTCAGCAGATCATTAACATTAACCACATCTGACTGACTGGCCCGGCGCTTTGTAAAAGCCAGTAATTTTCGGGTAAGCGTGGCACCTCGTTCACCCGCCTTACGTATTTCAGCCACATATCGCGATAATTTTTCTTCTTTTTGTAGCGCCATCGCCAGGATTTCTGCATATCCCATTATGACGCCCAACATATTGTTATAGTCATGTGCTATGCCACCCGTCAGCTTACCCAGAGCTTCCATTTTCTGACTACGATACATATTTTCTTCATTCAGGCGCTGTTCAGTAATATCACGACTAATACCGATAAGACCTAATACTTTTCCATCAACCGTGTAAAAAGGTGTTTTTAAGGTTGTCAATAAGACACGACGACCATCCGGGTAGGTAACCCACTCCTCATTTTCTCGTGACTGTTTGCTATGCAACATTTTTTTGTCCATTTCACGAAAAAATTCTCCAACCTCGGCTGGAAACAGGTCGAGGTCTGTCTTGCCAATAATATCTTCTTCAGAAAGTCCAGCAAACGTCTCAAACGCTTTGTTACACCCAATGTATACGCTGTCCGTATCTTTATAAAATATAAAATCAGGCACAGAATCAATTAATGAACGCAATAATGACTGCTCTCGAAGCAGTTTTTCTTTTTCTTCCAGCAAAGCCTGCTGCGATAATTTTCTCTGGGTTATATCATGAGCAAAGCCTTCAACCGCAATAACATTGTTTTGATTATCAAAAACAGGTACTTCCGTCACCTCAAGTAAATGAACGTTCCCGTCTTTATGATAAATCTCTACTTCATATACCGGCTGCTTTTCACCGCGCATGCTTCGCTGGCTATATTCTTTAGCTTTTTCATTAACTGGATTATCGGTTAGATATTTATTATTAAACCCAATGAATTCCTCCGGCGAATAACCCAGAACATTTTCGATTGCAGGACTTAAAAAGGTAAAGACACCACTGGTATCATATAAATAAAAGAAATAGTCTGGTGTTACATTCTCGACTAAACGCCGATATCGTGACTCACTATTTTTCAAGGCATCATGACTGATATGCAGCTTCTGCTCACGCTCATTCATTGTGTGCAGCATTTCATTAAAATCATGACTCAACTCCTGTAACTCATCATGTCGATTCAGGGAAACTTTAACATCACGTTCACCGTCAATGATTTTTTGCAAGGCCATTGTCAACTGCCTTATACCACGGGTAAGCCCATTTGCCATAAACCAGGCAAACACAGTTCCAGCTAAAATCGCAACCGCAATATAAATCAATCCTTTCTGAGTGATTTCATCAAAACTTGTTATTAGTTTATCCCGACTTAAAACAACTCTAACCCAGCCAATGTGCTTATTTTTTATCCATGCTGGCGCAAGCACATCAATAGCTGACTCAGTCGCAACAAGTATTTTGCTGTGAGCTGGCTTATCCACTGGCTTATCCAGTAGATTCATGCTGCTATCGCTATTAATAATGAATTCCTGGTCAACAAAACCAGCATCAGCAAGCGCTTTACCATTCATATCCAGAAATATTATACGCCGCAATCCTGATACCTTTGACTGTGCAGCAATAATGTCACTTAAAACAACTGCATCCCCGGCATTCATCCAGGCTGCTCCGTTAGCAGCAAGTGTTTCAGCAAGACTTATAGCCTGAACATTTTGTTGCTGAAACATGAAATCTTTCTGCCTGGAAATAAAATCAAACACAAATACAGTCATCAACACTGCATGCACCAGGGCAATACCCAGCATTAATTGGCGAGCAAGTGAATGACAGCATAAACGTTTAAGAAAACTTATCATTTACTTTTCCAAATACCTTATTCCTGGGCTTCCGCATATAATTCAACATCAACACTATTCTTCCTGATCAAGTAAACGGCGAATTTTTTCAAGCAACTTTATTGAGGTAAATGGCTTGTGTAACAAATCTTTATATAATGACTCTTTCCTGACACCCTGATGCAGACCATCATTGAAACCACTGGCTATTTGAATTTTCACATGAGGGAATTTATTTGACACTTCATCGGCCAACTCATAGCCGTTCATTCCAGGCATAATAACGTCTGTCAGGAGCAAATCGATTTTATCTGTTTCGAGTATTTCCAATGCATGCCGGGCATCGTTAGCCATAATGACCTGGTATCCATGCTGGCTAAGTATTTCTCTGGCCAGATCTCGTAGATCTTGTTCATCATCAACCACCAGAATAGTCTCATTACCTTCACAGCTATCAATTTTTTTATTATCATTTTTTATATCTGCTAGCTGGTCCGCTTGATATCGAGGAAAATACAATGTAAATCGTGTCCCCTTTTCAAGTTCTGAATATACACGTATAGCACCCTTTGATCTTTGCACAAAACCGTACACCTGACTCAAGCCCAGACCAGTACCATTCTCGCCTTTTGTTGTATAAAAAGGTTCAAATATCTGGAGTCTGGTGTCTTCATTCATTCCAGCGCCCGTATCTTCCAGTGACAGGCGAACATACTCCCCGGCATTTAACCCCAGTATACTTGCCTCAGAATTCCCCAGCACTTCATTACTGGATTCTATTTTTAGTGTGCCGCCTCCAGGCATAGCATGCATTCCATTAATACACATATTCAGAATCGCGTCTTCCAGGTCTCCCTTATCCAGAAAACTTAACCATAAGTTATCCTCCAGGATTAACTTCAGTTTCACCTGCGCCGTCATCGTTTTAGCAAGCAGATGCTCATCATCTAATAGCAATTGATTAATATCCGTCGGCTCTGCCTGAATATCCTTACTGCGAGAAAAGGCCAGCAAACTGCGGGTCAGCTTTTTACCTCGTTCCCCTGCGTGCAAAATTGTTTTTATATATTTATCCAGTTTTGGATTATCCGATAACTGCATTTCAAGCAATTCAGCATACCCCAGAATAACGCCCAGCATATTATTGTAATCATGCGCAATACCGCCAGTTAGCTTGCCTATCGCGTCCATTTTCTGCGCACGTTTTACCTGATCTTCATTGATTTTTATCTGAGTAACATCACTACATGATGCTATAAAACGTCGCACATTGTTTTCATCTACTGGCAATTCAGCTAATGCCAGACGCATTGGGAATATTTCTCCGTTCCTTCTCTTTGCATTAACTTCTCTGCTAGCCCCTATCACCCTGGCCTCACCAGTTTCCAGGTAAGCCTGAATATAATCGTCATGATTTTTCTTATACGGCTCCGGCATAAGAAGATTAACGTTCTGACCGATAACCTCCATCGAAAGATAGCCAAACATTTTCTCTGCAGATGGATTGAATGAAAGAATCCTTCCTGTCTGATCAATAGTAATAACACCATCAATAAGATTATCCAGCAAGCGTCGATTTTCTGTTTCCTTGCGCCTTAATATACTTTCTGTTTGCCTGCGTCGCTCGGCCTCCAGCGAAATAGCCATGGTACTGGCAATTGAAATAACAAACTCCTGTTGCTCCAGCGTCCATGGCTGCTCATCGTTAATTCGCTCACAACAAACCGTACCTAACACTTCACCATGTAATCGAACAGGCACATTCAGCATTGCTTTAATTCCAAGAGGAACCAGATAGGAATCAAGCAATTCTGCACATACAGGATCATTGGAAACGTCCTCTACAACAAGCACTACATCACGCAATAAAGCCTTGAAATACTCCGGACAATCTTGCTGTTCTCTCAGCAAACCTTTTTCATGGCTATCTTCATTTAACAAATAAAGCTCTTCACATTCTATGGCATCAAGAGATCCTGAAAACAACCAGATACTGACTCTATCAACCTGCAAATTTTTAGCCGCCAACCGTGTAGCACTTCTAAAGGCCTGTTCAATATCGAGATAATCGACTTTAGCCCATTCAAGCAAAGCATTTTGATTATTACGCATTTGCTCATTGCGCTGGTTTTCCTTATCGCGCGCAATCACTTTTTCAGAAATATCTACAATAATACCTACTACTCGTACAGGTTCCCCCTGATCATCTCTTTCCGTTACTTTTCCTCGCCCCATCACCCAAAACCAGCTACCATCTTTTTTCTGCAGCCGATGTCCCGCTTCATAAAATTCTGTTTTGCCACTCAAGTGCGCCTGCAATGCAGCATATACATGGCTTTCATCATCCGGATGTATTATTTTTTTCCAGCTTGATATATGGGACTCAATTTCACCCAGTTCATAACCCAGCATCGTTTGCCATCTGGGGCTGTAATACACTTCATCAGTAACAATATTCCAGTCCCACAAGCCCTCCTCTGTTGCTTCCATTGCCAGTTGTAAGCGCTGCTCACTTGCTTTCATGGCATTTTGCATTTCATAATTTCGGGTCACATTTTGAAATACCATGATGACACCATGAATTACTCCAGTAGCATCTTTAATAGGTGCAGCACTATCTGCTATCTGATATTCCTTGCCCTGTTTATCAATCAACGAGGTATGATTAGCCAGTCCAACAATTTGACCGGTTTTAAGAACCGTCTCAACAGGGCTTGATATAGGTTCTCGAGTTTTTGAATTAATAATATTGAAGACTCGATCAAGATGATGCCCTACACCTTCATTCTCAGCCCAGGCGGTAAGCTGGCAGGCGGCTGGATTCATTCTGGTAATATAACCTTCTGCATCAGTCACTATGACGGCATCACCAATACTTTGTAATGTCAGAGTGAGGTTCTGCTCTCGATCTCGAATTTCATTAAAAGAATTTTCCAGTACATTCTGGTGTGCCTCAATACTGGATATCATCTGATTAAAAAAATTACCCAAAAACCCAATCTCATCATGCCCCCTGGCATCCAGGCGATATGAATAATTACCCTTCGATACATTTATTGCCGCTTCAGTAATTTTATTAATACGCTTTATATAAAGAAAATAAACGAGGGCACTGAATAATCCAGTTAATAATATCAGTGACAAAAAAACTGGAATTTGTGTATTAACAAGTGATGCAAGCACCTGGAATTTAATCCAGCTCAAATCATAATCCAGAACAAGAACACCTATAACATCAGGCCGGATAGAAGCCTGGCTCGTCCCGATTACTACCGGCTGCATAATATACATGCTATCTGACCCAGAGACTTCAAGATGATATTTTAACGAGCTTCTAACATCGATAAATTCTCTAAAAACATTCTGATTCGAGACAATGGCAGGAATTTTATCTACCGAATTACCAATGTATTCGATGCGAGTTGAAGCTGAAACAATATCCTTTTCATTGATAAGGACGGCAAGGCGCAAATGTTCATCTGAACCCAGACTTGTTATCTCTTCCTGCACTTGCTCCAGCTCATTTTTATAGTGCAAAAATTCCAGTATACCCTGCAAAAAATTTGCCTTGGCTACCAGTTCTTTTTTTACCTCCTGCCGTAAACTATTATCAATTTCCCTGTACCCAGTGTACATTAAAACGCTGGCCTGCAAAAAAAGCAGCAGTAGCGCCAGAGCAGTAATTGAAACAACTATTGGGAAATGAATTTTCATATTTGGCTTATTGCATTAATTATCCACTAATTTAATCATTAACTGGAAACAAAACGCTGGTATCAATTTTTTTTACCATTAATTTATTATCAACCATAATGCTGGCAAGTTTTTCCGACGTAGCCAACAGCTTTGCCTGTTTTCCATTTCCCAACAAATCATCGCTTTGTTTTAAATCAGGCAATCTCAAACCAATATAGGAATCAAGCGTTTCTTCTGGCGACAACTTCATACGAGTAGAAATCTGTTGGGCAGCCAGATGCGGATTATTGGCAAAATACTTTAGCGCTTTAAACCAGCTATGCTTTAAAGCCTCTATGCGCTGAGGATACTTTTTTAAAAAACTCTCCCTGACCACTAATACATCGACTATCTCACCCGGCGTTTGACTGCTATCGAATAATTGTCGCCCCCCCTGCTCAAGCAGCATGCTGCGCACCGGTTCAAAAGTGACTACCGCATCAATCTTACTTTCTTCAAAAGCACGAAGCTGCTTATCTATATCGAGGGGAACCACATCCAGTTGACTCACTGTGCGGTTTCAACCGGTCGATGCAACACATTCATAAAAACGGTCAGCCGGTGTTTCATAGTTTAACGTTTTTCTTGGGCGTTCGTTCAATTGTCTTGCAA
>JAPHRO010000066.1 GCA_026195895.1 Gammaproteobacteria bacterium
GGAAATAATCATGGCAATGGCAGATATGCGTCCGCCCATCGAGTCTGGATGTCCAGACGGTTTCCAATACATGCATCCTACGATGCGTCGTAATTTTGGTCTGTGGAAATACCACGAAGACCCTCGTCCTGGCGTTCTGTTGCACGTGGCAGAAAGCGGTGAAAAAATCTACACCGTTAAAGCTGGTACTCAACGTATTCTTGATCTGTTTACTTTGCGTAAACTGACTAAAATCGGTGACGAATTTGCTGACGGTTATATCCGTTTTACAATCCGTTCCAACATCGAATATAACGTAACTGACGAAGCTAAAGTTGAGCCATTAATCAATGCGCTGGAAGCTGAAGGCTTTGTAGTTGGTGGTACTAAAAACTCTGTTACTACTCTGTCTCATACACAGGGCTGGTTGCATTGTGATATTCCTGGTACTGACGCATCTGGCGTAGTTAAATCCATGATGGATGAACTGATTGACGAGTTCAAATCATGGAACATGCCTAACCGTGTTCATATGACGACTTCCTGCTGCCAGATCAACTGTGGTGGTCAGGGTGATATTGCAATCAACGTACAGCACACCAAGCCACCCAAGATTGACCATTCTCAGGTGTCTAACGTTTGTGAGCGTCCTTCTGTTGTTGCTCGCTGCCCTGTTGCTGCGATTCGTCCTGCACTGGTTGACGGCAAACCATCTCTGGAAGTTGATGAGAAGAAATGTATCTGTTGTGGTGCATGTTTCCCACCTTGTCCTCCAATGATGATCAATGATGCGGAACATTCCAAGTTAGCTATCTGGATCGGCGGTAACCACTCAAATGCACGTGGCAAACCTACATTCCAGAAACTGGTAGCATCTGCTATTCCTAACAATCCTCCTCGCTGGCCTGAAGCTGCTGCGATCGTTAAATTGATCCTGAAGCACTACAAAGAAGATGCTCGCGACTGGGAACGTGTTGGCGAATGGGTTGAGCGTATCGGCTGGCCTCGTTTCTTCGAACTGACTGGTCTGCCATTTACCAAGTACCACATTGATAACTGGCGTGGTGCGCGTGCAAGCCTGAACGCTTCTACTCATATCCGGTTCTAAGAGTGGCTAAGATGAAATACAGTATTATGGTAAATGAAGGTCCATATACACATCAGGCATCTGACACTGCTTTGCATTTTTGCAAAGCAGCGCTAGAAGCCGGACATGAGATCTTCCGCGTATTCTTCTATCACGACGGCGTGAATAACGGCACTCGTTTTACGGTTCCACCACAGGACGATCGCAATATTCAGCAGGAATGGTCAAAGCTTGCTTCAGCGCATGACATTGATCTGGTTGTCTGTATCGCTGCTGCTCAACGTCGCGGCATTATGGACGCAGACGAAGCAAAGCGTCAGGGTATTGATGGCAATAATATCGCACCCGGCTTCCGTATTTCTGGCCTTGGTCAGTTAATTGAAGGCGGCATTATCGCTGATCGTCAATTAGTGTTTGGAGATTAATATGGCGACTAAAAAATTCATGTTTTTGAACAGAAAAGCGCCATACGGTACAGTCTATGCGCTGGAGTCTTTAGAAGTTGTATTGATCGGTGCTGCTTTTGAGCAGGACGTGTCTTTAGCATTTATCGGTGACGGCGTTTACCAGATTGCAAAGAACCAGAACACCGATGGTATTGGCATGAAAAATTTCTCACCTACTTATAAAGCTCTGGGTGATTACGAAGTTACTAAACTTTATGTCGAAAAAGAATCACTGGAAGCTCGCGGCCTGACTTTAGATGATCTTATGGATCTGACCTGGGAAGACGAAGATGATGATTACGCTGAAAAGCCATCTATTCGTCTAGTTAGCGCAGCAGAACTGGCTGCAGTGTTTGATGAACAAGACGTTGTTCTTAGCTTCTAAAGGGTATTGATATGTCAACTTTACACACAGTAAACAAATCACCTTTTGAGCGTGACTCTTTGTCATCTTGCATAAGACTAGCTGTAAAAGGCAGCGCTATTCTTCTTATTGAAGACGGCGTGTTTGGTGCAATGGCCGGAACCGACCATTCTGATATGGTTCAAGCCGCAATGAAAGATGCATCTGTTTACGTATTAGGTCCTGATCTTGCGGCGCGCGGTATGAGCGAAGATCGTGTGATCGACGGTATACAGATCATTGATTACAGCGGATTTGTAAATCTAACTGCTGAATGTAACAACGTTCAGTCTTGGTTATAAACATTTTATTTAACTGGAGTAATAGATATGCCTATCGAAGTGAATGGTAAGTCTTTCGAAACTGATGAAGAAGGTTACCTGGTAAACCTGGGTGAATGGGAGCCAGATTGTGCAACTGTAATGGCTGCTGCTGAAGACCAGGAACTGACTGAAAACCACTGGGAAGTAATCAACTTCCTGCGTGAATACTATGACGAGTACCAGATTGCTCCAGCAGTACGTGTACTGACTAAAGCAATTGGTAAAAAACTGGGTAAAGATAAAGGCAACAGCAAGTACCTGTACGAACTGTTCCCATACGGCCCAGGCAAACAGGCTTGTAAATATGCAGGTCTGCCAAAACCAACTGGTTGCGTTTAATCGCTGATTTTTAAATCAGAACGATTGAAGTAGTAGTTCCACGGAGGGGAGAATAACTCCCCTCTGTATTTTCAACAGCGACAAACTGTTAGCTGTATTGGTAAATATTTTTCGACTCATTATTTGTTGCGGAGTACAACTTGATGTCCACTCTATATGCGATACTGCTATTAGCGGCAACTCTATTCATGCTAGGCGGCCTGGCCCGTAAAGCAAGACAGTACCGTGCTACTCCTGCACCTTTAAAGATTCCTGTTACACCGGCACCTAAAACTACGGGTGGCGTTGTACTACGTTTAGCAAAAGAAGTAATCTTCTTTGCCTCTCTGTTCCGTTCTAATAAATGGACCTGGATTTTTGGCTGGATGTTCCATGTATCTCTGGCCCTGGCTTTTGTACGCCACCTACGTTACGTGATCGACCCCGATGGTATGCTCGGATTTATCTGGCCACTAATAAACAATCCAATTGTACAGAGCTTCGGCAAATATGCCGGCATCTTCCTGGTACTCGGCCTGGCTGGTTTACTTGCCCGTCGCATCCTGGTTGCTCGCGTACGTTATATTTCTGCTCCTTCTGATTACCTGATGCTGATTTTAATTATGGTGATTGGTATAAGTGGTTTGATGATGAGCTTTGTCCCCTCAGCGTTTATCGATATCGTCCAGTTGAAAAGCTTCATGCTGGGTATGCTGAGTTTTGACTTCCAGGAATTACCAACAAGTGTTGTGTTACTGATTCATCTAACATTGGTTGCAGTATTAGGTTTTGTTTTACCCATTAGTAAATTACTGCATATACCAGGTGTATTTTACGCGCCGACGCGTAATCAGGTGGACAACCCACGTGAAAAACGTCATATCGCTGATTGGGCGAAGAAACTTGACGAAACACGCGATAGTTACCCAGAACTACGCGACTAGCATTAACGAATAACTAGAGTACGTCGAGGAGTCATAAGTGGCTGATTACGAGGTTCCAGAACTTAAAGAATATCCGGTGGTTCCATTGCCCGTCGAAGGCACAATGGAACATCTATCGCCTTTCGTTGCTAAACCTGAATTCCAGGAAGCATTGAACTATGTCGGTAAAAAGATAGAAAAAGAAGGCGAGATGCCAGAATACGTGCTGGTTGATGGCTGGCATGATAAAGCTATCGAAAAAATGGGCGATCTGCTGGGCCGCTATCGTGGTTTCCAGGTATTCATGGATTCATGCGTCAAATGCGGAGCCTGTACTGATAAATGCCATTACTTTATTGGCACAAAAGATCCTAAAAACATGCCTGTGGCACGCCAGGATCTACTGCGTAGTGTTTATCGCCGCTACTTTACTTTTGCTGGCAAGTTTTTTCCTAAATTAGTTGGTGCACGCGATTTAACTGAGGATGTTGTCCAGGAATGGTATAGCTATTTCCATCAATGTTCGGAATGTCGCCGTTGCTCTGTATTCTGCCCTTACGGCATCGATACCGCTGAAGTAACTATGGCCGCCCGTGAAATTATGGCGCACATCGGTAAAGGCCAGAAATACAATAACGAAATTATCGGCAAAGTATTCACCATTGGTAATAATCTGGGTCTACCAGAAAAAGCCCTGGCAAATGTGCTGGAAGGTCTGGAAGAAGATGTCGAGTACGATATTGAAGTACCCGTTAAATTCCCGCTGGACAAAAAAGGCGCAGATATTCTACTGGTCACGCCTTCTGCAGACTTCTTTGCAGAGCCACATATTGATGGCCTGATTGGTTACGCAAAAGTTTTTCATGCAACTAATACCAGCTGGACTTTAAGCTCCAGAGCATCAGAAGCAGCAAACTTTGGTTTGTTTATCGGATCCTACGAAAATATGCAACGCATATCGATGCGTATTCGCACAGCAGCCCTGGAGCTGGGTGTAAAACGCATAGTTTACGGTGAGTGTGGTCACGCCTGGCGCGTTGGCTATAGCTTTCTGAACACCCTGGCCGGTCCTTTTGATTTTCTTGATCAGAATTACCCTGTTCCGCAGCACATCTGTGAATTCACCCTGGACAAACTTCAAAAGGGCGAACTGAATATCGACAAGTCACGCAATGATGACAAGACAGTTACTTTCCACGATTCCTGTAACGTGGCGCGCGCATCGGGCATGGGCAACTATCCTGGCGGTCAGTTTGATATTCCTCGCGCAGTTATTAATGCAGTGTGTAATAACTATGTGGATATGGAACCAGGCACGACGCATGACGCAACTTTCTGTTGTGGTGGCGGCGGTGGTCTGCTTACCGACGATTTAATGGAATTACGTGTTAAAGGCATTTTGCCTCGCGCGTCTGCATTGAACAATGCAGTAAATGAAAATGGGGTAACCCATATGGCGGCAATCTGTGCGATCTGTAAAAGCCAGTTTACCAAGGTACTTCCCTACTACGGATTTACCATGGATCAGATTGTAAGTGTGCACCAATTAGTCAGCGAAGCGATTATCCTGGAAGGCCAGGTTGATCCGGAAGATTAATTACACACGCACTGATTCATCACAATAGATTTTAACTATACGGTTTAGCATATAGGAGAACAGGCATGGCCACTTCCAAAGAAGACATGCAGAACAAAGACCTGACCTTCCGTCGTTTCAAAGAAGGCGATCACGAATGGTCAAGTATGAACGACAAAATATTTAATGAGGACCGCTCTCACAAGTGCCCTACCTACGTGCATCGCACGCCACCTTGCCAGGGTAGCTGCCCATCAGGCGAGGATATCCGTGGCTACCTGAATATTATCCGTGGCATTGAAGTGCCACCCGAGGGTGTTTCTAAAGAAGAATATGCCTTCCGTCGTTCAACAACTGCAAATCCTTTCCCTGCAATGATGGGTCGTGTTTGTCCCGCTCCTTGTCAGACGGGTTGTAATCGTAATAATGTTGATGACTTTGTTGGTATTAACTCGGTTGAGCAATACATTGGTGACAGTGCATTTGCCGATAAATATGCATTTGGTGATCTACCAGCCCTGGGTGACAAAAAAGTAGCCATCATCGGCGGTGGCCCAGCAGGTATGGCTGCAGCTTATCAACTACGTAAAATGGGTATAGCTAGCACTATCTTTGACGACCACGCTGAACTGGGTGGCATGATGCGTTATGGCATCCCTGGCTATCGTACACCGCGTGACCTACTCAATCACGAATGTCAGCGCATCGTAGACATGGGCGGCATTGAGTTGAAAATGAACACTCGCGTTGGTAAAGACGTAGCCGTAGCTGATGTAGAAAAAGAATACGATGCCGTACTTTGGGCACTGGGCTGTAAGAAAGGTCGCGGTCTGTTTGTTGACGGCTGGGATGAAACTCCTAACTGTGTAACTGCGGTAGATTTCCTGGAGCAGTTCAACAAAGGCGAAATGAAATACACTGCCAACAAGATACTGTGTGTGGGTGGTGGTGATACTTCTATCGACGTTGTGTCTGTATCGCGTCGTATCGGCACCCTGAAAGACTACAACGAAAACCCTGAAGATTCAGCAGAAGGTCGTACCAGCCACGGTGAAGTTGCTGATGCCGACAAGAAACCCTGTGATAGCGTGGTATTAACTGCACTGTTCAAGCAGGAAGAAATGACTGCTGCTGAGCATGAAGTTAACGATGCACTGCAGGAAGGTGTAACTTTCATGAATGAAGTTATGCCAGTTGAAATCATAAAAGATGCCAACGGCCGTGCTACTGCACTGAAACTGGTTGACTGTAAGTTCGAAAACAATGCGCCGGTTGCTGTTGAAGGCGGTAAAGAACACATCGTTGAATGTGACATGATCGTATCTGCGATCGGTCAGTTTGGTGATCTGGAAGGCGTTGAAGACATGGATAACGGTCGTGCATTAATCGATGCCGACAAGTTCTACCAGGTGCCAGGCAAAGAAGGCCACTTCGTATGTGGCGACATCGTACGCCCTCACCTGCTAACAACTGCAATTGGTCAGGCCTCTGTTGCTGCTGAAGCCATCGCTGCCTATGTTAATCAGACTGCGGCTAAAAAACGTCCTAAAGTTGATGTTCATCACTTCAACCTGCTGGATAAGCTGTACGAAGCAAACATGTGCCCTGAATCTTTCGAAGACAAAGGCCTGACGGATGACGATCAACGTGGTACTGACAGCAAGGACTACGCTGTTCACAACTACCAGGATCGTTCTGAACAGGAAATTATTTCTACCGACCATATGTTCCTGGGTCATTTTGAATTTGAACCACGTAACCTGCGCACCGAAGATGTTCCAACAACTGACACCGTACTGGGTCACTTCGCAGAACGTATGAATGGTCTTGCTGAAGAACAGGCCGTTAATGAAGCGGGTCGTTGCATGAGCTGCGGTATGTGCTTCGAGTGTGACAACTGTGTCATCTTCTGTCCTCAGGATGCCGTATTCAAAGTGAAGAAAGACAAACACACCACCGGCCGTTACGTTGACACTGACTACAGCAAATGTATTGGTTGTCATATCTGCGCTGATGTTTGCCCAACAGGCTACATCGATATGGGTATGGGTGAATAACAGGAGATTGCAATGCTGCAGTTGAAACAACTCATGCATAAATCCTTATTAGTCGTTGTGGGAAGTGTCGCTCTGGCACTTTCTTCAATCGCTGATAGTTCTGCTGGCAATACCGATTTTGCGAAAACCAAAAGTGATAAATGCGTAGCTGATACAGCTTATATGCGTACCAATCACATGCAGGAAATGTTGCATCAACGTGATGACACCATGCGCAAAGGTATTCGTGATGGTAAGCACAGCCTGAAAGCATGTATTAACTGTCATATTCCTGAAAATTCTCAGGTTCGCTTTGGCGATGACAAACATTTCTGTAGCGGTTGTCACAACTATGCTGCGGTATCAATTGACTGTTTCCAGTGTCATGCTGATCGCCCAACTAGCGACAACAAGCGCTCATCGAACATGTCTTCGTTTCCTCACTATGCTGACAACCCAGCCAAAGGAGTGTCGAAATGAGTGAAAAAACCATTATTGAACAACCAGTCAATTTCTCCCGCCGTAGTTTTGTTGAAAAAACTGCGACTGCCGCCGCCGGTATTGCAATTGCGCCTGGCATTATGCTGCACACGGTTGCCGAAGCTAAACCTGCCGGTGATGCTGTAACTTCCAATGTTCGCTGGGGTATGTTGATTAACACCAATAAGTGCGATTCTGGTTGTACTGACTGCGTTACTGCCTGTAACAATGAAAATGGCCTTAAATCTACCCATGGGCCTGCTACAGATCAGCAGTGGATTCGTAAAATAAAATTACGCGATACTCAAACGGGCCACATCACTTCTTTACCAATGATGTGTCAGCATTGTGAAAAACCACCCTGTGTTGATGTCTGCCCTACTGGCGCATCGATGAAACGTGAAGATGGCATTGTGCTGGTTGACCGCCATATCTGTATTGGCTGTCGCTACTGCATGATGGCCTGCCCTTACAAAGCACGTTCATTTGCCCATGAAGTGGTTGAAGATCCAAAAGAATATGCACCTCGTGGTAAAGGTACTGTTGAGTCATGCACCATGTGCGTACATCGTGTAGACGAAGGCGGTACTCCTGCCTGTGTTGAGGCCTGTAATGCGGCTGAACACGGTGCCATGATCTTTGGCGATCTGAAAGATCCTAACAGCGAAATTTCCA
>JAPHRO010000011.1 GCA_026195895.1 Gammaproteobacteria bacterium
CCTCAACGGCCTTATTAAAATCAAATTGTTCAGACATGTATCATTCCTCTTATTTGCTATTTTATAGAAATGACACAGAATTTCTAACACTCCCGTTTTATCTGACAGTTGTACTGAATTATTTACATCGTACAGTCTCTTATATTTAAATTTTATTTAATTACAGGGAGCTATTGTTAGGAATTAGCGTATCCAGGATAATATTTTTAATTTTTTCTCTTCTGTTTATTTTGATGTATGAATGGCGTATTAAATAGTTATAAATAATGTCGACTGACTCTTTTATGCTTAATTTCGATGTATCTAAAACAATTTCTGGATCATTGGGTTGCTCATAAGGGGAGTCAATGCCCGTAAATTGTTTGATTTCACCAGTTCTTGCTTTCTGATAGAGTCCTTTAACATCTCTTCTTTCACATAATTCAAGCGGGCATTTTACATGTATTTCAATAAATTCAGTATCATGAACTATGCTGCGTACAAAATTTCTGTCAGATTTGAATGGTGATATGAATGACGTTAGCACCATGACACCGGCATCAACGAATAATTTAGATACTTCACCAATACGTCTAATATTCTCTTTTCGGTCTGCATCGCTGAAGCTAAGATCGCCACATAAACCATGACGGATATTGTCTCCATCCAGTATATATGTTCTTAAATTAATTTCATGCAGGTGTTTTTCCAGGGCATCGGCTATTGTAGATTTTCCAGATCCAGATAATCCGGTAAACCACAAAATTGCTGAGCGTTGGTTATTTAACAGGTTTCTTCGTTCTTTGGTAATGATAGTGCTTGTCCAGACAACATTGCTTGATCGTCTATCTACAATGTCATGTGTTCTTCTGTCCTTGGCGTTACCATGTCTTCTGTTATACATAAAATTATCTAAACCTGTATTGTTAAGTAGTAATAATATTTCTGTTAACAAAATAATATTAAAATTAATTAATAAAAAACCATTGCATATAAAAAATATAGCACTAATAGATAATTATATTTATGGGTAATTTTCCTGAAACGACTAATAAAAGATAAAATACTATATTAGAATATTCGTCGATACATGAGGGGGTTATATGAATGTTAGCTAGGAAAAATTCCCATTTATTCGTGATTACCTTATATATTAAATTGAACCATCTATAATTAAATATAAGAGCATGTTGCAAACGTATTGTATTTGTTATTTCCATAAAAAATAGAAAGCATAAAAATAAATTGTAATAATATTGTCTATTATCGTAAAGATTATCCTTGTTTATAGAGATTGTATTGATGTCAAGTAGTGTGGTGCTAAAAAACGCAAACAATGAGTATTCATATTGGATTCTATTTTTTACATTTTTAAAAATAGGCAGTACAGCTTTTGGTGGTTTTATGGCGCTAATTTCAGTTGTACAAAATTATGTGGTAGAAAGAAAAAAACTACTAAGTCAGGAAGAAATGTTAGACGGTGTATCCCTGGCTACTTTATTGCCGGGGCCTGTAGCCGTTAATGTCGTTGCATATGTAGGTTATAAAATACGCGGTATATGGGGTGCAGCAATATGTTTTACTGCCGTCATACTACCATCATTCTTTCTTATACTAGGCTTAAGCTATGCCTATTTCAAATGGGGTTCGTTACCTGCTGTTAATAATATTTTCAATGGTGTATTACCGGCTGTGGCCGCAATAATAACAGTGGCGGCATTTAACATGGGCCGGAAAACATTTACAGGATCGGTAGAAATACTATTCGCAGTATCAGCAATGCTTGGATTGATATTAGTAGGTGGGTTTTATAGTACCGTTATCATTATGGCATTATCTGGATTAATAGGGCTGGTTCTATTTAAAAGAAAAGATAATCAATCATCTCATATAGATAAAAGTATTACAAAGAACTTAACTTTATTACCATCGATCAAGGTATCTTCTGCAGCAATTGTTCTAATTATAGTATTTATCGTTGCATTGTTAAAATCTAATGCATTAATAAGTGCCAAATTATTTATATCATTTTCTTCCATGAGTCTATTTCTATTTGGTGGAGGATTTGTATTTATACCGATGATTCAGGAAATAGTTGTAGATTCATATGGCTGGGTAACGCAGAAAGAGTTTATTGACGGTATTGCGCTAGGCCAGGTGACGCCGGGTCCAATTCTTATTAGCGCTACATTTATAGGGTACAAAGTGGCTGGATTGTTCGGTGCAGTAGCGGCCACTATAGGAATATTTGTTCCACCAGCAATATTGATGCTGATATGTACTCATTTTCTAGATAAATTAAAATCTTCAGAAAATATTAAAGCAATATTGAAGGGTATACGCTGTGGTGTAATTGGTATGATCGCGGCGGCTGCCTATGTGGTTTTATTGTCTGCGATGCCTGGCTATATTTCAATAATCATATTTGTTCTATCTTTGGCAGCACTGTTAATGTTGAAGTTAGAAGTCGTATGGATAATTCCTGCGGCAGGGATAATAGGGTTTTTAATTTATTAAACATTCTCGGAGGTATAGTATGACACCGATTTTTATGATTGGAACACAACGATCAGGTTCTAATTTGTTGCGACTTATGATAAATCAACTGGATCATTTGGCATCACCACATCCGCCACATATTCTTGAAAGAGTATATCCATTGTTAGACCATTATGGTGATCTTGATAAAAAAGAAAACTTTGAATTATTAGTTGATGATGTTTGTCGTTTAGTGGAGTTAAATCCAGTGGCCTGGGAAGGCGTTAGATTAGATAGACGAGATGTCATAGAAAGATGTAAAAAAAATAGTTTAGTGGCTGTTCATGGCGCTATTTATGATATTTATGCTGAACATAGAAAGGCGTTAAACTGGTGTTGCAAAAGTCTTGCAAATATTAACTATGTGAATGATATCGAAGATTACTTTAATAAGCCGAAATACATTTATCTATATCGTGATGGTCGCGATGTTGCGTTGTCTTTTCAAAAGGCCGTTGTTGGCGAAAAACATATCTACAATATAGCAAAAGAATGGACTGAAACTCAGGAACTGGCTATAAAGCTTCGACAATGTATCGATCCTAATCGATTCTTTAGTATTAGTTATGAAGAGCTGACAATGCAGCCTGTGGTAAGTGCTATGTCTTTATGTGAATTTCTTGATATGGAATATACAGAAAAAATGCTAAGTTTTCACGAAACCAATGAGGCGAAAAATGCAGCAGCATCCAGTAAATTATGGAGTAATGTAGCTAATCCAGTAATGAAAGGTAATTCAAAAAAGTACAAAAAAGAAATGAATTTTGTCGACATTCAGGTATTTGAATCAATAGCAGGGAATGTTTTAGATCAGTTAGGGTACGAGAGAGATTATATAAACAAAGGCGAAGAATATGAATTTACCAAGGAAGAGATAGACGAGTTTAATAATAATAATAAGCGGATGAAAATGGAGGCGCTACTTCGAGTAGATAAGGATGATCTGGAAAGAAGGCAGCGGCAGTCTAAATTATTAGATAAGATAAAAGCAAGGAGAGCAGCATAGAATTCATATTTAAAGAATATTGCGTATAAGTAAATGCATTATTTGGAGTATATACAATGTTAAACCATGTTCTCAGCTTAACTTCTTTATCAATAATTTTACTGGCTTATCCGGTCACGGTGTTATCTGATTATATATTTACAGCCCCGCCACGTGAGAGTATGGAGCGAGGAATAGAAATATATAAACCTATTGCAGATTATCTAACAAGAACGACGGGTGAGAAATTTACTTATAGGCATCCACAAAACTGGAGTGATTACAGTAAAGGCATGCAGAATCATGAATTCGATATGGCTTTTGATGGTCCGCATTTTGTAAGTTGGCGTATAAAAAATATCAATCATGACACTATTGCGAAATTGCCCCAATTACATATATGGCGAGTTATTGCACGACGTGACAATGATCAGGTTAATTCCGTGGATGATTTAGTGGGCCGTAAAGTTTGTGCGCCAAAATCACCAAATTTTGGTATGTTAACAATGATGAGTCACTTTTCTAATCCAGATAAACAACCAGTACACATAGTAACAAAAGGATGGAAAGATGGTTTCAATGGTGTTGTATTAGAAAAATGTGAAGCGGCCGTATTGCCAAAAACAAATCATAGGAAATTTGATCCTCAGCTGTCTGAAACAAAGGCAATTCATACCCATTTGCCATACCCTAATCAGGCATTCACTCTTGGCCCAAGAATAACACCGGACATTAAGATGAAAATACAGAAAAATTTGTTATCGGAAGATGGGCAAGTTGCGCTATCAAAATTACGAGATAGATTTACACGAGGAGCAAAACTGGTAAGTGCAGAAAATGAGGAGTACGAAGGTATTAGTATGGTTTTAAAAAGAGCCGGTAACTTTTTAGCAGAGAATGAGTAAATTATCATCTAAATTATGTTTCATTTATTATCCGTTAATCATTGGTCTGGTTTCCATACATAAAGGCAGGCGTGTATTGATTGGTCATTGTTGCTTTTGATCCAGTTTAAGAATTATCAATTCCACTATACGAATTAATGAAACATTTGTTCGTGTTTATTAAGTTATTGATTAATAAATTAATTGTGGATGAAATGAATAATGGATTCAAAGTTATTCGTAGTTGAAACACATCCGCAATAATCATGGTACATCTCGGGTAAAATAATATCCTGCATATACCAATGATTTTCAGTACGGTTTTTCAAGTTTTCAATAAATCGGGCGGGTTCAGGTGGTATGCTGACACTAAATTGCCCTGGCGCAAGATGTAGCCCCTGCCCAGTGACTTTCATATGAGCTTCTTTTCTGGTCCAGACCTGAAAAAAAGCATTTTTTTGTTGCTTTTCAGGTAAGGAAAATATGCCAGCCTGTTCGGTCGGTGTGAAAAAACGCCTGATTAATTTAGCCCACTCATTTTTGCGGCCCATATACTCAATATCTATACCAATTGGGTGATTTTTACATACAGCAAGTATGGCCAGGTTATTTGAGTGACTAAGATTAAAACGAATATCAGGTTCATCGGCTGTGAGTAGTAGTTCTGGTTTACCTCTTTCTGAGTAGCAAAATTTAAGTTCACCGGCTGACTTGTGAAAATAAGTTGAAAGAACACTGCGCATGAATCCATGTGAGGCTATAAATCGTTTTCGATGTTTGAAAAATTTAAATTTTTCGCTGCGTTCTTTTTCTTCCTCAGAAAGATATGGATATAAGTGTTTTAATCGTGCTTGATGTATATTGAGGTAATTGAGCCAAATATGGATGGTGTTATCGTCAAGGCTCAGGTTTTCGTTTGAGGTGTGCCAGGCGTTCACGCAGCATATTCTCGATGGTAGAGTATGTAGAGTAATGGGATCAGGAATAAAGATACAAGCATAGAGAAGCTTAAACCAAATACGATTACTGTAGCCATTGGTCGCAACATTTCTGAGCCTTCACCCAATCCGATAGCGAGTGGTAGCATGCCCATAACAGTTGTCAGAGTGGTCATAAGAATAGGGCGTAGTCGTAATCTGGCACCTTCAACTACGGCATTGAGAATTTGTTGACCCTGTTCGCGTTGAATTTCAATTTGTTCGACTAATACAATGGCATTGTTAACGACAATGCCTGCCAGCATGATAATTCCAATTTTTGCTGGCATTGTTAATTGTTCATCGAGAAAGAACTCAGCACCTAGATATACTCCAATCAGTGAAAATGGTACGCCAGACATAATTACGAGTGGATTTTTTAGAGATTCATACTGTACAGCCATTACGACAAATACCAGGAATAGTGCAAGTGCGAGTATAATATAACCTGCATTTTGATCTTTATTTAGATCACTCAAGGCACCCGCATCATAGATATTGTAACCTTCAGGCAATTCTAATTTTTCAATACGCTTAAAAATATTCTCCATAACCCTGGCAAGGTCAGCGTCTTCAGACAGGGTGCCACCGATTTCCACAATACGGCGTTGATTGTCTCTTTTAATATAGCTGGGTGTCGGCAGCACTTCTGTACTGGCAACCTCTCTAAGGCGTATGGTTTTTCCCTGGTTAACACTAACGATTATATTGCCTATATCGTTGGTAGACTGGGTGATGGTTTTATTCATACGTATACGAACATCAAATTGTCGATCATCTTCAATATAGTCAGAAACAACCAGTCCATTTAAAGCAACACTGAGCGACTGACCAATGTCTTCTGTACTGACACCAAGATCGGCAGCACGTTCTCGGTTAATATTTAATACCAGCTCTTCAATCTGTTCTTCATAATTGTGCCAGACATTGGTAAGTCCGGGCACATCCTGGATTTTATCTACCACAATATCGCCGGCTTCGATGAGTGTTTTTATGTCCGAGCCCTGGATTCTTAAGCTAATATCATCATCACCCCGGCCCATGTGAACGCCACGTAAGCCCCGTACTCTAAGTCTTACTTTAAAACCAGTAAGTTTCATTTCCTTGATAGTTTTGTTCATTTTATCAACCCAGGCTTTACTGCTGATTTTTCTTTGTTGTAAAGGTTTGAGTTGCAGGTCGATAGAGCCTCGATTGGTCTGTTGAGTGCGAGACCGGCCAAATACCCAGCCACCAGAGGTTACAAAAACAGTTTCTACATCGGGCTGGTTAATAAATAGTTGTTCCAGTTGACTGAGATGTTTATCCAGTTCCTCGAGGCGAGTGCCAGGTTCACCCGTGATACCGACATTGATTTGGCCTTCATCCATAGTAGGAAACATGGGTTGTTTAGAATTGTAAAGTTGGAAAGCGCTATAAAATAGTAATGGAAACAGTAGTACAAATAGCCAGTAGAATTTATTGATACTGGTTTTTAGGAGATTACCATACGCGTTCTGAAGCTGATTGAATAATTTGTCAAAAGCACGAATATTGGTATCGGAAATACTGTTGACGGCACCTGCTTTTGCTCCCAGTGCCGGGATCAATGTGAGCGCTACTAGCAATGAGGCAACAATTGCCGCGGATAGAGTGATAATCAGTTCGCTAAACAACAGCCCGACCAGTCCGCCAATAAATAGAAAAGGTAGAACAGCAACCAGATTGGTTGTTGTTGATGCGGTAATAGCGCTGGTTATTTCAGCGGCAGCATCTACGGCGGATTCTTCCTTGCTGGATGTTAATTTCTGGTGGCGAGAAATATTTTCCAGCATAACAATGGTGTTATCTACTAACAGGCCAATGCCAAGTGCAAGTCCGCCCAGTGACATAATATTAAGTGTCAGGCCGGTGACGCCCATAATGGAAAAGGTGACTAATATAGCGAGGGGAATGGCAGTTGATATGATTAATGTGCGCCGGATATTGCCAATAAAAATATAGACGATCAGCATAGCGAGTAAGGCGCCAGACAAAGCAGCAATAGAGGCATTACGCAGGGCGTGACGCACATAGGTCGATCCATCCGCAACTTTTTCAACATTTATACTTTCGGGTAATAAATTTTGCTGTTTAAACCAATCAAGTTTTTTCAGTACCGCATCAACCACCGCAACGGTATTGGCGGTAGGTTGTTTTTGAATAGATAACTTAATGCCGGGCGTACCATTCAAACGAATACGTAATTCTTCATCACCATGAGTATCAAGTATTTTGGCTACATCACCCAGGCGAATAGCATCATCAACTGTTTGTGAATCGGCTGAGGTAAGTGGTAGTCGCGCCAACTCTTTGATGTTGGTAAATCGCCCCCTGGTGCGTGTGCTGAGCTGGCGGTTCTGCATATACAAAGTGCCACTGGCTATATCCAGATTTTCTTTTTTAAGAATTTCAATGACATCATTAAACTCAAAACCAGCCGCTGCCAGTTTCTCCTGATCGACAATGATCTGTATTTCGCGAACCAGCCCACCGCCAATTTCAGCGGCGGCCACGCCTTCGATGGTTAAAAACCATTTGGAAAATTCATAATCGACCCAGCTACGTAATTCCACCGGATCGAGCTGATCGGAGCTGACACTGAGTTCCAGTACCGGTATTTGCGAAGGGTCTCGTTTATATATAATTGGAGGTTCAATCGTGTCAGGCAGAAAACGTTTTGCTCTGTCCAGACGTGTGCTGGCGTCGCGCAGTGCAACATCAATATCTGTGCCATAGGGAAAACTTAAACTAACCTGGCTACGACCTTCCGAACTATCCGATTGCACAACAATGGCATCTTCGGTTATGGCTAGCTGTTCTTCAAGTTGTCGTGTTATTTGATCTTCCATGATACGTGCGGGAACGCCCGGATCTAAAACGCGTACCCGGATATCCGGGTAAATCAGTTTAGGTAATAGGTCGATATTTAAGCGGTCGAAAGAAAAAATACCCAGTACGGCTATTGCCAGGGCCAACATGCTCACGGCTATCGGTCGATGAATTGACCAGGCTGCCAGACCTCCGGTTCGAAAGCGTCTTTTCATTTATTCGTCACGTCTTTTATTTTGATGACCATATCGTTTTTGAGACCAAAGAAACCTTTGACGACGACGATATCGTTTTCTTTCAGGCCTTCCAGTACTTCTATCTCATTACGATTCTCAAGGCCGGTATGAATAGCCTGCTGAACGGCCCTGTTGTTTTCTACTACATAAACATAAGCGCCCTGGATGTTGTGGCGCACCGCATCAAATGGAATCATCAGTCGATTCCTGTTTTGTGTTTTTAATGTGATTCGACATAGTTGACCGGGTAAAGCGCCCGGGGGCACTGGATCCAGCTTAATTTCAATGGTACCGCTTCTGGTTATGGTGTCGATGGTTGGATGCAGTCGGGTTATACGGCCCCGGTATGGTTTATTGTTTTCACTGTCAGATGCTTCAGCAAGGGCATCAATTTTTATGGCAACTTCATCGCCGAGTTGAATCAACGGCAACAATAATTCTGACACATGCACCCTGGCTTTCAGGCTTGAGGTATCAATCAGTGTCAACAGGTGGCTATGAATGGGTATAACGTCTCCCGGTTCGGCCAGTCGTTCACTAATAGTGCCGTTCAATGGCGCATAAATCTGAGTGCGGGTAAATCGCGCCTGATTTTGATTCAGTTCCGCCTGGGCTATATCAACTGCCGTTTGTGCTTTGGCAACTTCATCATCGGATGCCAGTTTGCGAGGAACAAGGTCTTTTAAACGTTTCAAATCTAGCTGGTACTGTTTTAATGAAGCGCGGGCCTTATTAAAATCGGCTTTAATCAGGGCGTCGTCCAGCTTGGCCAGTAGATCACCTTTTTTTACAATGTCGCCTTCATAGTGTGGCAGGCGAATGAGCAGGCCTTCTTCCTGGTTAAAGATTTTTATACTGCGGACGGTTTCCAGCGTTCCTGGCAGGGTTTTACTGATACTTACCGGTTTGATTCGGGCGATGCCTGTTTCGACTAAATGCGGGTCTTTGGGGCGTTTTTTGGGTTTGGATTGATCTTCCGTGCAGGCCAGTAGCGACAATACTGCAGCAAGCAGAAACAATACCTTTATAGAGTTAGGGAAAATCATAGGTTCAAGTATTAGCCCGTATTATTTATTAGGCATAGTATAAGGCACTGCTTTGATTTCGGGAATGTGCATCTGAATCCAGGGTAAATCAATCATGATTTGTGTGCAGATTGCTTTATACTTTCTGGCTTTGAAACTGGAATAAATGAAACACAATGTACGTTAATTTTCGCCCCACGGAGGCGCCGCATAGCGAGCGCAATGATCTGCAAAATATCAAACGTATGCTGCCTTTTCTGTGGAGCTATCGGGGGCGAGTATTTATAGCATTGGCTTCATTAATGTTAGCCAAGTTCGCTATTGTAGGTATTCCGCTGGTGCTGAAAGAAATTGTTGATCAGCTGGATGTTACTCTGGCAGATACCGCATCAATTCCAGTTGAATTACCGTTAGCGCTATTACTTGGCTACGGTGCATTGCGCCTGGCCAATGTCCTGTTCAGTGAATTACGTGATGCGGTTTTTTCTCGGGTGCGATATCGAGCCATGCGGGATATTTCTACCAAAGTGGTGCGGCATCTATACCAATTATCTCTGGGCTTTCACCTGGAACGGCGTACCGGAGGTATTTCGCGGGATCTCGAGCGAGGTACCCGCAGTCTGTCATCAATTCTTAATTATCTGACATTTAATATTATCCCGACCATGGTGGAGTTTGTGCTGGTTGCCGCGGTGTTATTCAGCCAATATGACTCCCATTTTGCCTTGATTACCTTTGGCACTGTGGTGGTATACCTGGCCTATACCATGGCAGTGACTGAATGGCGGATGCATTTTCGCCATGAGATGAATGCCCATGACTCTAAAGCCAATTCCCAGGCAGTCGATGGTTTAATCAATTACGAGACGGTGAAGTATTTCAACAATGAAACCTATGAGTTACATCGCTATGACAAAACCCTCAATGCATGGGAAGACGCGGCAGTAAAAAGTACCAGTTCAATGGCCTTATTGAATTTTGGTCAGGGCGCCATTATTGCGATTGGTGTTACTATTGTTATGATCTTTGCCGCCCAGGGTGTGGTCGACAAAGATATGAGCCTGGGTGATCTGGTGCTGGTCAATGCCATGATGCTGCAGTTGTTCATACCGCTGGGTTTTCTTGGCATTATTTATCGCTCGATGAAACATGCAATGGCCGACATGGATCTGATGTTCAAATTGCTGGACAGGCAACCCGAAATACTCGATCAGGATGATGCAAACGAGTTAAGGGTCAATAATGCCACGGTGAAATTTGAACAGGTAGAGTTTGCCTACAATCCAGAACGGCAGATTCTTCATGGCATCAGTTTTGAAATCCCCCCAGGTAAAAAACTCGCAGTGGTGGGTCCCTCCGGTGCCGGCAAATCCACGCTAGCGAGACTGTTGTTTCGCTTTTACGATGTCGATAGCGGCTGTATTAGTGTCGATGGGCAGGATATTCGCGGTATTTCCCAGGTCAGCTTGCGAGAAGCTATTGGCATCGTGCCGCAGGATACCGTGCTGTTCAACGAAAGTATTTTTCACAATATCCAGTATGCCAAACCTGGTGCCACTGAAGGCGAAGTGCGTCGTGCAGCCAAACTGGCCAATATTGCTGAATTTATTGAAAACCTGCCGGATGGTTATGACACCATTGTTGGTGAGCGGGGCCTGAAGCTGTCGGGCGGCGAAAAGCAGCGTGTGGCGATTGCCCGAGTGATATTAAAGAATCCCAACATACTGGTATTTGATGAGGCCACGTCTTCGCTGGATTCCCATTCTGAACAGGTCATATTGCAGTCGCTCCGGGAGGTCGCAGAAGAACATACCACCCTGGTGATCGCGCACCGTCTTTCGACCATTATTGATGCTGACCAGATTCTGGTGATGGAGCAGGGCATGATTGTGGAGCAGGGTACGCATCAGCAGTTGTTGGCGCAGCAGGGGCTGTATGCCAACCTCTGGCAGATTCAGCAGGAGAAAGAATATGATCCAGTGTCGGAGGCTGATTAGGTTTCCCGGATATGCCGGCTACTTGTGACAATTGACTGCTTTGTCATAACGCCGGTTTGTGCTGTTACAGGGGCGTCCTGCTCTTATTTGTTTCGATATCAAAAATAACTGGACACCGGGTCATTAGCGATGATTTAATAACTGACCAGTCAGTTATTAAGGTGAAACATGGTTTTTTGTAGTCACAAATCCGCTACAGCCTGTCGCTGGAAACGTCGTAAAGAAGCCCGTCCTGAAGAAATACTGGATGCCGCGCTCGCACTGTTTACCGAAAAAGGATTCAGTGCCACACGCATGGTGGATGTGGCCAAAAAGGCCGGTATTTCCAAAGGCACTCTTTATCTTTATTTTGATAATAAAGAAGCCATTTTTCGTTCTGTCATTCAGGAAAAAATTACGCCTCAGCTAAGCAGAGTCGAGGATCTGATCGAGCATTTTGAGGGCAGCTCGGCAGAGCTCCTGCAGCAAATTATTCAACATTGGTGGAATAGCATTGGGCAGACAGAGCTGTCGGCTATTCCCAAGCTGGTCGTATCCGAAGCGGGTAATTTCCCGGAGTTTGCCGAGTTTTTTGTTAATAATGTCGTAAAGCGCGCTCGCAAATTAATGGCCAGTGCGATTAGCCGGGGTATGGCTTCCGGTGAATTCAATGTTTATGAGCCAGAAACCGTGGCGCGCTTAGTAATTTCGCCGCTAGTTCAGATGGTTATCTGGATGCATTCCCTGCAACCCTATGACGACGCTATGAATGTAGACGATGTGGTGAACTTGCATGTGGAGTTCATTATTAACGGACTCGTGAAAAAACAATAAGTAAAAAGGGTAAATAAATGAATGCATTACTAAAGCCGTTTAGTTTTGTTGTCTTAAGTTTTTTCATGGCATCAACTATATCGGCTCAATCTATGACCCTTGAGCAGGTGTTGCAACAGGTGATGGATCATTACCCCTCATTAAAAACAGCCGCGCTACAGGTACAGCGCGCGCAACAGGAAAGTTTAAAAGTTGAAAGCCAGTTGGGCTGGCAGCTCGGCGCCCAGGCCGGTATCTCCCATGACCTGTCGCTGTTTGGAACACCAACGGATAGTCTTGATCTGGGTGGCAGTATCAGTCGTAGTCTGGAATCAGGTGGCCGTCTGGGATTTAATGCAAATATTTCCCGTGATGATGCGGATGCTTCTCTGAGTCCACAATTGCCCAATCCAGCCACCAGTACCAGTGTTGATGTGACTTATACCTTGCCACTGGCTAAGGGTAGTGATAATCCCTTATATACGGAAGGTCTGGCAAGTGCCCAGGCGGGTGAACAACTGGCTGATGCAGAGCGTCTGGCAATGTATGACCAACTGGCGACACAGGTAATTGATGTTTTTCTGGCAGCGGCTATTACCAGAGTGCGTATAAAAAATATCGATAAAACTATTGAGCGCACTGAACGCTTAAAAAAATATATTAAAGACCAGTATTCACTGGGTTTAACCGAAGACAAAGATGTATTGCAGATTGAAGCGAGATTAAAAAATAACCAGGCAGAAAAACGCGGCTTGCAGGTCGCCTGGCAGCAGCAAAAAATTTCTTTGAACCGATTAATGGGGCGAGCATGGAATGCTGAACTGCTACCTGAAATCAATCTGGTGAATACTGACAACAATGATTTTGAGTTTCTGTTCGAAGAAAGTAAACATCACAGCCCGTCATTGAATCGAATCAAAAGCCGCCTAAAACTTGCTGACAGCGCCATTAAAACGGCTCGTGATGCGCGCCAGGATAATCTCGACCTGGTGATGTTTCTGGGAAATAAAACCAATGCCGGTGACACAACAAGCGGAGATGTGGATGAATCAGAAGTTGTGGGTGGTATCAGGCTGGAATTTTCTCAGGGGCTGGATAAAAGCGGCTACGATGCGGAGCTTTATCAGGCACAGATGGACAGAAGTATCGCACTGCAGGATCAGTTGCAGATACTGGAAGATTTAAAATATGACCTGTCCAGTTTGTTAGCAGAAATCAATGCGGCCAGGGATGCGTTAGATGCTTATACAACAAGTATCAATAGTGAACAGAAAAAACTTGATGAAGCGCTGGAACGTTATCAGGTAGGACGTGCGGGCACCGATGATATTATTCAGTACGAATCAGAGCTGTCAATTGCTGAATTATCATTTGATTTACAGAAAATGGAACTGGCGCGTCGTCTGCGTAAATTAAATTTGTTACGCGGCCAGTTGTGGAAGAATATCCGTCTGCCGGAATATCAGTTGCCTGAACTGGAACTTACAGGGAAGGAGAAATAAACATGGCAACTATAATACGATTCCTGGTAGAACGATCACTGGTAGTAAATCTGATTTCGATATTTTTGCTGTTATTAGGTTTGGCGACATCACTATTTTTAACGCAAATAGAAGCTTTTCCAAATGTTAATTTAGATCAGATACAGATCAATGCCAGCTATCCCGGTGCATCACCAAAAGAAGTCGAACAGTTGGTGATTACGCCTATTGAGCAGGAGCTGCGCGCTCTGGACGGTATCGACAAAATGATTTCCATGTCATTTCCCGGTACCGGCAGAATTATTCTGGAAGTCGATCCTGACGCCAGCAATCGTACGCGTTTATCCAGTGATATCAGTATCGCGGTGGATCGTGCAAGTCTGCCCAATGATCTTCCCTTTGATCCGGTGGTTACAGAAATTGATGGTTCTGTATTTCCAATCATTCGAATGGCTGTATCTGCACCGATGTCAGATCTTGAACTGAAGCGTCTCGGTGATGACATGGAAAATGACCTGCTACTGGTGCCGGGTGTGGCTCGTGTCACCAACCTGAGTGAGCGAAAATCTGAAATTCGTATAGTGGCCAGGCCTGAAGCGATGAAAAAGCATCGTATCTCGGTGAGTGATATTGAGAAAGGTGTCATGCAGTGGAATCTGAATTCACCGGGTGGTGATCTGGATACACCCGATGGGCAAAAAGCAGTGCGTATTGTGGGTGAGTTTAAAGACACACAGGATGCAGAAAACCTGATATTAAAAGCCAATGCACGGGGTAATAATCTTAAATTAGGTGATGTGGCCACCGTGGTTGAATCACTGGAAGTGCCGCAAACGCTTAATGATGTGGCAGGTAAACCTGCATTGTCTTTAATCATTCTTAAAAAAACCGATGCGGATATTATTAAAACGGTTGATGCCTTAAAAGAATATATAAAAACTGTACCCGAAAGGTATGGCGAGGATGTAAAAGTTTCTACATTTCAGGATTTTTCCAAATTCGCCAAAATGCGCCTGGGTGTATTAACCAATAACGGTATTGTAGGCCTGGCCCTGGTATTTATTTCTTTATTGTTGTTTTTGCGTTTTTCCGTTGCCATGACAACGACCTGGGGTTTGCCAATTATTTTCATGGCGGGTATGTTTGCCTTATATGCCGGGGGTATTACTTTAAATCTAATTTCCATGATGGGCTTTATCATGGTGCTTGGTATGCTGGTTGATGATGCCATTATTATTGGCGAAAACATTACCTGGCACATGGAGCAGGGGATGAGTCCGGTTGAGTCAGCAGTGAAAGGCGCAGTTGAACTCATGGGGCCGGTAACTACAACCATTATGACTACCATCGCTGCCTTCATGCCAATGATGTTTATGTCAGGAATTATAGGTAAATTCATTATTGCTATTCCTGTTGTGGTTATAGCGTTATTAATATTTTCATGGCTGGAATCTTTTTTGATTTTGCCCAGTCATGTAGCACATGTTACCAATCCCAATAAACATCCGCCTGAGCGCAAGTGGCTGATCGTGCTGGAAGATAGTTATGGCTGGTTTCTGGATAAAGCAGTACGCTTTCGTTGGGTGACAGTTATCGGTTCATTTATTGTTCTGGCATTTGCAATAAAACTTGCGACGACGATGCCGTTTCAATTATTCCCAGCCGAAGCAGTTGATGAATATGTTATTCGAGTGACCGCAAAGCCGGGCACTAATTTGCAAACTATGCGACAGTATTTGCGCGATATTGATACCGAATTGCGTCAACATGTTGAAGAAAAATATATCGAAGCAACGCTGGCAAAAAGCGGTGATGTATCAGTGGATGAAGGTGATCCGTTAACTCAGCGTGGTAGTCGTTATGGTCAGATTCGTACTATTTACACGCCCGCAGTATCCCGTGTTGGGCACAGTGCGCTCGAAGATATGAAAAAACTGGCTGATTTATTGCCGGGAAAATTTCCTCAGCTTGAAATTGCACTCACGGCAATAAAGCCCGGGCCACCGGTGGGCCGAGCGCTGGAAGCAGAAATTTCCAGCTTTAACGATCACTATAGTGAACAGGCGGCGCGCAATTTAATGGAATATTTAAAAACTATCGAGGGAGTTAGCAGTATTGATAGCGGTTTGAAGAAAGGTGATGATGAATTGCATGTAGTGCTTGATCGTGGGCTGGCAACCTATGCTGGTGTTGATCTGGCAACGGCATCCAAACAAATACGTGCTGCGGTAGGTGGACTGGTGGTATCAAATCTACGTCGCGGCACCGAAGAAATCGATGTCACTATTCGCTTCCCGGAAAAGGACGTGGATGAATTAAAACAGCTCAAAGATTTGCTTATTCCCAATAATCGAAATGGCCTGATACCGCTGCATAAAATTGCCCGCTTCGAGCAGCATGATGGTTTTACCACTATACGCCATAAAGATGCTGTTCGTATTATGAATGTGGTCGCTGATATCGATGAAAATCTTATTTCGAGCCTGGAACTAAATAACATAGTCAGAAAAAATCAGCAAAAATGGGCAGGTGAAATGGCCGATAAAGTTACCGTAAATTATGGTGGCGAAGAGGAAAAAAATCAGGAGTCATTTCAAAGCCTGTTATTTGCTTTTGGTTTTGCGCTGGTGGCGATATTTTTCATACTGGCTATTCAGTTTAACAATATGGTATATCCATTTATTGTCATGCTGGCGATACCCTTCGGCGCTATTGGCGTGATATTCAGTTTTTATTTACACGATATCTTCTGGAAGCCGATGCCATTATCTTTCTTTTCCACTATGGGTATGATTGCCCTGACCGGTGTTGTGGTAAATAGCTCACTGGTGCTGCTGGTATTCATACAAAGAGCAAGGCAGGCCGGTATGGCGGTGCATGAGGCAATAGTCCAGGCAGGCCGGCGACGTTTACGCGCGGTATTGTTAACGGCAACTACTACAGTGGTTGGACTATTGCCTACAGCCTATGGCTGGGGTGGCCTGGATCCGTTTGTTTCACCAATGGCTCTGTCATTGTCCTGGGGTTTGATGTTTGCTACGGTCATTACCTTAATTACTATTCCTGCTGTGCTTGCTGTGGGGCATGATGTAAGGGCGGGTTTGCGTCGATTTTTTCGACTCAATTAATATACTTCTTGTTATACTTTCGGCTGCTACAATTACCGGCAATCGGGACGAGGAAATAATGTATGAAAATAACTATTATCAGTGGTAGCCATCGGCAGAATTCCCAGAGTTATAAGGTGGCGCAGCACATACAGAAAACGCTGGAGAATGGCATCTGTGATGAAACCTGGCTATTCAGTCTTGCAGGCAATCCACTGCCATTATGGGATCAGGGCGTATGGGACGGTGAGCAGAAGTGGCAGGATGTGTTGACGCCTGTCAAAGAACAACTGGCATCCAGCGATGCCTTCGTGGTGATTGCACCCGAATGGCATGGTCAGGTGCCGGCCGGCTTGAAAAATTTTTTTCTGTTATTCGGTAAAAACGAACTGGGCCATAAGCCCGCACAAATTGTTACCGTATCCTCAGGTGATGGTGGGTCTTATCCGGTGGCTGAACTACGCATGAGCAGTTACAAAAATAATCGAATTTGTTACATACCTGATCATTTGATTTTACGCAATGTGGAATCTATCCTGAATACTAACGCAGCAGACAACAACGAAAGCGCAGACAGTTATTTCCGTGAGCGCATTGAATGGTCGTTAAACATACTCAAAGAATATGCGGTGGCGCTGAAACAGGTGCGAGCTAGTGGTGCGACAGAAACAGATAAATTTAATAACGGAATGTGATTGTCTTTAAAGAAGGTATTTATTGACCAGATCTTGATGTCGAGGCTACTTGATAGCCCATGGAACATTGGATGAAATTTCTGGCATTGCGGTGGGGATGCCCCCATAAGTGACCTGGCTTTTTTTCGATTTATTGAAAATAATTTCTGCTTTATCAGGCGTTACATTCTCAATAGTAAAGTCACAAGTTCTAGTGTTTATATAAGGTATTTCAGCAGTGGCTATTCTCCAGGGCGGAATTGAGACTTTAATGTAGCTGTTTGCTTGCCGTCTTATATACGCTAAAGTAAAACAGGTTTCACTAAGATGGGGTAAACCTTTATTTGCCCCTCTAACCTGTATTACATGTACGCCCGTGTTAAGCACCATTGATACGGCTTCCTGGCTAGATATCAATGCCACATCTTTATTGTCAATGGTGACTATTGCACGGTTCAAGTAGTGATTCCTGTCAGGCCAGATGATTCTTAATTCACCGGCATTATCTTTATCTGGTACAGGCAGTAGCTCGATTCCTGGTGTGCAAGCTGAAAGAGCTATTGACACCAAAATAGCAAATGCCAAATTTTTTTAGCCTGTGTGTCATAGATTAAGGCTTAAATTACAATTTGCGCAGCTTTTCGCTGCCTGGCAAATTGACACAAACGTTTAACTACCCGGTCGTTTAAGCTGCCTTTATCAAAACTACCATCCACGTGTTCTTCGCCGGCTGGGATGCCAGTCAGTATTTCAAGTGCCTGTTCATAGTGTTCTACAGGGTAAATATGAAATGTGCCCTGATCAATTGCGTCGATGATATCTTTGCGTAGTGATACATTTTTTACATTTACCTGTGGAATGATACAGCCCTGCTTGCCAGTCAGCCCGCGGGTTTTGCAAACGTCATAAAAGCCTTCAATTTTTTCATTTACGCCACCAATGGCCTGTACCTGTCCCTGCTGATTCAATGAGCCGGTTACCGCATAACCCTGGGATATCGGTATATAGGTTAATGCAGAAATCAGTGCGCACAGCTCGGCTAATGACGCGCTGTCGCCATCAATATGGCCATAAGATTGTTCAAAGGTAATACTGGCAGAAAAAGATAGTGGTGTATCCCAGGAGTATCGACTGGCCAGTAAGGCGGATAAAATTAATACTCCTTTATCGTGAATGGAGCCACTTAAATCTACTTCACGTTCGATGTTAATAATTTTTCCATCGCCCAGATGTACGGTGGCAGAAATTCGAGAGGGTTGGCCAAAACTGTATTTACCAACATCGAACACGGATAGACCATTAATCTGGCCGGTTTTTTCGCCACTGGTCGCAATCATTAAGGTACCGCGTTGGATGTCGGACTGAATTAATTCCTGGATACGGCCAGTACGCCCTATCTGGGCATCAATCGCAAGTTGCACATCCTCGGTAGTTATTAATTTATGATTTGCCTGTTCGGCCCAGTACTGGGTTTCAATAAGTAAATCATCAATGGTTCTTAAACGAGTCGACAAACGTTCAGAATCCTGTGCCAGTCGGGAACTGAATTCAATCAGTCGAGCAACGGCATCGGCGGTCAGATCATGCAGATTAAATTTACGGGCGCGTGATGCTATTAATCTGGCATATTGCAGTGTGGTGTTTTCATCGCGTAGCAGTTCTTCGTCAAAGTCGGCTTCCACTTTAAACAGTTCGGCGAAATCAGGGTCCATTTCATGAAGTACGTAATAGGTTCTGCGATCACCTAGAAGAATAATTTTTACTTTTAAGGGTATCGGTTCTGGTTCGAGGGTAATCGTGGTGTCGGCGTTAACCAGTTGATCGAGGGATTCTATTTTTACTTTTTTTGCGTACAGAGTACGTTTCAGTGCATCCCAGGAATGGGGGGCATTGAGAATTTTATGCGCATCCAGTATCAGATATCCGCCGTTGGCTTCCAGCAGGGCGCCGGATTTAATCAGGGTAAAGTTGGTATTTAAACCCGTGGCTCGATTTTCGTATTCGATGCGGCCCATTAAATTGTGATAGGTGGGATTATCCAGATAAATGACCGGTGCACCTTCCTTGCGGCTGCTGTCAACGATCAGATTGACCTGATAGCGTTCCAGTGCCTCGCTTTTAGTAACGTTAGAAGTGGCGTTAGCACTGGACTCAGCTTCGGATGATTCTTCGTCTTCAGCGGGTTCAGCAAAGTCTTCCAGGTGATCGAGTACATCTTCCTGCACACCCTTCAGGTAATTGATCACTTCCGGTAATGTTTTGTAACGTCGTTTGACATCTTTAATCAGGTTGCTGGTCGCAAACAGGGCGACTTTACGATTCAGCTTCTTGATTTTGATATTGTGTTCGCGGCGCTGACGGGAAATTTCCGGTACCAGATATTCCAGTTCATCCTGAAATACGCCAATTTTTTCATCGATTTCAAATTTCTGTTCTTCTGGTAGTGCTTCGAATTCTTCTTCAGACAGTGTTTTTCCATCCAGCATGGGCGTTAGCATAAAGCCGGATGGTGTCTGACCCAGATGGATGCTTTGTTGCCGGGCTTTGTCGACATGTTTGTCTATCAGGCTGGACTGTTTCTTTTCAAACATTTTTTCAATATTTTGCACCTGTTCCTGATATTCGCTGGTTTCAAATGCGGCATTGATGGCTTTACCCAGATCTTCTACCAGATTCTTCAAGTGTTTCTTGAAGATTTTTCCCTTGCCAGGGGGCAGTTTCAGTGCCCGAGGTTTGTAGTCCTGTTCAAAGTTACGTACATAGCACCAGTCTGCGGGTGCGTTTTCGCTCTGCGCCCGGCGGGCCAGGTATTTACGGATAATGCCGTGTTTGCCCAGTCCGGATGGACCCATAACATAGAGATTGAAACCGCGGTGGGGAACACCAAGTCCAAATTCGATCGCTTTCAGTGCACGGTCCTGCCCCAGGATGTTGGGTAGATCTGCCAGTTCAGCAGTTGTTTTAAAGGGTAAATTTTCAGCCGTACATTGCGGACGGAGTTGTGAAGCTGTTAGTGCTTTGATCATTATCGAGTTCTTTTATTTTTTCGAGCCGGTATGGATATTCTCGCATAAATCCAGGCTGGAAAAAATTCACACATAAGGTCTACGAGAATTATATTTATGCGCATGTCGTTTATTCGCTTCCCCTTGAAGGGTACAATCTAGGCCGCATATTGATTTAATACCCTATAAAATACGGAATCCTGATGGCATTAGCGAAATTTAAACCGGCGAAAATACACCCAGCATTTGAATGGTTAGGTTCGGAACGCATCGAATCCCTTAATATTGTTGTCGAAGAATATCGGCATATTAAGACCGGTGCCCAGCATTATCACCTGGTTGCAGATAATAGCGAGAATGTATTTCTGGTAGCGCTGCGCACAGTGCCTATGGATTCTACCGGTGTGGCGCATATGCTTGAGCATACTGCGTTGTGCGGCAGTGAGTCCTATCCGGTGCGCGACCCCTTTTTCATGATGATTCGTCGTTCACTGAATACCTTCATGAACGCTTTTACCAGTAGCGACTGGACGGCTTATCCTTTCGCCAGCCAGAATCGTAAGGATTTTAATAATCTGATGGATGTGTATCTGGATGCCGTGTTTTTCTCACGTCTGCATGAACTGGATTTTGCCCAGGAAGGCCATCGATTTGAATTTGCAAAAGCCGATGACCCGAATTCTGATCTGGTTTTTAAAGGTGTTGTGTTCAATGAAATGAAAGGTGCAATGAGTTCGCCCGTTAGCACTTTATGGCAGACATTAACCGAACATCTGTTTCCAACCACCACTTACCACTACAACTCTGGTGGTGATCCGGAGCATATCCCTGATCTAAGTTATGAAGAATTAAAGGCCTTTTATAAAACCCATTATCACCCATCCAATGCCGTGTTCATGACGTTTGGTGATATCAGCGCCTATGAACACCACCTGCGTTTTGAAGAAAAAGCATTGCGTCGGTTTGACAGGCTGGATGTACAGATTGAGGTGGATGATGAGCAACGTTATCAGGCGCCACGCGAGTTCGAAGATGTGTATGCGCTGGATGAAGACGATTTAGATGATAAAACCCATATCGTCATGGGCTGGTTATTAGGTAAAAGCACTTCGCTGGAAGATATGTTGCAGGCCCATTTGATGTCCAGTGTGCTACTGGATAATGGTTCATCGCCGTTACGCCATGCACTGGAAACTACCGAACTGGGTGCTGCACCATCCCCCTTGTGTGGTTTGGAAGATTCTAACCGGGAAATGAGTTTTATGTGCGGTGTCGAAGGATCAGAAGCCGACAACACCAAAGCGGTTGAAGCACTGATAATGCAAGTTATCGAAGATGTGGCAAACAATGGCGTACCGCAGGAAAGTGTCGAAGCTGTGTTGCACCAGTTAGAACTGGGGCAGCGCGAAATAGGCGGTGATGGCTATCCCTATGGCATGCAATTAATTCTGGGTAGTTTATCGGCCGCAATCCACCGCGGCGATCCAGTGGCTGTAATGAACCTTGATCCGGTACTGGAAAAGCTGCGCCAGGATATTCAGGACCCGGAATTTATTAAGCAGTTAGTCAGAAAAAATCTGCTGGAAAACCAGCATCGTGTCTGCCTGACCATGAAGCCTGATGCGGAACTCAACAAGCGAAAAGAACAGGCAGAAGCCGAACGTCTGGCGGCGGTTAAAGCAAAACTGAGCGATGCGGAAAAACAGCACATCATCGACCAGGCCGCAGCACTCCAGGCGAGACAGAATGAACAGGATGATCCGGATGTATTGCCCCGGGTGGGCCTGGACGATGTTCCCGCGGCAATGAATATTCCCACAGGTAGTTTGATCAATATCGGTAATGCGCAAACATCGATTTATGAACAGGGAACCAATGGCCTGATTTATCAGCAGGTGGTTATTGATTTACCTGAACTGGATGAAGAATTGATCGATTTATTGCCGTATTACACCAGTTGTTTAACCGAGCTGGGTTGTGGCGATAAAGATTATTTGCAGACTCAGGCCTGGCAATCGAGTGTCAGTGGTGGCTTGAATGCCTACACCTCAGTGCGCGGTGGCGTTGATGATGTGCAGGCAGTCAAAGGCGTGTTTGTATTATCGGGTAAAGCGCTGGCGAGGAATCATCAGCAATTGAATGAGCTGATGCAGCAGACGCTGGAAAACGTGCGTTTTGACGAGCAGGCAAGAATTCGTGAATTGATGGCACAGAAACGTGCGCGCAGGGAACAGAGTATTACTGGATCTGGGCACAGTCTGGCGATGACGGCCGCCAGCAGCGGTATGAGTCCGGCAGCCGCATTATCACACCGATTATCCGGTCTGGCAGGTGTAAAGTATCTTAAACAACTGGATGATAGTCTGGATGATGCTGAAAACCTGAACGTCTTATGTGAGAAATTCAAAAGCCTGCATGAAAAAATATTGCAGGCGCCCAGGCAGTATTTACTGGTAACAGAAAACGCGATGCAGGAAGCACTGGAAAAAGATATGGCAACGTTCTGGCAGCATAATCCGCAAGCGGTGGATAGTGATTTCACATTAGCGGAAATGCAGTACCAGGTTAAACAGGCCTGGATTACCAGTACCCAGGTTAATTTCTGCGCCAAATCCTATGCCACGGTGAATGTTGAACATGAAGATGCAGCAGCCCTGACCGTGCTTGGCGGCTTTATGCGCAATGGTTTTTTACACCGGGTTATTCGTGAGCAGGGTGGTGCCTATGGTGGTGGAGCAAGTCATGAGCCGGCGAATGCCTGTTTCAAATTTTATTCTTACCGTGATCCGCGCCTGACTGAAACCCTTGATGATTTTGATCAGTCGATAAAATGGTTACTGGAAGAAGATCATGAATGGCGCCAACTGGAAGAAGCAATACTCGGTGTGATTAGCAGCCTGGATAAACCCGGATCACCTGCAGGTGAGGCCAAACAGGCGTTTCATAACGATATCTTTGGTCGAACGGCAGAGCAACGTCAGCACTTCAGACAACGGGTATTAAAAGTCAGCCTGGATGACTTGAAGCGTGTTGGTAAAACCTATTTGCGACCTGAGAATGCCAGTATTGCGGTCATTACAAATAGCGCAATGGCAGATACTGTTAAACAGTTAGGTCTGGAAACGATTCATCTTTAACTATTGATGGCACCCTGTTCATGATCGGATTTTTTATGCTTGTGTACAGGGTGATACAGGAATACGCTGACAAACTAAGAATCGTTCAAACTAATTAATCAGCCTGCCCTGGATCATTTAAACTCGTATCTAATGCATATCATCCTGATCGTTATAGAATTGCATATCCCCTTTGCGCATTCCTTAAAGGAAAAACGCAAACACATTAGAAGTCTGAAAGACCGCTTGCAGAATAAATTCAATGCATCAGTTGCTGAAATAGATGCAAAAGAAGAATGGCAAAAATCAATTCTTGGTATCACTATGATTAGTTCTGACAAACGTTTTCTGGAATCACAAAGCAGTGCTATTGAGCAAATTGTTCTTGAATACGGCGAGCTTGAACTCATAAAAATTCAGAAAGAATGGTTATAAAACCAGATATTTCACTAACAAAATTTGAATATTTTTTAATCAGTGTCTAAAATCAGGTTTCCCAACAACAATTATGTGGTAGATGACATGGCTCGTAAAAAAGCAGTTAGACGTAAAACAGCAGCTAAGAAAGCAAATCCTACTGTTGCATTAAAAGCACGTTTGGCAGAATTAACAGCTCAGGTTAAAGCAGTTACTTCTGAAACTAAAGAAGTTGCTAAACGTACAGATGCATTTATTAAAGCAAATCTGGCAACACCACCAGGCAAACCCGCACCTGCTGCGAAAAAGAAAACAGCAAAAAAACGTCGTAAAGCAGGTAAAAAAGCCAGGAAGTAAAATTATTCAGCTTTTTGACATAAAAAAGGGGCGGTTAGCCCCTTTTTTGTTGCCTGGTTGGAATGCTTGTTTTGTTGGACAACATGCTAGCATTTGATTCAAACTTGAGGCTTCTCTCTTCCATAAATTAACTTACTCCTGAATCATGCCAGTCGGAGGTAGGTATCATGTAATCTAAACGCCTATATACGTGCTGAGTCTGCGTATGGGAAGCAACGTGCCATTGAATAAGCTGATTCCCGTGCAAGGTGAACCGTTCAGTGGGCAAATTCAGGGGGCACATCCTGATACTTCGTGACCAGCCACCAGCCTTACCCTTGCACCTTGATGATATAGCGCAGATTGATTTTGCTACCCGCCATAAAAAATAAAAACATTAAATTCGCAGATGGCATAGAGCTACAGAATGGCGATCGATTCAGGGGTCAGATTCGTACTGAGAATCTGATATTAGATAAACAAAATAGTTTCCAGTTGGAGAGTATCCATCTACCTGATATTGAAAGCCGCATGGATGATGAACTGATTATGGCGCAGATGACATCAAATAACGGAGATATTCGGCGATTTGAAATAGTGGCGAAGTCGATTGTCATAGATACAGCTTATGGAGAGCCTGGATATCCCCGTCTCTTATCTGAGTGCCCTGGCATTTAAGGTCAGACATCATCCTCGCCAGACAGGATTTGATTTTCGTCGTAAACTTAACCCGGCTAATTTGATTTGAAACCCGATGTCAGATGGAGATCTGGCGCCAGAAATGATTAGTCTTCGTGGGGCGTTTTTATCAGAAGGGATATACAGGGAAATGGTGATAGTGATGAAACACCGCCCAAACAGGTAAATTTGCCAGCTTTTGCTATAGGTATATATGAAATCAGTTTTGATGAGTATGACCATTTTGTGAAGGTACTCAACGTGAAAGGCCCGATGATGGCGGCTGGGGTCGAGCTGCTCGGCCAGTCAGACCCGTTACTGGTGCGGGAGAAGTTGACACTGGTAAAGCTAATTGTGAGCAATGTGGCGCGTTATGGGCTGGTGAAAAAACCACACCCGTGGCTAAGTTTTCTGCCAACGGATAAACCGGGTTGAGGTAAGCGGGTTATTCAAGTCGGCGTATGGAGTTTTCCAGCGAAAGAAATACGCTCAGCGAATCGCTGGCGAGATTGGCCGACACGAGGTAGTGACGACACGGGTTTTCGTGTCGTAATAGAGCTGGATTCTTCTTGCTAACAGGAGGGTGGTATCAATGATCAGATATCTGTTGTTTGTGTTGGCGTTCGTCTACTGTCTGCCAGTGAATGCAGGAAAAACCTATTTTGATTTCCGTTATGATAATCGTACTGGTGAATTTAGTCTGGTAATACCCTCATCGGGAAAAAGCTACGATGGTTATGGGTATAATATGAAAACCGGGCAGATGTGGTTTAATCAGATCAATCCACAGGGGGCTCGAGGTGTCGATCCTCATGGCAATTACTGGATATATGACCGTAGAAGCGGCGTCTATATAAACAGCAATGGCAGGCGTTGTATGGGCTTTGGCCGCTACCGTCGCTGCAACTGGTAAGTCTAAATTAGAATATTGATTAATTTTTTGAGCTGGAATCAGGGCCTTGCGTATAAATGAGCATCAGACGCGGTATTAATTATGTAGCCAGGAAAATTCTTTATCTCTGGGTAAAATCTGAAGCGGTTCCTGCTCGTGCAGAATTATTAAATATCAATCCGGACATACCCGTAATCTATGTTCTGGATGCTCGCGCCTGGTCAAATTTACTGGTGCTGGAAGCCGAATGTGATCGGCTGAATGTGCCTTCACCCATAGATCGCATTCCCTCAGAATTATTGGCCGCCTGGCACTCGGTATATACCATCGCACCGCGGCAGCCCTTTAAAGCATGGCTGCAAAAACAACCCAAACGTTCAAGAATGCTACGGGGTATTGTTGAAATATTGCGTGAAAACCCAGAACAGGATATTCAGTTTCTGCCGGTGACGGTTTTCTGGGGACGACCTGTTGCCACGCAGAAACACTGGCTAACATTATTATTTGCTGATAGCTGGGGATTGGCGGGTCGCACCCGCAAGCTGTTTACTATTTTGTTTCATGGTCGTCATACGCTGGTGAATTTCTCAGAAGTGATTACCTATCGTGGGAGTAGTTTTAATCATTTCTCGGATGATGAAATAATAGATAAACTACAACAGCGTTTTTCGACAAGTCTGAATGAATTAAAAACCGCAACCCTGGGGCCGGATGTTTCACATCGACGTACCCTGGTGCGGGATTTAATCTTAAAGCCAGATGTACAAAAGGCGATAAAAAAACGCAGCGAAGAAGACAATCGAAGCGAATATAAGGCCACCCTTCAAGCCAGACGCTATTTGAATGAAATTGTCGCAGATTGTACCAGTATCACCATACAGGTAATGCAGCGAGGATTGACTGCTTTCTGGCATAAGTTTTATTCGGGTATCAATATCACCAATAATGAATATCTGAAAAATCTGGCTTTGACCCATGAACTGGTGTACGTGCCCTGTCATCGCAGTCATATCGATTATTTATTGTTGTCGTACATTATTTACTATGAGGGTTTAGCCTTGCCCTATATCGCAGCGGGTAAAAATCTTAATATGCCTGTTATTGGGTCAATTCTACGCGGGGGTGGTGCCTTTTTTATTCGCCGCAGTTTTCGCGGCAATGAACTTTATTCCACTGTGCTGTTTGAATATCTGGCGGAATTAATTTCTACGGGCATGCCAATTGAGTATTTTATCGAAGGTGGGCGTAGCCGTACCGGGCGCTTATTAAAGCCAAAGCCAGGTATGTTAGCCATGACTATACGCGGTTTTTTGAAATATCGAAAAAGACCATTGGCTTTTATTCCGGTGTATATAGGATATGAAAAATTACTCGAAGGCAAAGCTTACCAGACAGAACTTTCTGGAGAAGATAAAAAAAGTGAAACTTTTTTTAATTCAATGCGTTCGATGTTAAGAATCAAAGGTGAATTTGGTAAAGTTGCGGCCAATTTTGGTAAACCGGTATTTTTAAATCAAATGCTGGATTGCCATCATCCATCATGGTCATCAGAAGCTTACGATGATGCCACGCGCCCTGAATGGCTGTTCGAGGTAGTGAATAAGACAGCTCAAAAAATAATGCGTCATATTAACCAGGCCGTTACTGTTAATTCCATCAACCTTATTTCAACTGTGCTGTTAGCCACATCAAAACAAACGATGGATGAAATTGAGCTTGTCAGGATGGTTGAAATGTATCAGTCCATGATTACATCACAGGCTTATTCTGACCGTATGATTGTCACCAGCCGCAGTGGTGCTGATCAAATAAAGCATGCTGAAAATCTTAAAATGATAAAACGCCGCAAGCATCAACTGGGCGATATTATTTATCTCGATGCAAGGCATGCCATATCTATGACCTATTACAGGAATAATATTATTCATTTGATGGCATTGCCGTCGTTAATTGCCTGCTGTTTTTTTAATATGCGTTCGCTGACTCGGGATGAAATTGTCAATCTGGTGGCGCTTGCCTATCCGTTTGTAAAGACAGAGCTTTTTTTAGTCTGGAAAAAAGCAGAACTGGCGGCAGCTATAGATCGTATGCTGGATGTAATGGCTAGCCAGGGTCTACTGATAAAGAATGAGCAAATAAACGTATTCACACGGCCCGGATCAGGTGCAGTAGAATTTAATCAGCTGAGCCTGCTGGCGAGAGTAATATCACCTATCCTGGAGGTGTATTATCTGACTCTGGCTATGGTATCGCGTAGCGGCACCGAGAGAATATCCAAGGAAGAGCTTGAAAATCGTTGTTACCTGATGGCGCAGCGTGTGGCAATGATATATGAGCTGAATTCACCGGATTTCTCAGATAAGAAATTAATTTCTAATTTTATCGATACTCTGATTCATATCGATTATTTAAAAGTCTATGATACCGAACACCTGGAATACAGCGAGGTTTTTCATAAGGCGGACAGGCGTATTCGCTTGCTGTTAAGCAAAGAAATGCGTTCCAATATTCTGCAGATGTTAAAAATCAATCAAGCTGATATATGAAATAAGTTAGATGATGACAAAAATTGGCATCCTGAGCGATATACATGCAACCCCTGCACCAGTGGCAGAGGCATTGGCGATTTTTAAAAAGCAGAATGTTTCCCTGGTTCTGTGCGCCGGTGATATAGCGGGTTATGGCAGCGGACTGGAAGAAACAATCGAGTTGCTCATCGAAAACAATTGCCAGTCGATTTCGGGAAATCATGATGAATGGTATTTGCGTGATTCGACAGATGCAGAAAATTCGGCCAATAAATATTTAAGTGAATTACCATCGGTTAGAGAATTTTATATGGAAAATAAAAATATTTATATGGTTCATGCCAGTCCTCCAGATTCATCTTTAGATGGCATGAAGATGCTTGATGAAAACGGACATATCCTGTCCGCGGAAAAGAGTTATTGGACGCAGCAACTTGCAGACTTTAAACCAGAGGTGCTGATAGTTGGGCACACGCATCAGGTGTTTGCAGAAAATATTGGCAATACATTTGTCATTAATCCTGGGAGTACATGTTTTAATCACAGTTGCGTGATACTTGAACTACCTTCATTAAGTGTGAGTATTTTTCCTCTTTCTGGAAAGTCTATTCATAAAACATGGAACTGGGGTATGTATTATTCAAAAGGTAAAAGTTAGGAAAACATATATGAAATTAATGCCATTTTTTATCGTTTAACTCAAAAATTTAATAAATATTTACTATATGCAATCTAAGTGATTGTGTTTAAAGCAAAAAAAAGTTCAGACTAGAGGTGGTATCTTCGCTAGTATTCTCCTGTATAATCGATTTACCAGGGCGAAATATAAGACCCCGGATCATTAGACTATATTGATTATGATTAATATTCTTACTTTGCCAGATTGATATACTGGATTAAAGGAAGAGTGAAAAATCAATAATTATTAAAATAAAAATATATTCATTTTCATTCATGGATGAGACTCACGTAAGTTGCCTTGTAGCAGGTTGATGCTTCGGTATCTCCTGTGGGTAGCAAGGTTACGTGTCCGGCGCTGACCGGATTTTATATGGAACTGGGAAGTTGTATTGAATGGCGGATTATAAGAAAGAAATTGAGGCTGAACTCAGAAAGCTACTAAAAGATTTGAAAGCTGATTTTTCAAATCAGAAAGAAGTCAGCGTTATGCAGCGGGTTATGTACGGCCTGGAAGTTCACCAGGTAGAGCAGGAACTGCAAAATTTAGAATTCCAGCGAGTTCGTGCAGATCTGGAGCAGACGCGAGACCGTTATGCTGAATTATATGACTTCGCACCCGTTGCATATGTCACCTTCGATAATCAGGCGCACATCACCGAGTTGAATCTTGCAGCTGCAAAATTGCTTGGTTTAGATCATGAGCATATCGTTAACCAGCCGATTAGTCGCTGGCTTTCAGAAAAAGACGTTCAACATTTTCTGCAGCACCTTTACCAGGTTTCTTTATCCAGGAAAAAAACTTCTACTGAGCTTACGCTGATTCGTGAGAATAAAAGTGAAGTAATCGTGCGTCTGGAAAGTATCGCTGTACGTGATGCCGATGGCGTAGCAACGCGTTGTCAGACCGCAATCCTGGATATTACGGATAGCAAACGTGCTCAGCAGGCAATGCATCTTTCGCAGGAAGAACTTGCCCATAGAGTTAAAGAAAGAACCTATGAATTAGAGCGCACAAATCGGGCGTTGCAACAGGAAATTAGCCAGCATGCTAAAGCGAGCGAAAAGCTACGCCAGGCTTCTATTGTCTTTGACAATACTGAAGACGGTATTATTTTCATGGATGCACAATTTAATATCGTTAACGTTAATCGCTCATTTTCGCGAATAACTGGATATGCTCCAGCAGAGCTGATTGGCGAAACGCCAATAAATCTGTTTACCAGTCGCACTGACAATGACCAGTACAAAACCATGCAGATGGCATTAAATGGTTATGGCCACTGGAAGGGTGAGCTCTGGTATCAGTGTAAGGATGGTGAGCAAATACCTATCTGGGAAAATATAAACGTTGTTAAAGATGAAACTGGAAAAATTAGCCATTATGTTGCCATAGTGACAGATATTACCGCGCTCAAAGAAACTGAAATGCGCCTTGAGCATCTGGCCCATCATGATGCGCTTACTGGATTGCCTAACAGGTTGAACTACTCGGCAATACTTGAACAGGCGATGAAACGTGTGCAGCGTCGGAAAAAAAGCCTGGCTTTGCTGTTGCTTGATTTAGATGGCTTTAAGCAGATTAATGATACCCATGGTCATGCTGCAGGCGACACCCTGTTAAAAGTCGTAGCCGAGCGCTTACAGGATTCGATACGCAATGAAGATACCGTTGCCAGATTGGGTGGTGACGAATTTACTGTTGTTTTAGAAGATATCAGTCAATTTGAAGATGCCGGATTAATTGCCGAAAAAATCCTGTATTCGGTGGCGGAGCCCATTGAATTTGAAGGAAAGATGATATCACCCACGACCAGTATTGGCATTAGTGTTTATCCCGATGATGCGGAAGATGCAGAGAATTTATTGCGCGCGGCAGACGCTGCAATGTATCGTTCCAAAGAACTTGGTGGCAATACCTATCAATTTTTTACCCAGGATTTATCCGAACTGGCCGTTGAAAGCCTGGTGCTGGAAAAACAGTTACGCAATGCATTGCAGGAAGATCAGTTTGAAGTTTATTACCAGCCTAAAGTGACCTTGAGTGATGACAAAATAGTTGGTATGGAAGCCTTATTGCGTTGGAATCATCCGGAAAGAGGTTTGTTGAAGCCCGATGCCTTTATATCGGTTGCTGAGGAAACCGGACTCATTGTAGAGATAGACGACTGGGTGCTGAATACGGCCTGTGCCCAGGTAATGCTCTGGCAAAAGTTAATGCTGGCACCCATTCGAATTGCTATAAATCTTGCTGGGCGAACTCTGGTGCATAATCCAAATATTGTTGAGCAGGTGAAAAGTGCACTTAATGCCACGGAGCTGGAACCCTCCTGTCTTGAGTTGGAAATACCTGAGCTGGCATTGAAAGGCTCGAAACAGTGCATCAATACTCTGCATAAATTAAAAGCCCTGGGTATAACCCTTTCGATTAATGATTTTGGTACTGGTTTCTCCTCAATCAGTTCATTGAAGGATTTGCCAATAGATGTACTTAAAATCGACCGATCTTTTGTCAGCGACATTCCTAATAATCCCAATGATATTGCTCTGGCGTCTGCCATAATAGCCATGGGAAGAAACCTGAAATTAAAAGTCACCGCTGAAGGTGTTGGCACCGCCGAACAGCTCAATTATCTGCGGGATCTGGGTTGTGATGAAATGCAGGGTTATCTGTTTAGTCGGCCAGTTTCCTCAGAAGGCGCTCAGAATTACATTGAAAAGGGAAAACTGCATTGAGCCATCTAGTGGTTTTTGTTATCCATCCGCTTTAATTTACTAGCCATTTCAGGCTGCATTCAAGTAGACTTTCTTTAATCGCCGGTTCACCAAAGTATGGTGATGTGTAGGCAAATTCCTGGAAAATAGTGCTTGTCATATTTAATAGCGTGTTTCCTGCTATTCTTAATTTCAAAGCTAATTAGTCATGTTTTATGACTAAATATTTCTATAAAAACAAATGGGGTATGAAAAATGAAACTGGCTATGATCGGTCTTGGCAAAATGGGCGCCAATATGGTACGTCGACTGGTGAACCATGGGCATGAGGTTACCGCTTATGACGTAGAGCATGATGTCGCCACTGCTCTGGCTGATGAATTGAAAAATGTTACGGCTACCAGCACGCTTAAAGCGACGCTGGAGGATTTACCTGTACCTCGCGTAGTCTGGCTAATGGTGCCGCATCAGTTTGTGGATGCATCTATTGACGATTTAATAGTAGCCGGTCTTGCCAGAGGCGATGTGGTTGTCGATGGTGGTAATTCGAACTTTAAGCTGAGCCAGCAACGGGCGGTTAATCTGGCAGAACAGGGTATCCAGTTTGTTGATTCAGGTACTTCTGGTGGTGTCTGGGGATTAAACAATGGTTACAGCATTATGGTCGGTGGTACAAAAGAAGCGGTTGCTCTGGTGCAACCGGCGCTGGAGGCGCTGGCACCTGCACCGGATTTGGGCTGGGGCCATGTGGGGCCTGCAGGTGCTGGTCATTACGTGAAGATGGTACACAACGGTATTGAGTATGCTCTGATGGAGGCTTATGCCGAGGGTTTCGAGTTGATGGACACCAGGCAGGAAATGGATCTTGATCTGCACCAGATTTCCCGTATCTGGCAGCATGGCAGCGTCGTGCGTTCCTGGTTGCTGGATTTGATCGCCGATGCGCTGGAAAGTGATGCGTCGTTGCGATCGTTGAGCGATTATGTCGATGATTCGGGTGAAGGTCGCTGGACGATAGTGGATTCTATCGAAAATGCGGTGCCAGTTCCGGTACTTGCGCTGGCCTTACAAATGCGTTTTCGCAGCAGACAATCACCTTCCTATGCGTGTAAGGTATTGAATGCAATGCGTGCAGGATTTGGTGGTCACGCTATACGTCCAGCAGGTGACGGTGAGGAGAGTTAAGGGTGGTGAGTAAAGAACAAAATGTTATTTGTATGGATCAGGCGGACCCTGCCAATATCGTTATTTTTGGTGCGGCAGGTGATTTGACCAAGCGTAAACTCATGCCTGCGCTGTATAAAATGGTGCACTGTGGTCTGGTGCATCCGGAAAGTAAAATTATTGGTATCGTCAATAATCGAACTGATGAAGTCTGGCTATCGTTAATTAAAGATGGCCTGAAAGAAAATCTGCCCGAGCCAATGTCCGAAGAAATGTGGCAGCACTTTTCTGATATGTTGAAAATGGTTCCCGGCGATCTGGCAGATGAGGAAACCTACAGTCGATTGACTAATGCGCTGGAAGTTTACGATGGCAGGAAAAATGCGATGTTTTATTGTGCTATTCCGCCACAATGGTATGGGGCTGCGGCAATTGGCTTGCAGAATGCAGGTTTAGTGGATGAAGCGGATGGCTATCGTCGCATCGTTATTGAAAAACCCATTGGTACCAATCTGGAAACTGCGCAGAAATTAAATCACGAAATGCAGGCGGTTTTCGATGAATCACAGATCTATAGAATTGATCATTACCTGGGCAAGGAAAGCGTACAAAATCTTTTAGTGTATCGTTTCGCCAACGGCATTATGGAACCGCTGTGGAATCGAAATTATATTGATCATATTCAGATTTCCGCTTCGGAAACATTGGGTATTGAATATCGAGCCAGGTATTACGAGAAATCCGGGGCCTTACGCGACATGATTCAGAGTCATCTTATGCAGGTGATGACCCTGGTTGCGATGGAGCCGCCGGTAGAATTTACTGCAGATGCGGTGCGCGATGAAAAAATGAAAGTGTTGCGTGCCGTGCGTCGTATTGATCCAGATGAAGACAAGCATTTATCGGTAGCCGCGCAATATGCATCGGGACAGATTGACGGCGAAACGGTACCTGCTTATGTGAGTGAAGAAGGGGTGTCGCCTGAATCAGCAACTGAAACTTTTGCCGCGGTTAAGTTTTACATCGATAACTGGCGCTGGCAGGGTGTGCCATTTATTCTGTGGACTGGCAAGCGCCTGGAGAAAAAAGTCTCTGAAGTGGTAATACGTTTTCGTAAACCACCGTTTAATCTTTTTGATTCACATGCCACTGTGCCTAAAGCCAATGCACTGGTTTTTCGTTTGCAGCCGGATGAAGGGATCGTGTTGCGCATGAATGCAAAAATGCCCGGCCTGACGACGGACATCCAGCGCATGGTGATGCGAGCACCCTATGCCCATGAAGGCATGCATGTTTCTGAGGCCTATGAAATATTATTGCATGATGTACTCATGGGTGACGCGACACTGTTTTCCAGGTCAGATGAAATAGAAGAGTCGTGGGATATTGTTGAGCCCCTGATTAAATCCTGGCAGGATCGATTTTCTATCGAGCGCTACCGGGCAGGTACCTGGAATGTGCCGGCAATGGATGAATTACTGGAAGGATGTGAAGGCGGCTGGCATAAGCCAACCTAGGGGCGGGAGGTGTTCTGAATCATGCATACATGGCATGTTTATACAACAAAAGACCTGGCGGTTCAGGCGGTTACTGAATTTCTAGCGAGTAATATTCAGCAGGTTCTGCAATCTCAGCAGCAATGCCACATTGCTTTGCCGGGCGGTAATACGCCTGTGCCATGCTTAAAAAAATTATCAACTATGGATTTTCCCTGGCAACGTATTCATTGGTATCTGGGTGACGAACGTTGTTACCCGGCTGGTCATCCAGATCGCAACGACACCATGATCCGAAAATATTTGTGGTCAAAAATCGAATCGCCAGAATCGAATAATCATCCGATAGCGGCTGAACTGGGACCGGAAAAAGCAGCGCAACTTTATGGTGATGAAATCGATAACTTGCCTGCGCTGGATATTGTTTTTTTAGGCATGGGTGAAGATGGACATACCGCAAGTCTGTTTCCAGATAACGAAGCCTTGCACAATGATATGTCGGTGGTGCCAGTATTCAATGCGCCTAAACCACCGGACAAGCGGGTGTCACTGGGCCGTTCTACATTAAAATCTGCAAAGCTCAGAATAGTGCTCGCTTTGGGTGAGGGTAAGCAGTCGCCTATTCAGAAAATTAAAAAGGGTATTGCATTGCCGGTAAATACTATTGGTGATATCGAATGGTTTGTGGATGAGAAGGCGGTTAAATAAATTTGTTAATTACCCCGTAAAAAGTATTAAACTAAATCCAGCCGTTTAAAAATACATTTACCGAGATGATCGAGAATGAAATTGTTGTTAATGCAGCATGGTGAGGCTTTATCCAGACAGGATGATATAAATCGGCCGTTGTCAGATAAAGGTAAAAATGATATCCAGCGCATGGCGAATTTTCTTGGCAATGCCAATATCAGCATAGACAGAGTTATACATAGCGGAAAAACACGGGCCGAGCAGACAGCATCGATTATTGCGTCGGGTTTATCTGGCTCGTGCACAATTCAGCAAGTGGATTTTATTAATCCGAATGATGATGTCGACGACTTTCTAAATCGGTTGGATCCGCAGGTGGCAGGTGTAATGGTAGTCGGACATCTTCCATTTCTGGCTCGGCTGGTAGCGCATTTGAGCGTTAATGACAGCAGTAAATCAGTGGTTGCCTATGTGCCGGGTAGTATGGTTTGTCTGGAAAATAATGAGGATGATGAGTGGGAAATCTGCTGGATGATCCGACCCGAACTGGTTTAATCAGTCATAAGGTTTATTTTAAATAATTGCCAGGCAATCAAATGATTTTATAAGTGACTATGTGCTCCCGGGGTATAATATAAATAATTATACAAGGGTATAAGGAGTGTATGTATGGTCACTCGAAATGTTGAAAAGATTCCAGATACCGAATCAAACCATGAGCTAATTAGCTGCGAGATTTGTCTTAAATCTATTCCCAAATCAGATTCAACTTCAGCGGAAGCCGATGATTATATTGCTTATTTTTGCGGTCTTGAATGCTATGACCAATGGGTTAAATCTAAACACGATAAATAATAAGACGGGTTTGATGTTCTTTGTTTAGCTGATATTTCTAATCAGGGATGGATGTTTTGCTGGATAAAAAATTAATGAAAAGATTAATATTGGCCAGGCACGCAAAATCCAGTTGGGATAGTGTCGCTGTTGCGGATATTGACAGGCCATTGAATAAACGGGGATTTAAAAACGCGCCTGTCATGGCAAAACATCTCGGCGAATTAGGGTTGACAGTTGATTTGATTCTCTCCAGTCCAGCCAGCAGGGCATACAGCACAGCAGAATATTATGCGCAGGAATTACTGGCTTCGAGGGATAAGCTGCGGATTGATGATGCCATTTATCTGGCAAGTCAAAATGACCTGTTTGAGATAATTTCTGAAGTGCCAGATGATATTAGCAGGCTGATGGTGGTGGGGCACAATCCAGGTATGACATCTTTTGCGAGTTTATTGTCTCAGCAATATATAGATAACATTCCAACCTGTGGAGTGGCTGTCATTGATTTTGAAATTGATAGCTGGTCTCAAATAAAAAATACCAGCGGTAAAATGATGTATTTCGAGTATCCTGAAAAACTGTCAATTTAATCTAAGGTGCCTTGGGAATTTTTTTCATAAACTGACATGATTTCTTTCAGTTCTTTAATCAGGGCCCGAACCTCTGCCGGGTTCATCTGCGCAGTCTGCTCAATACTATCTCCATTTTGTAAAACTTCAATAATGGCATTGACCGAAGTGCAGCCCTGGTTGCAGATGAGTTCAACAGCGTGTGAGACTTTAGCGTGATCCATAAGATTATCTGTTTAGCTGGTCGCGCCAGATCTGGAAAGTTGGGTATTTTTCATAACCTTTGCCTAGTACATACACCAGTACATTATTTAGCCTGTATAAGCGTACCACTGATTCAATACGAAGAATTTCTTTTCCCTCTGGATCAAAAAATATGATGGTAGGAGCGAAATTGAGTTCAAGATCATCGGCCCATTGTCTGGCGGTGGTTTTTTTCCCGGCGGGTGTAATGACCTGAGTATTGGAGGCGGTATTTATCTGTACGACGTCCATATTGTGAAGATTGGTGCCAACTTCCGGATTACTCATGGGGCCGCCATGGAGTATGTCGCAGGCATGGCAGCGGGGATGCTCAAAAAATACTGCCAGAGGGGAATTGCCGGGTGTTTTGCTGCGGTCTAAATTATAGGGTGGCGACATGAAGGCGTCGTGTTCATTGAGTTCTTCCTGACCGAAACTGAGCGCTTCTTCTGCGCGGGCCAGGTAGTGTCTGAAGGGCTCTTTGTAATAATGTGCATCGGCGACATATTCGAGGGCAGCGCGGAATTGATAAATGGGTCGATAACCGGGCAGGCGTAGTGCTAACTGGCCTTTACGATCATAAAACAGCAATGAGGGTGTAAAGTCGGTGCGCATGCGCGCAGAAAATTCTTTTTCGGTATAGGTTTTGCCATCAAAATCGGTGACTGTGCGCTGGCCGCGTACATCTATGGCGATGACATGGAAATGCTCAATGGTGTAATCACGGATATCTTTCGAGCCCCAGTTGCCTTCCAGTAGCGCTTTACAGTAGGCACAATCTTTACGTCCAAAATAAATGATGAGGCCGCGTTTGCCGGCCTGCATCGCTTCGTCCAGGCTGTCCTGCAAATCCAGAAAACTCAGATTAAACCAGTTGGGTAAGTCCAGCTCATCGGTCAGGGGATAATCGTCGAATGCCATCGGGTCATTTTGCTGAGCCGCAAATGACGGGCTACAAACAAGATGTAAAGCAAACCAGATAATGATTGTTGTCAGAGTTTTTGTCATGCTTGAGTTTAGTGCCTCACCATGGGCCAATCATACCTAGATATTATTGTAATGTCTTTGTCAGGGCTTATGTGCCCTTGCCATATAGTCATGGGAGCGCATTTCTTCTAACCGGCTAATGGTGCGCTGGAATTCAAATTGTAGCTGATGGCCACTATACAGATTCTGTGGCAGTGTTTCAGCGCTGATAATGAGCTTCACATTGCGATCATAAAATTCGTCAATTAAATCCACAAAGCGTTTGGCCTTATCGTCACTGGCTTCATTTAGCTCTGGAATATCCGAGATAAACACGGTATGGAACAGTCGGGCGATTTCAATATAGTCAGCCGCGGCTCGCGGGCCGTCACAGAGTGCGTCAAAGCTAAACCAGACAACATCTTCGGCGCGGATGACGGTTTCAATGTAGCGATAATTGATTTCCAGGCGTTCGTTTTTCTGGCCACAGCAGGGGGCGAGTTGATCAAAGCGAGCTTCCAGTACCTGGGTGCTGGTTTCGTCGACAGTGATATACCAGGTTTCGGCTTTTTCCAGTAGCCGTAGTCTGTGGTCGGTGCCACCATCGATATTGATGGTTTGGGTGTGTTTTGTGATCAGTTCGATGGCGGGTAAAAATCGCTCCCGTTGCAGGCCGTTTTTATACAGCTCGTCCGGCGGCAAATTGGAGGTGGCGACTAAAATAACACCCTCTTTGAACAGGGCGTCAAGCAGGCCATAAAGTAACATGGCGTCGGTAATATCTTCTACATGAAATTCGTCCAGGCATAGCACGCTGCTTTTTCTGGCGAAATTTCTGGCAACCAGTATCAGCGGATTTTTATGGCCTTTTAACAGGCTGAGCTGGTCGTGGATGGCCTGCATAAAATGATGGAAATGCAGGCGTATTTTGTCGGGGTGGGGTAGTGTTTCATAGAACAGATCCATCAGCCAGGTTTTACCGCGACCAACGCCTCCCCATAAGTAGAGTCCCTGAATGGCAGGTTGCCTGATGCCGAGGAATTGTTTGAAGCTGAATCGAAAAGTGTTTTTTGCCAGAGATTTTTTACTGAGTAAGCGATGCAATTTATCCAGATTTTCTATTGCCCTGGCCTGGGCTGGATCAGCCACATAGGTCTTTTCTTTTATTCGTTCCAGATAGAGTGATTTGGGCGTCATAAATAAATTATATGGCTATTATAATAATATTAAACAATAGGTTATGAGTTAAAGCTTAAGTTAATAGTTAAGAGTTCCACGAGCAATGACAGGCTTTAATGAAAGCCCTTCTTTAGCAGGAGTATGAATCAAAAAAAATCTCCTATCAGATTTTTTTAATGCTTTTTATAAATCTGGCAGGTGTTAATGTAAGTGATTGAGGCAGCATCAAATATTTGCTAATATACCGCCCGAATCTGGGCCTCCCAATAACTCTCTCAAAGGCCGTAAAATAACAGCTTATGACTCGCTATATATTTATCACCGGTGGTGTGGTTTCTTCCCTGGGTAAGGGAATCGCTGCCGCTTCTCTCGGGGCTATTCTTGAAGCCCGTGGTCTAACCGTCAGAATGTTAAAACTCGATCCCTATATCAACGTGGATCCTGGCACGATGAGTCCTTTTCAGCATGGTGAAGTTTTTGTCACCGAAGATGGTGCTGAAACGGATCTCGACCTCGGTCATTATGAACGCTTTGTGCATTCCAAAACCTCGCAGGCGAGCAATTTTACCTCTGGTCGAATTTACGAAACGGTTATCCGCAAGGAACGCCGGGGTGAATATCTGGGTGGAACTGTACAGGTTATTCCGCATATTACGGACGAAATTAAACGCAGTATTAAAGAAGGTGCGGGTGATGCGGATATTGCCATGGTGGAAATTGGTGGCACCGTAGGTGACATCGAATCGTTGCCATTTTTGGAGGCGATACGCCAGATGGGCGTAGAGCTGGGTCATGATCAAGCCATTTTTATTCATCTGACATTAGTGCCTTATATTGCCACCGCCGGCGAAGTTAAAACCAAGCCAACCCAGCATTCCGTTAAAGAATTGCGCTCGATTGGCATACAGCCGGATATTCTGCTGTGTCGTTCCGAGCAGTATCTGGCGGACGATGACCGTCGCAAGATTGCGCTATTTACCAATGTAGAAGAGCGCGCGGTTATTTCAGCCAAGGATCTGGATCATATCTATAAAATCCCGCAGTGGCTGCATGATCAGGGGCTGGATCGTATTGTGGTTGAGAAATTAAAGCTGGATGTGCCTCCTGCCGATCTGAGTGACTGGCAGAAAGTGGTTGATGCGCTGGAGCATCCGGAGTCTGAAGTGACTATTGGCATGGTTGGCAAATATGTCGATCTTACCGAGTCTTATAAGTCACTCAATGAATCTCTGAGTCATGCGGGGATCAGCAACCGGGTAAAAGTGCGGATTCAGTACATCGATTCAGAAACGCTGGAGCAGGGTGATATGAGCCAGCTCGAGTCACTGGATGCGATTCTGGTTCCCGGTGGCTTTGGCAAACGGGGTGTTGAAGGTAAGATTGAGGCGGTGCGCTATGCCCGTTTGAACAAGATACCCTATCTGGGGATTTGCCTTGGCATGCAGGTCGCGGTGATTGAGTATGCACGTAATATGGCGGGCCTCGAAGGCGCACACAGTACAGAGTTTGAGCGCACGTCCAAACATCCGGTTATTGGATTGATCACGGAGTGGCAGGCGGAAGACGGCACCATTGAACAGCGTGATGAGACATCCGATCTGGGCGGTACCATGAGACTGGGTGCGCAGCCCTGTAATCTGACAGCAAATACCCATTCCCGTGAGATATATGGCGAGGATCAGATTAATGAGCGTCATCGTCACCGTTATGAATTTAACAATACCTATCTGGATAAGCTGGCAGATGCGGGTCTGGTCATCTCAGGAAAATCTGCTGATGGCAATCTGGTGGAAATGATCGAATTGAAAGAGCATCCCTGGTTTGTCGCCTGTCAGTTCCATCCGGAATTTACGTCGACGCCCCGCGATGGACATCCATTATTTTCCAGTTTTATCAAAGCCGCCTGTGCGCACCGCGATAAACGCGGTAAAGGTGCTGGCTGATGGAACTCTGCGGATATCAGGTTGGCCTGGATCAGCCGTTTTTTCTATTTGCCGGGCCCTGTGTTATTGAGTCTGAGGCTATGGCGCTGGAAACAGCCAGCCAGTTGAAAGCCATTACCGACAGGCTCGGTATCCCGTTTGTGTACAAGTCATCATTTGATAAGGCTAATCGTTCATCGATGGACAGTTTCCGCGGTCTGGGAATGGCAGAAGGTTTACGGATTCTGCAAAAGGTCAAAGATGAAGTGGGTGTGCCGGTCATTACCGATGTGCATGAAGATACGCCTATGGACGAAGTGGCGGATGTTGTCGACGTACTGCAGACTCCGGCATTTCTGTGTCGACAGACCAATTTTATTCTGAAAGTCGCGGCAGCGGGTAAGCCGGTGAATATCAAAAAAGGGCAATTTATGGCGCCCTGGGATATGAAGAACGTGGTGGATAAAGCCAGAACGACAGGCAATCAGCAGATCATGGTCTGCGATCGCGGCGTATCCTTTGGTTATAACAACCTGGTGTCCGATATGCGTGCCCTGGCGGTGATGCGTGAAACGGGTTGCCCGGTGGTTTTCGATGCCACGCATTCAGTGCAGTTGCCCGGCGGTCAGGGCGCTACCTCGGGTGGTCAACGAGAGCATGTGCCAGTGTTAGCCAGAGCCGCAGTCGCCGCCGGTGTTTCTGGCCTGTTTATGGAGACGCATCCTGACCCCGGTCAAGCCCTGAGCGATGGCCCCAATGCCTGGCCGTTGCCAAAAATGGAAGCCTTATTATCCAGGTTAAAAGATATTGATGCGTTGGTAAAAAGCCAGCCATTTGAAGAGTCGCAGCTTTAATTCATTAGCGTGTAACAAAGCAGCGTTAAAGTAATAATTGGAATTAAAAATATATTCTAAGTATATGAAAATATTGGGTTAATGAAAAATAATTTGGCCCAATCTAGCAGAGAACTATTGAGGAAAACATGCCAAAAATAATTGAAATCATTGCTCGTGAAATCCTGGATTCTCGTGGTAATCCAACCGTTGAAGCCGATGTGTGTCTGGAGAGTGGAATTCGAGGTCGTGCAGCGGTGCCATCCGGTGCCTCTACCGGTACGCGAGAAGCCATTGAGTTACGTGATGGTGATAAGGACCGTTATCAGGGCAAAGGTGTGACCATGGCGGTGGCCAATGTGAATGGTGAAATACGTAAAGCCCTGATGGGTGTAGATGCACGTGATCAACTGGTTATTGATAAAGCGATGATCGAGCTGGATGGTACCGATAACAAAGAACGTCTGGGGGCCAATGCGCTGTTAGCGGTGTCCCTGGCCTGTGCCCATGCATCAGCCGAGTATGAAAAACAGTCGCTGTATCAGTACCTGGGTGGTGAAGAATTTATTCTGCCCGTGCCGATGATGAATATCATCAACGGCGGCTCCCATGCAGATAACAGCGTTGATTTGCAGGAATTTATGATTCTGCCGGTGGGCGCGCCTTCTTTTAAAGAAGCGTTACGCTATGGTACAGAAGTTTTTCATACGCTGAAATCAGTATTAAAAGATCGCGGCATGAATACTGCCGTTGGTGATGAAGGTGGTTTTGCACCGAATCTGTCCTCAAACGAGGAAGCGATTGAAGTTATTTTAGAAGCGATTGAAAAAGCGGGTTACAAAGCGGGTGAAGATATTTACCTGGGACTGGATGTGGCGAGTTCTGAATTTTATAAAGATGGCAAATACGATTTAGCCTCAGAAGGCAGAACCCTGACCTCAGAAGAAATGATCGATTACCTGGCGGCCTGGGTCGACAAGTATCCGATCATCACCATCGAAGATGGCCTGGATGAAGGCGACTGGGACGGCTGGGCTAAACTGACCGCAAAACTGGGTGGCAAGGTGCAACTGGTCGGTGACGATCTGTTTGTGACCAATACCAGGATTTTCAAAGAGGGTATCGACAAGGGTATCGCCAATTCCATTCTGATTAAATTCAACCAGATCGGTACTTTGTCTGAAACGCTGGATGCCATCAAAATGGCGCACGACAATGGTTATACTGCGGTGGTGTCGCATCGCTCGGGTGAAACAGAAGACAGTACCATCGCGGATCTGTGTGTGGCCACCTGCACCGGTCAAATTAAAACCGGTTCTTTATCCCGTTCTGACCGTGTTGCCAAATATAACCAGTTGCTACGCATCGAAGAAGCTTTGTGCGACAAGGCTCAATATGCCGGCAAGGCAGCTTTCAAGCATCTCAACTAAGAAGCCGTGAAATGGATCATCGCCTTACTCATTGGCCTGTTGCTGCTGTTGCAGTACAGGCTGTGGATAAGCGATGGCGGCATTCCTGAAGTGCTGCATCTGCAACAGGAAGTTACCACGCTTGAGCAGGAAAAATCCCAGCTGGAAGAGCGTAATAATCAGCTTGGTGCCGAGGTAACCGATCTGAAAACAGGTCTGGATGCCATCGAAGAACGGGCGCGAAGTGAAATGGGCATGATCGGTAAGGATGAGACCTTTTACCAGATCATTAAAACGCCCGACACCGAAATTCAATCCACACCATCACCATGAAGCAGAAAAAAACATTCTGGGCGATTGTTCCCGCTGCGGGTGTCGGCAAGCGCATGGTCGCGGACAGGCCCAAGCAATATCTGGAATTACATCATCGCACTGTCATTGAGCATAGCCTGCAACGGCTACTGGATGTACCGGCCATATCGGGCGCGATTGTCTCACTAGATGTTCATGATCAATACTGGCCCGAGCTAAAATTTAGTCATGAGAAATCGGTGGTTACTGTTGCTGGTGGGGCTGAGAGATACGATTCTGTATTGAATGCCCTCAACAAGTTAAAAGAGATAATTAAAGTAGATTCTAATGATGAGGTCTGGGTGCTGGTGCACGATGCTGCCAGACCCTGTGTGCGAGCTGAAGACCTGATACACCTGATCGAGGTTGCCAGTCATGACGACCATGGCGGCCTGCTGGCATTGCCAGTCAGGGATACCATGAAAAGAACGCAGGAAGCGTTGTTTCGCGGCAGCCCCGAAGGGGAGAGTCTCAGGGATGAGACGAACAAAAGAGCGTCAGGAACGCTGTTTCGCGGCAGCCCCGAAGGGGAGAGTCTCAGGGATGAGACGAACAAAAGGCAGCATCAAAATAACCGAGTGCAAACGACCGTGGACCGAACCGGTTTGTGGCATGCCTTAACGCCACAGATGTTTAAACTGGATCTGCTGATCAATGCCCTCCAGCAGGCACAGCAAAAAGGCTTGCAGGTGACGGATGATGCATCGGCGATGGAGCTGGCGGGTTATCATCCGTTACTGGTAGAGGGGCATGAAGACAATATCAAAATTACCCGGCCGTTTGATTTGCAGTTGGCCAGTCTTTATATAAAGGAATTCGATCATGACTGATATTCGAATAGGCCATGGTTTTGATGTACACGGGTTTATGGATGGCGATTATATTATTGTTGGCGGTGTGCGTATTCCGCATACCAAAGCTTTTCAGGCACATTCCGATGGTGATGTGTTGATCCATGCCATCTGTGACGCCCTGTTAGGCGCTCTGGCGCTGGGGGATATAGGCCAGCATTTTCCTGATACCGATGCGCAGTATAAAGGGGCAAACAGTCGTGAGCTGTTAAAGCAGGTGCTTAAGCTGATAAAACAGCAGGGTTACCTATTGGGGAATCTGGACTCAACCATTATTGCCCAGGCACCTAAAATGACGCCTCATATTGACGCCATGCGCCAGTGTCTGGCAGCAGATCTGGAAGTTGCTAGCAACCAGATTGGCATTAAGGCGACAACTACCGAGCGGTTGGGCTTTGTCGGTAGAAAGGAGGGGGTTTCCGCACACGCTGTAGTGTTATTGAAAAAGAATAAGCATTTTTAAAATAATCACTTATACTCGTTTCTTAAAGATGTTTTTAATTGACGAATATATGTTGATATATATACACGGTTTTAACAGTTCACCCGCTTCATTTAAGGCCAGTTTACTGCAAAATTTTGCAGCGACGAACAATATCGCCGATCGCATACTTATTCCTGGAATATCCTCTGTTCCCGCTACTGCGATTGAGCAACTAAAACAACTGATCGAACAAAATACGCCTATTGGCAAAAGCTGCCCTATTTGTCTGGTAGGTAGTTCTCTCGGCGGCTTTTACGCAACCTGGCTGGCTGAGCATTATGACTGTCGGGTGGTGCTGATTAATCCGGCGGTTAAACCTTACGAATTACTGGATGCCTATCTGGGTTCCAATACTAATTACTATACCGGCGAAGAATTTGAACTGACCATGGAGCACATGAACCAGTTGCGTGAGCTGGAGGTTAAAAAGATTACCCATCCGGACCGGTATCTACTCATGTTGCAGACCGGTGACGAGGTACTGGATTATAAACGGGCCATTGAAAAATATGCCGCAGTTCCTTCTATAGTCGAGGAAGGCGGCTCCCATGCTTTCATGGGTTTCGACCGGCACCTGCAAACTGTGTTAGCCTTCTGTGGCATAAATTGTCTAAAAAACTACGCTTGAATTACACCTGAAAACTGCAGTTAATCGCTATGTGCAAGAACTAAAAATATGATTAATATTGTGTTTCTCATTATTACCAGTATCACCCATTGGCTGAATACGCTATGCAGCGGATGGCAAGGCGCGGAGCGTAGTCAATGGCAAGCCCCTGACAAGTTTCGTAACGCCGCCATGCACTGGAAAAAACGCACCCTCCACTGCATTCAACTAGCGGTTTCAGGTTAAAGGATAAAAGCATGTCATTAGGCCCGGTCATGCTCGACCTGGTGGGGACTTCCATTACCCCCGTAGAAAAAGAAATGTTGCAGCATCCGCAGACGGGCGGTGTTATTTTATTTACCCGTAACTATGAATCGCCAGAGCAGATTACTGAATTAATCAATGAAATTCATGCGTTGAGATCGCCTCATCTGCTGGTGGCAGTCGATCACGAAGGTGGTCGAGTGCAGCGATTCAAAGAAGGCTTTACCCATATTCCTCCCGCAGGTTTATATGGCCGTCTGTATAAATCCAGCAAGCAGGAAGCAAAAAAACTGGCAGAAGCCTGCGGCTGGCTGATGGCGGCAGAATGTCGATCCGTGGGCGTCGATCTAAGCTTTGCACCGGTGCTGGATTTAGGCAAAGGTGTGAGTGGGGTTATTGGTGATCGCGCTTTTCATCATAATCCTGAACGGGTGGCCGAGCTGGCCCATGAATATATGAACGGCATGCATCGTGCCGGTATGGCGGCTACTGGAAAACATTTCCCCGGTCATGGCTCTATTAAAGAAGATTCACATGTTGCTCATCCAGTTGATCGTCGCCCGTTGAACCAGATTATGCTGGAAGATATTTTACCCTTTGAGCGGATGATCCATTTTGGTCTGGAAGCAATGATGCCGGCTCATGTGGTCTATCCCAATGTGGATGACAAACCCGCAGGCTATTCATCCATATGGGTACAGAATATACTACGCCAACAACTGGGTTTTCAGGGTGTGATTTTTAGCGATGACCTGAGTATGGAAGCTGCGGGTGTCGTCGGTGATTATGGCCAAAGAGCGCAAACAGCGCTGGCGGCAGGTTGCGATATGGTGCTGGTTTGTAATCATTCAGAGGCAGCGGCACAGGTACTGGAAAGCCTGGAAGATTATTCAAGCCCGGCTTCGCAGTTACGCCTGGTGCGCATGCATGGTCGGGGTCGGATAGATCGAACAGCATTAAGGTCATCGAAAGAATGGCATCAGATTGTCGAGATGATAAATGAGCTGGATCAGAATCCCGAATTAGAGCTGGATGTGTAAACAAAAGTGAATCTGCAGGAATATACAGAATATCTGGGTAGTGCAGGTGTTTCTGGTTGTGCTGGCATCCATGCTGATTAATTATTTTCAGAAACGTGCTCTCAACCGGCTGCAAAAGAAACGGTGGAAACTATTGGCATCCGATACGAGGATGCTCACAAGATGGCGGCTATAGTTGCAGGTGTTGAGAATATGTTGCGTAATCATAGTGAAATTGATACCAGTCAGACACTGATGATGAACTTCAATGCATTTGCTGCATCTTCAATCGATTTTTTTGTTTATACATTTACCAGCACCACAGACTGGGTACAATATCATCAGATAACACAGGATGTACTGTTAAAGATTATGGAAATCATTGAAATGCAGAGTGCAGAAATCGCATTCCCTACGTCAACTTCGCATGTACAGTCTTTACCTGTAGATGCTTTTAATCCCCAACTGGAATCCTGAGCATGGCGGACAAACTTCTAATAGTGATGGCGAATGCCGATTTATCCAAGCCAGCTGAATTGCTGCCACCCCTGTTGCAGGCAACAGTTGCAGCAGCCATGGAATATGAAGTTGAAGTCTTACTGACGGGACAGGCGGGTCAGTTAGCGATGCAGGGTGAGGCTGAGAAAATAGTATTCCACGAGGGTGATTGCAAAACCTACTATGACCATATTAAACAGGCTAAAAATGTCGGCGTAAAAATCAAAGTCTGTACCCCTGCATTGAAATTCTGGGGCGAAAACCTGATCCCGGAAATAGATGAAACGGTCGGCGGCGCCTATATCATCAACGAAGCTATGGATGATAGCACTGTTACCTTTACCTATTGAAATCAAGCCTATGTCCGTTACACTCGAACAAGCCCAGCAGGTTTTAGATAATGCGGATCTGATTTATTCTGCGGATGATATTTCAATTGCGCTGGATAAACTGGCTTCCGATTTATCAGCAGCAGTTGCTGCGCAATTATTCAACGACAAGCCAGTAATCGTTATTAGCATCATGAATGGCGGACTGGTGTTAAGTGGGCATTTGCTTACACGCTTACAGTTTCCATTGCAGGTGGATTTTATTCATGCCACGCGGTATCGCAATCAGACTAGCGGCGGTGAGCTGGAATGGAAAGTCGAGCCGCACCAGTCAATAAAAAATCGAACGTTGATCATACTGGATGACATACTGGATGAAGGTTATACGCTGGATGCCATCAAACAGTACTGTTATGACAAAGGGGCTGCGAATGTCATTTCTGCGGTACTGGTTGAGAAAAAACATGAGCGAAGAAAAGCCGATGTTGATTGTGATTTTGTTGGCTTGCCTGTTGAAGATCGCTATGTTTTTGGCTTCGGTATGGATTACAAGGGATATCATAGAAATCTGAATGGTATTTATGCCGTATCGGATGATTAACATATAAGATTCATTTTCCAAAACACAGGAAGATAACAAGGGTAAGGTTGGCAACAGCATGTCATTCACAGCGATTATTGGCGGTACCGGTTTAACAAAATTAAATAACCTTGAAATTACTCACAAAGAAATGGTGAGTACTCCTTATGGTACCCCGTCCGGACCGCTTACTTTTGGCAAGATTTGCGATCTTGATGTGGTGTTTCTCGCCCGTCATGGGTATCAGCATACGATCCCTCCCCATATGATAAATTATCGGGCCAATCTGTGGGCGCTGAAAAATGTTGACGTTAGCAAAATTATCGCGGTAGCGGCTGTTGGCGGTATTACGTCTGAAATGGGGCCAGAACGACTGGTTATCCCTGATCAGATTATTGATTACACCTATGGCCGATCACAGACCTTTTTTGAAGATGATCTAAGTTTTGTCACTCATATCGATTTTACCCGGCCCTATAGTGACGAAATAAGAAAGGTATTACTGGACAGTGCAGAGTCGCTAAAGTTTGATGCCGTCGATGGTGCGGTGTATGGGGCGACTCAGGGGCCCAGGCTGGAGACTGCGGCGGAAGTAAACCGTTTAGAACGTGATGGCTGCGATATTGTCGGCATGACCGGGATGCCGGAAGCGGCGCTGGCGCGGGAGCTGGATTTAGAGTATGCCGCCTGTGCTCTGGTGATCAACTGGGCGGCAGGTCGTGGTGGGCAGACAGAGATCAGCTTACAGGAAATGGAAAAGTGTCTGGAATCTGGAATGACGAGGGTGAAGCAGTTGCTGGAAACCGCATTACCCGGCATCGAATCCTGCACGACGGCGTAAAGCTGGAAAATATCCTGAAAAATACCGTTTGATGTTATAAAATACCGCCGCATTTCAATATATCAGGATATTTCATGGCACGCGTAGATTCTGTTTCAGACGCCACTGGCATTAGCAAACTTGTTCTTTTCCTTCGATACCACGAACAATCACGTCAGTGGTTTGCCGTTTTATTTGTATTGTTAGTCAGTTTACTGGGGCAGCCGCAGCAAACATTGCTGTATATCGGCACCGGTATAGCGGTAATCGGCATGGCTGTTCGTATGTGGGCAGCAGGCTATGTGATGAAAAATAAAGAGCTGGCCACTACTGGGCCTTATGCTTATGTAAGACATCCGCTATATGTAGGAAATATCCTGTTGCTGGTGGCTTATTCGCTGGCATCTTCATTGTGGTGGTCTTTTGTACTGATGGCTTTTTTACTCTGGTTCTATTATCCACCAACAATTGCTTATGAAGACAATAAGCTGCGTAATATTTTCGGTGAAGAATGGGAAAACTGGAGTAAGAATATTCATGCCTTAATTCCTACCTTTGGGCACAAGGCCGGCAGCGCAAAGAGCGAATGGTCTTTCAAAAAAAGCCTGATGCAAAATGGTGAGCCGATAATCGTAATTTATCTGATCTGGTGCCTGTACCTGCTATACACCAAGTAAATTGATTCAAGTATCTGGTTATGATTAGCGAACTCCAGGGGCTTGACGAAACAAAACTAAAGGGCTGGATAGAATCCAGCCTGGAACAAAACACCCATATACTGGCAGCCGGTTATCAGGGTAAAACTCTCAAATATGAAGATGCTAATCACCAGTTAGTTATCAAAATTCCCCATGGCAGTGGATTAATAAAACGCTTCCATATTCGTATGCTCAAACATGAGTATGATGTCTACCAGAAATTATCCGGTTTCAAAGGTGCGCCAAAATGTTTTGGCATGATTGATAATCAATATCTGGTCATTGAGTTTATTAATGGTCAACCTATTCGCAGTGCTCGTCCCGTCGATGAAGAACGCTTCTTTCGCCAATTATTTGAGTATATTGAAGCAATGCATGGTTGCGAGGTGGCGCATATGGATTTAAAAAGAAAAGATAATCTGCTGGTTGTTAATGGTAATGAACCCTGTCTAATAGATTTTGGTGCAGCCGTAATCAGGAAGCATGGTTTTCATCCTTTCAATAGCTTCTGGTATAAGCTGGCGCAGCGTTTTGATTACAATGCCTGGATCAAGCATAAATATCAAAATCAGTTTCATCTAATCAGCGATGAAGACAGGCCGTATTACAGGAAAACTGTTACCGAAATAGTTTCACGAAAAATAAAACGTTTTTATAAAGACTTTATTTACAACAGGAAAAAACAGAAATAATGAATCTGAATTGAAATTGGGAAATAGCACTCAATTCATGTTTCTACATTCCCAATGCATTGAATCCCAGCTGACTAAAAACATATAATTTCGCCGGGGAGAACGTCTCTGGATGAAAATTACATCGCGCCATTTAGTATCAATATCAGTGAGCATGTCACTAGTGTCGAAATAACTGACAGGCCCCATTTCAAAAAAGAATGGCAACGATTATTTGTGATAGTGCAGGTAGTCGGTTTGCTGATCATTTTAATCTCCAGCTTGCATTATTGGTGGGCTTGATTGTTATAAAGCAAAATGCATGCCTTCAAAATACCGGGTTTCTACTAAGGCTTAAGTCGCTGAAATAAATGAATTTATAAAAGACTCCATGGGAAAGGTAGTTATCAGGCGTGCTCTTTTATAGTGCGTAATAAATTTGATGGCCGCAAAATGGTGCGCCATCAGTATTGAATAAACTGAATGTTATTGTGTTAGATTTGAGCGAGCAGTTCTTTACTGGTATTCAGGTAGGATTTCCTGCCAAATAAAAATTGCAGTTTATTACCGCCGCACTGACGCCATAAAACGGCAGACCGAATCCCGGCCAGTAACAGAGCTCGGATTTTATTGGCATTGCTTTGCTGAGACAGATAATTTTGTTCACCCTGCACAATGATTCGAGGCATTAATGTGCTAATCGTGTCCTGATACAGTCCGGCAAGATTGGCCAGCACATTTTCATGGGTCAGGCTGAAATATTCCATCTGATTCTGGGTGTTTTCCAGTCCTTTGGACATCTTGTCCAGCATGGGTTTATTCTTACTGAGTTTTTTTTCCAGATGTAATAGGGAAATAACATAACGGGTGATATCCATGTTTTTTTTATCGCTATCGGATGACATCTGATCAATAAGTGTTTTTAATCCCGTCGATAATTCGGCGATACCGCCATAAACATTGCCGACACTGGCACTATCAAATTTAAACAGTGTTTCCAGGCAGGATTCCATGGCTGCGCCAGATACCTGGCCGGTACGGGCGATGTCTTCAACCAGTTTGGCGGCCTGGAAAACGCCGGCCAGTGCCAGGGTTCGATCTTCTTGTGTATGTTTCATCGGTAGTTTCCGTTTAGCCGGGCGAGTTAAACATTTCATCGATAACGCCGCCGCCCAGACAGACATCACCATCATAAAAAACAATTGATTGACCCGGCGTAATCGCACGTTGCGGCTGGTTAAATTCAACAATGCATTCATTATTTTTCATCTGAATGATCTGACAGGCCTGATCCGGTTGGCGATAGCGAACTTTTGCCATGCAGGAAATATTTTTTTTGGGCGAGGTGCCGCTAACCCAATGTAGTTGGCTGGCCTTTAAATGGGTATGGAATAATCGCGGATGATTTTTTCCCTGAGCAACGATAAGAATATTATTCTTCAGATCTTTATCAACGCTATACCAGGGATCTTCGGAACTGCCTTTTATGCCGCCAATGCCGAGTCCTTTGCGCTGCCCTAAGGTGTAATACATTAAGCCATGATGTCTGCCAATTAAGTCGCCATTGACGGTTCTGATTTCACCTGGTTGAGCGGGAAGATATTTTTGCAAAAACTCTTTGAATTTGCGTTCACCTATAAAGCAGATGCCGGTGCTGTCTTTTTTTGCGTGATTAACAAATGCAGATTTTTCAGCAAGTCGTCGTACTTTGGGTTTTTCTATATCGCCAACTGGAAACAGACTGTGGCTCAGTTGCTGTTGACCAAGCGTATAAAGAAAATAGCTTTGGTCTTTATTATTATCTACCCCTTTTAACAGATAAAAGCTCCCATTGCGTTGTGTGACCCGCACATAATGCCCGGTGGCAATGTAATCAGCGCCAAGCTGTAAGGCATAGTCCAGGAATGCTTTGAATTTAATTTCTTTATTGCACAGGATGTCAGGATTGGGTGTGCGCCCGGCACTGTATTCATCAAGAAAGTGCTGGAAAACCCTGTCCCAGTATTGATCAGAAAAATTAACGCTATGTAGTTTTATCCCGAGTTGGTTACTAACTTTCTGTGCGTCTTCCAGATCCACGGCGGCGGCACAATAATCATCGTCGTCATCCTGTTCCCAGTTTTTCATGAACAGGCCTTCTACCTGATAGCCCTGTTCTATGAGCTGCAGGGCGGCAACAGATGAATCTACGCCACCGGACATGCCGACAATAACACGCTTACGACTATTCATTGGTGATAGTGTTTGCGTCATTGGGGAATTTTTCCGAAGCAGAAAAAATATTTCCCAGGTCACCAGGGAGATATTTGTTTTGTTTCCAGCTTGCCAGTGATTCAATTTCCGGAACTGTCAGGTGATTTTCACTCGCTTTAATGACATAAATTTTTCCGGAAGTTGTTGCCTGTATGACGCAAACATTTTCAGTCATGCCAAACCAGGAGCTGCGCTGCTCGATTTTTCGGATAAAATGAAATTTAATCAGTTTGGCATCGAGCAGGGTGCTTATATAGGATTTAATATTAAGTGCCATATCGCGGTCATTCATCCAGTTGCGTATTTCGGTGGTGCTGGCATCCGAAGATTTCTCTGCCAGTCTGTGCAGGGCATCGGTTTCCATTAGCATGATCGCTTTGGCAATGTATTGTCTCTCAACCGAATCATTTTCAACGGGCGATTCAAAAAGTTGCAGGATTTCGACCCAGGCTGGATCGGATAGTTTAATGGTTTGTTTTATATTGCAATCACCGTCCAGGCAAAGCCGTATCTCTGGTGTCGCAAAACTGGCACTGCTCATAACAAGAGTCATTAGCAATAGAAGTGGTCGCATAATGTGATTCATTATAGATCAATCAGTAGATGGAGAGGGTATCGATGACCTGCAAGATAGTCGTCGATGCATTTTATAACCATCGGGCTGCGAAGTTTATCCGGTTGCTGCAGTAATTCATCACGACTCATCCAGATAGCTCGGATGATGCCTTCATCCAGAACTTGCTCCGGTTGCAGATCATCACAACTGCCGCAGAAACAGACACGCAAAAAGGTTCGGCCCGTATCAGTTTGTTGCCAGCGATAGATGCCGGTAATAGCCTGGGGATGAAATCGCCAGGCAGTTTCTTCGCGGGTTTCGCGTATCGCGGCTTCGATCAGACTTTCATTCGGATCGAGATGACCGGCTGGCTGGTTATAAACCACCTGGCCATCACTTTCTTCTTCAACCATTAAAAATTTATTATCACGCTCAATCACTGCGGCTACAGTGGCGTGGGGTTTCCAGATTTCTGTGTTCATAAGTTCTGTTTTTTAAGTCGTCTTTTTTCCCGCTTCTGTTTTAAATAGCGCACGATATGCAGGCGCCAGAGCAGACGCATGGTGATAAACCCCAGGCTGCTGCTAAAAAAGGCCAGGGTAAAGCAGCCCAGCAGGAACGGTTTCCAGATCGCCAGCATTTCATTGAGCAGCCAGTCGTAACTGGGTTCAAAAAAGAATTCAGAGGCGGGTGCTCCAATCATCCCGGCGCCGAACTGGTAGGCAAAGTAAAACAACGGGGGCATGGTAACCGGATTGCTGATCCAGACCAGCGCGACGGATATGGGTAGATTGCTTCTTACGATAATGGCCACACCGGCCGCGAGTGCCATCTGAAAAGGTACAGGAATCCACATAAAAAACAGGCCGACAGCAAATGCAACCGAGACAGATCGACGGTTCAGGTGCCATAGATTTGGATCATGTAACAAAGTGCCAAATATGCGCAGTGTTTTATGTTCTTTGATTTTATGCGAATCAGGCAGGTACTTACGAATGAACTTCTTAGGCATATTGTGATTGTGTTAATCTGTGGTCGATTTTTTACATTATCGCCTGTTAAGGCGTTACACACAAATGACGGATCGATTACAAACACGGAATAGTTTGCCAATCTATGCGCTGGTATTTCTGGGCGGCATTGGTTCATTGCAATTTTTTAGCAGGCTGCCAGATCCCTACTGGCTGGGCTTGCTGCCGCTGGTTTTTCTGCTGGTTTTTTTTAAACCGAGATTAAGATTGCTCTGCCTTGGGCTTGCGGGATTTCTCTGGGCTTTGCTTCATGCACACTGGTATTTTTTACATGTTTTACCGGAAGCGCTGGCCGGTCAGGATGTCTGGATTGAAGGTGTTATCGCTGATATTCCGACCAAAGCCGATCGAGTGCAGCGCTAAGAAATCGGTGTTAAACGATTTCAGCCGGTCGAACCGCAATCAGCGGCAGCGAATGAGGAAAACTATCATCCCAGATATTTACGGATCAGTTGGTACGATAATACGCAGCAAATAAGGGCCGGTGAACACTGGCGTTTGAAAGTGCGCTTAAAACCCCCCCATGGCTTTAGAAATACCGGTGGTTTTGACTACGAAATGTGGCTGTACCAGCAAGGCATTCACGCCACCGGCTATGTACGAAAAGACGCGTCCAATCAACGGCTGGCATTAGCCGATCCCTGTTCGCTGGGCGGGATTCGACAGCAGCTGGCAGATCGTATTTTGCAGCTTGAAACGCTGGAGTTTGGCGGCCTGATCGCCGCGCTTGCGGTGGGCTACAAAGATGCGATTCAGCCTGAGCACTGGCGGTTGCTAATGCGCACCGGCACGAATCATTTGATGGCTATATCTGGGTTACATATTGGACTGGTGGCCGCCATGGGTTTCTGGCTGGTCAGGTGGTTGCTGCCCGTAAGCATAATTCAGCGAGTACCGGCCAACCAGTTAGCCGCCTGTGTTTCGCTGTTGCTGGCTTTTGCTTACGCTCTGTTAGCAGGTTTTGCGATTCCTACCCAGCGCGCCATGCTGATGTTGATGGTGGTGCTGGGTGCTGTCCTGTTCAGACGCCATATTCGGCCGCTAAATGGCCTGTCGCTGGCGTTAATTGTCGTATTGCTGATTGATCCAGTAGCGGTTTTATCGGCCGGTTTCTGGTTTTCATTTCTCGCGGTCGGTGTACTTGCCTACAGTTTCAGTGGTCGGCTGAGCCGACCCGGCAGGTTGTGGCAGTGGGGGCGAGTGCAGTGGGTGATCGCGCTGGCGTTATTTCCCGTTTCCCTGTTCATGTTCCAGCAGGCATCGCTGGTGGCGCCGCTGGTTAATGTAGTGCTGGTGCCCTGGGTCAGTTTCCTGATAGTGCCGTTGGTGTTGTTGGTCCTGTGCGTTATCTGGCCATTTCCAGTATTGGCAGATGGGCTGCTGACGCTGGCGGATTTCCTGTTGTCGCTAGCCTGGCCCCTGGTGAATTATCTGGGTGTATCGCCGCTTAGCAGTTGGCAGCAGGCATCTCCACCGCTGATTTATCTGTTGCTGGCGATGGTGGGGATGGCATTGTTGCTGGCACCGAAAGGATTCCCGCAGCGCTGGTCAGGTCTGCTCATGTTGCTGCCCGCGTTGCTCAATGAGCCAGCAAAACCGGCCCCAGGGGATTTCTGGATGAGCTTACTGGATGTGGGGCAGGGTCTTGCGGTGTTTATTCAGACACACGATCACAGCCTGGTGTTTGATACCGGCGCCAAATTCAGTGACCGATTCAATGCCGGAGACCGGGTACTGGTGCCCTATCTGAAAAATCGGGGTATTTCATCCCTGGATACTCTGCTTGTTAGCCACGGTGACAACGACCATGTGGGTGGTGCCGCGTCGTTGATTCAGCAGGTCCCGGTCAGGCAGCTTCTGGGGCAGGATATCGACAGCCTGGATCATGACAATAAGCAGGCCTGTCGGCAGGGCCAGCACTGGCAATGGGATGGCGTGGATTTTCAGATACTGCATCCGGACAGACCCTATAAACAGCGCAATAATCGAGGTTGTGTTCTGCTGGTGAGTAGCGGAACCGGACGGCTGTTGCTGGCGGCAGATATCGAACGCAAGGTAGAGTCTCGCCTGGTGAAGGAATATGGCCGGCAGCTCAAGTCGGATGTACTTGTCGTACCCCATCATGGCAGTGAAACTTCATCGAGCAGCGCCTGGATTCGTACGGTGAATCCCGACTATGCACTGGTATCCGTGGGCTATAAAAATCGCTTTAATCATCCGCGCCCAGCGATAGTCAATGCCTATGAAAATATTGATGCCCAACTGCTGTCCACAGCCGACCTGGGGGCGATAAATATCAAATTTTCCAGAACCACAGGCATAAGCGTCAGCAGTGTGCGGCAACAACAGCAGCATTATTGGAATCATTTACCCTGATAACGTATCATGTTGGCCATTCTAATTAATCTTCATGAGGGCTTGATAACGTGTTTGAAATGGTCAAAGCAGGTGGCTGGCTAATGTTTCCGATTATTGCCTGTTCCATCATCGCATTCGGTATTATTCTCGAGCGTTTCTGGACTTTACAAAAGAAAAAAATTGCTCCCAAGCATCTGGTTGCGACAATCTGGCACTGGGTCAAAGAAGGCCAGCTGGAACGTTCCAAAATTGAGGAGTTAAGCAAACAGTCAGCATTGGGTGCGATTCTGGCAACCGGCTTGAATAACCGGCATCTGGAGCGTGAGCGCATCAAGGAAAGTATCGAAGAAGCGGGGCGTCAGGTGGTCCATGAAATGGAGCGGTTCCTGAATACGCTGGGTACCATCGCGGCTATTTCACCGCTACTAGGCCTGCTGGGCACCGTTATTGGTATGATCAAGGTATTCAACGCCATCACCAGTTCCGGGGTTGGCAATGCCGCACCTCTGGCCGGAGGCATATCCGAGGCATTGATTACCACAGCAGCGGGTTTGTCAGTGGCTATTGTTGCTCTCATGTTTCATCGTTATTTTCGTGGACGTGTCGATGAACTGGTTGTAAAAATGGAAGAAGAGGCCATTAAGATGGTCGATGTGTTACATAATAATCGGAGTATTATGGCGGCAAATGATTCGGAGAAAGCGGCTTGAATTTTAAAATAGAACGGCGTGATGATATCGAGCTAAATTTAACACCGCTCATAGACGTCGTATTCCTGTTGCTAATCTTTTTTATGGTATCCACGACCTTCGAAAAACAGTCGAAGCTTAAAGTGGAATTACCGGAGGCATCGTCCAGTGCGGTTAAGCAGGATTCTGAGGCGGTTGTCATTGGTATTGATGCCAAAGGTCGTTTTTACATTAATGATCGACAGCTAGTTAATACACAGTTAAAGACCCTGAAAATCGCCCTGATGAAAACGGTTGGTGATAATAAAGAGACGCCGCTGATATTGCGTGCTGATGCACAGACACCCCATCAGTCAGTGGTTACTGCAATGGACGCGGCTGCGCAACTTGGCCTGGTTCGATTATCCATTGCAACCCTTGAAAATAGTGATTAAAAGTAAACAACGGGTTCATGGCTAATTCTACCGTGCCATCTGACACATCATCGGATACCCAGTCGACATATCGTCGTTTGATCGGCTACACCTTTAATTACTGGCAAGTTTTTTCGCTGGCAATTGTCGGCATGGTACTGGTTGCACTTTCCCAGCCCGGCTTTGCCGCCTTGATGCAACCCATGCTGGATGGCAGTTTTGTCGAGCGTGACCCGCAAACCATCAAGTGGATTCCGTTAGCCCTGGTCGGCGTGTTTTTAGTGCGCGCATTTTCAGGATTCTTATCCGAATATTGCATGAACTGGGTCGGCCGTCAGGTAATTATGGAATTGCGCGACGCCATGTTTACCAGGCTAATGCAATTACCCAATGCATACTATGACAGTAATTCCACTGGCAATACGATTTCTAAATTTACTTATGATGTGGAGCAGGTGGCGCAGGCAGCGACTTCGGCCATTACTATCATCATTCGCGATGTGATTATGGTGGTTAGCCTGATTGCCTGGATGTTTTATTTAAGCCCTATGCTAGCTGCAGTGTTTGTCATTATTGGTCCTTTTATCGCTTTGATGGTGGGTCTGGTTTCAAAGCGATTTCGCAAGGTAAGTCAGCGCATTCAACAATCCATGGGCAAGGTTACCCATGTTGTGGAAGAAGCCATACAGGCTCAGCGCGTGGTAAAAATATTTGGTGGACAAAATTATGAAACAACACAGTTTCATCAAAGTAATGAACGTAACCGCCAGCAAAATTTAAAGCTGGTTGCAACCACTGCTGTCAGTACGCCGATTATTCAGATTGTGGTTTCTTTTGCATTGGCAGGAATTGTTTATCTGGCCACCATGGAGGGTGCACCACAAAGCATAAGTGTCGGCACCTTTATGTCATTTATGGCATCTATGTTAATGCTGTTTGCACCGGTGAAACGGCTGACCAATGTAAATGCAATTTTACAAAAAGGTATTGCAGCGGCAGATAGTATTTTTGGCTTACTGGATACGGACATAGAGACTGATACAGGACAGTATGAAACGGATCGTGTACAGGGAAAATTACAATTTAATGATGTCAGCTTTAAATACAAAGCAACGGATAATGAAGTTTTAAAATCGATTACTCTTGATATCCAGCCAGGACAAACCATCGCTTTTGTTGGTCGTTCGGGCAGTGGCAAGTCCACCCTGGTTAATTTGTTACCCCGCTTATATGATTCTTACCAGGGCGAAATACTGCTCGATGGTAAAGACATAAGAGAATACAGCTTAACCAATTTGAGAGATCAAATAGCTTATGTGGGTCAGGAGATCGTATTATTCAACGATACCATTGCGCATAATATTGCTTATGGTCGTTTACATGATGTTGATGAAGCTAAAATTATCGCCGCGGCAAAGTCGGCTTATGCGCATGAGTTTATTGCAGCAAAACCTGACGGCTATGAAACTATTGTTGGTGAAAAAGGCGTGACCTTATCAGGTGGACAAAGACAACGTGTTGCCATCGCTCGCGCACTGCTAAAAAATGCCCCGGTATTGATAATGGATGAAGCGACATCTGCACTGGATACAGAATCAGAGCGTTATATTCAGGCAGCACTGGTTGAATTGATTAAAGATAGAACCACACTGGTTATTGCTCACCGTCTGTCAACCATCGAGAATGCCGACCTGATTGTTGTAATGGATGCGGGTCGAATTGTTGAGACTGGCACGCATGAGCAATTGATAACCAGGGATGGTGCTTATGCTGCTTTGCACCGCATGCAGTTTTCAGAACCGAATGATGACAGCAATTAAATTTTGCGAGCATTATGAAGCGTCTTGATGACTACTGGTATAGCCAGAATCCCATTGCCTGGTTATTGTTGCCACTGGCGGGATTGTTTTGTCTTATCAGCATGCTAAGAAAATTGTGTTTTAAAATCGGGTTGTTCAAATCATATCAGGCACCCGTGCCGGTAATTATAGTTGGCAATATATCGGTTGGCGGAACTGGCAAAACACCACTGCTGATTGAGCTATGTACGCAACTTAAACAGAAAGGATTTAAACCTGGTGTAATATCTCGCGGCTATGGCGGACAGGCCAAACAATGGCCTTTGGCGGTGAATGCAAATAGTGATGTAATTGAAACAGGTGATGAGCCGCTGTTGATCGCGATGCGTACCCAGTGCCCGGTAGTAGTCGGTCCAGATAGAGTTGATGATGTAAATCACCTGTTAAAGAATTTTGAATGTAATGTAATATTATCGGATGATGGTATGCAGCATTATCGGCTAAAACGGGACGCTGAAATTGCCGTTGTTGATGCTGATAGAAAATTTGGCAATGGCTTTTGTTTGCCTGCGGGGCCGCTAAGAGAATCGCTGAAAAAACTCAATACAGTTGACATGACTATTTTAAACGGCGGACGCTCTGATCAAATAGCATTTAGTATAAAAGCAGATCATTGTGTATCGCTGATTAAACAAGAGCAGGTCAAAGCCCTGTCGGAATTCACAGGTAAACAGGTACATGCTATTGCCGGTATTGGTCATCCTGGGCGATTTTTTAATATGCTGAAAAAAATGGGTGTGCGCTGCATTGAGCATGCATTTAATGATCATCATAATTTTTCTCAAAACGAAATCTGTTTTGATGATGAGCTGCCGGTGTTGATGACTGAAAAAGACGCGGTTAAATGCAAAAACTTTAAATTATCCAGTCACTGGTATGTGCCCATTGATGTGGAATTATCTGATTCAGCACAGAAAAAATTTGATCAAATTATAGAACAGGTGTGTCATGGATAAAAAATTACTTGAGATTCTGGTTTGCCCAAAATGCAAAGGTAAACTGGAGTACGAAAAAAAAACCAGTGAATTAATCTGTAAAAAAGATGCGTTGGCATTTCCTGTGCGTGATGGTATTCCAGTAATGCTGGAAAATGAAGCGCGTCAGTTGTCTGCAACTGCTGAGTAATTATGTCACTTGGTTTTAAAATTGTTATTCCAGCACGTTATGCCTCCAGTCGTTTCCCGGGTAAGCCGTTAGCGCAATTACAGGGCAAGCCAATGCTGCAGCACGTTTATGAATGTGCAATCTCATCAGGCGCAGAACAGGTGGTGATTGCTACCGACGATGAACGTATAAAACAGGTTGCCCAGGATTTTGGTGCTGCGGTTTGTATGACTTCACCAGATCACCCGTCTGGCACTGATCGACTGGCCGAAGTGAGCATAATAAATGACTGGGATATTGATGATATCGTGGTGAATCTACAGGGCGATGAACCCTTGACGCCACCAGAAATATTAAAACAGGTCGCGCTTAATCTTGCCGATCATCCTAAAGCGGGAATAGCGACTTTATCGACGCCGATTCAAACTGCAGAAGATGTATTTGATCCTAATATAGTTAAAGTGGTAGCCGATGCGGAAGGTTATGCACTGTATTTTAGTCGTGCCCCTATACCCTGGAACAGGGATCTGGGCAGGAATTTATCGGATCAGCAGGCAAGGGCATATCAGCGTCACCTGGGTATTTATGCCTATCGGGTCAATTTTTTACATGCCTATACCAATATGCTGGCCTGTGAACTGGAAACGACCGAAAAACTGGAGCAGTTACGGGCGCTGCACAGTGGTATAGCGATTCATGTGGAAGAAGCGGTAAAACTGCCGGGGCCGGGAATTGATACTCCGGAAGATCTCATTGCTGTTGGCGATATCATAGGCCAAAAATAACCCATGACCACACTTCAAAAATATTTTGCTAGCTGCCCGAAAGGGGTCGAGGATTTATTACAAAAAGAAATCCAGCAGTTGGGCGCCAGTAATGTTAGCGCGGCTTTTTCTGGCGTCAATTTTGAAGGGGATCTAAAAACAGCTTATAAAGTTTGTTTATGGTCGCGAATTGCCAGCCGGGTGCTGTTACCGCTAAAAGAATTTGAAGCAACGACTGAAGATGAACTGTATAAGCAGGTGCAGTCGATCAACTGGTCTTTGCATTTGCCGATGGATGGAACTCTGGCGGTCAACTGTTTTATAAATGATTCCAATATTAGCAATAGTCATTATGCAGCCCTGAAGGTTAAGGATGCTATCGTTGATCAGTTTCGTGAACTTTATGAAGAAAGGCCGTCTGTTGATCGAGATCGACCGAATATCCGGCTCAATTTGCATATTAATAAAAACCAGGCGATTTTAAGTCTGGATTTGTCAGGTGAAGCCCTGCATAAACGTGGCTATCGCATGACTAATGTGGCCGCACCACTGAAAGAGAATCTGGCGGCTGCTATTTTAATGAGATCGGGCTGGCCTAATGATAAACTGACACTGGTGGATCTGATGTGTGGTTCGGGTACGTTTCTGACGGAAGCGGCCATGATGGCTTTACATATTGCACCCGGTTTAAGGCGGGATTATTTTGGCTTTCTGGGCTGGAAGAAACACGATGCCGAAAGCTGGAAAAGCTTATTAAAAGAAGCCCATGCAATAAAAGAAAATCACAGTAACCAGAATCTAAATATTAAAGGCTATGATGCAGCCATCTCATCGGTAAAAGCAGCTAAACAAAACGTGCATGCGGCGGGCTTGCAGGATGTTATTGATGTTGAGCAACGATCGGTGGAAGAATGCTCCGACCCTGTGGATAGCCGGCCCGGTTTGCTGGTAGTTAATCCTCCCTATGGCGAGCGTTTGGGTGATGTCCGTGAACTGGCTTATCTGTATTCAGATCTGGCTGACTGCTGGAAAAATCATTTCAGTGACTGGTCGGTCGCATTGTTTACCGGTAATCTCGATTTGGTCAAACACATCGGCTTAAGAGCGCACAAAACCAATACTTTATTGAATGGTGCAATCAAGTGTAAATTATTTCACTATAAAATCCGTCCGGCACAGTCAGCAGAAGTAATGCAGGCAATTGAACAGCGTGATACTGAATCGCGCACTATGATTGCCAATCGACTGAAAAAAAATCTAAAGCATTTAAAACGTTGGGCGAATAGAAATGGCATTGAATGTTATCGCGTATACGATGCGGATTTGCCAGAGTTCTCGGCTGCTGTGGATATTTATGATGACTGGGTACACGTGCAGGAATATCAGGCGCCGTCTTCGATTGATATCCGAAAAGCGCGGCAACGTTTAGACCATCTGGTGGCTGTTATACCTGAAGTGCTCGGCGTCGAAAGAGAGAAAGTTGTGGTAAAAACCCGTCGCCAGCAGAAAGGCCTTGCGCAATATGAAAAACAGGCGAGTGTGGGTTATCAGCAAACTGTAAATGAAGGTGGTCTGAAATTTATCGTAAATCTTCGAGACTATCTGGATACCGGCCTGTTTCTTGATCATCGAGATACTCGAGAAAAAGTAAGAGAATGGTCAAAAGGCAAGCGATTTCTTAATCTGTTTGCCTATACTGGCTCCGTTTCCGTTTATGCGGCAGCCGGCGGTGCTGTATCCACCACGACTGTCGATATGTCGAATACCTATCTAAATTGGGCTAAGCAGAATTTTGAGTTAAATGGCTTTACCCAGAGTATTCATCAGTTTGTTAAGGCCGATTGTATTCAATGGCTGAAAACACAGCAGGAATCAGCTGCACGCTATGATCTTATTTTTCTTGATCCGCCAACATTTTCTAATTCAAAAACAATGGAAACGGTTTTTGATGTGCAGAAAGACCATGTAGACCTTATTAAATTAGCTTTAGGCCTGTTAGATAATAAAGGTACGCTGGTATTTTCGAACAATTTCCGAAAATTTAAGCTGGATCCCTGGGTGACCAGGACTTACGATGTTGAGGAAATTAGCAAACACACGATTCCAGAAGATTTTAAAAGGAATCAGAAAATTCACAGGTGCTGGATAATTAAATTCAGGCAATAAAAAAACCGGGATATCCCGGTTTTTTTATCTATATCTATTTCGATATTACTGGAGTGCTGTTGCGGCTTCTGTTTTCGGTGCCAGCAGGGTATTGATTAACTTATCTTCCAGTTCAATACGCGTCGCCAGGTCTTCTCCCAGTTTTGACAGATAATCCGGTAATTTTTCCTTCAGCTCATTGCTGAAGTTATTGCCACCATCATACATGTCATTGAACATGACGGCAGTCTGAGTGGTTTTTTCAATTCGCGGATAAATGGTATCGGCCAGTTTTATAATGTCCTGGCGGCGCTCTTCGCCCTCTGAAATGCGGCGGTAAAGTTCGAAGTGGCCGGTTGCCATGTAGTCGATAAGTAGCTGACAAAATTCCTGTAATGACTCATTATCAATTTCGTCAGATGCTTTATCGCCATTGCCATTGCAACCCGCGAGGCTGCAATAGAGAGACAGGACTTCATTTCGTTCGCTGATGAGCTGTTTTATTTCTTTTCTGGTTCTGGCTCGTCGGTCATTAGCTGGTTGTCTATCAATCGAATCATTCATGCTTAATATTCTCCCGCATGTATTGTTTTGTTTATCATCATTTTTATTTAATACCTAATAAGAATTAACGCCGCCTGTATAAAGAGTACATTAAAGCATGCATCTGAAAATTGCACTATTTATTCATATAAATCAAGTGCAATTTGAGTAATATGAACATTATAAAGAATGCGCATATCTGTTTAATGCCCCATTTAGGTTATCAAATATAATCGATGTGCAAGCTATTGAAAACGAATAGTTAATCGAAAAATGCTGGCAAACATGGATAGGTATTGATTTTTATTAATAACTTCTAATGCATATCTGATCGATTAGTATTTTTTATCATTCAAGGAAGTCATATAGCTGGAATAAACCATTGAACTTGTCAGTAATTAAATTCATACAATCATGTATTCTATATTCGTGGTTATATATTGAGTGAAGTTTTTATGTTTGGACAATCGAATAAAGATCAGATGCCTGACGCAAAAAATGCATTACCCGGACGGGATCAGAAAATGCGGATTCCAGATAAACACTTTGTCAATGGCAATATGATGCAGGAGCCGTTTCCGGAAAACTTACGCAAGGCTATGTTTGGTCTGGGCTGCTTCTGGGGTGCGGAAAGAAAATTCTGGCAACTGCCGGGTGTTTATGTCACGGCTGCAGGTTATGCGGCAGGTTTTACTCCAAATCCCGACTACCAGGAAGTGTGCAGCGGCATGACCGGGCATAATGAAGTGGTACTGGTGCTGTATGATCCGGAAAAAATAAGTTATCAGCAGCTATTGAAATGTTTCTGGGAGTCGCATAATCCAACCCAGGGCATGCGTCAGGGCAATGATCGTGGCACACAGTATCGATCTGGCATATACACGTTTTCCAATGAACAGGCAAAATTGGCCGAACAGTCAAAACTATCTTATCAACAGGCATTAAACAACGCCGATTTAGCAGAAATCACTACTGAAATTTTACCAGCGCCTGCTTTTTACTATGCAGAGGAATATCACCAGCAATATCTGGCAAAAAATCCAGGTGGCTACTGTGGTTTAGGTGGAACCGGTGTTCCGTATAGTTAAGGCAACTCTGGTTAACCAGAGTTGCCTTAAATATGCAGTTTTATTTTTGATCAGTTAAGCAGTAAAAATGTAGGACAGGATCAACAGTCGATCTGCCATATTTGCAACTGCCCCCATTCAGTGACTTGCCTGATGATTTCTAGTTTAATTTTTCTGCTATCAGGAATCTGCTAAAGTTCGAGGCGTTCACATGCAAAATCAGCCCATACAAATAATATTTCCGTCATCTTCGAATGGATCAGAGGGCAGTTACAGATTGTCTGATAATTATGCCACTATCGAAACCCCATTGGGGTATTCGACGGCGGCATATTCTAATGCTTATAAACCAGCAAGAAATTCGGCTACTGCCTCGATTTCCTGATCACTCAATTTAACCAGAATATCGTGCATCATTAACGCCGGATCATTCAATCGCGCACCGGAACGGAAATCCTTTAGCGTCTTAACCAGGTAGGCGCTGTGCTGACTACGTAATGAAGGGAAGTCACCTGCCGGATTGCCCTGGGCTTCACTGCCGTGACAGCCAATGCAGGCGGGTACACCCTTTGCCAGAATGCCACCGAAGAACATCTGCTCGCCTGCGGCAGCTTTTTTGCTATCACCCTTTTTTCCCGGGCTGAGTTTTTGTGCTGCAAAATATGTTGCCAGATCTTCGATGTCCTGCGCACTCAAGGGTGCCGCCATGGCTACCATGGTGGGATCCTTGCGGGCACCGGACTGGAAATCTCGTAGTTGTTTCATTAAATAGCCACTGTGCTGCCCTGCGGTTTTTGGCCACAATGGGTTATCACTGTTACCGTCACTTTTGTGGCAGGCTGCACAGGCTGCAGCTTTCGCGGCACCGGCTTTGGCATCACCTGCCGCATGTGCGGTAACCGTGGCTGCAAACAGTACAAATAATATGAGAGCCTTAAATCTCATTGTGGGTTTCCTCCAGTTTAAAGTATTAAATTTTGCCTTAGTGATGAATATAAATTTTTTACTCAGCGACATTTTTGTTTGCTTCCGTTTTCTGTCCATAATCGAGTTCTGAAATAAGCTCCAGACTGATATCCTCATAGCGCAACAAGCGACCGCCATACTGCTTAATAAAGGCTTCCGCCGCCTGCTGTTGTGCAAAAGTCGCCAGTGTTGGCCCCATGGCACCACGCAGTGGGTGTCCGGCGACATACCAGGCCATGCGCCCATCTACCAGTGCAATATCACCCGGTTTGTGCCAGTCGGCATTGGCCATATCGTGGACGTAAATTTTGCGTACGATCGCCGCCGTTTCCGGTTGTAATAAATAGGCGAACATATCCCGGGTTGAACAGAACTTGCGAGGGGTGCTGTGGCCGCGCTCAAAGGTCTCACCTTTGGGGCCGGGATAATTAACAATGAGCATGCCGCAGACATGGCACTCATCACCGTGATTCATCGCGACAGGCTCCCGATTCTGACCAGGGTTTGCTGCATTGTCGTTGCAACCTGCGATCATACTCAGCCAGCCGAGTAGCAGTGTGAGGAGTAGCAGACGATGAGCGTGCGTCATGTGTCGTTCCTGTTCCATCGTGGTTAATGCTTGCGCCGGGCAAACAGCCACACGGCGATCGAAAATGGCACCACCACCCAGGCAGCCAGTGCGAATGTTAAAGTGAGCGGTGATAATAGCTGGTCATCGGCCACGGCCAGCAATCCGACATAAGCCCGGGTACTTTCAAATCCAGCCAGGTTGATAAGACGAAAAATATCTGTGGGATTCAGCAGCAACAGATAAGCCAGCAAATCACCGCCGTCCTGACCGCTGGTCATCACCAGAATACCCAGCATACCCAGATCAAAAATCAGCACGAAGAAAAACCAGGTGATCAGCGCTACGCCGGCTGCTCGACCTTTGTCTGTAGCCATGACGCTGATCAGATAGGCCAGTGCCAGAAACACCCAGCCCAGTAGTATGGCGGAGCCGACGAATACCCCAAAGGCGCGCCAGATTTCAGTGGCCTGAGCCTGGCCGGTAAAACTGGCAATGGCCACGCCCGCTGCACCGAAACCAATAAATGTTGCACTGGCCAGGATGGCGCCCTGGCCGCACAGTTTGCCGGTGAGTAATTGCCAGCGGGATATGGGGTAGCTGAGTAATAACAGCAGGGTGCCCTGGTTCTCCTCGCCCACAATGGTGTCATAGCCAAGCAGCAGGGCAATAAGTGGAATCAGAAATACTGCCAGACTCGCCAGGCTGACAATGGTGGTCGCCAGCGAGGTAAACCCGACCTGGCCCGATGCGGCGGCGCCAAAATAGGCAATGGCAAAGGCAAACAGGGCAAATACCGCAGTGATTGCCAGTACCCAGCGATTGCGCCAGCCATCGCGATATTCCTTGCCGGCGACGATCAGTATGTTACCCATCAGCGCATCTCCCGGTTGGCCTGGTCTGAACTGAAATGGCTGTACAGGGCTTCCAGCGACGGTTCGCAGATTTCGAAATCACTGATTCCCGGATGTTCCAGTACACGTCGGATCAGCTCGATTTTATCTTCAAGGCGACCCTGTATCGAAATCTGCCCCGCTGTTATCTGCTCGACGGTGGCTATCGATTGCAAATCCTGCCAGCTATCTTCAGGCCAGCTGCCGTAGACATGAATCAGTAACGGTAACTGTGCCTGGCGGCGCAGCTCATCCAGACTTCCCGTCGCACGCAACTTGCCGTTGCTTAATATCACCGCACGCTCAATGTGTTGCTCGATACCGGCCAGTACATGGGAACTAAGGATGATGGTGGTGCCCTGACGCCGCAACTCATCAATGGTCTGGTAGAATTCACGAGTCGCCAGCGGATCAAGTCCGGCGGTGGGTTCGTCGAGTAACAGTAATTTCGGCTCTCCCAGCAGCGCCTGGGCCAGACCCAGTCGCTGGCGCATGCCCTTGGAATAGGTTTTGACTCGGCGCCCGGCCGCATTTCCCAGGCCAACTCGGTGCAGCAGCTCGTCACACTGCTGTTTGCCAACGCCTTTCAGGCGGGCGAAATAAAGCAATACTTCATGACCGCTCATCAGGTCGTAAAAGCTGACGCTTTCCGGAAGATAACCCAGTTGGTAGCGCAGGGCCTGGGCATCATCCGCCGTAGGTGACTGGCCAAACACGCGCAACTGGCCCGCAGTCGGGCTTATGATCCCCAGCAGCAACTTCATGGTGGTGCTTTTGCCAGCGCCATTATGGCCCAGTAACCCCAGCACCTCGCCATCGCCCACCGACAGGCTGAGTTCATCCAGTGCCTTAAGTGCACCATAGTGTTTTGAGACGGCCTCGAGTTCAACAACGGGTGTCATCATATCGCGTCACCTTGCAAGTTCGGTGGTTGCATCAGTGGCGCACTGTCTCGTACCCCCTGGGGTCGTATCACTGGAAAATACTGTTGCACCCAGTGCAGGGTCTCCACCGCCGGGCTATGCATTAAAATACGGGCGTTCGGATAACGCCACAGCAGTTTATCGACGGCATCGTTGGGTTCATAGGGACGATCACCAATGCCATCGGCGTTGCGGTCCCAGCCAAGATAATCACTCCAGAAATTACCTTTACCGTCACGGGACCATTCCTGTTCACGGGTGGCGACATACTTCACCTGAATATGATTATTAACGAAACCGTTATTCCACACCCCATTGTCTTCGGACCCGGCGGTCAGATGAATGCCAATATCACTACGCTCAAACATATTGTCCCGTATCTCGTTAAATAACGAGTTATAGACGAACAGGGCCTTGCCTTCAGCGCCGCCAATGCTGCCACCGCTACCTCCCGGGCTGGTGCCCATACGCGCATTTTCGACACGGTTACCCGTGATCACGCTGTAGGTAATGAAATTCAGTAAAATTCCGTAGTTCTGGTCTTCACTGGAATGGTTGTTGTGGACCTCCAGGTGGTGTGACTGCATCAGTGCGTAGCCGGTGCGCGTGCGATAGGTTCGATTACCTTCCACCCGGTTATGGTGTGAATACATATAATGAATACCGTAACGCAGGTCGTGGATGACGTTATTACGCAGCACATTATCGTTGCTGGTGTCGATATAGATGCCATCTCGTGCATGCCAGATTTCATTGCCCTCCACCAGCGCCCCGGTGACGGCATACAGATGAATACCATTACCGCGATCCTGTGAGCGCACATCCTCATGGCCGTTCACCCGGTTGTTAATCACCCGGGCATCGGTACAGGCATCCAGCCAGACGCCGAAACCGGCGGTGTCGATACGATTGTCCTGCAATAGAATCCGAGCCGCGCTGGGCTCGACAAAAACAGCGGCATTCATGTAAGTGAGGTCGCTGCCCGAGTTCTGGATGGTAAGACCCCGGATCACCACATCGGCAGCGCGCACCCGCAGTACATCACCCGACTCATTACCATCCAGAATCGCCCCCTCGCGTCCTTGCAGGGTGAGTGTTTTATCGATGATAAAATTACCCGTGTAGTTGCCGGCTGCTATTTCGATCACATCACCCGCTGACGCCTGATTAATCACCTGCTGCAGGGCAGGCCCTTCGGGGGTCACCTGAAGCGTGGCGGCAATCACGGCATGACTCCAGCCACTGGTCATAACAAGCACCAGTAGATAGCCGATGAGATTGAAATTCTGCATAAATAATGAAGGAGGTATGCGCATAGAAGCGGACAGGGCCCGGCACTACGCCGGGCCGCAACTCTTAGCTCGCTTCGACCAGCATCCGACCGCGCATCTCCATGTGCAGTGCGTGACAGAAGAAGGAACAGTAATACCAGTGCACGCCGGGCTTATCGGCAATAAAGGTGACCGATGCGGTTTGCTGGGGGCCAATGCCAAAGCTGACGCCGTGGTTAACCAGTATAAAACCGTGGGCCAGATCTTCGATCATGTCCAGATTAGTGACATACAGGGTGACCTCATCGCCCTGTTTCACGGTAAAGCTTTCCAGACCATAGGTGGGGGCAACTGCGGTCATATAGACACGAACTTTGTTGCCATCACGAATCACCTTGTTGTCACGCTCAAGAATGACGCCATCACGTTTTGCCTCGGCCACTGTTTCGGCCATCAACGGATCCTTGCGGTCCCAGATACGTTTGGTGTGTATGCGACTGCGATGCAC
>JAPHRO010000043.1 GCA_026195895.1 Gammaproteobacteria bacterium
GATACTCTTGCCGGATCGACTGAAGGTGACAGTAATGGGCTGAGTATCAATTGTAGGTGAGGGTTTCTTATGCTTGATAAGTGTGGCAGGGCCAAAGGATTCATAATAAATATCAGCGCTATCCACACCCCAGTCCTGCAGGCCAGGGATCAGGCTTTCCATCATTGGCCGGGGGCCGCAGACATAGAACTGGTAACGCATCAGTTTGAGGGTGGCGCGTAACAACGCGATGGACACCAGGCCATTGTGCCGATAATCGACACCTTCTATATCATTCTCATTGGGCGCACTGTAGCAAACGTGTAGATGGAAGTTGTCATGTGTACTGGCCAGTGTTTGCAGGTGTTCTTTCATGATGTGCTCCGCACCATTATAGACAGCGTAATAGAGCCATATTTCCCGCTTTATCCCACTCTCCAGTACAGTGTTAAGGATACTTAGCATCGGCGTAATACCGATACCTCCACCAATTAATACAATGGGCAGTGGCTCTTCTTCCATCAGGTGAAAATGACCGGATGGTGCTTTAACCAGAAGTCGACTGCCTTCCTGTACATGGTCATGAAAGAAACTGGAGGCGACACCGGGAGGTACATCAGGTTGATCCGCGGGTGCGAGCATACGTTTGATCGAAACCCGGTAATAGTCGGGTCGCGGTGCATCCGATAGTGAGTAGCAACGCACGATAAATTTCAATTCACTGGTATCTGGATCCCTGATGGGTAACTTGAAAGTTAGAAACTGACCGGGTCTAAAAATGGGCAAGGGTTTGCCATCAGCCGGCACAAGATAGAAGGAGCAGACAGCATGATTAGCATCTTCTATCTGCCGCCGTTGAACGATGAATTCTTTAAAGCCATCCCAGGCAAGATTAGAGATAGCCGACCCAGTAGCAGCATGAATTGGTGTACTGGATCTGGATAGAGTCTCAACTTCAGCCACGCCCTTATCCAGATCATGCAACAGACGCTTACGGCGATAAAACCCTAACAGCATCACTATAACGACCTGTGCCAGAATCACGGCAAGTATAATTAACGCTAAAGTAGCCGTAGTCATAATTTATATCTCAGTGTCGTGCTCCATTTGAATGGACAGTACCGACAATTACCTTTGATAATTAACTTAGCATCGCTTGCTGAAATGAACCTGAAAAACAAATACATTTAACTATCGCTAATCATTTGATTGATTCAAATCAATCAGGTAGCCCGGAAGGAATCAATATTTTCTGGAAGAAAAGATGACTGGATTACATCGCACGGTTTAACTATCTGCTACTGAGATAATATGGATCAGGCAAGAGACAGAAATCAATAGTAGTTATTCAACTCGAATAAAACAAACACTGATTACTGCCATTATTTTGTGAGCAATTTAGTGCAGTCATTGATCGCCAGTGGCATGGAATAATAGTAACCCTGTGCAATATGGCAACCATGCGCCAGAAGAAAATCCGCCTGTATTTTACTTTCAATGCCTTCTGCAATCACAGAAATCCCCAGGTTTTTCGCCATACCTATTATGGTTTCAACAATCTCACGATCATCGATATCATCTTCCAGATCAGAAATAAAGGTACGGTCTATTTTCAAAACATCCACGGGGAAACGTTTGAGGTAAGCTAATGAAGAATAACCGGTCCCGAAATCATCAAGCGCAATACTGGCACCAAGATCTTTCATTTCCTTAATTTTTATTTCTGCCAGTTGTGGATTATCCATTAACGTGCTTTCGGTAATCTCGAACTCCAGCGCCACATCCTGTAGCTCTCTGCCCAGCATCACTTCCCTGATCATAGCCAGTGTTTCATCGCTATAAATTTGTCTTGCTGACAAGTTGATGGCAACAGTTGGCAGTTCAATACCTGTTCTCTTCCAGGAGCAAATATCATTAATGACCCGGTCTAAAATATTTTGACCAAGCGAAATAATTAACCCGGTTTCTTCGGCGACTGATATAAATTCATCGGGCATTACCGGACCAAGTTTCTTCGAGTTCCAGCGACTCAAGGCCTCAAGACCGACAATATTTCCAGTGGCAATATCGTATTGTGGTTGATAATATACTTCGAGTTCGTCATCTTCTATTGCATGATGCAACTCATGCTCCAACTGGTAACGCGTACTCGCCCGCTGATGAATTTCTGCAGTATAAAACCGGTAATTGTCACCGCCATTTTCCTTGGCATGGTACATGGCAAAATCCGCATGCTTTAACAGGGTATCCGAATCAGCCCCATGTTGCGGATAGCCGGCAATACCAATAGAACCACCAAGACGCACTTCACGGCCCTGCACATAAAATGGCTGCTTCACTTCATGTAATACCCGTTGTGCAATATCCGCAGCTTCATCGATATCATGCAAATTAGCTAATAACATGACAAACTCATCACCACCGACTCGAGCCAGGGTATCACCTTCCCGCACCAGTTCGGATAAGCGCCTGGTTACCACCAGCAATACCTCATCACCAAACTGATGACCAAGGGTGTCATTGATTTTTTTGAATCGATCCAGATCAAGAAACATCACGGCACCCTGCCGACATTCACGATTGACTATAGCAATATTCTGAGTGATTCGATCCTGCAATAACCAGCGATTAGGCAAACCTGTTAACTTATCATGATGTGCCTGGTGCCATATTGCTGCCTGGCTGGCTTTCTGTTCGGTAATATCAACCGAAGAACCAATCATGCCAGCCGGCCGATCATTTTCATCATACAACATGGACAAAGATAAATTAGCGGAGAAATCTGTGCCATCTTTTCGTCGCATTATAACTTCTGATTCATGTGCATCCTGAACCTTCAGAATGCTGATTGCATTATTCAGCGCTGGCAATTCTTCTTCAGGATAAACATAGGAAATATGTCGGCCCAGCATAAACTTTTCAGTATGGCCAAACAGGTCTTCTGCGCCCTTGTTCCAGCTTGTTACTATTCCATCCAGATCCGTAGCAACAACTGAGTTTTTAATTTGAGCAATTACCTGTGCCTGATATTTTAGTTTTTCCATGGCCACTACACGATCAGTGATATCAATAAAGGTCACCACAGTGCCCACAATCTTGCCGTCTTTATAAATAGGATGAGACCAATACTCTGTAGCAAAACTGGTTCCGTCTTTACGCCAGTGATACTCAACATCAGAATGCCCGGACTTACCATTCTGAGTCGCCAGCTTCACCTGACATTGTTCTTTTGGATAGGGTGAACCATCCGGAAATGTGTGATGAATCATTTCATGAATAGATTTACCCAGCAGCTCATCTTCACTGTCATACGCCAGTAATTTTAGACCTGCCGGATTGATAAAAATGCACAGACCATCGATATCAACACCATAGATACCTTCTTCCGTGGCTGACATTAATAACTGTAATAATTCTTCATTATCTTTCTGTGCAAGTTCCGCTGCTACGCGATCCTGATGTAACTGATAGGTTCGTATAGCAATGGCTACTTCCCGAGCAATTCCCTCCATCAATTTCTGATCTCGAGGGGTATATTTGTGCAGCGTCTTACTAATACTTAACAGTACGCCAATAACTTCTTCACCATATTTTAATGGCACACCCATAAGTGACTGCGTACCATATTCCTCAATCATCCGGCTACTGGAGCGCTCATCTTTTGAAACATCATCAATCAAAGCAGCCTCGCCCTGATTAAAAATCCAGCCCGCAATTGATGGCTCCTCAAGTGATAATTGATAGTAGCCTTCAGGTTTATAAGGTCCATCGGATTGTGCGACCCCAATCAGGTTGTCACCGGTTTTACTGGGAATAATCAGAAACACCATATCGTCATCGATGACGTCTTCACACACCTTTATGATGTCATCGACCGCCTCGAAAAGTGAAACAGCGCTTCCTGAGCTACGCAATATTCGCGCATTAATTTTTAATATTTCATTATCGGTACGCCAGTTTTCAAACAGACTACGATAGCTGGTCGCCAACACCCCCAGCTCATCGGTTGATTGCGGCATTAGAGTATCTATATTCAGTTCCTCGATATTTCGTACATATCCCGTCAGACTTTGCAAAGGCCTTAATGACTGGGAAAAACTACGTACAAAAATAATACTGCCCGCAATAGCCAGCAATTCCAGCACGAACCAGACCATGAGAGTTTCATAGTTAAAAAAGCCCGTTCGAGTCCAGTAATACTGAACCAGCATGGTGTCGATTAATAAAGGCATCAGTGCGCCGATTAAAAACACCTTGACCTTGATGGTGACATGGGGTCTTTCCAGTCCAATTGGACCCATTACCTTGCCGAACTCATCGAGTATTTTGAAAAATATTGGCAAGCCAACAATAATAGAGACAATCAGTGCAACCAGGTGAATACGAAACCAGTCAACCGGTGTGGCAACAAAATCTGTATACCATTCTGCTGCCAGCATAACCGTATAGGGAGCAACCAACAGATAAATCATAAAAATGAGCCAGAAGTCGAAAGGAAAACGCTGCATTCTACTAATGGCCGTTGTTGATACACTTTTATCCTGATCTGCCAGCATGTTGACCACAGGCTGAATAAAGTGATTGAAATACAGAACAGCAGCCACCAGTGAACCTACAATAAACAGGTTTTCCAGCGGCGCCATCAGGATGGCGATCATTTGCTCCCCAGTAAACATGCGGATATACAGAAGAAAGGATAAACCGACGATTGGTGGCCCTACCCAGGCGGCAATAATTAGATTCCTGAATCTCGTTCTAAATACATCAGCAGAGACCGTCTCGATCACCCGATTCTTTCCTGCTTTTCTCATATAATATCCTTACTGATTCAGAACAAGGTCGGCAATACCTGTCCCTGGGTAACATCTTTAGTCACCCGGTGTAGATAAACGTGTAACATTTAAACCCACATTGTTTAAGTTTAGAACATTAAAATCAGCTTTGCGCTGTCGTAATATGGGGTATTTACTGAATGGGTGGCTGCATCTTTATAAATGCCATTGTAGATTAGCATCTTCATTCCAGCTCACATTTTAATGCCAAACACCAGAGCGTCTGGCTGCAGCTATTTTTTCCAGCAAACGCAATTCTGAGTTATTTCTATTGCTCAGGCAGATGCATTATAGCTAACATCCCATTCCATTAAGGCTTCATCCAGACTGCCTTCCGCACCGATCAGTTCCCAGAACACCTGGAAATCGGCTTTGGCATTTTCCAGACTAAATTGCATTTTTTTTGTTTTATCCTGCAGGAAAAATTCAATATTGGCCTCTACTGTATCGATGTAATCCCTGGCCAGATCCGCTGACGACTGTGCATCCTGACCACCGAGTAAAATCCCTTCGCGGTATGCCTTCATAATCCCGTAATCATTGCGCCTGGCAAAACTTTCGATAGTCTTTTTTTTATCTCTGCTCAGATGAATATAAATCGCATCATTACCATATTTCTTATCCAGCCTGCCCAGCACCCACGACAGTCGATTATCTGCTTCAATATGATTATCAGGATAGTCCAGCCTGTCTTCACCTATACAATTGGCGCGCGTCTCGTGCCCTGCAGTAAAGTTGGTAATATGCTCACAGGCCTTGATAAAAGTTGTCGAACCACAACGACCGGTATTTAATATAAATATATTCATTGCTCACTATGCATTCAACAATGCATCTTTCAGGATTTTCTGCCAGGCAGCTTTGTCTTGCGAATAATTTACAATTGCATCGAGAATATCAGCATGACGTTTGGCGACATGACTGGCATTTTCGATCAACTGGTAGCCTTTTGCATGCTGACCAAAATTAGTTTCCATATTATCAATAAAACCAATGAAGGCTTCTCTGGCCTCACTTAATTCAGATATGTTATGCCACCAGCAGGTCTGGTCATTAAACAGGTCTTTCAACTTATTGAGTTTGTCAATTATCTGTTTATGGGTTTGCCGATAGCGCTGACGCAATTGTTCTTCTGTTTCCTGCAATGCAGACTCGATCTGTTCTTCAGATTTCGATTTTCCGGGATAGCCCCTGTCGGTCAGATGGACGATAGTGAACAGCATGACATCACCGAAGAACTGACGTTCAAACTCTCCGGCAAGATCGACTCGATCAACTATTCGATTAATACCGGGCCTGAATTCCGATTGCCCGATGTCATCAACGGTACGTTTATGCAACATGGGTAAATTGGCTGACACGAATTCTGCCCCAATGTCTGATTTTATCAGACGACCCAGCACTGGCCCCGCCATGCGCAGCTTCAAAGTAGCGAAGGGAATATAGCAGGCAAGTTGCTCGGGCCTGAATACGTAATTACCAGTGTAGATAGTTCGCGCAGGCTTTATACTGGCATCCAGATCTTCATGTTCATAACAGGTTTTTCGAGTGGGGTGTTCGCCATCGAAAAAATGCTTCAGTTTACTGGCGAAGTCCCTGAAACAGGCGGCATGATCATGTTCATTTTGCAGGGTACAGCGATAGTCATAGATTGCTCTGGTATGATCAAAGCCAAAAAGACTGGCCATGTCATGGTAGGCAGCATCACTGCCCTTATCCAGATCCTTAGCATGGAATTGACATGCCTGAGCAGATTTCAATTTTGACATCCGCGTTAAAAAAGCGATGACGTCTTCCAGAAAATTTCCTGCCATTACTGAGGGCGATACCGGTGGATCGCCTACGACTTTGCCCGTTAATATGCTGATTTTTTTATCTGTAAAAATCCTGTCCAGGTGGTAAAAATAATTTATGGCATAACTATCTCGCTCACCCGCTTCAGCATCTATCTTTACTCTAAATTCCTGATCACTGTCGATAAAATAAAACAGCAGGCGATCATTTGCTCTGGCCAGCTCATTTAACTTTAAATAGCTAATATTTCGCATAATCGAAGCCCCTTTATGATAAAAGGCATCTGGATCAATATCGCCAATAATGGATATCAATTGCTTACGCTCATTGTCTGACAACTTATTTATCTGTTGCTTCTGTTGTTGCTGGCCAAAGTAAAAACAGCGCAATCCCTGAGCACTGAAAGTCTCGGCAATTTTTCTGTTTTTTACTATATTATTTTTGTGCTTGCTATCGTCAGCAATCAGCACTGAAATTTTATTAAAACCCTGATCTCCATAGCCGCCATAATTAAATATATTGCATAAGTCCAGCAAACTATTTAAACAGGCTGCTAAATGCTGCGGTCTGTCGGCCACGGGAATAATAATTACAAATTCATACCGCCTGTCCTGTTTCTTCTCTGCAATCAGAGATTCCATCTGCTGAAATAACTGCTGGAAAAGTTGCAGACGTTCTTCATCTAGTTCGGCAGACAATAGCTGATTTTCTAAAGGGGGTATTGCTTCATCATATAAACGAAGATAGTCGTCTATTTGACTGACACCAACAGAAGCATCCAGTGCCATCAACTGGCTTTGCAACGAACAAATCACTGGAACATCACGATAAAGTTCAAGTAACTTCTCAAGTGCTGTATTGTTTCGCTGGACGGTATTTGTCACCGATCTATCGTCTTGACGAATAAGTGGGAAAAGTATCTTTATCGATCATCATTTCGACAAGATTAATCGTATGGGAAAAATTATTTTTCCTGAACAGATCATCTATATCGGCCTCTGTTTCAACGCGCTTGTATTCGATACCGAATGAGCTTGCCAACTGCTGATAATCAGGATTTATAAAATCACAATTAATAAAGCGCTTGTCATATTGTTGATACTGATTTTTTCGAATAAGCCCCATAGTAGAATTATTAAACATGATAACAGTGAGCGGGATAGCGTAATTCACCGCCGTCATCAGTTCCATACAGCACATTTGAAAACCGCCATCACCAATCACAGCAAAGGCATGTTTATTTTCGGCAAAGCGGGCACCAATTGCTGCGGGTATAGCGTGCCCCAGGGAGGACACACCGGAATTTGGATAATAACGATTATTTGATGAAACTTTAAAAAAATTCTGCGCAAAAATTATATTATCATCAAACACCATGGCATCATCTGGAATATACTGTTCCAGCCTGGCAAAGAATGTTTTGACCAGGGGGAACTGTGATAAAAACACTTCCACATCATGATCAGAAACCTTATCGTCCAGCTCCCGGTATTCCTGCAGGATGCCGTCAATATTTTTTTGCTGTGCATCCAGTTGTTTGATCTGTTGTAACACACCCTGCAAAACAGATTTTATATCACCATTGATGGCAACATCTGCTGTGAACACTTTTTCCAGTTGTTCAAAATTATTATCAACCTGTACAATTTTTTTGTTAGCCAGGAGCTCATCCTGCCAGACATAGCTGGTGCGTTCATTAAATCCAGCGCCCAGCATAATAATTAAATCAGATTTATTGATAATATAATCATAAGCGTTGCTATAGGATGTAACACCCAGACTCCCGAGCGACAGTTCGGACTGTTCACTGATGGTGCCCTTACCTTTTAAACTGGTGGTAACCGGTATATGCATTGATTCGCTGAGTTCAGCGACCAGATCCTGAGCACCGGATTTAATACAGCCATAACCTGCGATAATTACCGGACGTTCCGCGGCCACTAATAATTCTGCAAATGCTTTTACCGGCTGAGAACCCTCATGATGTTCTGCTGCTGTTTTTTCTGTTTTGATACTGTCCAGGATACTTTCTTCGACCAGCTCTTTCTGCACGTTATACGGAAAGCTGAGTAATACCGGCCCTGAGCTATCCGACAATAATATTTTGGCCGCACGATTAAGCACATTCTGCAAATAGTCAGTGCGTTCAACCACTCGATTATATTTGGTAATGCCCTTGAACAGGGACACCTGATCAATACTGCCACCCTCCCCGGAACTTTCCTGCAAGCCGCCTTTACCAAAAATATGGGTAGAGGTTTCGCCGGTGATTATCAATACAGGTTGCTTATCCGCATAGGCATTAGCTATACCCGTTACCAGATTGGTCGCACCCGGCCCCGCCGTGGTAATACAGGCGCCAATTTTTCCTGAGGCGCGGGCATAACCGCCGGCCATGAATGCCGCACCCTGCTCGTGCTTGGCTAAAACACTTATTACCGATGAATCATACAGGCTATCGTATACCGGCAATATATGTGCCCCGGGCATACCGAATATATGCTCAATGCCAAGGCGCTCTATAAATCTAACAATTAATTCGCTTACTGGTATTTTCATATCATTATTGCTGTTACTGTCACTTAATTTGACTCTAACAGGCAGAATTACCCAAAAGCTTCATATTTCAAGGACGGGTTAATACAGATTGGCACCGATTATGAATATGCTTATTCGATGTAGCAAGACTTTAAGTGGATTCCGCTACTACATTAAGGCATAAATTAGCCATATTTCCATACATTAAACCGCAGTACAGAAGCCAGACATTAGTTAATCTTATCTATACAATCAACTTATTTATTTCAGGATTAATATTTCAGGATTAATATTTAATTCACGCCATGAAACACTGAGCAATATTTTTGACCTGCCCTGTATGCGCCTGAGCATAAACCCCTGTTTTTTTTTGAGATATGCACATATATCCATCAGACAGTTGCGCTAAGATGATTTTATTGGCTTTATGGAAGCAAACCGCTAACAAATCATGCTGATTAAACGCCCGCTTTAATAAGGCAAATGCCAAAGGACTCGAATTGAAAAATATGCCCGACAATAAAAAACAGTTACAAAATCCAGATGCTTTAAACAATCGCATTGGCCTGGCACTGGGTAGCGGTTCTGCACGCGGCTGGGCGCATATTGGCATTATTCGTGAACTTGCCGACATGGGCATACAACCGGACATAGTCGCTGGTAGTTCCATTGGTGCCTTTGTCGGTGCCGCCTATGCCAGTAATCAACTGGACAAACTGGAAAGCTGGGTTTGTGGGCTGAGCTGGAAAGAAATGATTAATTACATCGATGTAACGATAACCGGTGGCGGTTTTATTCAGGGTGAAAAACTGTTTGGTTTTACCCGCGAATATTTAAAAGAAAATGCCATTGAATCATTACCACGTCGTTTTGCTACTGTAGCAACGGAATTAAACACCGGACGAGAAATCTGGTTTCAGCAGGGGCCGTTATTTGAAGCAGTACGTGCTTCGATGGCACTTCCCGGTCTGTTTAGGCCGGTAAAATTAAATAACCAATGGCTGGTTGATGGCGGTTTATCAAATCCAGTGCCGGTATCTCTGTGCCGTGCGATGGGTGCCGATATTGTCATCGCGGTAAATCTAAACGGCGATATTGTCGGCAAACATCTCCGGCAAAAAGTGAAGTCGACAAAAGCGACCGAAAATAATAACACCCATAGTGAAGCTACTTTATGGGAAAGAGTTTCATCCCAGTTAAAAAATAATCTGAATGAACACAAGAACATGCTGTTCTCCCAGTTACGCGGTGGCAATATTGATTCTCCCGGACTGTTTGACGTACTGGCAAGCTCCATCAATATTATGCAGGATCGCATAACCCGTAGCCGCATGGCGGGTGACCCGCCAGACATTACCCTGTCACCCCGATTATCGCATCTGGGGCTACTGGAATTCGATGAAGCGGCGATAGCAATAGAGGAAGGAAAAGCATCGGTACGACGAATGCGCCCGGCACTGGAGCAGTTACTGGAGGAGTTATAACCACTCCAGCAAAAAGCCCTATAAGGATTTGATTAGCGCGATCAACTCATCCAGGTTTTGCAGCTCTTCAATCCTGGCTTTATCCAGCAAAACGTCGACGCCCCTGTCTGTTTCGACAAACACGGCAGGCAATTCATCACCGGTGTCGCCGTAATGTTTTAAAAATTCATCGCGATGATAAAAAATAAAATGCATGTCTTGCTGTTTCAGGTATTGATCCCACTGCGCTTTGATTTTGAAATAGCCATGGGTCAGCGCACAGAGCTTGCATTGATAGGTATCGGGGGAAGTGATTTTGTGCGCAATATCTGCGGCGGTATTAAAAAATCCACTATCAGCATTGTAAACAAATATGAGTTTTTTATTCACGCTCATTCTTCTCTACCGGCAAACCGGCCAATTGCCATTCCGGGAAACCATCTTCCAGCCGATGTGCCTTGATACCTTTTTCCCGGGCTTTGGCGACCGCTTCAAATGCCAGAATACAGTGCGGGCCGCGACAGTAGGCAACAATTTCCTGATCTTTCTCTAACTGATCCAGATAGGCTTCCAGTTCTTTAAGCGGCACATTGACCGCACCGGGCACATGGCCGGCGGCAAATTCTTCCGGCGGCCGTACATCAATCACGGTGACTAGATCATCTTTAACCCGCTGCAACAGTTCTTCTCCTGGGACAGCCTCAAGATCATCTTTCACCGTCAGATAACTGCTCACCAGTTGCTGCACATCCGAAATATAACGCTGCCCCACATCCCGCAGGGCACTGAGCAGCAAAATCACATTGCCTCCGCTCAAACTGTAATGAACGTTCAAGCCCTGCTTTCTTGATTTGACCAGTCCGGCCTGCCGAAGTTGTTGTAAATGCTGCGAAGTGTTGGCAACGGTCAAACCCGATACCCTGGCCAGTTCGTCGACACTACGTTCACTCTGCGCCAGATACTCCAGCAACTCCAGACGATTACCGTTGCTGAGTGCCTTGCCTACCCGGGCGAACTGATTGAACAAATCATGCTTAAATCCGGTCACTTGTTGACATACCCTGTGAATTCATTAATCTTGCTATTCAACTAATCTATTGAATAGTAGAGCAAGTTAAAAGTATAACCCCCTGAATCGCAGATACAAGCGCATTGAAAACCCATACCCCCGGAGAACTGATTCATGGCTTTATATGAATTCATTGCCCAGCATGAAACAGGCATTCGACTCGGTTTTTTCCTTGGCATGCTGGCCATTATGGCCCTGTGGGAAACCATCGCCCCCCGGCGGGCATTAACTGTCTCCAGGACTTTGCGCTGGGCCAATAACCTGGGACTGGTGTTTTTCAATAGTTTCCTGCTGCGACTGATTTTTCCCGCCGCAGCGGTTGGCGTGGCTGCTTTTGCATCCGAGCAGGGCTGGGGTCTGCTAAATTACTACTCACTCCCGCTGGGCCTGAGTATCATCCTGTCCATTATCGCCATGGATTTCATCATCTATTTACAGCACGTACTGGTGCATGCCGTGCCCGCCCTGTGGCGATTGCATCGAGTTCACCATGCCGATCTGGATTATGACGTCACCACCGGTGCCCGCTTCCACCCCATAGAAATCATTCTGTCCATGCTGATCAAATTCGCCACCATCGTGGTGCTGGGCGCACCCGTGGTTGCAGTCATCCTGTTCGAAGTCATTCTCAATGCCATGGCCATGTTTAACCACGGCAATGTCGGCCTGCCCAAACCACTGGATACTCTGCTCCGCTGGTTGCTAGTGACCCCGGATATGCATCGGGTGCACCATTCCATTGAAGACGATGAAACCAACAGTAATTTTGGTTTCAACCTGAGCTGGTGGGATCGCCTGTTTGGCACTTACCGCGACCAGCCGCGAGCCGGCCACCTGGGCATGACCATTGGTATTCGTAAATTCCGTGACCCCAGACAGGCAAGCTGGATTACCGGCATGTTAGCCATGCCTTTTATTGGCAAGATATCCGGCTATGCCATCAACCGGCGTGAATGGAATGGCCCGAATGAAAAATAAACTGCTGCGTTTATTGATGTTGCTGATACTGGCTGCAGGCATCGCGCTGGCGGTAGTCTATCGCGACCAGCTAGATGCCACACAGATGCAGGCACTATTGACCGATGCCGGTTCTGCCGCACCGTTAGTATTTATGCTGCTGTATGTTCTAGGCACCGTATTCTTCCTGCCCGGCTCCGTGCTCACCTTACTGGGCGGCGCCCTGTTTGGCCCCTGGTGGGGCACCTTCTACAATCTTACCGGCGCCACCATCGGCGCCATGCTGTCCTTTCTGGTAGCCCGTTATCTGGCCTCTGACTGGGTGGCGCAGAAAACCGGCGGTCGCATGAAACAGCTCATCAATGGCGTTGAAAATGAAGGCTGGCGCTTCGTGGCATTCACCCGGCTGGTACCCCTGTTCCCGTTTAACCTGCTGAATTATGCCCTCGGTTTAACCCGCATCAGTTTTACCCAGTACAGCATCACAACCTATATCTGTATGTTGCCCGGCGCCATTGCCTACACCTACCTGGGCTACATTGGCCGGGAAGCGGCCACTGGCGGTGAAGACCTGATCCAGAAAGCCCTGCTGGCACTGGCGCTACTGGCTGTCGTCTCATTCCTGCCGCGAATCATAAGTAGTCTGCGCCGAGCTGCCATGCTGGATATTAACGAGCTGAAACAGCGACTGGATGCCAGTGAAGATTTATTGTTGCTGGACGTACGCACCGCAGCGGACTATATCGGCGATCAGGGGCATATTGCCGGCTCCATACTAATCCCGCTGGAAGAACTGGAACAACGCATGGATGAAATCAGCGGCTATCTGGAAAAACCAGTGATTACCATTTGCCGCACTGACCGTAAATCAGCCAGGGCCGCCCAGCTACTTAGCCAGAAAGGTTTTACCGATGTACAGGTCGCCAGAATGGGCATGACCGACTGGATTAAAAATGGCTATTCAATAGAAACCTGAACCACGGGAGAAATACCATGAATATCCTGTTTATTCTGAATGATCCGCCCTATGGCACCGAACGCAGTTATAACGGCCTGCGCATGGCCAAAGCGCTAATAAATGCAGATACAAACATCACCGTGTTTCTACTTGCCGATGCAGTGAATTGCGCCAAAGCTGGCCAGAAAGTGCCGCAGGGATTTTATAACCTGGAACTGATGCTTAAATCCGTGATCCGTTCAGGCAAAGTATTGCTATGCGGTACCTGCATGGATGCTCGTGCGCTTAAAGATGATGAAATTATCGAAGGCACACAACGCAGCACCATGAAAGAACTTGCACAACACACTATAGATGCCGACAAAGTCTTGGTATTCTAAACAGGTGCTAATGATTTAAAAAATATTAAAAATATACCCCGGAGAGACTTCGTGAAAAAACTAACCGCGCTATTCCTTTGCTTATTTTTACCCACGCTGCATGCGGCAGATGTCAGCTTAAACCACAACCAGCTAAAGCTGAACGGCAAGCTGGAAAAGTCCGACAACTGGCCGAATGATAAAGTGGTGTTAATGGTTCACGGTACCCTGGCCCATAACAAAATGGAAATCATGGAATCCGTTCAGGGTCTGTTAACTGAGCAGGACGTCAGTAGCCTGGCCATCACTCTCGGCCTTGGTCTGAACAATCGCACCGGTTTTTATGACTGTCCCACACCGCATAATCATAAACACACCGATGCGCTGGATGAAATCGGTGCCTGGATGAAATGGCTGGAACAGCAGGGGGCGAATCAGGTAGTGTTACTAGGTCACTCACGTGGTGGCAATCAGGCCGCCTGGTTCGCCACCGAACATGACAGCGCCATGATTAGTAATGTGGTACTTATTGCACCACAGACCTGGAGCATGGAAAAAGCCAGAGCGGATTATCAGCAACGTTATGCTAAAGACTTAATGCCGCTGCTTGATAAGGCCAAAACACTGGTTGATCAGGGCAAAGGTAACAGCCAGCTAAAAAACACCGACTTTGTTTACTGTAAAGACACCACCGCTACCGCCGATGCCTTTGTTTCTTACTACAGCGATAATCCAAATATGGACACACCCTACCTGATGACCAAAATTAAAAAACCATTACTGGTTTTTGCCGGCAGCAATGACAAAGCCGTCGAGAACCTGGATAAAATTGTTCCACCCCTGGCTGAAAAATATGGTTTTCAATTAAATGTAATGGAAGGTGCCGATCACTATTTCCGTGACCTTTATGCCGATGAAATGGTCGAAGCTATTGTTGAATTCATTAACGAATAAATCAACTCAACATGCATGCCACTCTGCCACTACTATTAGACACTGATTTCCCGGCAATACGCCGGGCGCAACTGGAAACCCTGCAGGTAAACCTGGGTTATACCTGCAATCAAAGCTGCCTGCACTGTCATGTCAATGCGGGCCCCAGGCGCAAGGAACAGATGTCACTGGATAACATTAACCATATCATTCAGTGCCTGCAGGAGAATCAGATAAAACGACTGGATTTAACCGGTGGCGCACCGGAACTCAATCCGGAATTTCGTTATCTTGTTAAAGCAGCCCGCAAACTGAACGTGCATGTTATCGACCGCTGCAACCTGACTATACTGAATGAACCGGGCCAGCAGGATCTGGCGAATTTTCTGGCCCAGCATCAGGTAGAAATTGTCGCCTCCATGCCCTGTTATTTGCAGGAGAACGTCGACAATCAACGCGGCAAGGGCGTCTACGATAGCAGCATTGCCGCATTGCAAAAACTCAATGCGCTGGGCTATGGTAAAGAAAACTCGGGACTGGAACTCAACCTGATGTATAACCCGGGCGGCACATCATTGCCACCCGCGCAACAAATACTGGAACTGGACTATAAAAAACAACTCAAGCAACGTTTCAATATTGTCTTCAATCATCTTTTTACCTTAACCAATATGCCCATTATGCGTTTTGGCAGCACACTCATATCCCGGGGTGAATTTGATAATTACCTGCAGGTATTGAAAGATGCTCACCAGCACAGCAATCTTGAAACCGTCATGTGTCGTTCATTAATCAGCATCGACTGGCAGGGATTTGTTTACGACTGCGATTTCAACCAGATGCTTGAACTGCCATTAGAAATAAACAGTAAACCCCGCAGCCATATTAGTGAATTAAATATAAAAGC
>JAPHRO010000014.1 GCA_026195895.1 Gammaproteobacteria bacterium
ATTGGCGAAGCGCCTGCCATGCAGGAAGTTTTTCGCGCTATCGGTCGCCTGTCAAAATCCAATATCACGGTTTTGATCAATGGCGAATCCGGCACCGGTAAAGAACTGGTTGCCAGCGCACTGCACAAGCATGGCCCCCGGGCCGATCACCCGTTCATTGCCATTAATACGGCGGCTATTCCGAAAGATCTGCTGGAGTCCGAACTGTTTGGCCATGAACGTGGCGCCTTTACCGGTGCCACCGCCCAACGCCGTGGCCGTTTTGAGCAGGCCGACGGCGGTACATTATTTCTGGATGAAATCGGCGATATGCCGGCAGACTTGCAGACCCGCTTACTACGCGTCCTCGCCGATGGACAGTTTTACCGGGTTGGCGGACACACCCCGATCACAGCAGACGTACGTATCATTACCGCCACCCACCAGGATCTTGAAGAGCGGGTAAAACAGGGATTATTCCGTGAAGACCTGTTCCATCGGCTGAATGTCATCCGCATCCAGATACCAGCACTGCGTGAACGTAGAGAAGATATTCCCGCCCTGCTCAATCTGTTCTTACGCCGCGCCGCCGAGGAAATTGCAGTCGAATCCAAACAGCTACTCCCCGAGGTAGAAGCCTATCTGTCCAGCCTCGACTGGCCCGGCAATGTACGCCAGCTGGAGAACACCTGTCGCTGGCTCACGGTCATGGCATCCAGCCGAGAAGTGCATATGTCGGATCTGCCATCTGAATTACAGCCCGCAGCGGTGGCGCAAACAGAAGTACCTGAACAAAGCTGGGAAACAGCCTTACAGCACTGGGCCGAAAAACAACTGGCCATGGGCAAGGAAGAACTGCTGAATGATGTCATGCCCAAATTCGAACGCATTATGATTGATGTGGCACTGGCCAAATCCCATGGCAAACGTCAGGATGCCGCCAGATTACTGGGCTGGGGGCGTAATACGCTAACGCGGAAAATCAGGGAGCTGAACATAGAATAAATAATTCACGGGCAAAAAAAAAACGGGGAGCTTTGCTCCCCGTTTTTTATCTAACAACTGTAATTGCTACAGCAGGGTACAAATATTTCCAACGGCTCCCTCTGCATAGGGTACGGTAGCAGAACCAACACCCGGGTTATTCGCCGTACCACCGCGAACCGAACCGGTAGCTGCATTACCATCATCCAGCTGGCGATCAATAATGGCCGCAAACTTGCCGTCAATACCCCGTTGGCAAATTACCGTACCGGTCAGGCCAAAGCCGCCATTCTTAACGCAGGTGATACCACCAAACGCATTGTTAGGCGCCTGACGACCGGCGGCATTATCAGTAGTCGCACCGGCCACCAGGCCGGAATTTCTCAGATGCACCCATAGGCGGGCAGTTTCAACACCATTTGTAGCACCACAGGTACCGGTTATTACACCATTGCCGTTACCACCGGGTACAGTCCAGCGAGGATTGGTTGAAGCCGTAGGCTCGTCACCAGGCAGCGCACCATAACGATCCAGATAACTATAGACCGCAGCACTCACCCCATTAAAATCATTCACTGCACGTTTGATTTTTGAGTTATTGATCATTTCCTGACCTTTCAGCACACCGCCGAGTAACAGACCAATAATAACCAGTACGATCGCAATCTCTATCAGCGTAAAGCCCGCTTGTTGTTTCTTCATCATGTTCAAATCTCCAGAAAATAGTATTAATTTAAAATCATTAAAAACGCATCTTGTATACACACAGAGCAAGTGCTGTGCCAGCCTTTTTAAACCCCAATAAACAAAGGCTTAGATAGACTTCTTATAGCAGATACTTAACAATTTTGTTGAGATTTCAACAGTTTTTAATGATTTTATGTTGAAAGCTCGACAACATGTCGAAATTCGAACGAAAATTTCCGCTAGTTATATACCGCCCTGGCGAAGCAACTGTTGCCAATCTGGGTTAATATCCCTGCCTATGTCCAGCAAGCTGCTCAATTTTAAAAATCTTGCCAAATACGAGTTTATGTCGCTTGGGCTGATGCTACTGACCCTGCATACCGCGCTGCATCAAAATGAAAATCTGCTGTTATCCACGCTGCTGCTGATCCATCTGGGGTTTTTCCTGCTCTGGCAACCGCTGCTTGGCTCTCAGGAACAGGTCAATAGCAAACATCTGCTGCTTAGTTTTATTTTTATTATTGGCACCTATTACTTTCTTGGCTGGTGGTTTATTGCGCTATGGATTATTTTGCTGAGCGGACTCACGGCTGGCAGCGCGCTGATCCAGGGTATAGGTCGTGGCATCTATGCCATCGCCGCCATGATTCTGTTTCTGGATCTGGGCCTCAAAGTTACCCCAAATTTATTCCATCTCGAAGTGCTACCCGCGGAACTCGATACCGCTATTTTTTACAGCCTGCTAGTGGCGTGTATGGTGATAACTGTCTGGCCCAATCGACGTGATCGAATTGTTAGAATTGATTACTTGCACAGCATGGTTATTGGATTTGGCCTGTTTGGATTTTATCTGACCAGTATTCTGGTTAGCTTTACTTACAAACAGCACTACCTGCAATCCCTGCTGACCACCACTATGCTACTGGCGGTATTTCTGATATTGCTCAGTATCCTCTGGCTGCCCAGACATGGCCGGACAGGTTTAAGTCAACGCTGGGAACAGCACATATTAAATATTGGTAATCCGTTTGAAAGCTGGGTTAATGAAACCGCATTGCTGGGTAAAAACAATAAAATAAAGCCGGAAACCTTTCTGCAGTATAGCGTCGAGCATTTATTAAACCTGCCCTGGGTTTCGGGTATTCACTGGTACTCGGGTGATGAAACAGAATTCCATGGCAACGCTTCAAAATATAAATTAACTTTCGAAGAAAACAATCTGAAACTGGAGCTGTATAGCCACATACCTATGGGCAATGCTTTGAAGATTCACGCTCAGTTACTACTGCAGTTAATGGCCTATTTCTATATGTCCAAACTGCGCGAGATTTCCCTAAAAAATCAGACCCATTTAAAAGCCGTGTATGAAACCGGTTCAAAACTTACCCACGATATAAAAAATATTCTGCAATCGTTACAGGCATTAACCGGAGTTGTTCAGGCCAGTGACGATACTCAACATAGCCATGAATTACTGGAAAAACAACTACCCCTGCTAACGCAACGCTTACAAAATACTCTGGATAAATTACAAACCAGAACCGATACCGGCCAGAGCTATAAACAATTATCGGAATGGTGGAAAGAATTACAAAGCCGTTACCATGGTCGAGAAATAAATTTTACCGGCCAGGTAGAAACCGACCGGGATATTGATACCGATGTATTCGATACTATCCTGGAAAACCTGCTGGAAAATGCCCGTAGCAAACGCAGAGTAAATCCCAACACAGCTATAAAAACACATTTGTATTCAGAAAAAGAAGCTTATTATATTGAAGTATGTGATACCGGCTATCCACTGGATGATCATCAGGCGAATATACTATTTAAACAGATTCTACCGTCGAAAAACGGTTATGGGATAGGGCTTTATCAGTCTGCTCAGTTGGCCAGACGTAATGGCTATGAATTGAAACTGACACAAAATGAAAATGGGAAAGTTTGTTTTAGGATTGAATATAAAAACGAATCAACTAAATACTAATTTTAGTCAAACTTACAATAAAAACATAACACCTAAAAAATTATTAAATTCGTTCTTAGTTACTATGGCAAGCGACCAGCCTGTAACATTCTACTATACAATGTATTTGGCGATATCCAGGTCACGATATCATCGAATACTGGCGCTGTTTCAAGCGGCAACATATAGTAAAAAAATTCATCATTAGCAATTCTGTATGCAGGCCCGGCACAGCCCGCAGATCTTGGTATATTAGCCCCCTCGCCAGCATTTTCTGATTCTAATGCACTTGGAGCATTAGCCCAATTTCTGCCTAAAGAAAATATAGTAGCTACTGCCGTATTGGTATAAAAGTCTGCAGCAGCAGAACCCGCATTACAGGGTAGCAATCTATTATTACATATCTGCAAGTTTGGACCCAGGCTTGATAAATTATTACCCGGTTGAGCGGCCTCTTGCTGTATTTGATTATTTGTTGCAACAAAATCTGCTCCTAAAAAGTTCCCCGCGTCAGAATTAGTAACCGAATATCGGTAGGGCTGTCCCCAGGGGTCAACTAATAAGCCATCGCAATTTACCTCTCCACGTAAACCCAAATCGACGCTAGGAACAAACCCGTGAAAACCAGTTGTGCAATTATTATTTGCATCCAATACATCCTGTTGACCTCCAAGGCCAGGAAAAGAAGGACAAGGCAAGCCACCATTAGTAATGGCAAAACCATATAATGCCTCTTCGATTGCCTGTAAATCAGCCTTTGCTTTTTTTATATTATTAGATTCCCGTTGCGCCCTTAATGGCATAATAGCTGCGCCAATAAGAAAAGCTATGATGAGCATAACAATTGCTACTTCAACTAATGTAAAACCTTTGCTATTCATAAATTTTTACCTATTAACTAAACTAATTACATAGTACAGGGATCTACAACTGTTAAGCCTGTAGCCACAGTATCTTGAATACAAATTATTGTGTCATTCACATTAGGATTTGCCACACTGTTTATTACATAGTTGCCGTTACCGGCAATGTCAGGAAAGTTTGTCACATTAGGGCCTTCCAGATACGAGGCTATAACGTTTTTTGTATCAGGATCAATGGGTAGTGCATCCCTTATTTGTCCTGCTTGGCGTGTTTCTGAAAATATAACCATCGCGGAATAATCGGTAACACCACCATTAAATGTAAGACAATTAATACATGCTCCAGGTGCTGGCGGTGTACTGTTTGGATCATAATCACCCGCTACTACATAAAAAAAATGATCTTTCCAGTTTTCCCAGATTCTTCGTTCCATACTATTTGGTACACCAGCGTTAAAATTAATATTATTGGCACCATTAGTAACTGCACTACAAATGGTATTTTCTAAAATAAATTGCCCCCCTGAAATAGCGAGATCTGCTGGGAACCGACCCAGATGCCCCCCTGCTGTTTCAATATATAACCTGCCATCTCGGTAGTCACCCGGAGCCAACGGAGCTGGCCATGGTAATCGCCTGCTATTATTATTGCCAAATGAAGCCAGGCATTCGGCCAATGCTCTAGTTGTACGGGTAAATTGAGCAGCATATGTATTTTGACTGCTTAGTGCATTGAATATTTCCTGTCGAGTAATAGTGATTATACGATCGTTGAAAAAGGTATTTGAACCAATATTTGCTGTAATGAAATCATCAATACTATCTGCATTATTAGATACACTTCTATTGTCAATACCATTAAATTGTTCAAGATAATTATTAGCATTAAAATTCCCACAATTATTGCCAGCTACTTTTGTTCGATTTTGATTATTCAATCTTGCGCCAGGCGCTATTATTATCGCTACAACTCGGTTATCAGGACGGTTACCTGCTATAATATTGGACTGTTGATCAAATAATCTAAACGCACCATTAGTATCTTCATTCAACATTTCACTACGCGTCAATCCTGACGTCTGATTTAAGGCTCTTCTATCTAAACGGCCAATATTTTTATACTCGCCTGAAACGGCATACCACAAACAACTTCCTGAACTATCTTTTTGAACATCTAATCCTAAGGTTTTCCAAGGGAACCGTCCCAGTACATTCACATACTGTGCTCCACAAGAAGGAGATATTTCCCCTTCATTTACTGACGTAGCATTTTCAGGGCATGGCAAGAATCCCAACAGTCCATTTCGATTATTAAATGGAAAAGTGGTAGCATTTGTTAAATTATATGTAGAGACAAACGAAAGAAGTGCCTCTTTAGCATTTCTAAGGGATTGTGATGTTTTTGCTTCTTGGCTAATTATTCCTCTATCAATCGAGAAATTTGTGACAACAAACACCGCTCCTGTTAATACTATTACTAGCACCAATAAAATCAGAGCTGCGCCTTGTTGTTTACGATGACACATCAGAAAATAAAACCTAATTCTTTACGCATAATTTAATAAGTTATCGCTTTAATTTTGAAAGTTCCCGCTAATCTAGAAATGCCTTACTTTACAGGACTAATATCTTTCTTATTTTCCATTGATTCTTCTTTTATGACAGTCTCATTGGTCTCTATTTCAGGCCGTTTTATCTGATATTTGTCCTGGATTATCCTGTCTGCCTCGGTCCATTGCTGGCCAGGCTTCATGGATAGATTTTTCTGAAATACCTTTACCGGCACCTTTAGCCTGTTTTTGTTGACGCCGGATGTTCTCACCCGAATGCCATCTTCTATGGTCTGGGATTTCAAAGTGTTCCCCTCATTCACCCAGACAACAGGCTTCTGTTTATCCCTGAACACAACACCCTTTACTTCGACTTTAAGCGGTGCGCGAATAACCGGCGCACCTGTTTGCTGGTTCTGTTTATTATCAAACTGACCGGCATTACGGAGTTCGTCCAGTTTTTTACGTTCCAGTGGTGTGGTAAACAGGGTTCTTAATTGGGTAATTTGATCGGTTTCCCCAGCGCTGACAACACTCGGTAGAACAAATAGCGGGCAGCCAGACAATATGAGCAACTTGAAAAGAAACACTCTAATAATTTGCCTATTCATTTTCTTCTTCCGACAAAACTATTGTGCTTAAGGACTGTTGCTTCATGGTAAACCAGTTTAATTGACAGGTGGCAGAAAAATTTTTATCAGTGTTCGTCTCCAGAATAGATGCCACGGCGACATTATTTCGTCTCATATTGCATGCCGAAACTTCAAATAAACCCTTCGCATTTTTCTGTAAATTATTGATGACGGTATATAAGTCACCTTCATGCAGTAATTCCATATCCAGCGTCATAGTCGATTGAAATACGTCAATCCCGGGATATGTTGCCTTGATCTGTGAATCAGCCAGCGGTTTCTGCTGTTCTATTTTGTATTTCAGGTAAGGAATTTTTTCTTTTCTGGTGGTTTGTTCTATCACATCTATCCAGTCGAGACGCTTTTCCTCGCCAACGATTCCCTGCTTCATGAGCAGGTCGTATTTATCTTCGAATTCCTTGAGTAGACGTTTTCGTTCCAGCGCCGTGTGATATTTTTCTCTGGCTTCAGACAAACTATCTTTGGCATTCTGTTTGTCTATTGAGATAGTTTCCCAATACATTTTGGATACCAGAATCATAATAATTGAAACTACCAGCGCGATCAGAAAAATTCCTATTTCTTTTTGCAGATTTTTTAGCATCGGCTTAATCATGCCTGGCGCCCTTTCATTATCAGACGCAATTCAAACCGTCCTTTTTCTGAATCGGTGGCAGTGGACTCTTCCACTCGCGTACCGCTTTCATTTTCAAGACTGTTTTTTGATCGTGTATCAATAGGCATTTTAGTTATTTCTACCTGTTCGACCATTTTATGATTCTCAAATGCGGCAACAATTGAATTAATCTTATTAACTGTGTCTTTTAAACTGGAATCAGAAATTCTGATAAAACCACGCACGACAGCACGCTGTTTGATTACATCAGTCGAGCCATAATTAACTGCCTGCCGGGTTTGGCCCGGTCGCTCATTAAGCTCATTCGTTTGAGTGTGTTGCCAGTCAATTTCAGTAATTTGGGTATCATTCATCCCGGAAAGTGTAAACAGACGACTGATATCGACCATGAAATTCTGCGGTGAAATAACTCGACTTTTTATTATTTTATTATTTAATAAAACCGATGACTTCATGGCTTCAGTTTTTTCTAGCCGCGGCTCCAGTTTTTCCAGCTCTTTGGTATAGCTATTCTCCATAACCACTGTTTGTTTATTAATAATATCGGTCTCCGCCTCCATTATCTGGGCATCAGAAATGTAAGACAGCATGACCAGTATTGATGCGATAAGCAAAATCAAACTACTGGCATACATCGCTTTGGAAACCAGATGCTGATAAAAATACCTGAATAAGGAAACCGGCCCATAATGGCCTTTAGGAATAATTTGTTTATTACATATAAAAGAATACAGACCATTACTATAATCTTCAGTAACATCTGTACAACCAAATTCTTGCTGTAACTTATTAAGACTATGATAGATATAAGTTCGTAATGGCGAGTCTTCACAAAACTGCTGAATTTTTTCAATGTCGGCATCACGACAAATAACGTGCACCGATAATTTTTCATCGAACCCAATAAATCGTTGATTGGCCAGAAACCGAATTGTTTGTTCAACTTCGTCAGATATATATTCACCCAATGGAGTATCTTCCAGATTAACCACGGCTGAACGGCTTGACTGAAATTCTCCATTTTTAAAATAACTCTGCCTTAGGTTGCTCGGCACCTGTTGTGACACAAGCAAAACATTTTTATCGTCCCGCGCAATTTTTTTAACCAGTTTTTCTGAAATCAGTGGCAGCGACCAGATACCCACCACTGCTGTTTGTGCATCTTCAATCGCTTTCATCCAGGGCTGTAAAATATCTGGATTTGTTAATACACCGACCAGTAAATTATCGTCTCTACGCCCGGCTGTTTCTCGGCCAATCACTCGGTGGTAATAAAAATCGACACTTTTGCGATAATGTCTTTCCATTAGCCTGTTTAATACAGCCTTTCGGTCTTTGGCTCCCAGGTGTGGCACGGTCTCTTTTCTAAAATCTTCTTCAATAACATCAACCAGAATACGTACCGGCGTGTTTTCTGTTGCATTTAAATATTCAACAAATTTTTGCAGGCCATCATCGCCGGGATCAAAGGCAAAGGACGCCATAAATTTATGGTTTTCCCAGTGGAAAACCGTTAATCTGTAACCTGAGTAATAAAATATTCTATTCACAGTATTTATCTAAAACTGAATTTTTGTTAATGAATCATAAACTGGCCCAAGTACCGCCATCATAATCCACATCATTATACCGCCCAGTATTATTGTCATTACCGGGGAGATAGCCGCTTCCATTTTATCGACGGTTTCTTTGACTTCTCTGTTGTAAAAGTAACTGATGTTAAGCAGTGAATCATCCAGTGCGCCGGTACTTTCACCGACTTTTAACATGCGTATAACCAGTGGTGGATATATTTCAACTTTACTAAAACTTTCACTAATCGAGCCGCCTTCACCAATCATTGCTCGCGCATCAGTAATCGCATTACTTAAAACGACATTGTCTACCAGTTTTTCAGAAATCTTTAAGGCATCCAGCACGGTTAAACCAGAGGTATACATCATGGCAAAATAATTGGCGAACCGAGCCAGATTGGTTTTTAAAATCAGGGGACCGAACAAATACATTTTCAGTTTGAAGCTATCAAGCTTAAATCGAACATTATGATTTCTTTTCGCCCATTGACGCATAACTATAAACATCAAAATGGGCAGCCCGACAACCAGATACCAGAAATTACCCATAAACCAGGATGTGGCAATTAAGGCTCGGGTATGCAATGGTATCTCACCACCAATATCCTGAATAAACGGCACCAACTGGGGAATCAAATAAATCATTAAAAATGAAACGACCGCAAGAACGACTACGGTAACTATTGCCGGATAAATCATGATTTTTTTAGTATGCGAAATCAACTCATCATGCCATTTGAGCGTTTCGGCCATATCATGTAACACTTCTGATATTCGTCCGCTTTCTTCACCAACACGCACCAGGGTGATATATACCGAATCAAAAATTTCAGGAAATTCGGATAGTGCCTGAGAAAAAGTTTTACCCCCTTCAATTTCATCTACCAGGCCTGCCAGCACTTCACGTAACCGACTTTCTTCAACCGTATTTTTTAAATCTCTCAGGCCATCTAATATGCTAACGCCCGATTTTGTCAGCTGTTGCATTTGAAAAGAAAAATTGATTAATTCTTTTCGGCTAATTTTTTTACTTTTAAAGGTTAATCCGGTTGATCGGTGCTCTTTGAAGTTAATAAGATCCAGACCCATACCGCCAAGCCGCTGTTCAAGATCCAGTAAGTTATCCGCTTCAATTCTGTCGGATCTAACTTTCCCCTGTGCATCTATGGCTTTGTATTTAAATACCGTTGCCATATTTATAGTCGATCCGTCAGGTCTATAACACGGCTAACTTCATCCAGGGTCGTTTCGCCTTCAATCACTCGTCTGGCGGCATCATCTGCCAGCGTCTGGAAGCCCTGTGATTTCAGATAAACTTTCATTTTCCCTATGGTTACTTTTTCAGCAATCATTTCATCAATGACATCATCGAACCGTAGAACTTCTAAAATAGCCAGGCGCCCCCGGTAACCGGTATTTTCACAATGCTCACAGCCGTTGGCATCGTGGATCATGACTTCTGCTGTTTCATCAATACTGAGTAATTTTTTTTCTATATCTTCTGCGGCGCGAGCAGTCTTACATTTTTTACATAATTTTCTAACCAGTCGCTGCCCCAGAATGCCAATAATATTGCCCGTCATGATGTCGGAATGGACGCCAATATCTAATAGCCGTGGTATTGAGCCTATGGCTGAATTGGTATGCAGGGTGGAATACACCTGGTGACCCGTCATGGCTGCACGAAATGCCATTTCTGCTGTATCGGGATCTCGTATTTCACCCACCAGAATTATATCCGGGTCCTGCCGCATTAATGATCGAATACCATTTGCAAAATCCATTCGTAGCACTTCGTTAATCGAAGTTTGCCGAATCAGGTCCATCGGATACTCTACCGGATCTTCCAGGGTCATAATATTAACCTGCTCGGATTTCACATAATTCAGCATTGAATACAGTGTGGTTGTTTTACCACTACCCGTGGGGCCGGTGACCAGGATTATGCCTTCGGGTCGAGCCATCATTATTTTTAAGGCTTCCAGTGCATCGGCATGCAAGCCTAATTTTTCAATCGGCACTATACCTTTGGCTCGATCAAGTACACGCAATACGACATTTTCACCGTGCGTCGTTGGCTGTGATGACACACGAAAATCAATATTGTGACCACGAATCTGTAAACTGATACGGCCGTCCTGTGGCGCACGGGTTTCCGCAATATTCATATTTGACATGACTTTCAGACGTACAACGATAGCCGACCAGTAATCTTTATGTAAACTTCTGATCTGACGCAATACGCCATCGATACGATATCGAAGACGCAGGAAACCTTCTTCCGGTTCGAAATGGATATCTGATGAACCACGCTTGACTGCATCGGCCAGAATCGCATCTACCAGTCGAACTAAAGGCTGGCTGTATTCATCGCCTTCCGCTTCAAGACTTGCATAATCAACTTCACCGGTTTCGATTTCATGGAGAATGCCGTCTACTGAAAGTTCATAACCATAAAACTGGTCGATAGCATCCGATATTTCACTTTCGCCCGCCAGCAGCGGAATGATTTCCGTGCGATTACCCACTATTGCCCTGATACGATCCAGCACTGCCAGATTGTATATATCGGTCATCGCAACTGTGAGACGATTTTCACTTTTGTCAAAACTTAAGGGAATAATATTGAATCTGACAGATACGTCTTTGGGAATGATTGCGATGGCTTCATCATCAGGGACTGCATTGGAGAGATCAATACTTTCTCTACCCAGCATTTCACCCAGAGCATCACGAAGTACGCCTTCGGTCACAAAACCCAGAGTAACCAGCGCCTCGCCTAAAGGCCTGCCAGTTTTTTTCTGTTCTTTTAACGCGATATTAACCTGGTCATCAGTAACCAGTCCCTGAGCAACCAGTTCTTCACCCAGGCGTTTCTTTTTAGCTCTGAGTGCTGAACCCAGATCCTGGATCTCTGCCTGTGATACCTGGGAATGTTTACTCATGAATTCGTATCTTGTAAAAATTTAATTCTGTTTTTAGTATCTTCAACAGAGAAATTACCGCCGTTTATCTGTTTAAGTTTAATACTAAGCTCATAATAATCTTTTGCCTGTTGTTTTTTCCCAAGGTGATCAAGACTCACTGCAAGACTGTAAGAGTAATCTGCATTTTTATTATCTGCCGACCATGCGCTAAAAAAAGCGCTCTGAGCTTTCGGCCATTTTTGCTGCGCCGCATAAAGAGAACCCAATGCAAAATAAAGATGCGCGGCCTCTGGCTGTTCCCTTAGCATAAATTTAAGCTGACTTTCATTAAGCTGGGGATCAATTTTACTTTCAATAGTACTTAGCCCCGCTCTTGCATGGGAATCTTTTGGATTCAGGTTTAACAGGTGCAAATATTTTTGTTTTGCATACTCATATCTTTCCTGCTTGATACCGATTGCTGCAAGACCTAACAATGCATCCCTGTTATGGGCATCTCGATCAATCACCCGGGTGTATAGATTATTGGATTTCACGTAATCCTCGTTGTTGAACGCTGCATACGCCTGGCGCAGCAAAGTATCTATCGGATCTTCAATGCTCTTGCGAATAACATTTATTTTTTTCACCGGCTTCTTAACCGGTGCTCTGGCAGCAGCTTGTACACTCTGCTTTTTGGGCTGCGTGCTGATAGCCGCAGCTGCAGCCACAGGTGTAGTCGCCGTAACGACTGGCTCTGGTGTTACCGCGGCTGGCTTAACTGAACGCACAGAAGCATTAACGGGATTAACCTGTTCTTTTCTATCCAGCGCATCTGCAATGAAAAGTTTCTGCGTTGAACTGGACACCTGTATCACATAATAACCAACTGCAAATACCAGCACGATTAATACTATGAAAATTATGGCTATATTAGTTTTCAAGTTATTGCGTCTTGTAGATTGATTGCTCTTGTTAATTAGTGCTTCCAGGGCTTTTTCATTCTCTACACGGCTGGCTTTTCTATGCGTCCGGTCTGAGGAAACATCCAACATATCATCGGCAGCAGATGCTGCTGGCAGCTCACTACTTAAATTTCCACCAGCAGTTTCATCTAGCTGTTCAACAGGCGGTGAATCTTCAGTATTGCTTTCTGTATCCACTACATTCTTTTTATCAGCAGATATTATTTTTGTTTCTTCTTCTGCTATTTGCAAAGCATCATCACTGGCAGAACTATGAATCGGCGCCTCCATTTCAGGCTGACCTGTATCTTCGACACTTTGCTCAACAGCTTGTGGCTCAGATATCTCCAGCGTCTCATCAACTGCAGGAAAATCGGCTTCGACCTGCTCAATCTCCAGATCTAAATCCAGGTCATCATCAGCAGAAATTTCTGTTTCAGCTTCCGACAGTTCTTCAAGCTGAATATTGTCTTCACTTTCATCAGCTGGTGATGCATTCTTCTGTTTTTCATCTGCAGCTTTTTTCAGGGCATCAAGAAGTAAACTCATTTAATATCGCCCTATTGTTGACCGTGTTCATTCTCTTCAGCGTCCGGCTGTATCTTTCCAGGTTCTTTAGGCAAATACTTTTGATAGTCTGCCAGATCACCCATAAGACTTGCATGTCGTACAACGACCGGACGGATGAAAATAACGAGTTCTGATTTTTCCCTGAGATCGTCTTCGTACCTGAATAAGGCGCCAATGATTGGGATGTCAGAAAGAAATGGCACACCCGATGAAGTGTCATTCACGGTATCCTGCATTAAACCACCGATAATCGCTGTATCGCCACTATTCACCTGTAACAATGACTCTATTTCACGCACCTGAATAACCGGCACATTACTGGTTACATTGGCATTGGCAAATGCTGGATTAGGATCTTTAACAGTATCAATAATTCTTGAAATTGTTGGCCTGATATTAAGCGTCACCACATCGTGTTCATCAATATATGGTGTTACTGACATTACAAAACCGACCGGAACTGTTTTTATTTCGGTTTCAAATGTAGTTACAGATACACTATCCGCAACCGATGAATCCACGTCCATTTCGAAGTAAACAATATTATCTACAACTTTTAGAATCGCCGGCTGATTATTTAAGGCAATAACTTTCGGACTGGATAATACCTGCACATCGCCAAACTGCTCTAAGGCACTTAAGGTGGCTGTCAGTTGATCACCACCAACATCGCCAGCCAGACTCAACGTAGAAAAAGGCGCCTGACCAAGATTAGTACCAAGAAAATCAGAAGTAAAACTAATACCATCGGTTGGATCACTGGCAATCAGATTCCAGTCAATACCAGCCTGATAACGATCGCTTAGGTTTATTTCTGCAATGGTGGCCTCTATTAAAACCTGTCGTTTAGCATTACCCAGCACCAGGTCGACAAATCCCTGAATAATTTCATGTTGTTTGTGGGTTGCCCTGACAACAATAATGCCGGATTCTTTATTAACAATTACATTTTTACTATCACTACCAGCATCCGTTGCTTCAGTTTCCGCCGTTGCATCTTCATTCAATATAGCAGCGATATTTTTTGCCAGCGTTTCCCAGAATTTATTATTAGAGGTATTGGTAACCTGAGTGCGCGAGCTATTATTTTCGTCCTGACTACCACCACTACTTCCCTGCTCACCAATATTTCCCTGACCCGTTGAGCCCAGAGTTGTCGCTACACTAACCACACCGCTGGATTCTCTGGCCATATTAACGTAACTAATTTTATAAGTTCTCAGATAAGGCGCATCAGCACGAACCCGTAAGTTGTCTCTATCAAGTTCATAGCGAATATTTGTTTGCTTACTCAGACGATCAAGTATTTGAGGCAATGTCTGATCAATAGCATTCAGTGTAACGGTGCCTTCAATATCATTATGAATATCAAGGTTCAGCTTCGCATCTCTGGCCATCGAAAAAAGCAGGTCTTTTACCGGTACATCACTGACTACGACCGTATAAGTTTCCAGGCGAGGTCTTTGTTTGGGTTCAGGCAACAGGGTCGTCTGTGTTAATGCAGCCGGAATAACAGCTTCCTCCTGCACCACGTCATCGCTAATATGACCTGCAGATTGTTCTGGTGGCCGCGTCGGTCCACAACTCACTAACAGCAATACCAGGCTGCTTCCGATTAATATTTCGCGTGTTTGTTCAATTAGTTTCAATGTAATGCCCCGAGTCATTGACCAGATACCATATTGTTGATTGACTGACTTTTTCTGATATCCGCCCTGATACCCTTGATTGTTCTCAAATAAGGACTACTTGCCTTAAGCTCACTGCTTAATTTCTGCAACTGCTGTATGGCATCTTCCCTGTTTATGTAGTCGTTGTATAGCACACTAAATACCTTCTGCCCCTGTATGATGGCGTCATATACATAGACCTTATCCATATTCAGGGTTTTGCTCGCTTTTCGTAAATAGTCCTCTGCTTTATTAACGGCCCAGGCCTCCAGCAAAATAAGCTGAATAGTGTAATTACCAGCTTCCGCCTGTGGCAGCCATGCTTTAGTCATCGCCAGTTGTTGCTGTAAAAGCTGTTGTGCAGGCTCACTATTCTGGTTTGATTGATTGTTCTCTGCTACAGCTTCCACTGCTGCAGGCATTAATGTTGCTGGCTTTAATATTTCTGCGGTAGCCGCCGGCTTTATTGCTAATTCATCTGCACGCTCAACTACTGCATGCTGCTGCGGAATTAATGTTCCAGTCCAGACAGCTAATGCGACAACACAAACGGCTGCAATCGAATAACTCAGTGGTTTCCAGTTTTTTTCCTGATTGAAATCACTGTCTCTGGCAGCAATGTCAATATGCTTGGCAGCAACACCATGGCCGCCTTCGGAATACACGGCCAATAAGGCTTTATCGGCGAGAATATTTATGCGGCGCGTTAGCCCTTTGGATTTTCTTTCAATATTACTGGCCACTTTTTGCGAGAAAATATCCGGGCCTTTATAACCAACATGGCGCATGCGAAAATTTAGATATTCAAAAATGTCACTTTTAGGAAACGGGTCGAGATAAAAACTATGGGTGATGCGTTCTTTTAATTGCCTGATACTGGTATCACGTAACTTTTCATCCAGTTCTGGCTGGCCAAATAAAACCATTTGCAGCAGCTTGTGATCATTGGTTTCCAGATTACTTAGTAAACGAATTTCTTCCAGAGTCTCTAATGGCATGCTTTGCGCTTCTTCTACAAAAACAACCACCTGTTTATTATCGGCATGCTTTGCTAGCAAATAATTTTGTAATTGCTGCATGACCTCAAATTTGTTTGTATCACTAGATATATCAAGTTTTAATTCAAAAGCGATAACATGCAATATATTTTCTGGTGACAAACTGGGATTTGCTATATAAACAACTTCAATATTATCTGGCAATTCCATCTCAAGCATGCGGCATAACATTGTCTTGCCGCTACCAACTTCGCCTACAACCTTGATGATTCCCTCACCAGAAACTATTGCATACTTCAACGCTTCCAGTGCAGCACCACGTTTACTGCCTGTATAAAATAAACTTGTGTCAGGCGTAATTTTAAATGGCGATCTCTTGAGACCAAAATGCTCTAGGTACATAGTTTTACCCGTTATGAATTAATGTCATTTTTTCTGCATCCTGCTATACAAAGTCGTCCTGTTTACATGCAATGCTTTGGCAACCTTGCTTAAATTCCCATCATAAATTTCCATCGCAAGTTCGATGTAATGATTTTCAAGATCTCGAATAGCCTGATCTAAATAGACTTCACCCGCTTGCATTTGTTGCTTTAACACTTCATCACTTAAAATATTTGATGTATTTTTTTGTTCATTCACAGCGTCGCTACTAACAAATGCATCCAGTTCTAGTTCAGCCTGTAATTGTTTTCGAGAAACCATCGCACCAGGATATTTAGTGCCAAGACGGATAACAATATTACGTAGTTCTCGTACATTGCCAGGAAAACCATAATTCACCCAGAGCTCTCGGGCAGACTCATCAAGCTCTACCGACAAAATCGATTCTGCATAAAATTTTCTGAAGTGATCAAACAGTAACAGACTATCTCGACCACGATCACGTAAACCAGGCACCTGTATTTTTAAAATACTCAACCGATGAAATAAATCCGAACGAAAAGCTGATGCTCTGACCTCATCGGCAAGGGTTTTGTTGGTTGCGGCAATTATCCTGGCTTTCGATGTCAGGCATTGAGTATCACCCACTCGATAGTATTCGCCACTCTCCAGCACTCGGAGCAATTTGGCCTGCAGGTCATAGGCGATTTCACCAATCTCATCGAGGAACAAAGTGCCTTCCCCTGCCTGCTGGAAAAATCCTTTATGCTCGCGGGTCGCGCCAGTAAACGCACCTTTGGTATGGCCAAACAATTGCGCCTCCAGTAATTCAGGGGCAATCGCCGCACAGTTGATAACCATATAGGGCTGCTGGCTACGCGAACTTTGCTGATGCAGTGCTTTGGCAATCAGTTCTTTTCCAGTCCCCGATTCCCCCTCAATCAGCACTGGAAAAATTGAATTACTAAACTGATCAATCTGCTGCCGCAATACCTGCATCGACGCACTTTCGCCAATAATGGCGGCATCGGTATTTTTCTGTTCCTGCTTTTTTTCCACCTGCTGTAACATCAACTGATGCTGCAACCGCGTTTGTAATAATGCTGGCTCGGCGGGCTTGGGAATAAAATCGACGGCGCCTAGCGTCAGCGCATGCTGTATGTTGGCCTCTTCGCTTTGACCAGACAGCACCATGATTTTCATTTGAGGATCATGGGCCAGCAAATCTTCGATCAGAGCAAAGCCTTCGTCAGGACTGTGCGGTGATGGTGGCAAGCCCAGATCAACCAGCGCCAGTTGCGGCACCTGATCAAGGGCTGCCAGTACAGCACGCGCCTGGATGCGGGATTCTGCGATATGAACCTGGTAATTTTTTTTAAGTATAAAACCCAGGCTTTCAGAAATCAGCGGATCATCATCGATGAGCAATAACACCGGCTTTTCCACGCTATGATCTGGGGCATGTGAAAGCGGTTCGCTCATTGAATCAGCACCTAATATAAATGAATAAATATACTATTTTTTAGTCCGAAAGCACTAAATAGTCAATAATTACTGGACATATCTAAAAAATGGATAAAGAATAACTCCTAACCCACTGATAATCAATGAAATTAATATCTTAAATGTTCCAAATTATTTTATACCAGCCGGAAATCCCACCCAATACGGGGAACATAATCCGACTCTGCGCCAATACCGGCTGCAAACTCCATTTAATCCACCCGCTGGGTTTTGAGCTGGACGACAAACGGCTACGCCGTGCGGGTCTCGACTATAGCGAATTTGCCACCGTAACTAGCCATGACTCTATCGAGTCCTGCCTGGCGAAAATTCGGCCAAATCGGTTATTTGCCTGTTCTACCAAAGGCAAAAAAACGCATAGCGATATCCGATATGAGAAAGACGATGCTTTTATCTTTGGCCCGGAAACCCGAGGATTACCGGAAAACTACCTGGCCAGCCTGCCTGCGGAACAGATCATCCGCATTCCCATGCTGAAAAATAGCCGTAGTATGAATTTGTCCAATTCTGTTGCAGTGATTGTGTATGAAGCCTGGCGGCAATTAGATTATGCCGGTAGCGGTTAACGATTATTCGGCTTTTGATTCTCGGCCCAACAGAGCATCTACGGCGGCTTTGGGTGATTCACCCTCATACAGAACTCGATAGGTTTGTTCAATAATGGGCATATCCACCCGGTATTTCTGTGCCAGTTGCCAGGCTTCTTTGGCCGTTTTCACACCCTCAACCGCCTGGCCAATCTGGTCTCGGGCCTGCTCAATAGACAGGCCTTCTGCCAGCTTGAGTCCCATACGTCGATTTCTCGACTGATTATCGGTACAGGTCAACACCAGGTCTCCAAGACCCGCAAGTCCCATGAAAGTTTCGGTGTGGGCGCCCATGGCATGACCCAGGCGCATAATTTCTGCCAGACCACGAGTAATAAGCGCTGCCCGTGTATTGGCGCCGAAACCCAGACCATCGGCAATACCAGCGGCAATTGCCAGCACATTTTTCAGTGAACCACCCAGCTCGACACCTGTCATGTCATCACTGGTATAGGCCCTGAAACTGCCATGATGTAAAAACTCCACCATTTCCGCCGCCAGCTGTTTTGAACTGGCCGCCACGGTAATAGCGGTGGGCAATCCTTGCGCCAGCTCTTTGGCAAAAGTGGGTCCCGAAATCACGGCGGTGGCCTTACATTCGGGCAATTCTTCAGCAATGATCTGATGCATCTGTTCGTTAGTGCCTTCCTCCAGACCCTTGGTTGCCCAGACAATATGATGATCGCTGCGGATAAAAGGCCTGGCGGATTGTACAAAACTGCGAAAGGCATGACTGGGCACAACTATCAACAGGGTCGTTGCCTGATTAATCGCTGTCTGTAAATTCTCACAGAGCTTCAGTGAATCCGGAAAAACCACCCCCGGCATATAGACTGCATTGCAGCGATCCTGCTGCATTTGCTTTACATGATCCGGATTATGATCCCACATGCATATATCAAAATTGGCACCGGAATCATTTGCCCTGGCAATATGAATGGCCAGAGCCGTGCCCCAGGAACCGGCACCCAGTACCGCTATGCTCCTGGAGTCAGGCATTAATGCGCGGTCTCAGCGGCGGATTCACCCTGCGCCTGTTGCTGCTGGTGCTGCATATATAAGGCATTGAAGTTAACCGGCGACAACAATAACTGTGGGAATCCACCTTTGGCAACCAGGTCGGCAATGGCTTCACGGGCAAAAGGAAACAGCACTTCTGGGCAATAAGCACCCAGCATGCCGCCCAACTGCTCCTGTGGAAAACCTGACATCTGAAACACACCGGCCTGTTTCACTTCTACCAGAAACGCGGTATTTTCCTGCTGTTTGGCTGTTACGGTGACGGTTAAAATCACTTCATGTATGCCATCAGACAATGACTTGCCTTCCGTATTCAACTGCACATTCACTTCTGGCTGCCATTGACCATCGGAAAACACACCTGGCGCATTGGGTGATTCAAATGAAACATCTTTTAAATAAATTTTCTGGATCGCAAACTGTTGCTGATTATTTTGTTCTTCACTCATGGTATTGCCTATAAAAATTAAAAAATATAAAGCTAAGGGATTATCGAAAGAATTGCTTTGGCAGAATAATGATTTTCAACCGCTGATCTTGGACCCTGATTCTAAATATTCTGATTAATCCAGGCCAGCAAGCTATTCTGATCCAGGGCACCAGACATGCGGGCCACTTCCCTGGCTCCGGAGAATACCACTAAAGTCGGTATGCTGCGAATCCCGTAGCGCGCTGATAAACCTTGCTCGGTTTCTGTATTGACCTTGAGTAAACGCGCGCGGGGCTCAATCAGGCCCGCCGCTTTTTCGAAGGCGGGAGCCATCATCTTACAGGGGCCACACCAGGACGCCCAGAAATCAACCACCAGCGGAATTTCACTTTTGAATAACTGGCGTTCAAACTGGCTTTGATTGACGGATAGCGCTGAGGCTGTGAATAATGGTTTATGACATTTACCGCAGTTTGCGGGGGCAACATTACGTTCGGCGGGGAGACGATTGATAGCTGCGCAATGCGGACAGACTACCTGGCTCATGGTCAGCCCTCCAGCATAGGGTCAAGACCGCCCTGTTTATCCAGGGCGGACAGATCATCAAAACCACCCACATGATGATCACCGATAAATATCTGCGGCACCGAGGTGCGACCGCTTTTACTTTCCATTTCTTCCCGATAGGCGTCGTCATCGCCGACATTAATAAGCGTGTATTCGACGCCCTTACCGTCCAGTAACTGCTGCGCCCAGGAACAGTAGGGACAAAAAGGAGAGTAATAAACCGTGATATCTGACTGGGACATAAAACAATAATCTATCTGTTATTTCCTGGTTAATGGCAAATTGGCACTGGTCCAGGCCATAACGCCACCGGACATATTATGCACGTTTTCAAAACCGGCTTTTTTTAGCAGTTTGCAGGCATAGTTGGAACGACTGCCGGAACGACAATAGGTGAGTACCTGCCTGTTTTTATATTTATCCAGCTCACCGATACGCTTTTTTAGTGCCGACATGGGGATATGTACAGATTCCTTGATATGACCGGTGGTATATTCATTGCCTTCGCGCACATCCAGCACCACCGTCTCATGGTCATTCATAAAACGAACCGCATCAACTACATTTAGCTGATTAACGCCACTCAGCTTGCTATCAAGCTCCATTTTAACAATCATTATCAGCACAACCATCAGTGCGCCAAACAACAGCAGATGATTGCCAGCAAATTCAACTATCTGAGACATGTATTAATCCTGAAAATTAGAATCCAAACAATAAGCCAGCACCCTGCTCAGGCACTGGCTCGAATATAAACAACCACTTTGACATGACCTGTTCTGGCATCGGGCATCGCCCAATGGGGCCGATTATTCTTCCGAACCGCCCTGTGAACAGAATACTTCCTGCATCATGCTAATCAAACGTAGTGTACGTGCATCACCCACCCGGTAATAAACACGATTAGCATCTTTACGTGATGCCAGAATGCCTTTATCGCGTAAAATAGCCAGATGCTGAGAAATATTACTTTGAGATGTGCCCACACTATCTACAATATCCTGTACACTAATTTCCTGATCTCTTAAAGTACAAAGGATTTTTAAACGTAGCGGATGAGACATGGCTTTAAGAGACCGAGAAGCACGATCGATATCTTCTTCACGGGTCATCAAGTGCGTGTCTTCAATATTTACAACCATTGGTTAACCTTCCAGCTGATTTGGTAAAGACTTTATATTAGTAAACTACCATAAAATAATACATAGTTTTTTTATGTTTTTTACAAATTTTTCACATTTTTTATAAATAAAATCGCGATATAAGAAATGGCTTATAAACATTCCGACCAGGTGACGCATCACACTGCACTAAGCGCCCGCACCATAGCATGGCTCCGATCCGTTATTCTGCTACTAATGGTCAGCCCGGTAGTTCTGGCTACAGATCAGGCACCAGCTGACTATCAAATCAAACTTGAGCAGATCCGCGAAAAAATCACCCAGGTACTCAACCGTCTGAACGAGACTGAGAATAAACGCAGTAATGTGCGTTCTCAAATTCAGAGTCTTGAGCTTAAAATTGCCAAAACTTCCAAATCTTTACGGGAAACGCAGTTAAAACATAAAAAATCGACCAGAAAGCTGGCCGCTCTTAAAGACGAGCTTAAAAAACTAAAGCAAAAACTTCGCAACCAACGCGCCATTCTTGCAGACCAGATACGCTCAGCCTATGCCATGGGCCAACAAGCCCAGGTTAAACTGCTGCTGAACCAGCAGCAGCCCGATGAAATGGGACGGGCCATGGTCTATTACGACTACCTGAACCAGGCGCGTACTGAAGAAATTGGCGAGTACCTGCAAAGCATAGAGAAAAAGCAGCAACTGGAAACCAGTATTGGTGAAACCGCTGCAGAGCTTGAACAACTGCTGGATAAAAGGCTTAAGCAAAAGAAAAGTCTATCTGGACAGCGCATTAACCGTAAGCGGCTCCTGGCGAAATTAAGCCAGGACATCGACCATCAGCAAAATACCCTGACCGAATTAAAAGGTAGCCGTAATCGCATTGAGCAATTATTAATGTCACTGGGCGAGTTACTGGCAGATATTCCCAGTGCACCACTCGATCAAAAACCTTTTGGCCAGCTCAAGGGCAAGTTACCCTGGCCCATCAAAGGCAATTTTAATGCAAAGTTTGGAACATCTCGCAACCAGGGTGATCTGACCTGGAACGGTGTGATTATTTCATCTTCATACGGTACACCGGTTCGAGCCATCAGTCATGGTCGCGTTGCATTTGCCGACTGGTTACAGGGTTACGGTTTCATTACGATAATTGATCATAAAGATGGTTATATGAGTCTTTATGGTTATAACCAGGCACTTTACAAACAGGCCGGCGACTGGATCGAAGCCGGTGAAGTAATTGCAACCGTGGGAGATAGTGGTGGCCAGGCTGACAGTGGGCTGTATTTTGAAATACGGCATTTAGGCAAACCTATTAATCCAAACCGCTGGTGTTCCAGTAAAATTAAACATCTGGCAATGAAAGAAAACTAAATCGCCTTATCTATACTTAAACAAATAACTTTATAAAAATAATATTGCGGAGCAATACATGAACAAGATTTTTTCACCGGTAGTTATACACCTGATGGTTATATTTACCTTCACTGCCAGTTTTAATGCTCCAGTATTAGCTGAAACTCAACCGTCAAATACTCAACTGGAAAATAAACAGGGGCTACCATTAGAGGAGTTGCGCAACTTCTCCGATATATTCGCCCGTATAAAATCTGATTATGTAGAAGAAGTGGATGATAAAGAACTTCTAAACAACGCTATTCGAGGCATGCTATCTGGACTCGATCCTCATTCGACCTATATGGATCCGGATGAATATAAGGAACTTAAAATTGGTACTTCCGGCCAGTTTGGCGGCCTGGGCATACAGGTAGGCATAGAAGATGGCCTGGTAAAAGTCATTTCACCAATTGATGATACGCCAGCGTTTCGTGCCGGACTTAAAGCGGGTGATCTTATAGTACGCCTTGATGACAAACCGGTTAAAGGCATGTCGCTAAATGACGCAGTCAATATCATGCGTGGCAAACCAGGGACAACTATCGAATTGACTATTGTGCGAGAAGATGTGATTGACCCACTGGTTTTTAAAATTGAACGCGCCATTATAAAAGTTAAAAGCGTTAAAAGCCAAATGCTTGAAAATGATTATGCATATATACGCATTTCCACTTTCCAGTCCCATACATCACGCCATCTGACCGAAGCGCTGAACGATTTGAAAAAAGAAAATAAAAATCCGTTGAAAGGACTGGTGCTTGATTTAAGAAATAATCCCGGCGGCGTGTTGAATGCGGCAGCAGAAGTATCCGATACTTTTTTAGATAAAGGTTTAATTGTTTATACCAAAGGCCGAATTAAAAACTCCTATTTTGAATTCAAAGCAAAACCAGGTGATAAACTGGATGGCATACCTATGGTGGTACTGATTAATGAAGGCTCGGCCTCAGCATCAGAAATTGTGGCCGGTGCGCTACAGGATCATAACCGCGCTGTTATCATGGGATCAAAAAGTTTTGGTAAAGGCTCAGTACAAACTATCCAGGAATTACGTAGTGGCGCTGCTGTAAAATTTACCACCGCCAGATATTTCACGCCTGCCGGTCGCTCTATACAGGCTGAAGGCATAATACCAGACATTGTGCTTGCCGATATGAAACTCACGGCTGTTAAAAGCAATGGTATTAAACGCCTGAAAGAAGCAGATTTAAGCGGTCATATTAGTAACCCCAATGGCGTCAAAAGAAAGGGCAAAAATAAAAAAGCTACCGAAGCGTCACAAAAAAATGACGACCAGCTAACTGACGATTATCAGATCAAAGAAGCTTTAAACGTACTGAAAGGCCTTAATATATTTCATAAAAAACAGGCTAAAAAGGAATAAGTTTTAAATATCTATAAACACTGGCTTTAATAGTAGTTCTGAAGGAAACGTTATGACAAAAGTACTCGTACCATTAGCTCAGGGCTGTGAAGAACTTGAAGCTATAACAATTACCGACCTGCTGGTTCGTGCTGGTATTTCAGTAACCACCGCAGGACTTGACGATCAACCCGTTAAAGCCTCACGTGGTGCAACACTCATTCCCGATACAACAATCGATAAAGTCGTTGATAAAATTTTTGATATGATCGTATTGCCGGGCGGTTTACCCGGAGCGGATTATTTGCGCGATGATAGCCGAGTACAGGCCATACTTAAAAATCATGCTGCTAAAAATTGTTATATCGCTGCTGTTTGTGCGGCGCCCAAAGCACTGGCAAAAGCTGGATTGCTTGATAATAAAACCGCCACTGCTTACCCGGGCGTGCTGGAATCTTTGAATTTAACATCCACAAAAATAAAAAATTCAGCTATAGAAATAGATGGAAAAATCATCACCTCCAGGGGGCCAGGCACAGCTATGGATTTTGCCTTGACGCTTATCGAGCAACTTGAAGGCAAAAATAAAAGATCAGTTGTTGAGCAACAACTGGTTCGTTAAACAGAGATTCGATATGAAAAAATTAACCTTCCTTGTATTGCTTATTATGTCCTTTGGCTCCATCGCTTCTGATATAGCAAGGGAAAAACGTCTGGCTGATCAAATCGTAGACTCCATACTCGATGGCGAACCGATATTTTTAAAATCACAGAACCATGAATTTTTATCCATTTATACAGAAACAGAAGATGAATCAGCAAAAGGGGCTGCAATAATTTTACACGGTCGTGGCTATCATCCAGACTGGAAAGATGTGGTTTATCCACTGCGTACAGAACTACCCAAACATGGCTGGAATACATTGTCTATTCAAATGCCCGTTCTTGATAAACAGGCCAGGTTCTATGAGTATCGACCCATATTCAAGGACTCTTACCCAAGAATAGATGCCGCTATATCTTATTTATTAGAAAATAATATTAAAAATATTATCCTTATCGCACATAGCTGCAGTGTTCATATGAGTATGGACTGGTTCGAACAATCCGGCTCATCATTGAGAAATGAAATAGATGCCTATATTGGCATAGGTATGGGAGCAACTGATTATAAACAATACATGAGCAAACCTTTTCCAATCGATAAATTGACTATCCCTTTTCTTGATATTTATGGTAGCGATGATTATCCGGCCGTAATCAATATGGCCCCAGCACGAAAAAAAATGCTCGAAGCAACTGGCGTTAAAGAATCTGCCCAGGTGTTAATATTTGATGCCAATCATTATTTCACCGAGCAAGGGGACCCTTTAGTAAAAGAAATTACTGACTGGCTAAATAAATTAACATTACAATAATTCACGCATTGCTGTTTGTCGTCGCCATTCAAATAAACATATTCCCAGTGCATGACTGACATTCATCGAACCATTAGTACCAAACATGGGAATATGAACAGCCCGGTCACATATTCCAAGCAAGTCACTGGTAATACCATGTCGTTCATTACCAACCATGAAGCTAAGCTGCTGCGGCAGATCAATTTCATATACTGACGAGGAATTTGTGGTCAATTCTATTGCTATTAGCGGATGATACAAATGAGGCGATGCAATAAAATCTGCTGGCGTCATCTGGACTGTTTCTATAATTTTATCTGTGTTTCTTGCCACCTTACTGATTTTCTGATTCAGTACTAAGTCGTCATCACTTTCATTAATAAAAACAATCACGGGGCAACCTGCTGCATCGGCCAACCTGAAAATACTACCTATATTTTCTGCTGATCTCAGGCCCGCAGCAATAATTCTGGGGCCTGCTATGAAATCAGGCTGCGCAAGTTTTTGTTTTTGATTTTGATATAATTGTTGGCTATCAAGCTGTTCTCCAGCATTCATATTTCCATCATACTCTCAATCAGCTAATAAATAGGTGGAATCACCAGTCATAATACATATAGAAATGAACAGACACTACATGCAGCATAATTATAAAAATAATAATTGACTTATCAGCACATCAATACCGTGGTGTATCAATACTATTTCTCTAGCGCCTGTTCGGCTTCGGTTTTCATATTCAATTTTTTCATTAAAATTTTTGGTGGGCAGAACCCAGTAAAAGAACTTTGCAAACAGTTAAACCCCACAAAAAGCGTTACCCAGCTCCAGTAAGGATGATGAAACAGGGCCAGTAAAGAAGTAATCATTACCATGGAGCCACCCAGAGCAAATAGTGCACGTTCTACTGTCATAATTTTAGATCTCCAAAAATAACAGTTAAAAAAATATAATCTGTTAATCGAGCAATTTTAATTATTTATTCTTTTTAGGTCTGTCCCAGCCTTTTATAGATTTCTGAGGACTGCGGCTGATAACCAGTACATCATCCTCCGTATCTTTAGTAATCGTTGCTCCGGCACCAATAGTCACATTCTCCCCTATGGTTACCGGTGCTACTAATTGCGTATCAGAACCAACAAAGACATTATCTTTAATTATAGTTTTATGTTTGTTTGCACCGTCGTAATTGCAGGTTATCGTGCCGGCACCAATATTTACATTTTTACCCATCTCAGTATCACCGATATAACTCAGATGATTTACCTTGCTACCCTCACCGATACTGGCTTTTTTAATTTCAACAAAATTACCGACTCTTGCACCTTTGTGTAAGTGTGTATCCGGCCGTAAACGTGCAAACGGCCCAATATCAACATCATTGTCAACTATCGCATTTTCAAAAACACAATTGGGTTTTACAAAAACATTATCACCAATAATAGAATCAGATATAACACAATTAGCGCCAATACTACTGCCTGAGCCAATCGTTACATTACCTTCTAATATCACATTAACATCGATATATACATCGTTGCTGATGTTTACATTTCCACGCACATCCAGGCGATCTGGATCGGCCAGGGTAACACCATTGGTCATCAATTCATCTGCGATATTTCTTTGATGTATACGCTCAAGCGTTGCCAGTTGTAGTCGATTATTAACACCTTCAACCTCATAACAGGCCGCAGGATGTGAAGTTATTATTTCCACGTCATCGTTTGCCGCCAGTGCAAATACGTCCGTCAGATAATATTCACCTTGTGCATTATTATTATCAATTTGATCAAGATATTTTTTAAGCATATTTCCTTTCGCCGCCAGAATACCTGTATTAACCTCATCAATATGCTTTTGTTCGTCATTGGCATCTTTTTGCTCGACAATACCAACGACCTTATCATGATTATTTCGAATGATGCGGCCATAACCCGTAGGGTTCTCAAGCTTAACCGTCATTAATGCAATTTTATTCTCAAAATCTTCTAACAATTGCCGCAAACTTTGTTCTTTGGTCAGGGGAACATCGCCATATAAAACCAGAACATCATTTTTTAAATTAACCACATTCAGTGCTTGCTGAACGGCATGACCTGTACCAAGCTGTTCTTTTTGTTCAACCCATTTCGCATCAATATGTTCACAGGTTTTTAATACCTGCTCACCACCATGTCCATAAACAATAACCACTTCCTCTGCGCCTAAGCTTTTCGCTGTGTCATATACATGACCAAGCAATGGCTTACTGGCTAACTTATGCAATACTTTGGGTAAACTGGATTTCATTCGGGTGCCTTTACCGGCGGCCAGAATAACGACGCTTAGTGACATATTACATCCTTCGATAAAATAATCGGGTCTCGGTGTATTCGTTATGGTTTAACTACAAAGTTTAAAGTCGCAAACTAAAAGTGCAAGCATATTCAGTTCGGCTCCAGCAAACCAGCCAATGATTATGCTTTCCGCTTTCTGATTTTTTTGATGGTTTCCACCATCGCCGCTAATTCAGCCAATTCAGCTTTGGCACGCGCATAGTCCATTGCGGAAGCTCTGTTTGCCATGGTTTCTTCTGCCCGTTGTTTGGCTTCCAGCGCCGCAACCTCATCTAAATGTTCCGCACGAATGGCGGTATCCGCCAGAATCGTAACCAGATGTGGTTGCACTTCAAGAATGCCACCAGATATGAAAAAGGAGGTTTCATTATCAAGCTCATCCAGAATACGTACTTCACCGGGTTTCAGCCGCGTTATCAGTGGCGCATGACGCGGCGCGATACCCAGCTCACCCATTTCACCCGGTGCAAACACCATAGCCACAGAACCTGACCAGATTTCTGCCTCTGAACTGACAATATCAACTTGAATAAGCACATTGATTCCGTAATCTATCCTGAGATGATTCTAATAATAATGGCTATATCACGATAATTAAAACCTTACTCATCAGAAGCTGTAAGCTTTTACAAACACCCGTAAAAAAGCCGAACAAAGTCCGGCTTTTTTTACTGGATAAGACATCTCTGGCTATTACCTGCGGCCACGAACCTTTTTAATGGTCTCAACCATAGCTGCAGCTTCAGCCAGTTCGGCCTTGGCTGTGGCGTAATCCATATCCGATTTCTGGTCAGAAATGGCCTCTTCAGCCCGTTGCTTGGCAGCCAGCGCCGCCGCTTCGTCCAGGTCATCCGCGCGAATCGCTGTATCGGCCAGCACAGTCACAACATGTGGCTGAATTTCAAGAATGCCACCGGAAATGAAGAATGATTCTTCCGCATCACGTTGGTCTCTTACTCGAACTTCACCTGCTTTCAGACGTGTCAGCAAAGGTGTATGTCGCGGCGCGATACCCAGCTCACCCATTTCACCCGGTGCAAACACCATAGTAGCCGGGCCTGACCAGATTTCTTTTTCAGCGCTGACGATGTCTAAATGAATTGTCATTGCCATGACGGTATACCTACAAGTTGCCGTAACTGTTCAGCTTTCCTCCAGGTCGCTTCGGAGCGAAGCAACTCGGGGGTAACTAAATCGTTACTATTTGATGTCTTTCGCCTGTTCAGCGACTTCTTCGATGCCACCTACCATGTAAAATGCCTGCTCGGGCACATGGTCGTATTCACCTTCCAGAATCGCTTTGAAGCTTGCAAGAGTTTCTTTCAGGGAAACATATTTACCCGCAGAACCGGTAAATACTTCCGCTACGAAGAATGGCTGAGACAGGAAGCGCTGGATCTTACGAGCACGGGCTACTGTTTGCTTATCTTCGTCAGACAACTCGTCCATACCCAGGATGGCGATGATGTCTTTCAGTTCTTTATAACGCTGCAATGTACCCTGTACACCACGTGCTATATCATAATGCTCCTGACCAACAACCTGTGGGTCGAGCTGACGTGAAGTAGAGTCCAGTGGATCAACCGCCGGATAGATACCCAGCTCGGCGATCTGACGAGACAGTACCAGGGTTGCATCCAGATGCGCGAATGTTGTTGCTGGTGATGGATCAGTCAGGTCATCCGCAGGTACATATACCGCCTGGAATGAAGTGATCGAACCGGTTTTGGTAGACGTGATACGTTCCTGTAGAACACCCATTTCTTCCGCCAGCGTTGGCTGGTAACCTACCGCTGAAGGCATACGACCTAGCAGTGCAGATACCTCGGTTCCCGCCAGTGTGTAACGGTAGATGTTATCGATAAACATCAGTACGTCACGGCCTTCATCACGGAAATGCTCGGCCATGGTCAGACCAGTCAGCGCAACACGCAGCCTATTCCCTGGTGGCTCATTCATCTGACCATAAACCAGGGCTACTTTATCCAGTACACCGCCTTCTTCCATTTCATAGTAAAAGTCGTTACCTTCACGAGTACGCTCACCTACACCTGCGAATACAGAGAAACCACTATGCTCTACCGCGATGTTACGAATCAGCTCCATCAGTGTTACGGTTTTACCAACACCCGCACCACCGAACAGACCAACCTTACCGCCCTTGGCGATCGGCATGATCAGGTCAATAACCTTGATACCTGTTTCCAGGATTTCAACATCAGAAGACAATTCTTCGTATTTAGGTGCTGAGCGATGAATGGGCAAAGTTGACTCCGCGCCAATCGGGCCAGCTTCATCAACCGGCTCACCCAGTACATTCATTACACGACCCAATGTTTTCTGACCGACTGGTACAGAAATAGGCGCGCCTGTGTTACTCACGTCGGCACCGCGTTTCAAACCTTCAGTTGGGCCCATGGCGATTGTGCGAACAACCCCATCACCTAACTGCGCCTGGACTTCCAGAGTCAGGCCAAAAGACTCGATTTTTAACGCATCATACACCTTGGGAATGGAGTCCCTTGGGAACTCAACGTCGATCACCGCACCGATGACTTCGACAACTTTTCCAGCACTCATATGACTGATCCTCTAAATAAACTTAAATTCTTTACTGTTCGAACAAACTCGAACCTGTATTAAACTGCGGCAGCACCTGCGACAATCTCGGAAATTTCCTGTGTGATCGCTGCCTGACGAGCTTTGTTATACATGGTTTCCAGATCGCTAATAATGTCACCGGCGTTATCGGTAGCACTTTTCATGGCAATCATTCGGGCTGACATTTCACAGGCAATGTTTTCTACCACACCCTGGTAAACCTGCGACTCAACGAAACGCATTAACAGGCTGTCCAGTATTTCTTTTGAATCGGGCTCGTAAATATAATCCCAGTGATGTTTTAACTGATCATCAGCAGGACCGGCGACAGGCAATATCTTGGCGATGGTAGCGGTTTGCGTCATGGTATTAACAAAATCATTACTCACCATATATAAGGCATCAATATCACCTTCAGCAAACGCATCCAGCATCACTTTAACCGTACCAATCAATTCGTCGATATGGGGCGTATCACCTAAATGACTTGCCTGGGCAACCACATTGGCGCCACGACGTTTAAAATACTCGACGGCTTTACGACCGATTGCCACCACATCGATTTCAATACCCTGTTCATCATGGGCTATCATATCGGCCAATGTTTTCTTGAACAGGTTGACGTTTAAACCGCCACACAGACCACGATCGGAGGTAACAACAATATAGCCAACGCGTTTGATTTCACGCTCAATCATAAACGGATGTTTAATTTCCGCATGGGCATGAGATAAATGACAAATAACATTGCGCATTTTTTCCGCGTAGGGTCGGGTTGCTGTCATGCGATCCTGTGCTTTACGCATTTTACTCGCCGCAACCATTTCCATAGCTTTTGTAATCTTCTGAGTATTTTTAATACTCTTAATCTTACTTCTTATTTCTTTTGCACCGGACATACTCTATCTCCGACTACCAGACACCGTTAGCTTTGAATGCTTCGATTGCCGCTTTCATTTCTGCTGCAATGTCATCATTGTAATCACCGGTTTCGTCAATCTTATTGATAAGATCGGCATTGTTGCTCTTTAAATGAGCAAACAGAGCAGATTCGAAATCAAGGATTTGCTTCACTTCGATATCATCCATGTAGCCGGCATCAACTGCCAGCAGGGTGAATGCCATTTCAGCAATGCCCATGGGTGAATACTGATGCTGTTTCATTAATTCAGTAACACGCTCACCCCGTTCTAACTGGGCGCGCGTTGTGTCATCCAGATCAGATGCAAACTGGGCGAATGCCGCCAGCTCACGGAACTGTGCCAGTGCCAGACGAACACCACCACCCAGTTTCTTGATGATCTTGGTCTGTGCTGCACCACCTACACGCGATACTGACAGACCCGCGTTGATCGCTGGACGAATACCGGCATTGAACAGATCGGACTCAAGGAAGATCTGACCATCAGTAATCGAGATAACGTTTGTTGGTACGAATGCAGATACGTCACCGTCCTGCGTTTCGATAATTGGCAATGCTGTTAACGAACCGGTTTTACCTTTAACTGCACCATTGGTGTGTTTTTCTACATAGTCAGCGTTGACACGAGAAGCGCGTTCCAGCAGACGTGAATGCAGATAGAAAACATCACCCGGATACGCTTCACGACCTGGTGGACGACGTAACAACAAAGACACCTGGCGATACGCCCATGCCTGTTTGGTTAAATCATCATATACAATCAATGCATCCTGACCGCTGTCGCGGTAGAACTCGCCCATTGAACATCCTGAGTAAGGAGCAATGTACTGCATCGCAGCAGAATCAGATGCCGCTGCTGCAACCACAATCGTGTGTTCCATGGCACCGTGCTCTTCCAGCTTACGAACAACATTAGAAATAGTCGAAGCCTTCTGACCCACCGCAACATAGATACATTTAACACCCGTACCTTTCTGGTTGATGATGGCATCAATCGCTACCGCCGTTTTACCTGTCTGGCGGTCACCGATAATCAGCTCACGCTGACCACGACCGATGGGCACCATGGCATCGATGGATTTCAGACCTGTCTGTACAGGCTGGTCAACCGACTTACGTTCGATAACGCCGGGGGCAATTTTTTCGATAGGCGCGGAAGTGGTTGTTTCAACCGGGCCTTTACCATCGATTGGCACACCCAGTGAATCAACTACACGACCTAACAGGGCATCGCCGGTTGGTACTTCAAGAATTCGGCCGGTACATTTAGCCGTATCACCTTCAGACAGATGACCATAAGAACCCAGTACCACCGCGCCCACAGAGTCGCGTTCCAGGTTCAGAGCTAAAGCATAAGTATCACCAGGCAGTTCAATCATCTCACCCTGCATGGCTTCAGTCAGTCCGTGAATACGGATAATACCGTCAGTCAGACTTACTATGGTTCCTTCGGTGCGTGCTTCAGCAGTCGCTTCGAAGTTATCAATACGTTTTTTAATCAGTTCACTGATTTCTGATGGATTTAGTTGCATTCTTCAGTTCCTCGTTAATGAGTCAGCACGGAGGCCAAGTTGTTTAGCCTGGCCTGGGCTGAGCCATCAATAACTAAATCGCCGGCTTTAATTACCACACCACCGATTAGTGATTCATCTATTTTTGTAACCAGAGTTACATCGCAGCCAAGTTTTTTCTTAAGTGCTTCAGTCATGGCCTGTTGCTGAGCATCGGAAATTGGATAAGCCGATGTCACTGTTGCTTCCACTTTACTCTGTGCTTCAGCAAGTAACTCTTCATAGAGTCCAGCAACGTCTGGTATTAAAGCCAGACGACCATTCTCGGCGAGCAATTTAATAAAGTTACGCTGTTTGTCATTCAGGTTATTGCCTGATATTTCTAATAGCAGCTCACCTTTGTCAGCAGCACCCATGTTTGGTGATTGCAATGCAGCTTTCATATCTTCGTTAGCAATAACGGAAGACAGAAACTCCAGTACCTCGGACCAGTTGGCCTCAGCAGAATCACCTTTGGCTGTTTCAAAAACAGCTTTGGCATATGGACGAGCAGCGGTAATCAAGTCAGACATAAGTACCTGCCTATATCTGCGTGATCAGGTCATCAACGATGTCGCTATGCGCTGATTCGTCGATTTCACGTTTCAATACTTTTTCTGCACCGGCAATGGTAATGCTGGCTATCTGTTGTCTCAGATGCTCTTTGGCTCGATTCACTTCCTGATCGATTTCAGCAGCAGCAGTTTTCTTAATACCGTCCACTTCTTCCCTGGCGCCTTCTTTAGCTTCTTCAACAATTTCAGATGCACGCTTCTGTGCCTGAGTCACAATTTCAGATGCCTGTAATTTGGCTTTTTTGATATGTTTCTCTGCAGCTTTTTCCGCGAGTTCCTGCTCGTGCTGACCTTTTTCAGCAGCCGCTAAACCGTCGGCAATGGTTGCTTTACGTTCGTCCAGCGCTGCTATCAGCGGTGGCCATACGTATTTCATAACAAACCATACGAACAGGAAAAATGCGATCGACTGGCCGATTAGAGTTGCATTTATGTTCATGTTTGTTCCTCGGTAAGTATTCGGGTAACTATTCAGATTGCCGCTGTATAGTTTCAGGTCAGGGCGAAAAATGTGAGTTTACTAATGTAAATGTCCATTTTTCAACGCAGACATGGAGCCATACAGTGGTGAGCTGGATAATTAGCCTCCAACAACTGCGAACAGAACATACAGCGCAATACCAACAGCGATCATTGGAACCGCGTCAACAAGACCCATTACGATGAAGAACTGAGTACGTAACATAGGGATCAGTTCTGGCTGACGAGCAGCACCTTCAAGGAAACGACCGCCAAGAATACCGATACCGATAGCGGCACCCAGTGCACCCAGACCCATCATTAAAGCGCCAGCGATATACAAAAATGCAGTTGCTTCAGTCATTGTTTAATCTCCTGTGAGAAAAGTTTTAAGTTTAAATTTAAAAAGCATTACAAACCGCTCCCCAACCATTCATAGCCAGGGAACGACTCAAATTTTTTACTTAGTGATCAGTATGCGCCATATCCAGATATACGATGGTCAGGGTCATAAAAATAAACGCCTGCAAGGTAATAATCAGGATATGGAAGATAGCCCAACCTAGCTGCAGCAAGCCACCGAAGGCACCAATCGCCAGACCGCCACCGTACATCAGCGCGATCAGGATAAAAATAGTTTCACCTGCATACATGTTACCGAACAGACGTAGCGCCAGTGACACAGGTTTTGAAATCAGAGATACACCTTCCAGTACCAGATTGACCGGCGTGCCCACTTTACCAAATGGCTGGAAGGCCAGTTCGCCCAGGAAGCCACCCAGGCCTTTGATCTTGATACTGTAATACAGCATTAACCAGAAAACACCCAGCGCCATACCGAAAGTTATATTGGGGTCCGTACTGGGAACCACTTTAAAATAGACGTGATGTGGATCCGCGCCAAAGGCCGCACCAATCTGCTGGGCGATCATTGGCAACCAGTCTACCGGGATCAGATCCATGAAATTCATCAGGAACACCCAGGCAAAAACCGTCAACGCCAGAGGTGCCACGATATCGTTTCTACCACTAAAAGAGCCGCGAACACTGCTATTCACAAACTCGACCATCATTTCGACAAAATTCTGGAGTCCGCCCGGCACACCCGTGGTTGGGTTTTTAGCCACCTTGCGAAATATAAAGAAGAACACAGCAGCCAGCGCCAAAGACCAGCCAAGTGAGTCAACATGAAACGCCCAGAAGCCCATTTCTTTGGCTGCTTCTGGCGACTGTGCAAAGCCCCAGCTACCATCGGGGTGTTGACCATAAGTCATGTTTTGAAGGTGATGCTTTATGTAATCACCGGATGTGATGCCGTCACCTGACATTCTCTAGTTCTCCAAATTCAGGCTGTCGTCGGGATAAAAATACGACACCAGCCACGGAATCATTGTGTTAAACAGAAATACACCCATCAGGGCAATGATGTTCAGCGGCTTGATCATCACCATCGCCGCAGTAAACAGCATAACGGTCAAAATAATTTTACCGACCTCAGCACCATAATAACAGGCGAGGATTTTCTCCGGCTCGGTCTCCACCTGTTTATGGAAAACCTTCCAGGCAAAATAGCCATTTGCCAAAGTTGCGATCAGCCCTCCGGCCAAAGCAGACCAGAAGTAGCCCTGATCAAATACCAGCAGCAGTGCCGAAATGACGATACTGGCCATAAGCTGTATCAGAAGAATACGACGAACCTGAGCTGTACTGGCTTTGTGCATTTAGATTCGCCTCGCCATCAACTGAAAAGGCTCGTCGAAATGCGCGCAAATTATAGTTAGCACCTTGATGTTGGTCAAGATCTTAATGGGAGAATAAGCCTTTTTTATTTTAGAAAATCAGTGAAACTTGATATTCCAATTCCCACGCGGGTTTGAAGGGCATATCTGAATAACCAGATACTCATAACTGATAGCAAAATATGTTGCCTACAGCAGCCGACTATTTACTAACAAAATCATAGATTTAATGGATTTTAGCCAAAATGCCATCGAGTTCATCCAGGCTGTTATAGCTAATCACCAGTTTACCCCCGGCGCCTTTAGTCTGAATATTCACCGCTGCGCCCAGTCTTTCACTTAGTTCATCGGTCAGACGCTTGATATCTGGATCCGTAGCGGCATCTGCTCTTTTAACTTTTACCACCGGATTCAACTGTTTGCGTACCAGTGCTTCAGTCTCACGCACAGACAGACCCTTGTCAGCGACTTTTTTTGCAAGCAGGCTTTGCTCGGTACCGGTTAATCCCAGCAACGCCCGGGCATGCCCCATTTCGATCTGACGTTCATCCACCAGCAATTTTACATCTTCATTCAAATCTTTAAGCCGCAACAGGTTTGATACTGAGGCGCGAGATCGACTGACCGTCTCCGCCACCTGCTGGTGCGTCATATCAAACTCATCAATCAATCGCTGCAAAGCACGGGATTCTTCCAGTGGATTCAGGTTTTCACGCTGAATATTTTCAATCAACGATACCGCAGCGGCAGCCTGATCATCCAGTTCTTTGATAACGGCCGGTATTTCGCCAAGCCCGGCTAACTGGGTGGCCCGCCAGCGACGCTCCCCCGCGATCAGCTCATAACCACCGGCTGCAATCGGGCGCACCACAATGGGCTGCACCACGCCCTGCGACTTGATGGATTCGGCCAGTTCCTGCAGGGCTTCGGGTTCAAAATGGACCCGGGGCTGATAAGTACCGCGCCGAATCAGATCCACTGCGATATGCGCCAGACCGGCAGGTGAAGACTCACCGGAAACGGGTGCAGGTGCAGGATCAGTGAGTTGTTTAACTTCCGCTGCGTTACCTAAAAGTGCATTGAGTCCCCGACCTAAACCGCGTTTTTTTGCTGCCATTATTTAACCTTTTGTTATGCGACCGCGCCGGCGGGTGAGCCGCCCTTGACCTGTTTACGGATAATTTCCCCAGCCAGTGAAAAATAGGCCAGTGCACCACGGGATGTTTTATCGTATTTAAGTACCGGTAAACCGTGGGAAGGCGCTTCGGCCAGACGCACATTACGCGGTACGACGGTACGGTAAACGCGATCACCAAAATGTTCGATCAACTGATCGGATACATCATTTGCCAGCTTATTGCGCGGATCAAACATGGTGCGTAACAGACCTTCGACCTGTAAAGCTGGATTCACGCTACTGCGCACCTGTTCAATGGTTTCCATCAATGATGATAAACCTTCGAGGGCATAATATTCACACTGCATGGGAATCAGCACCCCATCAGAAGCAACCAGAGCATTCAGCGTCAACATATTCAATGATGGCGGACAGTCGATAATAACAAAATCATAGTTGGCCTTGACCGGCTCCAGGGTATCGCGCATACGACGCTCGCGATGATCCAGATCCATCAGGGCCACTTCGGCTGCGGTCAGATCACTATTGGCAGGCAATACCGAAAAACCGGATGCTTCGACAAATTCGATGCACTGGCTAATATCGATTTCACCCAGCAGCACGTCACAGACCGTATAATCCAGCTCGTGTTTGTCAACGCCGCTACCCATGGTGGCATTACCCTGGGGATCAAGATCGATTAATAGAACTTTACGTTTTTGTGCTGATAATGATGCCGCCAGATTCACCGACGTGGTAGTTTTACCCACACCACCTTTTTGATTGGTTACCGCGATTACTCTAGTCATGACGATTTTATTTCTATGAGTCGACGTTCTTCATCCAGCCACGCAACTTCCAGATCATGACTGTTCACCTGTTCAAAACCGGCCGCCAATTGAGGAATTTCTTCTTTTCCTTTCATCGCCAGTATCCGGGTTGTTGATGTTACCAGATGTTGGGTGCGTTCCAATATAGTATTTAACGCCGAAAAGGCGCGGCAGGTGATAATCCCAAAGCTGAAATCCGGCCGATAATCTTCCACCCGGCTATGAATAACTTCAATATTATCAATGGCTAACTCGATTTTTACCTGGGTCAGAAAGCGGGTCTTTTTGCCATTGCTATCGAGCACAACAAATTTTTTATCTGGCAGGCATAATGCCAGCGGGATACCCGGCAGGCCCGCCCCCGTACCCACATCCAGAACGGGAGATTGATTGATATGGGGTAACAGACTCAAACTATCCAGCAGGTGACGAATGACCATCTGATCCAGATCGCGAATAGCGGTGAGATTGAACGCCCTGTTCCACTTTTGCATGAGCTGTAAATAGGCCAGCAGGCGAGCCTGGGTTTCTGCCGATACATCCAGGCCCATTTTTGTTAAACCCTGCTGCAGGCGTTGTGATGCTTCCATCAGATTTTTTCTACCGCCTTATCGGTCATGGCATTCAGCGCGCCGGTCATTTTATTGATAATGGTCTGATTTTTCAGATCATGCCGCTGTTGCAATACCGAGGGTTTCAGATAACTTAACCAGACCTGCCCATCGGCATCTTTCCAGGCCAGGGCTTTCATGGGTAAATCCAGTGCCATCATTATATTTTCATTTATCAAAGGCGTGCCCATTTTGGGATTACCAAAAATGAGTAACCTGGTGTCATTCATGGGGATGCCAACTCGCGATGCCCCTGCGGCATGATCAACCCGAGTGAAAATAGTGATACCCTTCTTTTTTAAAACATTTTCCAGACGATCCAGAGTTCTATCCACAGAATACGGGCTTTTCTTGATCACATAATTATCGGCCGCTACCGCGAAAGACTGAAAACCGACCAGTAAAGCCAACATCAATAAGGCCATCGAATTTTTCATTTTTTAATTCCTGCTGGTTAGGTTAATGACTACTGCCTCTGATAAGACTGGTCGCTCACCTGCTTTATTCCATCTTCTTTGATTAATAACTATTTATTACTAACAACAGCCTCGATAAAAAACATTCCGCTTTAAACTTGATGTAGACCGCAATGCGTGTGTGGAGACACGCTTAATAATCCTCATATCAAGTGCTTTTCTTGATATGAACCATTAATAACGATATAGCCGCCGGCGTAATCCCGGAAATCCGTCCGGCCTGCCCCAGGGTTACCGGCCGATGATCTGCCAGTTTCTGTTTCACTTCATTGGATAGACCGCGGACATTTTCGTAGTCCATATCTGCCGGGATACTGCTGTCTTCGTAGCGACGGGCTTTGTCGATTTCATCCTGCTGGCGATCCAGATAGCCCTGATATTTGGCCTGAATTTCCACCTGTTCAGCCACCACTGGATCCGCAACCGCCGGTCCAATGGATGCTATCTGGGTCAGCTTTGCATAATCCATTTCGGGGCGACGCAACAAATCAATGGCCCGACTTTCTTTGGATAGCGGTTTCTGTAAAAACTGTTCCAGCTCTTTCGCTGTTTGTGACTGGGCCGGCACCCACATATCGTGCAGTCGCTGTTGTTCTTTTTCGATAGCCGCCCGTTTTTCGCTAAAGGCACGCCAGTGAGCTTCGATCAACAATCCCAGTTCGTGGGCTTTTTCACTCAAACGCAAATCGGCATTGTCTTCGCGCAGAATCAGCCGATATTCCGCGCGTGAAGTAAACATCCGATAGGGTTCGACAGTGCCCTGGGTTATCAGGTCATCCGCCAGCACACCAATATAGGCTTGATCCCGTTTGGGATACCAGGCTTCCTTACCCTGCACCTGTAAACTGGCATTGATTGCTGCCAGCAATCCCTGGGCGCCAGCTTCTTCATAACCGGTAGTGCCATTGATCTGACCGGCGAAAAACAGACCCTTGATAAATTTGGTTTCCAGCGTCGGTTTCAGATCCCGGGGATCGAAAAAGTCATACTCAATGGCGTAACCGGGCCGGGTAATGAAGGCATTTTCAAAACCTTTGATGGAGCGTACCAGTTCAAACTGCACATCAAACGGCAGGCTGGTGGAAATACCATTGGGATAAATTTCAAAACTATCCAGCCCTTCCGGCTCGATAAATATCTGGTGCGAATCCTTGTCGGCAAAGCGCATGATTTTATCTTCGATGGAAGGACAATATCTGGGCCCAACACCCTCGATCACGCCAGAATACATGGGCGAACGATCCAGGCCGCCATGAATAATTTCGTGGGTGCGGGTATTGGTGTGGGTAATGTAACAGGGAATCTGTTGGGGATGATCATCCACCGAGCCGGTGAATGAAAACACCGGTAAGGGTTCATCGCCTGGCTGTTGCTGTAATTCGGAATAATCGATAGACCGCGTATCAATACGTGGCGGGGTACCGGTTTTTAAACGACTCACCCGAAACGGTAATTCTCGCAAACGTCTGGATAAAGCAATCGACGGTGGATCGCCGGCCCGCCCGCCGGAGTGATGGCTTTCGCCAATGTGAATCAGACCATCCAGAAATGTACCCACGGTCAGTACCACCGCAGAAGCTCTGAACTTCAATCCCATCTGGGTAACAACACCGGTGACCTGATCATTCTCAACAATCAGATCATCCACCGCCTGCTGGAAAATGGAGAGATTTTGCTGGTTTTCCAGCATATGGCGAATGGCATATTTGTAGAGTTTACGATCCGCCTGGGCACGGGTCGCGCGCACGGCCGGGCCTTTTCGTCGATTCAGAATCCGAAACTGGATGCCACCCTTATCCGCCGCTTTGGCCATGGCGCCACCCATGGCATCGATTTCCTTCACCAGGTGACCTTTGCCAATACCACCAATCGCCGGGTTACAGCTCATTTGCCCCAGGGTTTCGATGTTGTGCGTCAGTAATAACGTCTTTGATCCCATGCGCGCAGCCGCCAGCGCCGCTTCGGTGCCAGCGTGGCCGCCGCCGATAACTATGACGTCGAATGAATCTGCGTAGAACATGAGATAAAATGCCTGCTATGGGAACCCGCTATTATCTCTTATATTGGTCAAATTAGGCAAAAATAGTTAGCTGTCTAAAAAAGACGCTGGCACAGCTCAGTCCAGATCTTCTACCAAAGAAGCTCTGACATTTTCCGCTATTTGTTCAACCGTGTGTTGATAGGCAGGATGATCAATACCGGCAGATATTTTGCTACCCGCCTTGGCTTTTTCTACCATCTCAGGTGTTAACTCAAAGCGCATAAAGTGAACCGAAGATGTTTTATCTTCAGTTTCCCTGTCCAGATCTTCATTGCTGATGGGATTCACTGGATCACAGTCACCCACCTTAATCCAGATTTTTTTCTCAATACCGATCATTCTGGCAAGCGCCTGTTTGCGTTCTTCCGGATTATCATATTCCACCATAAAAGTGGCTTTCCAGTTATTGCCATCCGGTATCAATGGATTGTAAACATCCAGCTCTTCCTGAATGCCATCGGCTTCAAAAATTTTTTCAATGCGCAACATTTCCTGAACCTGATAGCGCATAGTGAGTTCATCTTCAAAGTACAGCGCTGTATGATCGCCAATCGGCAGGCGACGATGCTTTTTATGCTCCATGACTTTCTGCCGAAATTCCTGTCGAGTTTCGGCATATTTTTCCAGGCTATCTAAATCTTTTCGGGATAGTTTTGGCATAATTGTTTCTCGTAAATTTTCTGGTTAAATGCCATAGGCTTTGCGTAATAAACTAATCGGATGCTCTGCTTTTACGCCATCTTTAGTAGCATGTTCAATATGGTGTCCTGCCATCGCGCAATCACTGCCAAAATGTTCCGCTGCTGATTTTTCCACTCGATTCGCAACGGGGCGGACAATTTTCATTGACGCTGCATGAAACTCTTTTTTCACGGCATAAGTACCGTCATGTCCTGAACATCGTTCTATGACTTCTACTTCTGTGTCTGGAATTAGTAACAAGGTATCTTTAGTTTTTGGTCCTATGTTCTGCACTCGCTGATGACAGGCGGCATGATAAGCCACTTTACCCAGGGCATTTTTGAACTCCGTATTCATGGCGCCTTCCTTGTGGCGTAGCATTAAATACTCAAAGGGATCATAAAAAGCATCTTTTACTTTTTGCACATCCGCATCATCGGGATACATCAACGGTAATTCCTGCTTGAACATTAACACACAGGAAGGTATCAATGCCGTCAGGTCGTATCCTTCGTCAACCAGACGGGCCAGTTCAGGAATATTCACCTGTTTGGCTTTTTCTACAGAGTCGAAATCACCCAGTTCCAGTTTCGGCATACCACAACATTTTTCTACTTTAGGCGTCGTTACCGGTATACCGTTATGTTCATAAACCGCGACAAAATCTACACCTATATCTGGCTCATTATGATTCATATAACAGGTAGTGAATAAGGCTACTTTACCCTTGGTGATCCCTGCCGGTTTCACCGAAGACAAACTTGCGTGATTTTTTAAACGTTTACGTAAACTGTTGCTGTGATACTCGGGTAAGTTAGCATCGGCATGTACGCCTAACACCGACTCAAGAATTTTTCTTGTCGGTTTTAATTTATTAACAGTGTTAACCACAGATGAAATAACTGGAATTCCTGCCAGGGATCCAACAGCATCCGTGCTGGTTAAAATTTTATCGCGGGTTTTAACATCGCCCTGTTTATATTTAACGGCTTTCGCGCGCAACATCAGATGGGGGAAATCCAGATTCCATTCATGGGGGGGGACGTAAGGGCATTTGGTCATGTAACACAGATCACACAGATAACAATGATCCACTACCTGCCAGTAATCTTTTTTATCTACACCATCGACTTCAAATGTTTCCGATTCGTCAACCAGATCAAACAGAGTTGGAAACGACTGGCACAGACTGACACAGCGACGACAGCCATGGCAGATATCAAATACGCGTTCCATTTCGTTGAATAAAGATTGTTCATTATAAAAATCTTCGCTTTTCCAGTCGAGTGGATGACGAGTAGGTGCTTCCAGATTACCTTCGCGGCTTGCCGTTGACATTTTATTCTCCCCAGAATCGTTGCCAAATAGCCGGCCATCGCAAAGATGGCCGGCAGGTAAAACATTAGTCCATTTCAGCCAGCGCTTTCTGGTAACGATTAGCGTGAGAACGCTCGGCTTTAGCTAGCGTTTCAAACCAGTCGGCAATTTCATCAAAGCCTTCATCGCGGGCTGTTTTTGCCATGCCTGGGTACATGTCTGTGTACTCATGCGTTTCACCGGCTACTGCGGATTTCAGATTGTCAGTGGTGCCGCCAAATGGCATGCCTGTTGCGGGATCACCACATTGCTCCAGATATTCCAGATGGCCATGTGCATGACCTGTTTCACCCTCTGCAGTAGAACGAAATAGTGCCGCTACATCTGCGTAACCTTCTACATCAGCTTTATTGGCGAAGTAAAGATAACGACGATTGGCCTGAGACTCGCCCGAAAATGCGTCTTTTAGATTCTGTTCAGTACCGCTGCCTTTTAGGTCCATGATTTTTCTCCCATACAATTAAGTTGTTTTTAATCAGACTGCAACCACAATAGTACGCCTACTTAAATATTTAGCTAATTAAAAATATTTAACAGATTCATTGGTAATCTCAATGAAGAATTTAATGAAATAGTAATAAAGGATCCCGGTGGAAACAGATGAAGCTACGGATTAGTAGAACCTTTGCTCACCCTCAGGACGAGTTTTGAATAATCGAAGAGTCCAGAAATATTGTTCCGGACAGATATTGATAAGTTGTTCAATCGCCTGGTTCATAGTTTGAGTATCGAGCTGATCATCACCCAATGGAAAATTGTCTAGCGGCGGTAGAATATGTACCTGATACTTTGCCTGAGCAGTATCATAACAACTGACACAGGGAAACACTTTTGCCCGGCAGCTTTTTGCTAATCGTCCCAGTACCGGGATGGTTGCTTTTGGCACGTCAAACAAAGGCACAAAAATCGAGCGCTCCTTGCCCAGATCTTCATCGGGCAAATAACACATGACGCAACCAGAGCGAACATCTTTAATAATCGGGCGCAAACCTGCTTCTCGGGTATAGATCAGGGTGCCAAACTTACTTCTGGCCCGGGCCACGATCCAGTCAGCGACCGGATTTTTCATACTTTTAAAGGGACCCGATACAGAATAAGCACGGCCCAGGGCAGATACCGCGGCTTCCAGCCCAACACTATGAATGGTCATCACTATAACATTGTGGCCAGCGGCGATAGCGGCATCGATATTTTCCTGCCCCTGAAACTCAATACGTTTTTGCAGCGATTTTTTCGAACCCCAAAGAATAAAACCATAATGCAGAATACTGCGCATTTGGGCGCGAAAATGATTTTTTAAAAAAAACTGCCGTTCATTTTCTGACATCTCCGGATAACATAGATCAAGATTTTTATAGGCAATAGCTAATCTTTTTTTATTTATTTTTCTTAATAAATCACCGAGACAGTTGCCCAGTAAATCAACAAGTTTATTCGGCAACAAAAAAATCAGGTAGGACAAAACCAGAAAAAACCAGGTTGACCAGTATTGCGGCTTTAAAAAATATGCATGGAATTTAGCATCGAATACCAGAGGACTTTTTTCTGCTGCGATACCATTTTTTTTATTCATGTTACTTACCAATACAGAAACTGGAAAAGATGCGGCCCAGCAAATCATCGGAAGTAAATTCACCGGTGATTTCATTTAAAACATCCTGCGCTCGACGCAACTCTTCCGCCAATAATTCCCCGGCCTGAAGTTCCACCAGATTTATCCGCGCCGCCTGCAAATTTTCATCGGCTGATTGCAGTGCATCCAGATGGCGTCGCCGCGCCATAAAACGGCCTTCCATCGATTGTTCATAACCCATGCAGGTTTTTAAATGATTTTTTAATAAATCCAGCCCGGCTCCGGTTTTTGCGCTCACCGCAATATCGATTTCGCCTTCGGCTTCAATTAAACCCGGGTCACGGCCACTTAAATCAATTTTATTAAATATCCGGGTCACGCCAATATGTTCCGGCAACTGATCTTCTATTTCCAGATGATCATTTTCCGGATGCTCATCATCGACCAGCAACAAAATACGGTCAGCCTGTTCAATTTCGCGCCAGGCGCGACGTACACCCTCCTGCTCTACCGGATCATCACTGTCGCGCAGGCCCGCTGTATCTATAATATGTAAAGGTAAGCCATCTATCTGGATATGTTCCCGTAAGACGTCGCGAGTAGTGCCCGGTATATCCGTGACTATGGCAGATTCTCGGCCCGCCAACTGATTTAACAAGCTGGATTTTCCAGCATTGGGTCGACCGGCTATTACCAGTGTCATGCCTTCGCGCAACAAACAGCCCTGGCGAGCTGATGTAAAAATTTCATCCAGTTGCAGTTCTATACCGGATAATTTAGCTTCGACAATGCCATCGGATAAAAAATCGATTTCTTCTTCTGGAAAATCCAGCGCGGCTTCGACGTATAAACGCAACTCAATGAGTTTTTCAACCAACTGGTGAATGCTTTGGGAAAATTCACCCTGCAATGATCGCACCGCGGCTTTTGCTGCATCTTCTGACTCGGCTTCAATGAGATCTGCTACTGCTTCGGCCTGGGCCAGATCCATCTTGTCATTCAAAAATGCCTGTTCAGAAAATTCGCCGGCCCGGGCCATTCGTGCGCCCAGTGCTAAAACCCTTTTGAGTAGCATATCCAGTACTACTGGACCGCCGTGCGCCTGTAACTCCAGCACATTTTCGCCAGTAAAAGAATGGGGTTTTTCAAAATACAGTGCAATCCCGGTGTCGATAGCTGTACCGGCTGCATCCTGAAAAGCTAAATATTCTGCCTGGCGAACAGCCGGTAATTTACCCAGGATTTTTTCTGCGATATTTTGACATGCCGGGCCAGATACCCTGACGATACCGACACCTCCGCGTCCCGGCGGTGTGGCAATTGCTGCAATGGTATCGATATTTTGAAGTTTTGTTGAATTCATTACCTTGCACTTTATAGCAGCAAAAGTAATTTAGAAACATGCCCCCCTGGCGGGAGGGGCTTTATGAATTTTCAATGCGTTTGGTAATCACCCATTGCTGGGCAATAGACAATGTATTATTTACTACCCAGTACAGCACCAGTCCCGCCGGGAAAAACAGGAAAAATACCGTAAACATGATCGGCATAATCTGGAAAATTTTCTGCTGCATTGGATCCATCGGCGCAGGATTCAGTTTCTGCTGAATGAACATCGACGCGCCCATCAGTAGTGGTAATATGTAATAGGGATCCTGCACCGATAAATTGGTAATCCACAATGCAAATGGCGCATTACGCATTTCCACCGATTCCAGCAATACCCAGTATAATGCGATGAAAACCGGCATCTGCACCAGTATCGGCAAACAGCCACCGAGAGGATTTATTTTTTCCTCTTTGTACATTTTCATCATCGCCTGACTCATGCGCTGGCGATCATCACCATAGCGTTCTTTCATGGCCTGCATCTTGGGAGCAACTTTGCGCATTTTTGCCATGGATCGATAACTGGCTTCGGATAATTTATAAAATATCAGTTTAACGGTAAGCGTCAGAAATATAATCGCCCACCCCCAGTTATTGAAAACACCATGGTACATTTCCAGCACCCAGTACAGCGGTTTGGCCAGAATGGTTAAAATGCCATAATCTACTGTCAGCTCTAAACCGGGTGCGATCGCTTCCAGTCGGTGCTGCAGTTTAGGGCCCACCACTAACTGACTGTGGAAACGACCCTGTTCACCCGCTTTCACCGTCATCGCCGGAGAACGCAAACCTAAAATGTATCGGTTATTCGATGGATTGGAACTATAGGCCAGATTCAATTCCTGTTGATCGGGTATCCAGGCAGACAGGAAATAATGTTGAATCATTGCGACCCAGCCACCTAACATGTCATTGCCCAAACCAATTTCTCGCATATGGTTTTTATCCGCCATATCATCAAAATCGACTTTTTCGTATTTAATTTCGTCATTAAACACGACGCCACCGGTATAGGTATAGATAAAGGCAGACTCACCTCGGCTATCGGTCGCGCTTCTGGCTAACTGACGATACTGGCTCCCCGTCCAGTCGCTACGGGATTGCACAAAATGTTCGACATCGATGACATAACTGTCACGATGAAAAGTAAACACTTTGGTTACCGTGGTATCCTGGTCCTGCCAGACCATTTGTACTTTAAGATCGTTTTCACCCTCGGCTAATCGGTATTCATCTTTGGCGGCATGGTAAACGGCATGGTGATTGGGTGCTGCTGAGTTTGCTGAAATCAGACCGGACTGTGCGACATGGAATTGTGAATCCTTGTCGGAAAAAAGTTCGAACGGCCTGTCATCTTCAGCACTGGTTGGGTATTTGCGCAGATCAAGTTTATGGATGCTACCGCCTTTGGTATCGATCGCCACGTCCATTAGATCGGTAACCACCCGGATGGCCTTGCGTGAGGCCGGCATTGTTTGTGCCTGAGGCACTGCCGCCGGCATAGCGGCTCGCGGCGTGTCATTAATTTTTTCTGCCGCCATCGGAATACCCGATGAAGTTCGCGTTTCAGTAGTACTGGCAACGGGTACAGGTTTAGAACCGTAATCTTCTTCCCATGCCTGCCATATCAAAAACAGAATAAAGAAAAAGGTGATATACAGCAGGGTGCGTTGGTTTTCCATAAATCGTTCGTTTTTTTTGATTTGCGCTAGTTTATCTGTTTTGCGTTAAGTGGTTATCAGGTTCATCGTGGCCATTTTCGCCATGATCGTGCTGGCAATGATGTCCGGGTACCGGATCAAAACCGCCTTCATGCCAGGGATGACAACGTCCGATTCGACGAACGGCCATCCAGCCACCGCGGAATATACCAAATCGTCCAATGGCTTCAACTGCATAGGATGAACAGGTGGGAGTATAACGGCAATGGGGTGGGAAAAATGGGCTAATTGCGTACTGATAAAATCGGATCAGTCCGATAAAAATTTTGCGCATAGTCTATCCCAGTGTTTTTCCAGCGAATCAAAAAGAACAGCGTTTGATGTTTTTTTGGTTCCCGGTTTTGCCATTACTACAAAATCTGCTGTCGGTAACATCGATTGATGCTGACGAAAACTCTCCCGAACAAGTCGTTTGATTCGGTTGCGATCCACAGCCCGCTTAGCATTTTTTTTTGAAATGGCCAAACCCAGACGCGGATAAGCGAGTTTGTTGCCACTAGCCAGGATAGTAAACTGATCGTCGCTAGATCGAATTGCCTGTTTAAATACCCGACTGAATTCTGCTGGCTTTAAAAGCCTGGCGCGCTTTAAAAAGCGCGCCGAGTTGACTGTCATATACTTAAGTCCCCTGGAAATACCTTGCTGGAAATTTTCCCTGTGGAAACATCCTTTAAGGGACTCCCATGGCGACTAAAACTTATGCTGACAGACGTGCACGACCCTTGGCGCGACGGGCTTTCAGTACTTTACGGCCGCCTACTGTTGCACTGCGCGCACGAAATCCGTGAGTACGAGCACGTTTGATACGGCTAGGTTGAAATGTTCTTTTCATTGGTCCAGACCTTGTGTTTCATGTCATGAAATTTTGGGCCGAGTATTCTAATGTCTACGTCAGACGGAGTCAAAACAAATCAACACCAAATAAAATAAAAATACTTAGGGCTAATTGTCGGATACTGGTTTCAACCACCGAATTTGCGGTATAGAATGTCCTGTTCAATTTCTAATTTTCCGGTTGTGTCTAAAAAAACCTTTTGGGCGTTATTAAACAACCAGTTTTAAACCTTTGGGGAATACCAAGTGAGTGCGGCGTTGTGGAGCAAGTGTCTGCAAATGCTCGAACAGGAACTGTCTGATCAACAGTTGAATACCTGGATTCGACCATTGCAAGTCGTTGAAGATACAGACGAATTACGCCTGCTTGCGCCTAATCGGTTCGTGCTGGACTGGGTCAACCAGAATTTTCTCGATCAGATATCCCGCATTACGCAACAACTGACCGGTGATAATCCAGTTAAATTGAGTCTGGAAATAGGCACTCAAGCCAGGAAGAAACCCGCCACGCCGGTAAGCTCCATTATCCAGAATAAAGACCCCGCATCGTCGATTAATCCCAATGAAGTTAGAGAACTGACCTTCGCGCCTGCATCCAGGGTGGTTCAACATGTGGATCATAATCTGAATATGGGCTTTACCTTTGAAAATTTCGTTGAAGGTAAATCCAATCAACTGGCAAGAGCCGCGTCGTTACAGGTCTCTGAAAATCCCGGCGGCGCTTATAATCCACTATTTCTTTACGGGGGTGTAGGCCTGGGTAAAACCCACATAATGCATGCCGTGGGTAATCGCATGCGGGAACTCAATCCCGATGCTCGTATTGTGTATTTACATTCCGAGCGTTTTGTTGGTCATATGATCAAGGCGCTACAGCACAATGCAATTGATGAATTTAAACAATTTTACCGTTCCCTGGATGCATTGCTGATTGATGATATCCAGTTTTTCGCCGGCAAGGAGCGTTCTCAGGAAGAATTTTTCCACACCTTCAATGCCTTACTCGAAGGTGGCCGACAAATCATCCTCACCTGTGATCGTTATCCCAAGGAAATTGAAGGCCTGGAAGAACGTTTAAAATCCCGTTTTGGCTGGGGTTTACCGGTCTGTATCGATCCACCGGAACTGGAGACTCGAGTCGCCATCTTACACAAGAAAGCAGAAGAATTTGGCGCGGTACTGCCCAATGAAGTGGCATTTTTTATTGCTAAACGCATTCGATCTAATATTCGAGAACTGGAAGGTTCTTTACGGCGAGTGATGGCGACGGCTAATTTTACCGGTAAACCCATCACGCTGGAATTTGCCAAAGATACCCTGAGAGACCTGATTGCCCTGCAGGACAAGTTGATCACCATCGATAATATCCAGAAAACGGTCGCTGAGTATTTCCAAATCAGAAGTTCAGATTTATTATCCAACCGACGTAGCCGATCCATAACCCGGCCCAGACAGGTTGCCATGGCTTTATCAAAAGAACTGACCAATCATAGTCTGCCAGAAATTGGCAATGCATTTGGGGGACGCGATCACACCACCATACTGCACGGTTGTCGCAAAATTGCTGAATTAAGGGAATCTGATTCCAAGATTAATGAAGATTATACAAACCTGTTGCGAATATTAAGCAATTAGGCGTTTCACAGCTCTAAACGAGATTGTATAAAGAAGGTATAAACTGTGGATAACTCGATGATAAAACAGTGGATAAGTCTGGATTTATACTTATCCACAAACTATCAACAGTTTACACGCCGTGAGTTCAGTCTGTGCTCATTGTTATAAACAGGCTTAAGATATTGATTAATAAAAGTTTATTAAAGTTATCCACAGAAAAACGTGGGCTTAATAATAACTATAAGTTATATATTAAAGATAAATAATAATTATTAGGTTAAGCAATGAAATTCAAAATTTTACGAGAAGATTTGTTGGTACCCCTGCAACAGGTGATTGGCGCAGTTGAAAAACGCCAAACACTACCCGCCCTGTCCAATGTTTTAATCAAAGGCGAAGCACAAGGCTTATCGCTAACGGCAACCGACCTGGAAATTGAACTGGTGTCAACGGTTCAGCTAATGCTGGATGAACCTGGTGAAATAACCCTGCCTGCCAAGAAATTATTGGATATATGCAAGTCTTTACCCAATGAGGCTGAGATCAGCATCGATGTGGATGTCGATCGGGCCATCATCAAATCCGGCCGCAGTCGTTTCACCCTGACTACCTTACCTGCATCGGATTTTCCTGCCCTGGATGAAATATCCAGTGTTTATGAATTTAACATTTCGCAGAATGTATTGAAGGATTTGATCGATAAAACGTCATTTGCCATGGCGCAGCAGGATGTTCGATATTATCTAAATGGCCTGATGATGGAGGTTTCATCATCGACTATTCGTACCGTCGCGACAGATGGGCATCGTCTGGCTTTTTGTGAAAAAGAAATGGATGGTGATCTTGCAGATAGTAAACAGGTGATTATTCCTCGTAAGGGTATTAGTGAATTACAGCGCTTGTTAGCGGATTCGGACGAAACGATCAAAGTAATTCTGGGTAATAATCATATCCAGTGCCAATTACCCAACCAGCGCTTTACTTCCAAATTAATCGATGGGCGTTTTCCCGATTACAAACGGGTTATGCCAGCCGCTGAAGGCAATACGCTAATCGTGGATCGAGAAAGTTTGAAACAGGCTCTGGTTAGAGCATCGATATTATCGAATGAAAAATACCGCGGTATACGGTTTATTCTTAGCGAAAATCTGTTAAAACTACAGGCACAAAATCCTGATCAGGAAGAAGCGGATGTTGAGCTGGAAATCAACTATTCAGGTGACGCGCTAGAAGTCGGCTTCAATGTTACCTACATGCTTGATGTGTTAAACACATCTTCCAGAGAAATTGTTCAGGGTATTATTAAAGATGCAAACAGTAGTTTATTGCTGAGTTTCCCCGATGAATCCCAGGCCAGGTATGTAATTATGCCGATGAGACTCTAGTTCCTGAAAAATATAAAACAGGGTAATGAGTCTACTCTCACTTGAAATTTTACAGTTTAGAAACCTGCAGCATGTTCGAATCGAGCCTGATGCAGGTTTAAATATTATTAGTGGCGTAAACGCGGCCGGGAAAACCAGTTTACTGGAAAGCATTTTCTATCTGAGTTATGGCCGGTCATTTCGTAACAGTCAGGCCCGTGATCTGATTATGTACGATAAAGATTTTTTCCGCTTACTCAGTAAAACTTCTGATGGACATCACGATTACCAGATAGGGATCCAGAAAAGTATTAAGGACCAGATAATCCGGATCAATCAGCAAACTGTCACCAGAGTGACTGAATTATCCGCCCTGCTCCCCGTTATTGCTTTACACCCGGATTCGCACCATTTAATTACAGCCGGTCCTGAATACCGAAGACAATTCATTGACTGGGGGGTGTTCCACGTGGAACATGCATTTATCAAATCATGGAAAGATTTTCGCAGGGCCTTATCACAGCGGAATGCCGCGCTTAGAAATAATGAATCGGATCGCGTGTGTAATTTATGGAATCAGGTACTGGTTGAAAATGCTGAATTCATACAAAAATCGCGCTGTCAGTACCTGGAAGAATTAAATGAGGTACTGAAAAGAATATCAGGTTTATTTTTCCCGGACAATAAAATCACTCTCGAATACCGTCGTGGCTGGACAGAAGATCAGGATTACCTGTTTCAGCTGCAGCAGACGTTGGTGCGAGATAAAGAAAAAGGATTTACCCAGTCTGGCCCCCACCGTGCGGATATAAAAATAAAACTGGATAATAAATCAGCACAGACTTCGATTTCTCGTGGACAGCAGAAAAAACTGGTGGCCATGCTGAAACTTGCCCAGCTCGAAATGTTTATCCAGTCCTCGGATAAAACCTGTGTGTTGATTTATGATGATTTGCCCGCCGAACTGGATTCTGAAAATAGACGAATAATTATGGATATGCTGGCGAGTATGAAGGTTCAGGTATTTGTATCCGCTATTGAAAACAGTCAGCTTGAATATTCATCATGGAATTCGGGTAAAATGTTCCACGTGGAACACGGAGAAGTCAGTACCACAAGTCTGTAAATATCCTTTTTAAAAGCGGATACTAATCCCCCAAAAAGATTGAAATCAGGTATACTTATTCGATTGTTTTTCAGGGGATTTTTATGAGCGAAGCCGCTTCTTACAATTCATCAAGTATCAAGGTTTTAAAAGGGCTGGAGGCGGTACGTAAACGCCCAGGGATGTATATCGGGGACACGGATGATGGTACTGGATTACACCACATGGTATTCGAAGTGGTGGATAATTCTATTGATGAAGCACTTGCCGGTCATTGCACCGAAATCAATGTAAAAATCCACAGTGATGAATCCGTATCCGTATCCGACAATGGTCGTGGCATTCCCGTTGATATTCACGAGGAAGAAGGCGTATCAGCTGCAGAAGTAATTATGACGGTACTCCATGCCGGTGGTAAATTCGATGATAATTCCTATAAGGTATCGGGTGGTTTGCATGGTGTCGGTGTTTCGGTTGTTAATGCCCTGTCTGAAAAATTAAAACTCACTATTCATCGTGATGGCCAGATACATCAGCAGGAATATCATATGGGTGATCCCGTGTCTCCGATGGCAGTCATTGGAGACACGGATAGAAGCGGTACTGAAATTCGATTCTGGGCCAGTTCTGAAACCTTTAATAATATTGAATTCCATTATGATATTTTGGCCAAACGTCTACGAGAACTGTCTTTCCTTAATTCTGGCGTTCGTATTGTCCTGACCGATCGACGGAATGAAAAACAGGATGTGTTTGAATACGAAGGAGGGATTCGTTCTTTCGTAGAGCATCTGAATAAAAATAAAACGCCCTTGCACGAAACCGTTTTACATTTTCTGGCTGAGAAAGACGGCATTGGCGTCGAAGTATCCATGCAATGGAATGATTCCTATCAGGAAAATATTTTCTGTTTTACCAATAATATTCCACAGCGTGATGGGGGTACCCATCTGGCAGGTTTCCGATCAGCATTAACTCGTAGCTTAAACCAGTATATGGAAGCCGAGGGTGCGGCAAAGAAAAATAAGGTTAATACGACCGGGGATGATGCCAGAGAAGGATTGACTGCAGTTTTATCTGTTAAAGTTCCTGATCCAAAATTTTCATCCCAGACCAAAGACAAACTGGTGTCTTCCGAAGTGAAATCCGCCGTAGAATCGGCAATGTCGGAAAAGCTGCAGGAATTTCTATTAGAGCGCCCGTCTGAAGCCAGGGCGATAACATCAAAAATAATTGATGCGGCTCGAGCCCGTGAAGCTGCCAGAAAAGCCCGTGAAATGACGCGCCGTAAAGGGGCTCTGGATATAGCAGGATTGCCGGGTAAACTGGCGGATTGCCAGGAAAAAGATCCCGCCCGGTCAGAACTTTACCTGGTGGAGGGTGATTCAGCCGGTGGTTCAGCCAAACAGGGCCGTGATCGAAAAACCCAGGCGATCCTGCCGTTGAAGGGTAAAATCCTCAATGTCGAGAAAGCACGTTTTGATAAAATGCTGGGTTCAGCCGAGGTTGGTACGCTGATTACCGCGCTGGGCTGCGGTATCGGCAAAGAAGAGTACAACCCGGATAAAATGCGCTATCACCGCGTGATTATCATGACGGATGCGGATGTGGATGGTTCGCATATCCGAACCCTGTTACTCACTTTTTTCTACCGTCAAATGCCGGAGTTGATCGAACGCGGCTATATCTACATCGCTCAGCCTCCGCTGTATAAAGTCAAGAAAGGCAAACAGGAGCGCTACGTTAAAGATGACGACGAATTGAACAGTTATCTGTTGCAGCTAGCGCTGGAAAATTCTCATCTCTATGTTGAAAAGGATGTGCCCCCCATATCTGATACTGCTCTGGAAGATTTAGCCAAACGCTTTATGGCAGTACAAAATATTATTAAACGTTTATCCAGACGTTATGAAGAAGCAGTGCTGAATCAATTACCAAGAATGACATCCATTTCTGAAGAGGAATTGACAGACCCGGAAAAAGTCCAGAAATATTCAGATAACTTATTGAATTTATTAAATAAATCTGTAAATTCGGCAATTAGTTATCGAGTCGAGGTGGAGTCGCCTGAAGATAGTCCCTACTTTTCTATAAAAGTCATTAAATTGATTCATGGCCTGGAACATGAGCATGTATTTGACCATGAATTTTTCACCTCGCCTGAATACCAGATGATGGCCGAATTAGGCAACAAGCTGGATGGTCTGTTTAATGAGGGTTCTTATATCCAGAGGGGTGATAAAACCCGGGAAGTGAGTAATTTTACCCAGGTCATTGACTGGTTATTCGAAGAAGCCAAAAAAGGTCAGAACATTCAGCGCTATAAAGGTCTGGGTGAAATGAATCCGGATCAGCTCTGGGAGACGACGATGAATCCAGAGACTCGTCGCATGTTGCAGGTGCGTATCGAAGATGCAATAGGAGCCGATGAAGTGTTTACTACGCTCATGGGCGATCAGGTGGAACCGCGTAGGGATTTCATTGAGAAAAATGCGCTGTCAGCTATAAATATCGATACCTGAGTTATGTCCCGATCTATAAAAAAGCCCACTAATTTGAGTGGGCTTTTTTTATTATTCGATATTAGCAATAGCGTACTGAAATAGTAAATCAATAAGTCAGGTTTTCGGTACTGGAATTTTGTGCTTTCTGTTCCTGCTGTACCTGCTTCATTACCAGCCTTAAGGCTTCCAGATAAGGCACCACACCGTTGGTTTTCATAATCGAACGCCCGGTATTACTATGGGCAAACTTAATAAAGTCCTTAATTAAAGCTATATTTGGGCTGGCAGGATTAAAAGTGATAAATAGTGGTCGATACAAAGCATACTGACCCTGTTTGATTGTTTTATAGTCTGGGAAGATGTTATTCAAGCTAAGAATTTTAACGTCTCTTAATCGAGCACTACTGATGCCTGTAATAGCGATGGCATGGGGATCGGATTCGATTCCTTTCTCTAATGGACCGCTGGATTTAAAAACCTTGCTAGCTATAAAATCCTTGTTCTTATCAGCAAAAATAAGTGTACGAATAGTATAACCCACGCCTGAAATTTTCCCTTTACGAACAAATAATTTTACTGGTGCATCTAGCCCACCCAGTTGTTTCCAGTTGTTTATTTTGCCTTCGTACAGGCTTTTTATCTGTGGGAAACTGATATTATTCACCGGATTATTTTTGTTAACAATCACTGCCAGTGCATCCCAGGCGACAGGTTCATAGCCAATGGATTTTTCCAGTTCATTGTCCGGGAGATGAAAACGGCAGGAGCCGCCCAGATCAGCAGTACCGGCGGCAACATCCCGAATGCCACGGGTAGCACCGCCACCCTGAATATTGATATTAATATTGCGGCTTTTTTTATATGCTTCAGCCAGTTTGTTCATATAAGATTTTTTACTGATACCGCAGCCAACCCAATTGAGGTTTTGCTGTTCAGCAAAAGAGAAACTGGAAAAAAAGATTGAAAAGAAACAAAGACAACGAATAATAGACAACTTCACAGTGTGGCTCCATTGGGGGGGGTAAAAAACAAACAGCAATTTCGTATAAGTTTTTTATAAACAAAAAATTGCTGTTAATTATTAAAGTATAGCTACCACACTGGAAAACGCCGAAAATAGACGTGAAGGCTTCATGCCACACCGCATTTAATCATAGAATGTTAATAATGAAAAGCATGAAAAACTTATAACCTACTGATTTATAAACGAATTATAATATACTTATGACAAATCCCCTGCTTGATATAACTGCATTACCCAAATTTTCCCAGATAAAACCCAAACATGTCGAAGCGGCGATAGACCAGGTACTGGATCAAAACCGAAAACAGTTGAATCTGTTGCTGCAGAAGGAAAACTTCAGCTGGGAATCGTTGATTCATCCATTAGAGGAAATGGACAATTTACTCTCCAGGGTCTGGTCGCCTGTTAGCCATATGAATTCAGTGGTCAATTCTGAAGAATTGCGCCAGGCGCATGAAGCCTGTATTCCCAGGCTCAGTGCTTATTCAACGGAAATGGCACAAAATGAAGCTTTGTACCAGGCGTATTTACAAATTAAACAAAGTCAGCAATTTACTGATTTTGATTCAGCCCAGAAAAAAACTATCGAAAATGCCCTGCTGAAATTCAAACTGAATGGAGTGGCGCTTGATAAAGATAAAAAGCAGCAGTTCAAGGAGATTAAACAAAAGCTGTCAACTCTAAAATCGAAATTTGAACACAATGTACTGGATGCCACCCAGGAATGGAAAATCCATATTGAGAATAAAAAAGAGCTGGCGGGTTTACCCGAGTATGCAAAAGATATGGCCAGCCAGGCAGCGGCGGCTGAAAATCTGAAAGGATGGGTATTTACCCTGGATGCGCCGTCTTATTTATCGGTAATGACTTATGCTGATAATGATAAATTTCGTAAAGAAATGTACACCGCCTTTACCACCCGAGCATCGGATCAGGGACCCAATGCAGGAGAGTTTGATAATTCTCAAATCATGGAAGATATACTGACATGCAGAGCCAAAATGGCTGAGTTATTAGGTTATGAAAATTATGCTGAATTATCTATAGCAGACAAAATGGCCGAATCGACAGCAGATGTGCTGGGGTTTCTAAATGATCTGGTAGAAAAATCTCGGCCTCAGGCGCAGCGAGAATTTGAACAATTAAAAACATTTGCCAGAAAAAAATACGGCATTAAAAACCTGCAGGCCTGGGATGTACCTTATTATTCAGAAAAGCTGAAGCAACAGGAATACGGTATCAGTCAGGAAGAACTAAAGCCGTATTTCCCCGCACCAGAAGTTATTCATGGGCTGTTTCAGATTGTAAACCGTTTATACGGTCTGGAAATTACCGAAGTTAACAATATCGATAGCTGGCACAAGGATGTACTGTTTTATGAAATAAAAGACCAGCATGGTGAATTACGTGGCTGCTTTTATCTCGATTTATTTGCTCGCAATAATAAACGCTGCGGCGCCTGGATGGATGAATGTATCAGCCGTATGATTTGCGGTGATCAGGTACAAATCCCGGTAGCTTACCTAAGCTGCAATTTAACGCCACCCGTTGGTGATGACCCGGCACTGCTGACACATGATGAAGTGACTACCCTGTTCCATGAATTTGGTCATGGTCTTCATCATATGCTGACAAAAATCAATCCTTTATTCGTGTCAGGCATATCGGGTGTAGAGTGGGATGCGGTGGAATTACCCAGTCAGTTTATGGAAAACTGGTGTTGGGAAAAAGAAGGGCTGGATTTAATTTCTTCACATTACCAGACATGCAAAGCCTTGCCAAAGGAACTTTATGAAAAATTAATCAAAGCGAAAAATTTCCAGTCAGCGATGTTTATGGTCAGGCAACTGGAATTTGCGTTATTTGATTTTCGATTGCATATGGAATACGGTCATACAGAGTTTAAAGGTATTCAAAGCCTGTTAGATGATGTTAGAGAACAGGTTGCAGTAGTGATACCCCCTTCTTTTAATCGTTTTCAGCATGGATTTTCACATATTTTTGCCGGAGGTTATTCAGCGGGTTACTACAGTTATAAGTGGGCAGAAGTTTTATCAGCCGATGCGTTTTCAAAATTCGAAGAACAAGGAATTTATGATAGAAAAACAGGCGAAGAATTTTTAACTAATATTCTGGAAAAAGGAGGCTCAGAAAATGCTATGGAATTATTTAAAAAATTCAGAGGTAGAGAGCCCAAAATAGATGCACTGTTAAGACATAGTGGCTTGGCCTGAATATGATTAAACTGATCAGCCCAGTTATTTTATTGTGCGTATCATTTTTATGTTTTGCTTCTAGTACAGAATTTTCACTAGCCACTGGTGACGATAATCTAGATCATGCATTAAATGCGCTAAATAAAATAGTTACTTCAGAAAAGACTGATAATTTTATTTTGCAGTTAGAAAAAGAATACCGGTTACCTCAAGTTAAAATTAAAAAACTGTTTGATGCGTACAATTTTACTGCAGCCGAAGTTTTTATGACGATAGCAATATCTGATTTAACAGGTCAGCCGTTAAATATAATTACCCGAGCATATATAGAACATAAAACCAAAGGCTGGGTATATGTATTAGATCAGCTTAATTTACATCCACGTTCTATAGAGTTTAAACAGATAAAATCAGATATTGATTCGATTTTAAATAGATCAATTTAATTTAAATAGTAAACACTCCAAAAATAGCATAGCTAATGAAATATAAAGATTTACGAGATTTTATAAAACAGCTCGAACAACTGGGCGAACTTAAACGCGTCACCCATGAAGTCGATCCTTACCTGGAAATGACAGAAATATGTGATCGTACATTACGCGCGCAAGGGCCTGCATTGTTATTTGAGAATGTTAAAGATTCTGAAGTACCTGTTTTGGCTAATCTATTTGGTACACCTAAACGAGTGGCAATGGGTATGGGTGAAAGTTCCGTCGAGGCTTTACACGAGGTGGGAAAATTACTGGCTTTTCTTAAAGAACCGGAACCACCTAAAGGCATGAAAGATGCCTGGGAAAAATTACCTATATTTAAGCAGGTGTTAAATATGGCACCTAAAGTAATAAATGGCGCCGATTGCCAGAAGTATATTATTGAAAAAGATGATGTAGATTTATCTACAATTCCTGTGCAAACCTGCTGGCCGGAAGATGCGGCACCACTTATAACCTGGGGACTGGTAGTAACCAGGGGGCCACATAAAGATCGTCAAAATCTTGGTATATATCGCCAGCAGGTCATTGCGAAAAATAAAGTTATCATGCGCTGGCTATCTCACCGAGGTGGTGCACTTGATTTTAAAGAATGGCAACAGACACATCCAGGGGAACCCTTTCCCGTAGCAGTTGCACTGGGGGCAGATCCAGCGACAATTCTGGGCGCGGTGACACCGGTACCCGATACATTATCAGAATATGCATTTGCAGGTTTATTACGTGGCAGTAAAACGGAAGTTACCCAATGCAAGTTAAGTGAACTGCAGGTGCCGGCATCGGCAGAATATGTGCTGGAAGGTTTTATTTATCCCAATGAAATGGCGCCCGAAGGACCTTATGGAGATCACACGGGTTACTACAATGAAGTTGAAGAATTTCCAGTTTTTACAATAGAAAAAATAACTCATCGTAAGCAACCTATTTATCATACAACGTATACTGGTCGTCCCCCCGATGAACCTGCAATTTTAGGTGTCGCATTGAACGAAGTTTTTGTGCCAATATTACAAAAGCAATTTCCAGAAATAACAGATTTTTATTTACCACCCGAAGGATGTTCTTATCGACTGGCAGTAGTCAGTATGAAAAAACAATATCCGGGCCATGCCAAACGCGTGATGATGGGCGTATGGTCTTTTCTTCGTCAATTTATGTATACCAAGTTTGTTATAGTGGTAGATGACGATGTTAATGCCAGAGACTGGAATGATGTGATCTGGGCGATGACCACGCGAATGGATCCAGCGCGAGATACAACCACTATAGAAAATACGCCAATTGACTATCTGGATTTTGCTTCCCCCGTTTCAGGCCTGGGTTCTAAAATGGGTTTTGACGCAACGAATAAAATGCCCGGCGAAACGGATCGTGAATGGGGCAGGCCAATTATCATGGACGAAAAAATAAAACAGCGTGTCGATGATATATGGGAAGAGTTAAATATTTTTACTGAGCATGATGAATAAAAAATTTTATGTAAAACAAAGTGGCATTCACGGCAAAGGATTATTTGCGCAGCAGACAATCAGGCGTGGTGAAACCATTGGCACTATTAAATATAATCCTGTCAATGAAGATGGGCCCCATGTGTTATGGGTCGATGAACAGGGTATTCTGGTAGAGTGTGAGCTAAAATATATCAATCACAGTTCTCAGCCTAATGCCTGTTATTGTGATGATTTGCAGGTAGTAGCACTAAAGAATATAAATAAAGATGAAGAAATTACCCATGACTATGGGGACGACTGGAAGTAGCCGTGTCAAAAATACATTGTTTATATTGTGGTGAAGAAATTCCGGATGATGTGGAACATTGCCCCGAATGTGGTGCACCATCACATTATCAAAAACGCGGCGTATCTTTAAGCAAACAGAAAAAGTTTATTATTTACTTTATCGCATTGATAATATTTGTGGCCGTAATGATCATCTGGTTACCCAGATAAATAAAGCCAGATATTTTTTGAAGATAACAAAATATTAGTAAACTTTGCGTAAGGTATTTTGCCAATTCTTATTAGCTTGCTCCTCGCCCAGTTTTATATTTTGACCCACCTCATTTTCATACCAGCCATGATGGTTTTGCAATGGCTCCACCTGGTATCCCCACCAGCAACCATCTGCATCCTGGGCAAGCCAGTTTACCCAGACAGGAAGCACAACAGTTTCCCAATTCATGAAATTTATTACGCGCTGGCTTCCATAAGTTCATCGAGCTCATCATCCATGTGCATCATTGTCAGGTCTGAAAAACCACCGATCCATTTTCCATCAATGGTGATCTGTGGCACGGTGCGTGCACCATCAGTTTTTTCGGCCATTTCTCGTAGAGCACTATGGTCTGTATCTACCCGGACTTCTTCATAGGGGATACCCCATTTGTTGAGCAGGTTCTTGGTTTTATCGCAAATTGGACAACGGCCAGTGCTGTATATCTTGAGTCGTGCCATTGTATGGCTCCAGAAAAATTTATATAGATTTTTATTATACCAAAATTCGTATCAGGAAATCCCCAGGCAATTAATGCAAAATATTACCCAATAACACTATGGTTATGTAAAACTTCCACTTAACAACGAGATGATGCAAAATGCCGGTCTATTTTAGTTAATGAGGTTTGGCATGTCACACAAGGTAACCATTAAACCAAGCGGTCACGAATTTGAGGTCGAACAGGGTGAAACAATACTGGAAGCTGCGATGCGTCAGGATATTGATTTACCTTATGGTTGTCGTGGTGGTGCATGCGGTGCCTGCGCAGGATACATATTAGAGGGTGATGTATCTTACGAAGATGAACCGATAGCACTGACCGATGCTTTCAAAGAAGCGAATATGGGGCTGTTTTGTCAGGCATTACCAGCTTCTGATCTGGTAGTAAGCATTGAAGAAGTAGCCGGTCTTGATGGTATAGAAGTTAAGAACTTGCGTTGTCGAGTAGAATCAAAAGATCAGCTTTGCCATGATGTGATTTCATTAAAACTCAAACTGGCCGGAGATGAAAGACTGCAGTTTCATGCGGGTCAATATATTGAATTTATTCTCGAAGATGGAAGGCGTCGCGCCTTCTCTATCGCCAATGCACCGCATAATGATGAATTAATAGAGCTCCATATTCGTCATGTCGAGGGCGGTCTGTTTACCGATTTCCTATTTGAAAAAATGCCCGATAAATCCATGTTAAGAATGGAAGGGCCTCTGGGTAGTTTCTTCTTACGTGAAGATTCCGATCGGCCTGTTATCCTGATGGGTGGTGGTACCGGATTTGGTCCACTAAAAGCAATGATAGAACACCTGGAATATGTTGGTAGCAAAAAATCTGTGCATTTATTTATGGGTGTTCGAGCATTGCGTGATCTGTATATGGATGACATGGTAAAGCAGTGGATTAAGAATAATCCAAATTTAATATTTACACCGGTTTTATCCGAGCCGATGGATGAAGATGAGTGGCAGGGAGAGACCGGCTATGTGCATGAAGCCGTTGCCAGAGCGTATCCTGATTTATCAGAATTTGATATTTACATGAGTGGTCCGCCACCAATGGTAAATGCAGCGGTTGAATTGTTTACTAAACAGGGTGCTGAAACAACGCATCTATTTTCAGATGCTTTTGAATATTCCGCTGACGCCACAAAAGCCATTACAGAAAAAAATACATAAATTTGACGTGAAATTACTGAATAATTTTTAGTTTGGGTGGTGTCTCTAAATTATCCAGTAATTTAACAGGGTCTGACACTATTAGTGATTCTCCCTGCTTTTCATTAAGGGCCAGGTTAAGTCCAGATTTATAATATTCCTGCGCTTTTTCCGGCTCGTGCATTTTTTCTTCCAGCAGTATTGCAAGCTGTAAATAAGCATCTGCCAGTGGTTTGATGCCAATGCTGGTTTCAAGATAATTACGGGCTTTACCCCACAACTCTGATTTGATACATATCTTTCCGAGTGCTAATAACAATGCGGCACTTCTAGCATGGCCATGTAACCAGGTTTCTGCCGTATCCAGTTGTTGCTGTGGCTTCGATGTATTTAGTTGTGAATATAAAATCACCATTGATTCGTGCCAATGTTTACTTAAATGGCCGCGTAGCAAAGTTTCCGCTTCATCATCCTGTTCATTATGCATTAAATAAATAATGTAAATTTTCAATAATTCAGGATTATCTTTAAGTTGTTTAGGTATTTGCTGCCATACCTGGTTAACTCTTTCAGCGCTATGAATTCTTATGCTGTTATTTAGCATGCCAGCATAAGTTTCAATTTCTATCTCGACAAGTTTTTCTTCTGAAATGAGTTTGTGTTTACGAACCTCAGCCAGTAATTTACCCAGATTATCCCAATCCCCTAATTGTTGATAAACACGAGCTTGCAGTTTTTTTACATAACCATGTTTGGGTGAAATACTATTTAGATGGTTTAATGTTGCCAGGGCCTGTTCAAATTGTTTATGGGCAAGTTGTAATTCGGCCTGGGTAATTCCAATAGCGATATCGGCGGAAGGTGTCGATTCATGGGCAAGGCGTAAGTATTCATCGCGTCGCTCATAAGCGCCCTGCTGTTGAGCTGATCGAGCAGCCATTAAATAATTCAACAAACCGGTATCACTATGTTCCACCTGTTTTAACAGAATTTTTTCAGCCTGGGAAAAACGACCTTCAGACATTTCAATAAGGCCTTTAACTAAAGCATTGCGAGCTTTTTCAGCCTGACGCTTGCTATAGCGAAGCCCCAGATAATCGGGAATGCGTAATAAGATCGATAATACACGCACAAAATAATGAAAAATAAAGAATGCTATGGCAAGAAATCCCAGCATAAAAACAAATGAGGTTTCTATACTGAGTTCACCAAAACTAAAAACCACATAACCGGGACCATAGTAATAGGCAAATATTCCTATAGCGACTGCTAAGGTGGTTGCTATGCTGAGTGCCAGTAGAGAACGCTTCATTACAATGCCTCTTCTTTGGTAGCGGTAGCAGCTTGCCTGGCCGATGACTTGTTATGTTCAGTGTTTTTGTTCATCAGTTCCGGGTTTGTTCCCTGCAATACGTCCTGTAGCATTTTCCATGTGCCGGTAATAATGGGTAGATCTGGTATCAGATTAATTGCCGCATAGTTGCTTAAATCAGTTTTCATCTGTGCTACGCGATTATCATCGGTTTTATAATGCAGATGCAGTAGCTGGATAGATTGTTCAATATCATGTGCATATTGTTGCTGGTCATAGCGTAATACTGCGAGTCGAGCGCCCAGCAAATGGGTGCGTAGTATCTGTTCAATCTGTTGCTGCTGTTCGGCTGAACTGGCAGGTTCAATACTACGATGCTGAATTTTAATGTCACCAATGTTCATTACTGTATTGATAACCGAATCGACAAAATTATCATCCTGGGGTTGTTTAACAGTGGTGTCGAGGTTTTCAAATTGAGCTTTGACTTCATCCTGAACTGTTTTAAATGGAATTTCATTTAAACGACCAATCATTGCATCCAGCGCCAGAGCGGTACCGTTTACATCAACCTGATGTAAGGCTTTGAGATTTGCGATATCTTTTGCGAGTTGTTGGCGAACAGGAAATAGCGTCAGGTCGCCCAGATCATGCAAGCGTTGATCGGCACCGGTTAACGCCGCAATAGCGCCATTGATATCGCGAGCAACCTGTAGTCGTCGATTCGCAATGCGTAGCAAATAATCAATTTCTGCCAATATCCAGTCACGTTGGCCGCGGTTAGTAACGGCTATCGCCTGTTGTGAAATTTCTTCTATCTGTTGTTGCCTGTTATCGAGTCGCTGGATGAGGCTAGAATTATTCTGGATAGCAGGTTGCAGCGCACTGGTATTATTTTTTAACTGTTGCAAGCGTTGCTGTAGATTGGCGATGTCTGTTTGCTGCTGATTGACCAGTGATTGTTGTTGTTGCCACAAATAAAAGCCGCCACCTGCGGTAGCAGCGGCAACTATTAACAGTAGTAGCAAGGTAAAAACACCGGAACCAGGCTGTTTTTCTGTAGCAGTGGGAGTCGTTGTTGCTGACTGGGTTTCTGCTTCAGTTTTTTCAGTCGATTCAACTAATTGATTTTCAGTTTGCGTATTTTCTGCATCTGCCATGATTTCTATTCTAGTGCGTTGGTAGATTTATGCCATTGCCGGATTCTGTCGAGCATGGCCTGGTCTGTCGCCGAAGTTGCCAGTAATATTATTTTGAATCCCAGTTTCTGTGCTAATTCTGCACATCGTTCGCCAGGTACCACCAGGGGTGTCTGACATAAATAATCTCGGCCCCGTTTACTCGTCATATCATACAGGTTTTTAAGACTTTCGTTGCTGGTTACGGTGATTATTTGAATCCTGTTCTGCGCCCAGAGTTCAAGTACCGGTTCAATATCTGATAGTGCCGGGCAACGCCTGTACACCTCGACATAATCCACTTCGGCACCCCGGGATTTTAGTGTATTCGCCAGCAGTTCACGACCATCCTGACCGCGAAAAATGAGCACCTTTTTACCGCTAATTTGTTCTTCCTGTACTTCGTCCAGTGCCAGGAAAGCCTCACTATTGAACCCCGCAGCAGGTTGCACATTAACCGGGATATTGTGCTGTTGTAGTGTCTGGGCGGTGCCTTTTCCGATGGCCGATACGGGCTGATGTATGTGTTTTCCCAGATTTTTAATTAATTTAACGCCATATTTAACGGCATTCGCGCTGATGAAAATCAACAGGTGATATTGATCAAGGCTGGCGATACGGGATTCAGCCGCGCTGATGTTATCGGTATCTGAAATTGCAATGGTAGGAAATGCTATGGGCTGGGCGCCGCTGTTAAGCAGCAGATCAATGAATGGCTGGTTCTGGTGTGCGGGTCGCGTGACCAGCACACCAGTATTGTCTAATCGTTCTGCAGATTGCAGAATCAATGCAGCATCCCGAGATCGCGAAGAATGGCTTCAGCACCCTGTGCCAGCAAACGATTGGCCAACTCGGTACCCAGCTCAGCGGCTTCACTTGCGGCGCCGCGAATTTCATCTCGAACCACTTCGGAGCCATCGGGACGGCCCACCAGGCCACGCAAATAAATTTCATCGCCTTGCAGCACGGAATAGCCGGCAATGGGCACCTGGCAACCCCCATTTAATCGATGATTCATAGCGCGTTCAGCGATTAAGCGAGTGTGGGTGTCAGCATGATTCAGTGGCGCCAGTAATTCCAGAATGCGGTCATCGTTTTCCCGGCATTCGATGCCTATTGCACCCTGACCAATCGCCGGCAGGCTTTGTTCCGGTTCGATGTGGGATTGAATGCGATTTTCGAAACCCAGTCGAATCAGGCCGGCAGACGCGAGGATAATTGCGTCAAAGTCGCCATTATCCAGTTTTTGCAGGCGGCTATTGACGTTACCCCGCAGATCCAGCATTTCTGATGCTGGCATGGCTTCTTTTAGCTGCAACTGTCGGCGCAGGCTGGAAGTGCCAATACGGGCATTTTCCGGTAGTTCGTCCAGGCTGGTATAAGAATTAGAAACAAAAGCATCACGGGGGTCTTCGCGTTCCATGATAATGGGCAAATACAGTCCTTGCGGAAATTCCATCGGTACATCTTTCATGGAATGCACCGCAATATCCGCTTCGCCGTTCAGTATGCCCTGCTCCAGTTCTTTAACGAACAGGCCTTTGCCACCAACTTTAGCCAGAGGCGCATCTAGAAATATGTCACCTTTGGTGGTCATTTTGACAAATTCCACCTCCAGATCATCATGATGCAGTTTTAATTGACGGGCGACTTCTTCAGCTTGCCACATGGCCAGTGGACTTTTGCGAGTTGCGATACGGATGATGTTGGGCATGATAGTTTGGACACCAGCTTGGTTTAAAGCCGATGATTTTATCATTTTTGATGTTTAATGTTTTGATTTGATGCAGAAGGCAGTGAAGATATCTTTTATTTGTAAGTTGCCATGGTTTTAATTTTCTTTCTGACATGGGGTAAATGGCGTCGGGAAATTTCCAGTTTGTCATCAATGTCTTTAATCAGCACAACACAATGACCGTCGTTATTTTTTTCCAGTCCGGTCATGTACTGATCGGCGATCAATGCATTTCGATGAATACGGGTAAACAGGTGATTGAATTCGGATTCTAAAGACTTAAGCGATTCCTCTATCAGGTGTTCATGATCAACCGTACGTAAAGTCACGTATTTATGATCGGCCATAAAATAACGAATGTCTTCAACTGGAATTAATTCCAGTGTGCCCCTGATTTTGACGCAAATGTGGCTGCGTACATTGTCTTTATCGTTGGGATTTTTTAATTCCTGCAATTGTGGACGTGTTAAACGGTTGGCTGCCTGTAGCGCTTCTTCCAGTCGTTCCTGCTTGATAGGTTTAAGCAAATAGTCAACGGCGTGGGTTTCAAAAGCCTGCAAGGCATGGTCACTGTAGGCGGTAGTGAAGATAACGGCAGGCGGCTTACTCATATTGTTAAGATGGGTCGCCGTTTCCAGGCCATCTATACCAGGCATGCGGATATCCAGCAGAATAATATCCGGCTTTAGTTCCTGCGCGCGCTGAATGGCTTCATTGCCATTGGCGGCTTCGCCACAGACTTCGTAGCCATTAATGTTCTTCAGCAGGCCGACTAACCTCTGTCGAGCTAGCGGCTCATCATCAACAATCAATACATTCATATTTCTGGGCGTTCAATCGGTATCCTGAGGGAAACTCGGTAAAGCTCCTGCTCTGCTTCAATTTCAAACACAGCCGCATCACCATAAGTGAGGGCGAGTCGGGTACGAATATTTTCCTGAGCCATATGATTACTGTTATGGTTTTTCATCTGGCTGTGCGTACTTATCGGATTGCTCACAGATAAGCATAGTCGATTGTTTTCAATCTGCGCCTGAATTTTAATAATTCCACCCTGTGGAATCGGCTCTATACCATGATAAATAGCATTTTCTACCAGAGGTTGCAGACAAAGTGCCGGAATTTCCATTTCTTCAGGTATCTCACCTATCAGCCATTCAGCCTGCAGGCGTTCGCCCAGGCGCAGTTGTTCAATGTCTATATAACTGTGAGTCAGGGCAATTTCATCGGCCAGGGTATGCTGGGTCTGTTCTCTGAGACTGACCCTGAATAGATCAGACAGGTCCTCTACGGCCTTTTCGGCTTTGGCTGAGTCAATATGAATCAGGCTGGCAATGGTATTCATACTGTTAAACAGGAAATGGGGGCGGATTCTGGCTTTCAGGGCCTGAATCTGGGCATGGCCCTGCGCCTGTATGTTGAGACGCCACTGATGCTGGATATAGAAATAGCGCAATACCACTGCGAAAACGAGGCTGCCAATAGCAATATTACGTACCAGGAAATACTGGATTTGTGCCCTGCCACCCCTGTCGAACAGTCCGACGTAATCACCAAAAAAAACGATCAGCAGGCTGATAAGCAATAGCAGGCCCATCAAAATACCAAAGCTTATTGCCGCATTTACAGCCACTTCTCGTGAATTTAGCCACTTACGGAACAGGCAGAGTATGGCCGCGCTCAACAGTGCGACCCATTGAGTGAATAATGATATCAGCGCCAGATTTTCCCAGAAACCACTGCCATTAGTTGCCACCAGGGTAAGTATTAGTGCAAACAGCTCGGTTAGTAGCGCGAGCATAAACACGGTAGTGGCTTCACAGAAATCAGGCAGAAATCCCTGGTCTTTTATTATCGTTTTAGATTCCATAAGGCAGATTGTAGTGGATTTTTTATCAGACGATTTTTCTAGTGATGGTTCCGGAGCTTCTTTTGATATACTGCCGCCACCGAATCCTGAATGTAGAGACCTATGAGCAAAGATTCCAGCAAAAAAACCTCAGACACTAAATTATGGGGAGGCCGTTTTTCAGAGCCTACCGACGCATTTGTAGAAGCGTTCACCGCATCCGTTGAATTTGATCAGCGCATGTATCGCCAGGATATCGAAGGCTCTCGCGCCCATGCCCGCATGCTGACGCACGTTGGAGTGCTAAACCAGGAGGATTGCGCTGCCATTCTGAAAGGCCTGGATCAGGTGGAACAGGAAATCGCCGAAGGCCAGTTTGAATGGTCCGTGGCGCGTGAAGACGTGCACATGAACATTGAGGCCCGTTTGACTGAGCTGGTGGGTGATGCCGGTAAACGGCTGCATACCGGTCGTTCCAGAAATGATCAGGTGGCAACGGACATTCGCCTGTACCTGCGCGAGCAAATTGGTTTCGCGCTGGCAGAATTGCAGCGTTTGAAACAGGGCTTGCTGGATCTGGCAGAAAATGAAGCGGATACCATCATGCCCGGCTTTACCCATTTGCAGGTGGCCCAGCCGGTGACCTTTGGCCATCATCTGCTGGCCTGGTTTGAAATGATGCACCGTGATACGGGTCGGCTAGAGGACTGTGCCAGGCGTTTGAATGTTCTGCCGCTGGGCTCGGCCGCACTCGCCGGAACAAGCTATCCGCTGGATCGTCACTATACGGCGGAATTACTCGGTTTTGACGATGTCTGTCGCAATTCGCTGGATGCGGTGAGTGATCGTGATTTTGCTATCGAGTTTTGTGCGGCCTCTGCGCTGATTATGACCCACCTGTCGCGGTTTTCGGAAGAGCTGGTGCTCTGGTCATCGGCGCAATTTGATTTCATTGATCTGCCGGATCGTTTCTGTACCGGCTCTTCGATCATGCCGCAAAAGAAAAATCCCGATGTGCCGGAGTTAGTGCGCGGCAAAACCGGTCGGGTCAATGGCAATCTGGTGAGTTTGTTAACCCTGATGAAATCCCAGCCGCTGGCCTACAACAAGGATAACCAGGAAGACAAAGAACCCTTATTCGACACGATCGATACATTACTTGGCTCGTTACGCGCATTTGCCGACATGATTCCGGCAATTGAAGCCAAAAAAGACAATATGTATCGTGCCGCCAGGCAGGGCTTCTCCACCGCAACGGATCTGGCGGATTATCTGGTGCGCAAGGGCCTGCCCTTCCGCGATGCCCATGAAGTCGTTGGCAAAGCGGTGGCTCTAGGTGTGGCAGAAAAGCGGGATTTAAGTGAAATGAGTCTGCAGGAATTACAGCAGTTTTCCGACATTATTGCCGAAGATGTATTCGACGTGCTGACACTGGAAGGTTCGGTCGCGTCCCGAAACCATATCGGCGGCACCGCGCCGGAGCAGGTCAGGCAGGCTGTGGCTCAGGCCCGCGATAGAATTAGTTAATAGTCCAGGTATTTTTTTCGATGTCCTAAAGCTCGGCTTTCAGGGCATCGGCAACCCGGGCATATTCAGCCTTTAACTGTTCCAGTAAAGCAGCAATGCCCTCGGTCGAGCCCGCCTTGCCGATTTTTTCCATATGCATTGCCACGTCAGCAAGCTGCATGGCACCAATGCTGCCGCTACCGCCTTTTAGCTGATGAGCATTATGAAAAATTGATTCGGCATCGCCAGTGGCCAGCGCGCTTTCAATACTGGTGATGAGCTTCGGTGAATTATCCAGGTAGGTTTCAATAAATTCGCCCAGTGCGTCATCCATTAATTCGCGCATTTCGCCAAATACGGCGGGATCAAGTGGTTCAGTCATAAAAAATACTTTATTTATTTTATCGGGACATATCACCCACCAGAGTGGCTTCCGGAACATAACGGCGAATAGCCGAAGCCAGTTCCTGGCACACACCCGGCTGGGCTTTGTGGGAAATCCATAAGCAGTTGATTTTAAGGTTCATATTGGCAAAAACCACCACATGACTATATTGGCTCAACACCATCTGAATATCGCTCAGGGTTTTATCAATATATTTTGGCGGCTTTTTTTTCAGTTTCGGAATAATCATCATGAAATCAACAAATGACTGGCCATTCTCATCGCGAGTAGGCGCCACTTTCCATAAAGGGCCGCCCGGCATGACACCATTGAAAAAGCTGACTTCCTGATCTGACATTAGCTATCAACCTTCGCTCAAGAAAATCCGTATACATTACAATTTTAGTTGAAGAAATCGAATCTGGCAGGGGAATAACTGAGGCTATCACGGGCTAAGATGATTGTCTAATAAGTGGCGGTGGCGGTTTTGTTGCAGGATTTATTCAGGCTAATCGATCTATTATCCATTGCCGAATATGGTGTAACTCGTCCTGACAAACACTATGACCCATTGGATAGTCGTGCCACTGGATCTGGTGTCCTGCCTGTTCGAGTAGCATGCGGCTTTTCAGCCCATATTGGTAATTAACAATATCATCCTGCAAGCCGTGGGCCATAAAAATATTGTATTGCTGATTCAATGCAGCGGCGGCTGTGACAAACGAATCGGCCAGTGGCAAATAGGTGGATAAAGCCATCAGACCGGCCAGCGGTTTTTTATAGCGTAAGCCGGTATGCAGAATAACCGCACCACCCTGGGAAAAGCCGGCCAGAATAATACGCTCACTGGGGATGCCCCGGGATATTTCTGTCTCAATGAGTGATTCTATTATCGCGGCAGATTCCTCTATGCCGGTAGCATCTTCCTGACTGCCGAATTCCAGGTTGGCAATATCATACCAGCCGCGCATGACATAACCGTTGTTTAATGTAATCGGGCGATAGGGTGCGTGGGGGAAAATAAACCGGATACCCAGCTCGATCGGGAGTTTCAATTCCGGCACAATGGCTTCGAAATCATGGCCGTCGGCTCCCAGCCCATGTAGCCAGATGACAGCGGCATCAGGATGCTGGGCGGTGGTGACTTCTATTGTTTCAAGCTTAAAATTTTCGTCAGGCATAAAATTTATCTTTTGTTAATTTGTTCGGACATTCTAGCAGACAGACCAGACTGCAAAAAATTTACCGCAGAAATCTGGGGTACAATAGCAGCGCAAAATTATTGTTCACCGAAGAGATTGCTATGGCCATCCAGTGGTTCCCCGGGCATATGCACAAAGCCCGCAAAGAAATTAAACAGGTAATGCCCAAAATCGATGTCATTATCGAGGTGCTGGATGCACGAATACCTTTCAGTAGTGAAAATCCACTGGTTGAACAGCTACGTGATAACAAGCCCTGTATAAAGCTGTTGAATAAAAGTGATCTGGCTGATCCGCAAGTCACCAAACGCTGGCTGGCGTTTTTTGAACAGGAAAAAAATGTTAAAGCGCAGGCGGTCAATTTTGAGCAAAAGGCGCAAATAAAAAAAATCACCGAACTGTGTCGCAAACTGGTACCGGAAAGAAACAGCGCCACCAAACCGGTGCGAGCCATGATCATGGGTATACCGAATGTGGGTAAATCTACCATTATCAATATTTTGACTGGCCGCACTATTGCCAGGGTGGGTGATGAGCCTGCGGTCACCAAACGCCAGCAAAAAATTCAACTGGATAATCATGTCGAGCTGAACGATACACCGGGATTTTTATGGCCCAAAATCGAAAATGTGAATTCAGGTTATCGGCTGGCAATCACTGGCGCGATTAAAAATACTGCCATGGAGTTTGAAGATGTGGCCCTGTTTGCTGCAGATTATTTTTTAAATGCATATGCCGATGTCATTATGGCGCGCTATAAATTAAAACAACGGCCAGAGAACGACATTGGTTTATTAGAAGCGATTGGTCGGCAACGCGGCTGCTTACAGGCCGGGGGCGTGGTGAATTTACACAAGGTCGCCGAGATCCTGTTGAATGAATACCGCAGCAATCTGATCGGTAGAATCAGTCTGGAAACGCCGGAGATGATTATTCAGGAAGAAAATCTAGCCGTTTCCTGAGTAGATTTTACGGGTGATAAAAAAGGTCACCGCACTGGCCAGCACGAATACCAGCACAAAAGCCGGCCATATCGCTAGCACCAGTTCCCAGCCCAGGGCTATAGTCATCCAGTTACCATCAGCACTATGAATCGACAGGGCATACTGGCTGATGATGCTATCGCTATAGACCAGAAACAGGATGATTAATCCAAAATAAATCAGGTAACACATGACTGATATCCCCCAAATGGCCGCTAAAACAGCGTTTCATTATACAGGGGTTAGATAATTAACTAGTTGATTTATAATGCTTAATCAGGTTTTCTTAGAAAAAATCAACCAGAAAATTTGCCATAGTATTTAAATTCATGGATAATACCTGACTAAATTAGTCAACTTTTATTACACACCCCCCGAACATGAGGTAAAAAAGATGGAAGCTGTTGTAAATGGCAAAACAATTGAGCTAAGCGAAGCTGGCTGGTTGAACAACCTGGATGAGTGGAGCGAAGAGCTTGCTGTTGAAATCGCCAAAAATGAAAAAGTACCAGAGCTGACCGAAGAGCACTGGAATATCATCAACATGGCTCGTGAATATTTCCATGAAAATGGCACAGTTTGTGAGCCGCGCGCTTTTTCAAAGCTGATGAAAAAAGAATATGGAAAAGACAAAAGTGATCAGAAATACATCTACTCGCTTTTCCCTACAGGCCTGATCAAGTGCGCCAACAAAATTGCTGGCCTGCCACGCCCTAAAGGCTGTAGCTAAGAGTTAAATAACTTTGCTGGTTATTATTTTTAAAAGGGAATCGATTGATTCCCTTTTTTTTCGTATCTAATCTGGCTGACCTGCTGCATACAGAAAATTAAACCGCGTATTTCAGCCAAACCGGAATCTCTATTATTGTTATGTTAATAATGCACTGCTAACCAGATAGTTTCAGTCGTTGGATCTGTCCAGCTCACTTTATGCTTCTTATGCGCTGGAATATTTAAATAACTGCCTTCAGTAAGATGGATATCGGCATCATTCTCAAAAGCGATGGTTGCAGCACCTTTTAAAACTATCAGCCATTCATTTTTATCCTGATCATACCAGCCAGTATCCGGTGAGGTATGGCCCCTGGAAATAATGCGCTCAATGGTGACCTGTTCATGCTGTACCAACTGCTCAAATATTTCCTGATTCAGACTGGCTGGAATGGATTGGTAAATATTGTCTGGTTTCATCTGATCGCTTACCTGAATTTATATCAACAATGTATAAGCCAGTCCCAGTATCATACTGGCTGTCATCACAGAAATTATACCGATTTTGTATTTAAACAGAGCAATAAAAGCTGTGGCGCTCAGGACTGCAGAAAATCACTCGAAGCTGGCGTCAAAATCCTGTGGCCACAGCACATGGTAAGTAAAAAAACATAGTAGAAAGATATTCCCTTAAGCAGCAATGGAATATAGCTACTGGCTTTAAATTTTTAATCCGGTTTTTTCTGTAGCAGATTAACTCGAATCGGGATCAAAAATTCTGCACCATCATTATTCATATTGAGTGAGAATTGCTGTTTTACCTTTTGCTGTACGTCCGGTGATAGTTGGTGATTGCTATGGGTAACCTGAATGACTTTACGTTCATAATCTTCAAAATTTTCAAAAAATACCGGCGTATTAAAAAAGATTTCATCAACTAGCAATAACTCATTATCAGCAACGCATTTTTCTATCGCATTAAATGCAGCCTGTCTAACTTTTTCTTCATCATGAAACAGCCGTAATACTTCATTAAAGTCACCCGCAAAAATGGGTTCTGAAATATAGGCCATGCCACCGGGTTTTAGAATTCTTTTTACTTCCTGTAAAGCATCAGCCATCAGTTCCATCGGTACATGATGCAGGGACTTGAACATAAAAGAAAAATCAAATGAATCCTCTGCCAGAGGAATGGCTTCACTACCCGCTTTTAGAAAAGTGACATTGGGAAGATCATCGATTAACAGGTTCTGGGCATGCTGAATTTCATCAACATCGGTTGCGGTAATGTTGCGGCCGCTGCCGTTGCTGGCCAGTAAACGAGTCATATCTGCCTTGCCACAACCCAGATCCAGTATCGTTTTGTCATTCAGCGACAAAAGCTGTTCAATGAAGTCGATTTCACGGTATGTTATATCGGTGGGTTTTGCTATTTGCATGTATCTTAACCGTGGTTTAGTGGGATCATTATTAAAAAACACTGACTCGATTAGTTGAATCTTGCCTGCTGATCTGTATGTGTTTTCTTCGTGGTAAAGGCAACATGCTTACATAGAAAACATGGCATCCAGATCATGTTTGGAATATGCTTTAAATGCCAGCATCGTATCTGTTTTTTCAATACCATCTACTTTAACAAGCGTGTTAGTTACCAGATCAGCAAGATCATCATTTGTTTTGACGCGCACAACCGCAACCAGATCGTAATTGCCCGTAACCGAGTACACCTCAGAAATACCTTGCATCTCAGTCAATTGCTCTGCTACTTCATTAACTTTATTTCTTTGAATATTTAATAGAATGATAGACGTGACCATGTTTAATAACTCCATACATTAATGTAACAAAGATTAATATTGCCACAATACCGAAAAAGAAAACTGATGAAATGATATTTACTATTTGCTTAATGTCCTCCTTTTTATCTTTTTTGTATATAACACCCAGACTATAGTTAAAGTGAAAACTATCAGGCATATTATTGTATATCAGATTACGGTTATCGTTTACCTTGTCATCACGACCAGAGATCTATATAAATGCAATAGTAAAATATCCAGAATCTCTTCATACTAAGTGATAAGAAGAATTCTATATATTTATTTCACATCCAGTTTTATGTTTTCAAGTAAACTAATGTTTTTATTCAGAAAAAGCAAATAGCCTGGTTTTCTTATTGGCAGAAGCTGCTTAGCCATCCAGTTGTTCCCAGCGTGCATAAGCGGTTTCCAGTTCGGCCTCTGCTGCTGCCAGTCTTGCAGTGGCTGTGGCAATAGTATCTTTATCCTGTTGATAAAAATCCGCTGCTGCCATTTTTTCGGTGAGCTGCTCCAGTTCGGTTTCCAGCGATTCGATGGTGGCCGGTAGCAGCTCCAGTTCCCGTTGATCTTTGTAACTGAGTTTTTTACCGGCTTTGTTTTCGGTTTTGGCTTTTGGTTTTTTATCGCTGGATTTAGCGGCTGTTTTATTATTGGCTATCGTCTGCTTTTGGCGCAGCCAGTCTTCGTAGCCGCCGACATATTCATTGACCTGGCCATTGCCTTCAAACACCAGAGTACTGGTGACTACATTGTTCAAAAAGGCCCGGTCATGGCTGACCAGCAACAGGGTGCCCTGGTAATCCAGTAACAGTTCTTCCAGCAGTTCCAGTGTTTCCACATCCAGGTCATTGGTCGGTTCGTCGAGTACCAGAAAGTTGAATGTTCTGGAAAACAGTTTGGCCAGCATCAGGCGATTACGCTCACCGCCGGACAAGGTGCTCACCGGTGAATTGGCACGTTGTGGTGGAAACAGGAAATCACTGAGGTAACTCATCACATGTTTCGAGCGACCGTTGATTTCGATGTTGTCAGTTCCTTCGGCCAGGTTATCGCGCACCGATTTGTTGTCGTCCAGTTCGGAACGATGCTGATCGAAATAGGCGATTTCCAGCTTGGTGCCCTGTTTAACCGTGCCGCTATCCGGGGTTAACTGGCCCAGCAACAACTGGATTAATGTGGTTTTACCCACGCCATTGGGGCCAATGATGCCAATGCGGTCGCCGCGCATGATGGTGGTGCTGAAATTTGTCACGATGGGCTGGTCTTCATAGCTATGGCTGATATTGTCTGCTTCGATGACAATTTTGCCCGAGCGTTCCTGATCGGAAATGGCCATGCTCACCGTACCTTTGCGCTCGCGCCGTTGCAGGCGTTCATCGCGCATGGCTTTTAAGGCGCGCACACGTCCTTCATTACGGGTGCGGCGTGCCTTGATGCCCTGACGAATCCATTTTTCTTCCTGCGCCAGTTTTTTATCGAACAGCGCATTTTCTTTTTCTTCGGCGTCGAGCATTTCCTGTTTTTTCACCAGGTAGTTGTCATAGTCACCCGGCCATGAGGTTAAGCGACCCCGATCCAGTTCGATAATACGGGTGGCGAGTTTGCGCAGGAAGGAGCGATCATGGGTGACGAATAACAGACTACCGCTCCAGTTAAGCAAAAATTCTTCCAGCCAGTTGATGGCTTCTATATCCAGATGGTTGGTCGGTTCGTCGAGCAGTAATAAATCCGGTTGAGTGACCAGGGCGCGGGCCAGTAATACGCGGCGTTTTAAACCACCGGACTGGGCGGCAAATTCTTCATCGGGGGGTAACTGCAACAGAGAAATCGTGGTTTCGATTTGCTGGGATGCTTCCCAGCCATTGATGGCTTCCAGCTGGTGCTGGATACGTTCCAGATTCGCCATGCTGCGCTCGTCGGCATTGTCGGCCAGTTCCAGTGTGGCATGATGATATTCGGCGAGCAGTGCACCGACTTTATCCAGACCCGAAGCGACCACGTCATAAACTGAACCCTGAATATCCGAGGGCACATCCTGAGTGAGATAGGCGACCTTGAGACCCTGTTGTTTTTCGAATGAGCCGTCGTCGATATTGATCAATCCGGCGATGACTTTCATCAGGGTGGATTTGCCTTCACCATTACGGCCAAGCAGACACAGCCGTTCCTGCTTATCAATCTGTAAATTGAGTGAATCCAGAAGATTGGGGCCGCCAAAACCCAGCTTTACCCCACGAAGTGTCAACAATGCCATCGAAATATCTCATATAATTAGTAGTTTCCAGGATAAGCATGTGGCAGCGCAGGCATAGTACAGGCCATTAATTCGCCTGGTTATATGAAAAACTGCTCATTACCAATGAGGTAAGCAGGCACTTTTTCATTACGCCATTTGAATCAATGTCTTGCACTCTGCACGTACTTCCAATACTTTCCCTGGAATCGCCGAATTCTACCAGAAGCCAGGTTTGCCATGTCGAAAACCGTACTGACTATTATAGAGTCACCCACCTTTCCTAAATTTATTCCGCCCCTGTTGCATGACATGGGTTATCGTGAAATACAGGTGACTTCGATGCGCAAAGCCATGGCGGCAGTGAAAACCCACCAGCCGGATTTTATTATTGCTGAATTTTTCTATGGTTATGGCAACAACTATGCCGGTGTAAACGTGAGTAATCTGGATGTGTTGCTATCCAGTTTGCCCCGTTATTCGCCGGATACAAAAACCATCGTGTTTGTGATGAAAGATGAACAGCAATATGTCGGCAAGCTGCATGAGCTGTATCCGATACAGGGAGCTTTTTTACATACGACACCGCAGCATATTATTGAAGAAGTATTGGATGAGTCGGAGGCATAATTTAGAGGGTTGTTATCGTAGATAACGTTGTTTCTGGTGCTCGCTGGTAAAGGATGAGGAGCTGGATTTATGGGTGGTTGGGTTTTAGGGTTTTTGGGCGGGTAGGTTTGGGTTACTGGCTTTTTGGGCTTTGTTTTTTCGCCTTTATGGCGACTCACTTCTTTGTCACCAGCAACAAAGAAGTAAGCAAGAAAATGCCGCCCCCGGGTCGTGAGCCCTCATTAAAAAACAATGAGGGTCCCTTCGTCACTTCCGCTTTCTGTGGCTGCTGCGGAACTCACCAATCATACAAAACATGATTGGTTCAGACATCCTCGCAGAAAGCCCCACAGAAATCACTCGTTCCTCTGCTCACTCAAAGGGGGAATAAATTCAAAAGAGAAAAGAGAAAAATAGAGAAGCGAAAAACAGAAGGGATTTTAATAAGGCCTGTCTTTAATCTTTTACCCATTTGGGCAAACGACAATATGAAATTTAAAAGCAAAAGAGGCACGCTCTTAAACCCTGAAACGTTCCCCCACATCACAAGCTGAGGCGAGAATAATTTTAGCGGAGGCGTTCTGCGAGCATGTTTGAGTGAATCATGTTGTTTATGATTCACGAGTTGCGCAGCAGCCGCTAAAATTGTGAACAACGAAGGCACCCGAAGGGCTTGTG
>JAPHRO010000042.1 GCA_026195895.1 Gammaproteobacteria bacterium
CCCAACGAATGATTGTGGTAATAAAATTCGAATATGGAAAGACAAGATAAAGGAAGGCTCTCAGCTTACTTGTGAACACTGCGAAGAGTCATTCTATATCGGCTATGGGGTATTTAAGAAAGACGCCTGAATTGCGAATCTGGGGTCTTTGCGACACAAAAGATATGCTACAATCGATTTAACTTGTGATTTCAATAAAATCAACAACTTATCGATAAGTACCCAGGTACGCTATATAAATAAGTACCCAATTGATAGATCAAACCCGAACATTTTGTTGTTTTGAATAAGCGTAATTTATTTGTATGTAGATTATATATTTATATAAATCAATATGTTACATGATTACACCAAAATAGAAACCCGAACAAAATAAAATATGTTCGCAATTTCTGGGTGTAATATAGAAATGCGGTTAACATGCAAAATAAAAAAGCCGGTTTAATAACCGGCTTTTTTATACCAGGCATTCTTAAACAATACCGACAATAAAATCTAATTTAGCTCCATTTGCCGAGAGAACAGGTAATCCATGAAAGCCATAAAAATAATATTCATCATTATTGTGCTGATCATCACCGCTGTTTTGTCCGCACCCTTATGGGGTGGCTGTGAATTCAACAATCAGCTATGCAGCCTCTGGTGTGAAGCAAGACACTTTGATTCCAGCTTCAATGAAACCACCTGCAAAGGTAGTTGCGTCGCAGATAAGCTATCATGCCTGGCCAAATAATATTGCGCATGCCTGTTGCTGATTTTCCTGATTAAAATATGCAATGGTTTTTATCCAGTCTACTTTTATTATTAATTATTCCATTCAACACAAGTCGTGCAGAGCCACAAGATTTAATACCCCCCTGGCAGAAAATAAAAGACGAGGACGGTATTGCTGTTTATACCCGCCCGGTAAAAAACTCCACTATCCTGAAAGTGAAAACGGAAATGGTAATTACGGTTCCTGTGCAAAGCGTGCAGGCACTGCTGGACAAGGTGGCGCATCGCAAAAACTGGATACCCTATCTGAATAATTCCCAGCTGCTGGACAGCTTTTCCGACACAGAAAAGCTAGAATACAGCCTGTTCTCTGCGCCCTGGCCGGCATCGGACAGAGACTTTGTCTATCGCATCACCCGATTGCAGCATGATCCGTCCCGAATTGTTTATGCCATGGCATCTGAAGAACATCCACTCATGCCCGAGCAAGCAGGACTGGTACGCGCTGACCTGATTGAAAGTACTTATATTCTCACTGCCTTGCCGAATGGACATAGCCGGGTTGAACTGATCTTTCAGGCTGATCCCCGGGGCTGGTTACCCACCTGGATTATCAATATCATCCAGAAAGTTCTGCCTTATATGATTTTGCGTAATTTGAGAACCGAACTGCTTGATCCGACTAAAACAATTAAATAAATACCCCTCAAATAAGGCATACAATTTTCAGGCTATCCGGCTTATAATCAACCTAAATGATAAAAACAGGCCGCAATTAAATGAAATATCGGTTAAAAGCCATACATAATGATGAATGGCTAATAAATGAAACCCATCCCAATCGCGATACCGCCTATGACGCGGCAATCAAATTCATCGAAAAAAATATGGATGAAAAACTACGCAATGACTTTGTCGATACTTCGTATCTGGCCAGCACCGCCTCCATTCACGATGAGCAGGATGATATAGACCTTATAATGGAACCTGCCCATCACGAAAGCATGCGTAAAAGCGGCTATATATTGGTTAACGGCACCTGGACCCTGAAATAACCTCAGGTCTACGCGATATGAAAATACATCATCTATTACTGGCCACCATCACTTTGCTCAGCCTGAGCATCAACACCAGCTCAGCCCGTAAATTCGACATCAAAGAGTCGCTGGCCCATTACACGCCGGTGCTGACTGACGAGTTCAAGGCAATGCTCAGAAATGCCGATATTGAAGCCGGTGCCGAGTATTTCGATCAAAAATGCTCTACCTGTCACGATCATAAAAAAGGCGGCATCCATAACAAAGGCCCGCTGCTGTGGAATATGTTTGGACGTAAAGCCGGTAGCATATCGGAATTTAAATATTCAGATGCCATGAAAAATTCCGGCCATACCTGGAATTTCGCCACCTTAAACTATTATCTGACCCGCACGGATCGAGCAGTACCTGGCCGTATTATGAATTTCCGCGGCATTCGTCAGGATCAGAAGCGGGCCAATTTGCTCGCCTATTTACGCCAGTTTAATGATAATCCCCCTGCCTTGCCCTGATGGCAGCCCGCAAGACCAAATCCTGTCCACGCTGCCAGACTCTATTTGAATGCAGTACCGATTCCATTTTAATTTGTCAATGCCAGGCCATTAAACTCAGTGGTAAGCAACGTCACTCTATTGCACAGAAGTATACTGACTGCTTATGCACCAGTTGCCTGAACGACATATGGAAAACACCAACTGCACCATTAGCTTCAACGAACTACAGGGTTGCTAAACCACGCATCCCCAGTTAACGGGTAAACACAAATGTCTGATTCCTGCACCTGTGAACAAATCAGTAAAACTACCTGCCCTGAATGTGGAAACGCCTGCACATCGGTTAGCGATAAAACACTACGACAGCATCTGAACTACCCGCTTAACACCCAGATAAAACCCGGCAACTATTTTTTCTGTTCGACGCTTGCCTGCGAAGTCGGCTATTTTTCAAGTACCGGAATATTAGCCCGCAAAAACCAGCTACGTGAATTTAACAACATAAACCAGGGCTGGCTCTGTTATTGTTTTGATATTTCCCGAGATCAGTATATTGATGATCTGCTAAATAAAAGGGATCAGGAAACTCTGGCTTTTGTCATCGAGCAAACCAGATCAGGGCAATGCGCCTGTGAAGTAAGGAATCCCTCTGGACAATGTTGTCTGGCTGACTTCAAGAAAATCAAAGCGGCTTACAATAAAGAACACTCAAATATTACATGATAGCTAACAGCCTACGGGTATTTAATAAAATCAATTGAATCCGCAGCCCATTGCAGTCATTCGACAATTTCGAGTAGAAGCCTTCCAAAACCAGACATTCGTGATATATTGATATGAGCAAGTCGGGGTACATACTTGCTAATTTCAATATTAGACAGGGATTGTTTCATTCCATAAAAAATCAATCCCTTCAAGTTTTTTAAAAGAGTTTACTAATATAGCTATACGGACCGACAGGGTCCGTATAGTAATAGTTATAGCTAAAAAGCCATGGCAACACTGCATATTAAAAGTTGGTCAAAAGAGCGCGCCTGGGCAAGCAGTGGCAGTTGGTCTCTTAAGGCATACTGTCAAAGGATTCAGAACTGTACTGATCTACAAGGTACGGAGCTGAAAAGAGTTGCCAAGTTAATTATGAATAAAGAGCTAAAGACTCTCGAAAATGTAAACAAGGAAAAAGCAGAAGCAATAAGACATACTTTGGAATCATCCGGTGCTGAAGTTGAAATTAAGTAAAAAAGCTATAACAAATCATTCGTGTGTGACAGGCGCAAACAACGCGCCTGCCCCACAATTCAGCCGTTATGCTCTTAACAATATTTGAGGAAATCATATGTGCGCAAAAAACAGTTCAATAATGTTATCAGTTTTTATATTAATGTTTTTCTCATTTAATACATTTGCAAGCAATCTAATAAGATTCTATACAGATCATGATTCTTACCAACTGGTACCACCAAGCAGGATCATAAACATTTATATTGATGTTGAAGATAATGAAATTGAAATCTACATTGATGGTATTAAATCAGTATTATGGAAAGTAACCCTAGAAGACAACTCTGAAAAAGAAGCCTTAAAATTAGTTGAGGCTATATACTCTTCTACGCGCAAAGAAATATTGAACGTTAAAGTTAATTCATTCAATTAGCATATCAAGGCAGTCAAATTGGACAAATAACCCATAACTTCTATGACAACTTCAACTTACACTATAAATCACTATTTCAGCCAATCAACCTATTGGGCCATTTGCCATTTACTTAGGCGTTTAAAAATGACCGCCAAACAACAGCGGCCTTTTGAACTCAGCGTTATGTGCTTGTACTAGACGAGGAGAAGTAAGATGCTTCTTTACCGACATGTCACTCTATTAGTGACAATGATTTTGGGCATAAATGGTTGTGCGATGTACCCTAATCAAGAAGAACAGAAAGTCAGAATATCGAGAGAAGACTTTTCAAATAGTTACCGTGTGGCAATAACTTCATATCAAAGGGAAGCTGATATTGATACCTTGGTTATGAAAACAACAATCTGGACCCTGTTGAGGGAAGGCTCAGTAAATGAAGCGCTCTCCCGGATAACTAAACTTGAAAAAATAGATTCAACAATGCAGGCTGCCGCAAGCGAGTTTCTTCCGTCAAATGCTGAAATATTGGGCCGATCCGAATACGGTGCCACCTCTCCAATTATGGGAAGTGATATAGTAGCTGATGATGCGATGCGTATTGCACTTGCGAAGGGGTATGACGCATTATTGTTCGTAGCCGTACAGCCCATATTGACAACTGGTGGTACAACTGGACTCGAGAGTTTTACTATCCAATTACAAGGGCTTACACAATTACATAAAGTGTTACCTAGCGGAAAAATTGGTGGCAACACGGCAATATTAACTACCCAGGATCTTGTTGGTTGTGAGCAACCTTCAGAATTGTCCACCGCAGGACAGCTACGACTCGCGATTGACAATTGTGTTAATAATTTGGCGATCAAGTTAAAGCAATCTTTCAGATCAAGAATAGAAAATTGAATTCGGATATATGAAGAGATTGAATTTATACCAGATCAATACACTCATAACAAACGCATGCAGTCAGAATTGCTGCTGATGTGAGGCGTTCCTAATGCCTGCTTTTCACTCTATTTCAGTATCATTGACTGACCGCACCGCGCAGTTGCCGATCACCATGCAAGTTAGCCCAGGGATCTCCTGGAAGGCGTGATCAGACCAATAGCAGTCATTCTCCAGAAAGACAAAAGACGATTAAATAATCGTCTTTTGTGAATCAATATTGGTTGATCTTTTATACTTTCTTTCGTCTAGCCAGACCCACTAGAGCAACTATACCTGAACCAAACAACCATACGGCTGCCGGCACTGGTACAGCGGTTAGCTGCAAATCGTAATCAAATGATGCCGTAGCTCGGCTTGCACTATCAATATATGCCAGTGCATCAATTGATAAATTATAAGTACCCGCGGCTAGATACCCATTAAAAGAGAACGGATCATCCAGTGCGGTTGATGTATGTCCATTAAAGTTAACAGATGCACTACCAAGGCCGAGTGAGTCGGTAAACAAGTTACCCGTTAAGCTATAAGTATGGTCGGTGTCTAATACAAAGGTGATATCAACTAATGACTGTCCAGACATTTGAATAAATGACAGACTATTATCTGGATCACTAATTTCCGCAACCGCGAAACCTGTGCCATAAATATGATCTGTATCTGTAAGAGACACAGGATCAATATTATAATTACTGTTCTGATCACCACCTGCGATCCCACTGGAATTATTGGCAATCGGAAATTGATCACCGTACAAAGTAACCCCATTACCATCAAAAAATTCATTGTCATATAAATAAGCAATAGAACCCTGGTTATCAAATACGGAATTACCGAAATTATCTTCTACGTAAACATAACCTTCAACGTAACTATTATTTGCTGTAATAGTGGCTGCATAGGCAGGCAAAGTTGAGACCAGTAAACCAGCATAGGACAGAAGCTTTAGTGAGTTGTTTTTCATTTTTATTCCTTTTTAAATTGAATAACATCTTATTATTTTTTTAACCAGTCCAAATCAGGCAATATTCACGCCTCAATTACCAAAGTTAATAGATATCAACAAGATAACGATACATCAGTATTTAATTAATCGATAAAATGTAAAAAATATCTTACGCAAGTAGAAGATTGGGTGTTAGTAAATCAGGATTTCTTTACAGTTTATGAATGTCTACTGACAGGGATTAATCTTTTTGACGAACAAAACGTGCGACCAGATCCCCCTGCTGCATCAACTGTGCATTATCATCACTGGTCACGTTAAACTGATATCTTTCTTTGGTTTCTGTATCAGGTAAACGCACACATTCCATTTCTATATCCCGTTTATTGATCGCCCACCAGCCACATTCCAGTAATGGCTTATCACTAACCTCGGCATATATTTCTATTTTAGGTTCAAAATGAATGTCCATTTTTTTCAGCCCGGCGGCATTTTCTTCCACCGCCTGCCAGGTGCCTGAACTCGGATGAGGCGAGCATCCGACAATTAATAATAAAAGGCCAAACAATCCTGCTTTTTCTAATTTATACATAGCATTCAAATCCCGGTTTAAGTCGTAGTTTGTAGATATGATAACTGAACACTCGAATCCGCAACTGGATTAGCATCAATTCCCGTCCACCGTCCAGGCTCATGAGTGCTTGACCGATACATATAGATTCTCTATTCTTTCATAGAGAATCTTTAGAGAATAGCCATGATTACCGATGCCCAACGAAAAACACTGGAATTCATCCAGCGCTATATTGATCAACATGACTATGCGCCTACTTTCCCGGAAATTGCCCTGGGCATAGGCATACGATCACAGGGAACAGCTCACCGCTATGTCAAAGCACTCATCGACGAAGGGCATCTGGTCAATATACCCGGTCGTCGTCGTGGCCTGCAACTGGCCGACCAGCAACAGAATTACAGCCTGCCCTTGCTGGGTAAAATTGCCGCTGGTCACCCTATTGAAGCCATCCCCGACCAGGATGAAATCAACCTGGCCGACTTTTTCATGGGACCCGGTCGATTTGCCCTCAAGGTTCAGGGGGATTCCATGGTCGAAGCGGGGATACTGGATGGTGATATTGCAATTATCCGGCAACAGAATCATGCCAGTGATGGCGACATTGTCGTCGCCTTAATTGATAATGAAGAAGCCACTCTGAAAACTTTAAAACGCACACCCATGGGACAGATCAAATTAATACCGGCCAACAGTGAAATGCAAGCTATGGTATTTGACGCAGAACGCGTCCAGATCCAGGGCATACTGGTTGGCAGTATGCGACGTTATTAAGCTATGATAGATAATGCACATGATTTATGTATCAGACAAACCCGAAGCTGGCTAAAAACTGTCATTATTGATCTTAATTTCTGTCCGTTTGCCCACCGGGTGTTTGAAAACGAAACCATTCACTACCAGCATGTTGATAATTCAGATATAGAATATTGTCTGCGGGCACTGATAGATGAATGTCTGCAACTCGATAGCAACGATGTTTTTGAAACCAGCCTGCTGATATTCTCTCAGGCATTCAGCAGCTTCGATGATTTTCTCGATCTCATAGCAATGGCCAATACACTTTTGATAGATCGTGGATATGAAGGTATTTACCAGCTGGCCCACTTCCATCCCGATTATCATTTTGCTGATGTTACCAAAGACGACGCAGCTAACTACACCAATCGCTCACCCTGGCCCATGCTGCATATTATTCGTGAGTCCAGCCTCGAACAGGCATTGAAACATTATCCTGATCCAGAAACTATTCCAGAACATAATATTAAAGTAACCCGCGCAAAAGGCAGCAAGGAAATGCAGACGCTACTGGATGCGTGTTATAAACAGCCAGAATACTAACAGGACCCAGTCTAGTCTAAAACGTATAGCAATAGACGACTCGAAGAAAGTAGCGAGAATATTTTTTACTGACTGGGTTTAATAGATCCCGCATCGGCATGGTGCAGGTAAATTCGCACAACCTGCCTCGAACCATCGTTGACATGGCGGATCAGGCACTCTACTACGCAAAAGATCATGGCCTCAACCAGACCTGTAACTATACAGATCTGGTTGCCCGCAGCGAACTTAACGTCACCGAAACCAATGTCGACAGTATCGAATTATTTTAATTATTTTTGCTAAATCACCTTCACTTCCTGTGCATCTTCCATGACATGAATCGCAGCCTCCATATCTATCTGATCAGGATTTTCCGATGACTGTGCATTCAACTGCTCATACAACTCATTCTGTTCCAGCGTCCTCTGCGAACCATCGGTATCCTGAATAAATGCCGCCCATGGCACAAACTTGGTCAACGGAAATAACTGATCTTCACTGGGTGAAATATCTATATGAATGCCCGAGATAAATAAAACGCGCTTACCCTGATAGCCTTTTTCCTTAACTATAGTCCTGAAAGTACGGTCGAATTCGATCTGCGTATTGATTTGTGCTGCCGCCAGCAGCGGAGCAGCAGCGGTTACAATCCAGGGCATGACCGGCAATAGATTACTTTCCAGATGCCCCTGACTTTCAATATCTGAAATCACATTCCGCTTGTAGTAAAAAAACTCGGGTATCAGATTTTTGCCAATATTTTTTCTATTATCAATCCATTCATACATGGCCTGGACTTCAGCGGATGCCCTGAAGCATTTTGAAGTGCTATAAGACTCTACTGGCGACCTGTCAGATACCAATAAATCCATATTAAGAAACAGGCCTTCGGTTCTTTCTTCATTCGTAAAATAATTATCAATAATCAGAAAGTAATCATTATTTCTTTTTTCAACAAAAATATTATTTTTGGCAAATCGATATTCACTTTCATACCAGGCCAGTACACTGTCTATTTTTCCACAGCTCGATGAATTCTCGTCATGTTCAGTACATATGCGTCGATAAACACCAAATTTTTTACTCTCGGGATCATAACCCACATGACTGGCCTGAATAATCAACATATCTTTGCCATGTTCAGCATGGGGGCCATGACGGTCCGTGGCGACAACGCCGCCAACAAGTCCGTGGTTAAATGGGAAGGTGCCAAAATGTTTACTGATCAGAATAATGGGATAACCCTGGCTCTCATCTGAACAGAAAGCTCTAGAAGGCATGATTTTACCCGGCTCAAACCCCAGAGACTTGCAATAGTTATAGAGTTTTGCGACAAAAACGCTATATCGGAATAAGTGATCTTCGATTTTAAATTCGCCCATAATCTGGCTGACATTGGTTCTGGATCTAAACATTATTTAAAGCCCATACTTAATTGATTATAATTCTGGTCCAAGAATAAACGGCACTTCAGCAAAGCCCCGCTCTTCCAGTTCTTCTAATATATCATCCCAGTTATAGTCAGGAATTTGCTCTTCAACACTGCCAATTAAGCCAGTCGCAAAGCGATATACTTCGTGTTCTTCGTAATCTTCCGGGATTTTAACCAGTCGAATCTTTTCTGGATCTTTACTGGGAAGAATCATTAATTTATCAGCCATTTCAGCTCCTTTAAAAAGCGTAATTTTTATGGTGACCAGGCGTCATATTTGTACCCTACTGGTACAGCATACGCAATAAGCATAACCAGGGTTGTTGATCCTTTTCAAAGCCAGTGCTTATTTTCTTAATTCCACTTCATATTCAGGCAATGAACATATTGCTGCTCTGCAGCACTTTTTTTATGGATTAAGACCACATTGAGGCCAGCCATAGCCCCATCGCCATGGTAATAGACTACAGGGTTTACCGCCGACACGCACCGCCTGATACATGAGATCGGCGGATAATTTGAATACGGTTTCTATTTCATCCGCCGGTTTTGAAAGACGGCTGGCAAAATACTGACTTTTATCCCGCCCAAGCTGCATCACACAGGCCTTAAGCGCTAAATCCGCCTGCTTGCGTTTGTTATAGCCATGCTCGGTTTCACCTTGCCAATAAACTCTGTCATGCTCTACACAACAGGCTTCCCAGGGCGGTTTATCTCCCCATCTGGAGTTAAATCCTGGCAAGCTGCGGGATAAAAAATGCCAGCCTTCCGATAGACCTCCACTACAGCCATCCGTGGTAAAACGACTGATTTTAGCTTCCGGCCTGCCCTGTTCTCTGGCCAGCCATTCCATTTGCAGGTTTTCCAACTGAATCAAACTATCACCTATGGCATCTGCCCCCACAGTCGTTGTGGTTAGCAGGAATACGAACAGGAGAAAGCGGGTAAGCTGTTTATGCATACTGGTAGTTAAGATAGCCCCTATCCCCGATTTTTAGCTGTATATTAATATATTCTCACAGGCATAATACACAGCACACTATTGCAACCAAATGCGATCTGTTTGCTCTAATGGCTGTTGATAAATAGTACAATATCCAATATGAAAAAATCGATTTTACTCCTCATGCTACTGATTTCTTCATCGCTGGTAGCAGCCGTTGAAGCACTACCAGAATATAGCCTTAGCTATGATCCCGGACGTGACGTATTCGAGGACGGCCATGCCGCAATCAAACTGGCAAAAGCCACTAACCGCCGCGTGTTAATTGAGGTGGGTGGTGACTGGTGCAAATGGTGCCATGTACTCGATGGTTTCCTGGCGAATAATCCTGATATCAAAACCCGGTTACATCAGACTTTTGTGATGCTAAAAGTAAATGTTAGTGATGCGAATGATAACCATAGTTTTCTGCAAGCATTTCCCAAACCCCTGGGCTATCCCCATATGTATGTCACCGAAAATAATGGCAATATTCTGTGGTCAAAAGACACGGCTGAATTTCTGGTGAATGGTAAATATTCCCGTCAGCGCTTTACTGAATTTTTCGATCGCTGGGCACTCACATCGGATAAAGCCCATGAATAACAACGACCGCTTAAACCGTCGCGAATTTATGTATCTACTGGCTACTGCTGCAGCCGCTTACCCACTCCCCAGTCTGGCCGAGAAGCGGAACCAGCCAGCCCGGACTCCAGCTAATCTTGCAGAACCCTGGACAACAATCGCGGCAGTTCAACAACATCTTTTCCCCGCAGAAACGGATTCGCCTGGCGCAAGCGATATTCAGGCACTGGAATATTTACGCACCATGATCAATGCCCCCGACATTGATCAGGAGGAACGCGAGTTCATAAAAAATGGCGTTAGCTGGTTAAACGAGCTGGCAGACAAACAATACTCGAATACATTTATCCAGCTAGATAACAACTCACGGGAAAAAATATTACGCCGCATCGAAACCAGCCGCGCCGGCGAGCGCTGGCTATCGCTGATACTGAGCTATTTGATCGAAGCACTGTTAACAGACCCGGTTTACCGTGGCAACCCGGATGGTATCGGCTGGCGCTGGTTACACCATCAACCCGGTTACCCAACACCCCCTGAAGATAAACAATATTTTAAACTGGGAAAAATCCGATACAGGAGCACCAGGGCATGAACCATGATTACGATGTCTGTGTCATTGGCAGCGGTGCCGGCGGCGGCCCAATTGCGCTGGAGCTCGCAAAAGCGGGAAAATCCGTACTGGTGCTGGAAAAAGGCCCCTGGCTGACTGACAAAGATTTTTATAAAGATGAACTGGCCTGCTGCCGCCGCAGTGTATACACCCCGGAACTTAAAGATGAAAAACATGTTATCGAACAGGCTGACAACAACAGCAACTGGATAGCTGAATCAACAGAAGCATCGGGCTGGGATTTCTGGAATGGTAATGTTGTCGGTGGCTCGTCCAATTTCATGAGCGGTTTCTTTTATCGACTCAAACCTGAAGACTTTAGACTGCTATCCGAATTTGGCCCCATCAAGGGCGCCAATATTGCCGACTGGCCGATAAGCTATGACGATCTGGAACCCTATTATGCAAAAGCGGAAACCGAAGTCGGCATTTCGGGTCGGGTCGTAAAACACAAACACATGGATTCCCGATCAACTGCGGAGTTCCCTTATCCACCAACGACAGAACACCCGATTGTTAACCATATTGATAAAGCCTGTGAACAACTTGGCTATACTTCGCTACCAACGCCGCGCGCTATTTTGTCGCAGCCGGATATGGATCGAAACAGTTGTGAGTACTCGGGTTATTGTGGCAGCTATGGCTGTTCATCGGGCGCCAAAGGCAGCTCGCGTGCCGCACTATTAAATCGTGCCATTAAAACCGGCAACTGCACCATCATCGCTAATGCAAAAGTACATAAATTAATTAGCAACGCCAAAGGCAATGTCATTTCAGCCGAATATTTCGACCAGAACAATAAAATTAAAAATGTTTCCGCAAAAATATTTGTCGTTGCCTGCCAGGCCATAGAAACCAGTCGTTTACTACTGGCCTCCAGCGGGCCAAAACATCCTTATGGACTGGGAAACAATTATAATCAGCTAGGAAAAAACCTGCTATTTTCTGCCGGTGGTTCAGGCACCGGTGAATTCACTTATAGTAAACTTGAAAAGCTCACTGCCGAACGCCTGAAAATCCGCGGCCCCTTTGTTAACCGAGGCTTACAGGACTGGTATTTTTTTGAAGACAGGAACATGGGCGGCCGACTTAAAGGTGGCACAATTGATTTTCTACTACGCCATCCCAATGCCATTGCCAGGGCAATGCCACTTAAATGGGGCGATGATGACAAGCTGGTGTGGGGTAAAGAACTCAAACGCAAGTTAAAAGCAAGCTTCACAGAAACCCAGGACTTACGCTTCGAAGTATTTAATGACTGGCTACCCACCGACAACTGCTTTGTAAGCCTGGACAGGCAGACCAAAGACAAATGGGGATCTGCGGTTGCCAATGTGCGCATCGGCAATCATCCGCACGATTTGAAAATTGGTGAATACCTGAGCCAGAAAGCATTAACCGTTCTAAAACAGATGAATGCGGACAATATACGTTACAGCGTCAGCGGCTCACCACCGGCCAATCTGCTCGCCGGTGGCTGTCGATTTGGTAGCGACATTAAAACCTCGGTTCTGGATGCGGATTGCAAAGCACATGATGTGGATAATTTATACATTACCGATGGCAGTTTCATGCCTACCGGTGGCAGCATACCTTATACATGGACAATATATGCCAACTCATTTCGGGTAGCGGACATAATCAAGAAAAGAGTTTAAAGAAACTTTATAGACGATTAGAATTCAATATGGCCCTTCATTAGTACTAAATTGATATACAGATTTTCTAGATTCAATTATACCCGACAGGATAACGGCTATGTCATATAACGGAAAAGATGTTTGTTATGAATATTTTAACTGCAAAGAATATGGCTGTATTCGACGTGATGACCTTTCGATAAATTACTGGTAAATAGACGATGTACGATACCAGAGTCATAGTCAATAAGTTAAAGGCGCCTCTGATTAATCATCATATATCCCTGGAAAAATTCACGATCTATTGTCAATGACTCAATTAGCATTTTTCGCAAATAATTTAATGTGATGATTCAATGAAATACCAGCAATAACCCGAGCCTAAAAGGGGGCTATACCAACACTCGCAATTGCTTTAGATGATTTTCTATTGCGCTCACAGTTAGCTGTTTATAATCATCATAATTAAAAGTAATCATACCACCAGCCAGTTCATACCAGGTGAAACCACTACTCCATTCCGGCACTTCAACCGCACCCTGGGTTTTTCTTGGAAAAACATAGACCTTACCCGGCATATAAAGAATATTATATGGCTGCTTCTTATCGTGTAAATCGCGAATGTATTTCCATGACGAGCCAGCCGAATCAAATACATGACATTCCGCCGGATACTCCCTGCCGCCACCATTATGTTGCCAGCAGTTTTGATCAACCGGCAATCTTACTTCATCCACAAACATCTGAAAATGCAAATGATTTACCGAAGCATAGGCACCGTAGCTGTTATAGCCAAAACCCACGCCGGGTATTGTTATATCCAGTATTTTACAAAGTTCATGGACATATTGATGATGCTCATATCCCAATAGTTGTGGAAAACATTTCTCCGGATCCAGCACAAGCAGGCCGTGTAAATCCGCAAACGGATATTTATTATAAAAAAGATCAGCCTGTCGCCCGGCCAGTTCACCGCTCCAGAAACATTCCTGTTGCATAAAGGGTTTATTGAAATTAAATCGATCTTCATTATAGGGAATGGATATACCCTCATGCACAAACCGCGTCATGCGTCGTGGACGAAACGAACGCAGGTGATTGAACTGTATTTTCCATTCACCTTCATAGCGTTCCTGGGCCGGCTGAATTGATTCAAATCCTATGGCGTGAATTTTTAAAAACACCAGCAAATCTTCATCGACAACAGCAACATCTCGACCTTTACAAAAAGCGCTGCGATACTGTTCGTATATTTCCTGATACTGATTTTCCAGCTTTTCCTTCAAATCGGCAAACAGCTCTTCATGAACAGTCGCATTGGCACAGGCAAGAATAAATGGTCCCAGACCACCCTGATCGGTCAGCACATGTAGACCTTTATTGAATTCTTCACGAAATAATGCAGTGGAGCTAAAAGGAGATTTCATTATTATATTTATTCCAGAAACGACTTGGATTTATTCGAGCCAGTCATCGAGATAATAGATGCGCTGACCTTCGGAAGATTTTGAAGGACCAATAACTTTAGCCGCAAAAAGTTTTTTACTCGCATCGGCTTCCTCTAATGCATCCACTTCCGATTCCATAATGTAGACGCAGGTTTCTGCAAATCGGCCGCGGGAACGTTTTGGCGCATAAACCACTGCAAACTTAACCTGCACAACTTTCGAGTCGCTGTCGACGGTAATGCCTTTCATATATTTTTACATCTACTTTTTAAGGGGATGGATTAGGATAACGTAAATGAATAGCTTCAATGCCTGCAATAACGTCATCGGATAACTCTACATCAACACTGGCTATATTAGACTTTAGCTGCTCCATGCTGGTGGCGCCAATAATATTTGCCGTTAAGAATTGTCGATTATTAACATAAGCCAGGGCCATTTGTGCCGGATCGAGCCGCTGATCCCGAGCCAGTTTAACATAGGCTTCGGTAGCCGCCAGCGCATTGGCATTACTGTAACGATCATAATCGGGATACAGTGTCAGTCTTGCACCGGCAGGTTTTTTGTTGCCCAGATATTTACCCGATAGCACACCAAAACCCAGCGGTGAATAGGCCAGCAGACCGGTGTGTTCGCGCATGGCCACTTCGGCCAGCCCCACTTCAAAACTACGATTGAGCAAAGAGTATGGGTTCTGTACGCTAACCACTCGGGGCAAGCCCATCGCGTCGGCTAGCTGCAGAAACCGCATAACGCCCCAGGGCGTTTCATTGGATAAACCAATGTGTCTTACCTTCCCCGCCGCAACCAGCTCGGCCAGTACCGCTAAGGTTTCTTCAATTTCGACTGGCGTGTCGGAAGCATCATGGCTGTAGCCCAGGGAACCAAAAAAATTGGTTTTACGGTCGGGCCAGTGTAACTGGTATAAATCGATATAATCCGTCTGCAATCGCCGCAAGCTATCGTGCACGGCGGTTTCAATATTCTTGCGATCGAGCCGGCGGGTTTGCTCATCACGAATATGCGGCAGCCACTGATCGGAAGGTCCGGCCACCTTGGTGGCCAGCACGATTTCGTTGCGCTTACCCGTTTGCTTTAGCCAGTTTCCGATATAGCGCTCTGTCAGCCCATAGGTCTCTACTCGTGGCGGGATGGCATACAGCTCGGCCGTATCAATAAAATTCACTCCCTGGGAAACCGCATAGTCCAGTTGCTGGTGCGCCTCTGCTTCCGTGTTTTGTTCACCGAAGGTCATGGTGCCCAGGCAAATTACACTGACATCAATATCCGTATCACCGAGTTTATTGTATTTCATATCTACGCCGCCTCAATGTTGGTTAAAACATTATGAACCAGACGCGAATATTCTCAAGCTACTGGTTAACGGGAATGGATTTGAGATGTTTGAAAACGCAATCTGAGCAAGCCTGCGAGCAGGCCGAGGATCAGCACACTCGCCGCAATCAACAATAGCGGTTCGATCAGGGAAAGCCTCAATAAGCTGACAGGAACAGCCGCCAGCATAAGCCATAAAACAAGCTGCAAACCCAGAGAGACATAAGGCGCTACCGTCTGTTTAATGCCGTACCCCCACTGCACCATCCAGCGAATGGCATGCAATGATACCAGCCAGCCAAGGGCCAGCAGAATGTATGCAATGACATTAAGTAGAGTGTTATTGAACAGGCCCATTTCAGCAATCAGCAGTGCGATAAAAGCAAGATTGTAGGCCATGCCGTAATTTGCATATTCGGCCGTTGAACAGCGGAACCAGTGGGGATATTGCTGCAGGATATAACCCGGAATGAGCCAGCCAAACACGCCAAACGCCGCAAACAAACCCAGACTATAAACCTCCGGGGTCCGCAGGGAGATATGACCCGACAGGATCATTACCAGCATAATTAGTCCATGAAACAGGGCAGCGAAACTATACAGTCGCAGGGGTTCCCGGGCGATATACCACCAGCCACGAGACAATATACCTCGCTGCAGCATATTCTGACGCCCATAGGGAAAAGCAATACACATAATTACGCCCCACAAAAATGAACGAATATCAGTATGCCATGCTGAAAAATTCAGTTCAGTGACAAAATCACCTGGCAGCCGCTCAATATTAAACCGTTAAATTAGGTTAAAATACTGTCAGATATTCACCACCCCGAATTTGATATATCACATATGGCCGCAATTATTCTCTGTACCCTTAACGCTCGCTACATTCATTCTTCGCTGGGCCTGCGTTACCTGCTGGCCAATATGGGGCCATTACAGGCAGACACGACGCTACTCGAATACAACATCAATAGCCGACCCCTGGATATTGTAGAAAACCTGCTCAGTCACCATCCCAGCATCATTGGCTTTAGCGTCTATATCTGGAATGCTGAACAGATCGCCGAAATCGTCAAACTGATTAAAACCATCGCACCCGAAATCACCCTGGTTATTGGCGGCCCGGAAGTCAGCTATGAATATGAACAACAGGAAATCGTAGCAACTGCCGATTATCTGATCACCGGCCAGGCCGATCTGGCATTCGCTGAACTCTGTGAATCCCTGTTAAACAACCAACCACCTGCCACTAAAATTATTCATCCCTTGCCCGTCGATGTTAAAGACATCAAATTGCCCTATGAATACTATACCGATACGGATGTCGCACAACGCATCATTTATGTAGAAGCCTCCCGGGGCTGTCCGTTCAAATGCGAGTTCTGTTTATCGGCGCTGGATAAAACTGTCTACCCATTTGATCTGGATATTTTTCTAACCGAAATGCAGAAACTCTATGAGCGTGGCGTAAAACATTTTAAATTTGTTGACCGCACGTTTAATTTAAAAGTTGATAGCAGTATTCGAATCATGGAGTTTTTCCTGGATAAAAACGATGACGAACTTTTTCTGCATTTTGAATTAATCCCCGATCATTTACCGGAAAAGTTAAAGGCCACCATCAGCCGCTTCCCGGCACACAGCCTGCAATTTGAAATCGGTATTCAAAGTTTAAATCCACAGGTTCAACAACTGATCACTCGCAAACAGAATACGGAGAAAACTCGTGACAACCTGAACTGGATTCACCAGCACAGCAATGCCCACATACATGCGGATCTGATTATTGGGCTACCCGGTGAAGACATAGACAGTTTTGCCCGCGGCTTCAATGAACTCAGTGAAATGAATCCACACGAAATTCAGGTGGGTATTTTAAAACGCCTGCGGGGCACGCCAATTATTCGTCACACGACTGAGTTTGATATGCGTTTCAGCCCCTACCCGCCTTACAATATTCTGAGCAACAATCTCATCGATTTTGCAAGCATGCAGCGATTAAATCGTTTTGCCCGTTACTGGGATATTATTGCCAATTCGGGTCGCTTTAAACACAGCAAACCCCTGCTACTCGGCAGAACACCTTTTGAATATTTCATGCAACTCAGTGACTGGTTATTTCAAAAAACCGGGCAAACGCACAAATTTTCACTGGAACGAATATTTATACTTCTGTATGAATTTATGACCGAAGTAGCCGGACTGGATAAAGCAGAAGTTGACGCCCGTATGCATCAGGATTACAACGCCTCTGGCATTAAAGGCCACCCTAAATTTTTGATGAATAAAACGAAATCGACTGCCAGAAAAAGCCCGGCCGGTTTACGACAGAAACGCCACCAGCACTGATTAAAAATCGATGGGCAAATAAAAGAATACAAAGCGTCCCTGCTCGATATCAATTTTCAGGGTCGCACCATGATACAAACCATAATCAATATACCCGGGTATTGCACTGTTCACATGACACTCACTGGCATGTTGCGGCGATTCAAAATCACGATCCCGGTCATACCAGGACAGCAGCATATAATCGCCCAGACGCTGCCCTGCTTCTGCATCGGCCAGTTTCATCGCCTGCAAATAGTCATCCAGAACCGGATCCGGTGACAGCTCAACAATAGTCACGCCGGTATAATCGGGTTCAGTTGGTATATTGCAAAAAGAATCTGTACTCATAACTAAAACTTGATGGTAATAATGGATTTAATCAGTTTAATCGCCAGCCACAAAAACAGCAAAGGAAAGATAATGGTCTGTAATAAAAACACCACGATCATATCCAGCACATATTCACTGGTATCCGCTGCAGTCTGTTTTAAAGCATCCAGCTTAGACTGAACATCAACACTATCCGAAGCGGATTGATAAATACTTTTCAGGCTATCGATAAATGACCAGTCTTTCGTATCAGTTGGCGTTGGCGTTGATTCATTGAGCTGATGTATATTATCCGCAGTACGTTGCAATGCCATTTGCGACGACTCATATTGCGGTTTTAAAAAAGCCAGATAAATGCCTTCATTAATCACCGCAATCAGCGGAATGGCCAGACGTATCACCAACAACACCATCGCCAGACGAAAAACACCATCACGCACTGTTTTACTTATCTGCGGTTTTTTCCAGAGCATTAGTAGTGCCGCGATTAACACCACCGACACCAGCACACTAAACCACAACCAGGCGGTCATCTGGATCAATATACGCTGCATACCCAGTGATGCGCCACTGGCCATGACAATCCATGAAAAACGCTCGATCAGATCATTCACCGGATCAAGTATTTGTCCCGGTGCAAAAGTTAAACCCACACCCACCGGCTCAACCGCGACTTCAGTGCCCTGCGCCACTGAAATCACACCATTCAAACCGCGCGCAACACCATAAGTTATCAGCGCACGTTTTAAACCCTGCTCGGTATAACGTTCACCGATTTCATCCACATACCCCGTGTGCATTAAAACGACTAAGGTCATCACTAATACGGTGATTAAACTGTTGAGATAAATTCGTTTCATAAGCCCTGGTAAAATATACCCTAATAAAATGCCGCAAGGTCTATTTGATAGACCTGGGGTGAGACCGCCTGCTTGATAAAATCAGCGGTTTTAGTTAAATCGACTTCCTTAATTTTCACATAGTCTCTTTTACGGATACTATAAATAATCCGTACCGTGGGTTTTAACAGATCAGTTTCGCCCTGCTTCAACACAATACCAACCAGACCCGAATCCAGTTCGACCAATGTCCCCACTGGATATATCCCCAGGCAACGAATAAACTGTTTCACCTGGGCAGGATTAAAATGGCTGCTACTCCATTCCAGTAATTTTTTTAGCGCCACACTGGGTTCCCAGGCGCTTTTATATACGCGCACCGAGGTCAGTGCGTCATACACATCGACAATGGTCGACATCTGCCCGATGGTCGATATTTCATCACCTTTCAAACCCAGTGGATAGCCGCTGCCGTCAATACGTTCATGATGCTGCACCGCTACATCCAGTGCAGCCTGAGTAATACCTGATTTACCCTCAAGCATTTCTCGGCTATGTACAACATGGTGGCGCATTATTTTAAATTCGCCATCATCCAGTTTGCCGGGTTTATTCAGAATTTCATTCGGCGTTTTCATTTTACCAATATCGTGCAACAAACCACCGATGGATACCTGCCGGATGGTATCCATTTCGAAACCCATGGCTCGCGAAAACGTGATCATCAGACCGGCAACGCTAACCGAATGCATAAAGGTATATTCATCTTTGGTCTTGATGCGACTCAAACTGACAAATGCATCCTTGTTGCGGAAAGCCGACTCGATCATCTGTTCAGAAATCGGTTCTATCTGTTCCACTTCCACCTGCTTGCCCAGGCGCGCATCTTCCATCAGGCGGTGCATGATGCTACTGGCTTCCTTATAAATACCCCGGGCTTTCTCGATTTCAGATTCCAGCGGCACGTCATTGTCGAGGCTGTCCAGCTCCTCGGCAATCTGCTCGGTTTGCTGACTAGTTACCTGCTTCACCTCGGGCTGGGTGGCGGCATCCTGAACATCTAATCCCTTGCTGGTATCGATATACACATGCTTAAGGCCAGACTTGCGGAGTTTGTTGACGGTATTGTCGGTATTAATGGCAAAATGATTCTGCACGAAATTGTGCTCGAACCAGCTAGCATCCAGATCGGCGATGTACATACCCACCTGTAATTGATTAACTGAAACTTTCTTCTTCATATTACGGGGAGAGCTTCTAAGTCCTGTTGACACATTCCTCTGTAAGATATAGCTGGAATCAGCCGCAATATCAATCAAAATACTTCGAGCAGGCCGCAACTCAAACTAAAGTAGTAGGCCTAGCCAGGGCACTGATTTAATACTTCATAGGCCTGGCGAATATCAATAAAAGCCAGCGGATCCCCACCGCGGTCCGGATGATGCTGCGCCGCCAGTCGACGATAACAGTCCCGAATTTCAGCGGCCGACACATCCCCGGCCAGCCCCAGGGTATCCAGCGCTGCCTGCTTCTTATCCAGCGAATAGTAGCGGGTCCAGAACTGCGCCAGCATATCTGCCAGCTCCTGTTCGGATGTCTGACTCAGATTATCCCAGTCCAGGTAATAGGCCTGTAATTTCAACTCCCCTTCATTCAGCAAGGCCTGTCCGCAAGCCTCCACCGACCGAGGCTTCAGGCGGATCTCCAGTGCGCCGATCAACAGATGATACCCGTCATCAAACACATCCCGCTGGATCTGGTACAGGGCATTCATCACCATAAAATGCCGCCGGAACAAACCCAGCTCCGACGCCCGTGCATCAGGCAGCTCAACACCATCCGCCTCCAGCAACTGCATCAACTGATACTCGCTGATCGCCTCGTTCTGAATTTTTAAAATAGCCAGCACCGCGGCTTTGATGGGATTCAATGAAATAACCTGCTCAGGAAAAACATATACAGAGTATAGCGCCCACATTAATCTTTAGCAGGCTCATCTCATTTGATATCTAGATAAAACAGCGTTATGTTATTCCATGAAATATCAATAACAGGGAAATACTTTCTTATAACAGATGCCATGTAATTGTAGAGAAGCGCCAATGCCAATATCATTAAATTATAATAGCGATGAAAATGTTATTTATACAAAAGCCGAGGGAGTGGTTAAGCTTAATGATGTTCTTTCATACTTCTCTTCTGTTGCCGCCTTAAACTTACAAAAATCATATCGTGTACTGGCTGATTACTCTGATGTTATTCTCAAGTTAAGTAGCGAAGACATACATACAATGTCAATTCAAAGAAACATTGATTCAAGTAAAGTTGAATCAGTTAAAATTGCTGTTTATTGTTCTGAAGATTTAACGTTTGGATTAGGCAGAATATATGAGGCTCTCATTGATTACAATAAATATAATGTCATGATTTTTCGTAGTGAAAAAAAAGCTCGAGAGTGGCTAGGCATTTAAAACAATATTTGAGGCTCAGAGAGAAAACTATTTCATATAGCCAGGTTATTTACAGGTAAACAGAAAGGTTTTTAACCAGCCCTTTTAATACCTGCCCTGTTTTTCCCGAAAAATAAAAAACACTTACAATCTCTGCGGCATCCTCACAGAATTCACTTTAAAATCAAAAAACACAAATAAATGAACGCTAATGTTTGTTGATATTGGAGGAGATGGCTTTAGCTAACGACATGGCTACACAATAGGACAGGCACCAGGTTAATATCACTGCTCGCTATGCATCGCGTCTAGAGATCGGCGGCTAAAGCCATCTCCTACAAAAATTAACTCAGCCCCCCTTTGAACTTAAACACCACCGTTATTGCCTTTACATAATGAGATAAAAATATTCCCAGCCATTAATAATTACTCCCGTCAAACCTGAGCTCAATGCACATCCGGCACCACACCAACCTGCGGCATTTCCGCCAGACCAGATTCACGCGCATGCTCTTCAAAACCCTTGTTCTTCCAGAAAAATGCGCCAGGCATGGTTGTTGATACTACCAGCACATAAAATAATGCCCTGCTAACAATAGCCGATACCAATACACTGATTGCTATCAGGCCCCAGATTGTCAATGCCAGCGCACTTTCGGATGACATTAAGCCGAGTAACAGCAAAGCAATGATATTAACGGCCAGTAGCACATTGCGGGTAAAATAGGTTTTCCCAAACGTTGTGATTTGCTCATAATAAGATACCGAACCTTCACGACCACTGCGGTTTAGATCCCGCGCATGAAAAACGTGACCGATAGCCTCGATGACCAGGCCAGTCAACATCACTGTCGCTACCATGTTCAGCAAGGCAATAACCGGCATGTCCATGGACATAAATACCGGTACAAATATCAGCCCCACCAGCAATCCCCCCATGGTCAGCATGTTGCCGTAAAAAGCGGTCAACACTTGCCAGTGATCCCAGTAGGGGCGCGCTTTGATGCGATAGATTTTATGCATAAAATACAATGCAATCGGACCGGAAATGAGCGCCGCGTAACCAAATATTTCTGCGGCGATTTTCAGTATTTCGACATCGAACATTGAAAATAGAAAATGGCCACCCAGGCTGTTAATAAACACGGCAATACCCGCCACTTCCCGGCTCACCGGTGAATACCTTAAATTATTAAAGGCTCGATAAAAACGGTGCGGCTTACCCAGGTGCATGGTTGACAGGAATAAAGCCACCGCTTCAATGCCAAGCATTATGAACAACATGGGCATATAGGCGCCGGAGTTCACCGCCTGTTGCATGGGTAACAGTCCTGCTTTAGCGCCCAGAAACATTAATAGAAAGGCACCGACCACCGCCTGTGAAACCAGCGTAAACACTACCAGGGGATCTTCACGGGAACGTAATTTTCGCAAATTCCATTGGCGCGTCAGTCGTTTTTTCCTGTCGACGACCGGTTTAAAAATACCCTTGTTATTATCCTGATGATATTTCACCGCCATGCTATCCGTGCGTGTCATTTCTTTCGGCAAGGTTTTAGTTTGCTGAAAACGAATATTGGGATTGGTAATATCCGTGGTCGGAAAACCGGGGATTTCAGTTTTCACCTGTTCGCGATTTTCCGGCGTGTTTTCAATCACACCAAAATTCAGCGCATTACCCAGGCATGCAGAAACACAGGCCGGTTTCAATCCTACTTCAAGACGATCAACACACATATTACATTTACTGACCTGCCCTTTAACCGGGTCGAGTTGCGGTGCGTTGTAGGGACAGACCCAGGTGCAATAACCACAGCCAAAGCAGATATCAGGATCCTGCAACACGGCACCGTATTCAGCAAATTTGGTATAGGCGCGTGTCGGACATCCCTTTAAACAAACCGGATTATCACAGTGGTTACAGGCCATGGAAATATTCAGTCGTTTAAATGCCGGATACGTTCCGCCTTCCACATAACCCACGGAACGAAATGCAATATGCGCTGGATTATCATTCTTCTCACTACAGGCCGCTTCACAGGCATGACAGCCAATACAGTTATCCGCGGTAAAATGAAAGCCGTGCTGCTTGTAACGATTGGGATTGTCACCTATACTCGCGTCGCCATTAATATTCAGGCTCTTACCTTTTAATGGATTATTTTCATCAACCAGTTGAATGTCTTTTCCGTAGCGATTTTGTTGCTGGTTGGTTTTATCATTAAGAAATGCATATTCTCGTTCACCGTTTCTTATTTCAAACATGTTTAAAACGCCCTCGCTTCTACATTTCTTTGTGCGGCTTCTTTCTGATCGATTTTTTCGATGCGGACTGCGTTCTGTTTAAATGCGGGCTGCCTGGAATAAGGATCCAGCAGGCCCAGGGTTAACCGATTGGCGCAGTCATGAAAATGAAAAGGTATAAACACCATGTTGTATGGGATACGCTGGGTTAACTGCACCATGACCACCGCGTCCGATCGTCTGGACACCACGCGCACATAACTCATGTGCTCTATACCCTGGTCATCTGCCGCATCCGGATTCATTTCCATATACGGTGTTGGGCTGTACTTGTTACAGTTGCCCATTTTTCCGGTACGGGTGCGGGTATGAAAATGTTCGACGACACGCCCGGTATTTAACCAGAAAGGAAATTCATTGTCGGGACGTTCGTTGTTATCAGCAAACAGCAATGGAATCAGTTTGGCCTTGCCGTCGGCATAGGGAAATTTACCATCTACGTATAAACGTTGCGCGCCCTGCTCTTCGCCTTCTCTGCATGGCCATTGCAGGCCGCCATTTTTTTCAATTTTTTCATAACTCATACCGGAGATATCAAGATTACGCTCTTTGCCTTTTGACAACTGTTTCATTTCTTCAAAAACTTCTTCCGAGGTTTCCGGAAAATTCATTTGCTGGTAATGATTGAAACGTTTAGCTAACTGGTTAAAAATCCACAGGTCAGGTTTTGAATTAGCATAGGGCGGCTGGACATTGGTAATACGATTAACGCGGCGTTCGGTATTGGTGAAACAGCCATTCTTCTCTGCCCAGATGGATGCCGGTAAATACATATTGGCGTAGTGCACGCTCTCCACATCACTGTAGGCATCCTGCACGACAAAGAACTCGAGTTTTTCCAGTGTTTTACGAATCCGCTCGGTATTGGGTAATGAACTCATGGGATTCGAGGCGACCAGCCACAGCGCCTTGATCTGTCCGGTTTCAATAGCAGGAAAAATATCGGTCTGAAACAGGCCGCGCTTTTTGGGGAAAAATTCTTTATCGATACCCCAGAACTCGGCAATTTCTGCGCGGTCTTCCGGATTTTCCAGATAACGATAACCGGGCAGGCCCGAACAGGAAGACCACTCTCGGGTACCCATGGCATTACACTGGCCAGTGATGGATAAACTGGTACCACCGGGCTTACCAATATTGCCGGTGATTAAATTCAGATTATTCACACCGACCACACCGTCGGAACCGTGGGTACTTTGATTAATGCCCATGGTCCAGATCGACATCGCCGCACCGGCTTTGGCATAAAGGCGGGCGACATTACGAATCGTATCCTCGTCGATGCCACATATTTTTGCAGCAGTGATCGGATCATAGTCAGCAACTAAAGCTTTAAACTCTTCATAGCCATTGGTATGTGCATTGATGTATTCAGCATCTTCCAGGCCTTCATCTAAAATCACATGCGCCAGCGAATTCAATAACACTACATCGGTACCCGGCGTAATGGGTAAATGCATGTCGGCGAACTGAGCCAGCATGGTGACGCGAGGATCCACCACGATGAGTGGAAACTTGCGTTTTTCCATCGCCTCTTTAAGCCGCCAGTAAATAATCGGATGCTGCTCGGGGAGATTGGAGCCAAAGGCTATTAAACAATCCGTGTGTTCAAAATCTTCATAACAACCGGGCGGGCCATCAGCACCGAATGAACGCTTGTAACCCGACACCGCTGATGCCATACACAGCGTGGTATTGCCATCGTAGTTATTAGTACCGATGGCGCCCCGGGTGAGTTTACCCAGGGTATAAAATTCTTCTGTTAAAATTTGTCCGGTTGAAATAACCGCAACTGAATCACGGCCGTATTTTTCCTGAATGGCTTTGAATTTTTCAGCCATGGTATCGAAGGCATCATCCCAGCTGATTTCCCTGAAATCCTCGATGTATTTATCGCGGTAGAGTGGCGTTTCGCCCCGCCCTGCCGTATCAAACAATTCGTGTTCAAAAATTCCTTTCACACAAAGTTTGCCACGATTCACATCGGCACTGGCAACACCGCGGCTCGATACCGCTTTACCCTGTTTATTAATACCCACTTCGATTGAGCAACCGGTTGAGCAATAACCACAGGTGGTGTATTTCCAGTCAACAATTTCCTTGTCGGCGATCTTGATGGGATTTTTTTTCTTGCGACCAAACAGCATTTAGGGGGAACTCCACTATGTCTTCGTTGTTATTATTTTTCTATTTCAATTCCAGAAAAACTTTTCCATCTTCTACTCTGGTTTTATAGTGGCCGGTACAGCCTTCATCTGGCCCCATGGCTTCACCGGTGGTTAAATCAATTTTCCAGTTGTGCAATGGACAGGTTACTGATTTGTCGTGAACTATGCCCTGTGACAACTGACCCTGACGATGGGGACAGGCATCATTCACCGCGAACACTTCGTTTTTGGTATTTCTAAATACCGCGATATCGGTATCGCCATTCTTAACCACACGCGCACCCAATGGTGGAATTTCTTCCAGGCTACCGACTTCTACCCAGTTTGACATGTTGTATAACCTCTAATAATTCTTTCTTGGCAGGTACAGTAAACGCTGCACCTGTGTTTACTAAAATCTGAGCGCTTAACCAGCGACGACTTTTAATGGCACGAATTCGTGCGCATCGACACCACCAGTTGCACGCTGCGCCCATGGATCATGCTGGGATTGAGTCACTTCCTGAGATTCGTAGAAACGTACTGCCAGTTCTTTACGTTGTGCATCATCTTCCAGACTGCTCTGAACATAGGAAAAACCAACGCGTTCAATCCACGGTGCAGTACGTTCCAGATAGCGCGCCTGTTCGCGATATAACTGAATAAAAGCTGCCGAGTACTCAAGTACTTCCTCTTCGGTATCGACGCGTTTTAATAAATCAGTGGCGCGAACTTTTATGCCGCCGTTACCACCAATATGTAATTCGTAACCGGAATCGACGCAGACCACACCGAAATCTTTAATGGTGGCTTCGGCACAGTTGCGCGGACATCCGGAAGCGGCCATCTTGAATTTATGCGGCATCCATGACCCCCAGGACATCTGCTCCAGCCTGATACCTAAACCGGTTGAATCCTGAGTACCAAATCGACACCATGCTTTACCGACACAGGTTTTAACAGTCCGTAATGCTTTGCCGTAGGCATGGCCAGACACCAGACCCTGTGCATTCAAATCTTTCCAGATTAATGGCAACTCATGTTTTTTAACCCCGTATAAACCAATGCGTTGTCCACCGGTAACATGTACCGTATCCAGCTCAAATTTTTCAGCTACATCAGCAATGGCACGTAATTCTTTGGGTGTGGTCATGCCCCCCCACATACGTGGAATAACGGAATAGGTACCGTCTTTCTGAATATTGGCGTGAGCACGTTCGTTGATAAAACGTGACTGCGGATCATCGTAGGCTTCTTTGGGCCAGCTGCTGATCAGATAGTAATTCAACGACGTGCGACAGGCGGCACAGCCGTCTTCGGTTTTCCAGTTCAGTTTTTCGAATACATCAGTAATTCTGGTGAGCTTCTGATCTTTAATGGCTTGGCGAACATAGTCATGATTATGCTCGGTACAGGCACACATAGGTTTCGCTACCGGTGATTCATAATCACTACCTAAAGTGCTTTCCAGAATCTGTTCGACCAGACCGGTACAGGAGCCACAGGAAGACGAGGCTTTGGTATGGGCGCGTACTTCATCCAGCGTGAACAAACCGTGCGTGGTAATGGCATTGACCACATCGCCTTTGCAGACACCGTTACAGCCACAGATTTCTGTATCGTCAGACATCTCGGCAACCACGTTGCCGCCATGGCCTGAATTACCCAGATGCGCCTGACCAAACATCAGTTGATCACGAATGTCGGCAATGCTGGTGCCTTCACGCATTAACTGGAAGTACCAGGCACCATCAATGGTGTCACCGTATAAAACGGCGCCTAAAATTTTATCGTCTTTAACAACTACTTTTTTGTAAATGCCTCGGGTTGCATCACGCACGATGATGTCGTCGGTGGTTTCATCGCCCATGAAATCACCCGCGGAAAATAAATCGATGCCGGTGACTTTTAACTTGGTTGAAGTCACTGAACCCTGGTAAATACCGATACCATATTTTGCCAGGTGATTGGCGCAGACTTTGGCCATTTCAAATAAAGGTGCAACTAATCCATAACACTGACCGCGGTGCTGTACACATTCACCGATGGCATAAATTTTTGGATCGAAGGTTTGCAGCGTATCGTTAACAACAATGCCGCGTTCACAATGTAAACCGATCTGTTTGGCCAGCTCGATGTTCGGACGAATACCCACCGCCATCACCACCATATCGGTTTCGATTTCAGAGCCATCGGCGAACTTAACTTTTTCAACTTTGCCATCACCCAGAATTTCCTGGGTGGAGGCTTTCATCAGGAACTTCATGCCCTGCGCTTCCAGTGAATTTTTCAACATCTCACCGGATACCTCATCCATCTGGCGTTCCATTAACCAGTCCATCAAATGCACAACAGTAACGTCCATACCCTGTTTAATTAAACCATTAGCGGCTTCCAGACCTAACAGTCCGCCACCGATAACCACCGCGCGTTTTCTGGTTCTGGCTGTCGTCAGCATGCTATCAACATTTTTGATATCGCGAAAACCAACAACGCCGGGTAACTCATGACCCGGTACAGGAATAATGAAAGAATCAGAACCGGTGGCCAGCAACAGGCGATCATATTCAGCACACGTGCCATCCTCACCCGTCACCTTACAGGTTTTACGATCAATGGCAGTAACTTTCACGCCTTTATGCAAAGTAATATTATTGTCTGCATACCATTGCAGATCATTGAGCATAATTTCATCAATAGTTTTATCACCACAGAGCACTGGAGATAACAGGATTCGGTTATAGTTACCGTAAGGCTCGGCACCGAAAACAGTAATCTCATATTTTTCAGGCGCGATCTTGAGCAGTTCCTCAACAGTACGCATCCCTGCCATACCATTACCAATAACAACCAGCTTTTCTTTCATGCAACAAACTCCAAAATGGGGCAAATAATTTATTTAGGAGCGTAATCGCAATATGTATGCCAGATGGCAAATAATTATTTAAGTTATTGTTTTAGAAAATTTATATTGTTTTTTATTTATCTAAAAAAATAATAAGTAGCAGACAAAAACCGCACTATGCTGGTGCGCCGCACTACAATAAAGCATTTAATAACATTCTTTTAACAAAGCTAATCAGGATCGATGAAATACCTGCCAATAACATATTAATCGAGCTTGCACCATGTTGAACCATTCAGTAATTTTTTAATGCAGCGCAAAACAAATTACGCACCCTTATCGCTCAATCAGCCCCGCATAAATTTATAAAAAAAGTTCAAACCTTTGTTTTAATTCGTTTATTTTCTATTGGCATTGTTACTGCTTTAGCCAGGGCACATACAATTTAAATTTGGAGATTCACGCTGTGTCCAGCTCACAACTCAATCTGTTTTCCTTTAGCGGCAATACACGAATACTGCATTTCACCTGGTTTGCTTTCTTCTTAAGTTTTGTCATGTGGTTCAACCTGGCACCTTTTAAAGAATCGGTAATGGCCGCCTTTGACCTCACTGACCAGCAATGGAAAACTCTGCTGATTCTGAATATTGCGCTGACCATTCCGGCGCGCATTATCATCGGTATGCTGGTCGATAAATTTGGCCCCAGGATTATGTACAGCGCTCTGCTGTTCTCCTCGAGTCTGCTCTGTTTTGCTTTTGCCATGGCCGACAGTTTTGAGATGATGGCTATCATGCGTTTCCTGATGGGTTTCGTCGGGGCCGGTTTTGTTATCGGCATTCGTATGATCGGCGAATGGTTCCCGGCTAAAACCGTTGGCGTTGCTGAAGGCGTTTACGGTGGCTGGGGTAATTTTGGTTCAGCGGCGGCAGCGATGTCACTGCCGACCCTGGCACTCATGTTCGGCGGTGACGATGGCTGGCGCTATGCAATTGCCTCTACCGGCGTGATTGCCCTGATCTATTCCGCGATCTATTACTTTAACGTGCATAACACGCCAAAAGGCTCGACTTACTTCAAACCAAAAAAAACCGGCGCCATGGAAGTCACCAGCAAAAATGATTTTTATCTGTATGTGGTGATGAATATTCCCATGTACATCGCCCTGGCGGTGCTGAACTGGAAACTCGGCCCTGCTAATCTTGGCATGCTCACCGATACGGCCAGCACGGCGATTTACCTGATACTGTTTGCCATGTTCGTTTATCAATTTGCACAGATCTGGAAAATCAATAAACATATCTTTACCGAAGAAGTAGCTGAAATTCATCGCTATAAATTCAAACAGGTCGCGGTGCTGAACCTGGCCTACCTGGTGACCTTCGGTTCTGAACTTGCTGTGGTTTCTATGCTGCCTGGCTTCTTTATGGATACCTTTGAACTGACCCAGGTACTGGCGGGTACGCTGGCAGCCGGTTTTGCCTTTATGAATCTGGTAGCACGCCCCGGCGGCGGCCTGTTCAGCGACAGGTTTGGCCGCAAGAAAACCCTGATGTTCCTCCTCGGTGGCCTGACGATTGGTTATCTGATGATGAGTCAGATCACCTCCGGCTGGATAATCGCAGCAGCGGTTATGACTACGATGGCCTGTTCATTCTTTGTGCAGGCCGGTGAAGGTGCAGTATTCGCCATGGTGCCGCTGGTTAAACGTCGCATGACTGGACAGATTGCCGGCATGGCTGGCGCTTACGGTAACGTTGGTGGCGTGACCTTCCTGACCGTTTACTCCTTCGTCGAGCCGGCAACTTTCTTCATGGTGATTGCCGCAGCGGCCGTTGTAACCTTTGCGATCATTGCTATTTTTATGGAAGAACCTGAAGGCCATATAGCTGAAGTCATGCCTGACGGCACGGTAGAAATGATTGAGGTTTCATAAGCTTTACAAACTGATATTATCCAGTCTAATCGTCGCCCCATTTCAGGGGCGGCCTTCTTTTAAAAAGATTTTTTTATGACCGGCAAGTTAACAGTATCCATCGGACAAAGTTCCGATAAAGGCATCAAGCCGCAAAATGAAGATTCCTATGGCGTACTGAGCCCCGACGACAAGTTACTGGATAGCAAGGGTATCGCCGCTATTGTGGCCGACGGCATGGGTAGTTGCGCCTATCCCAGGGAAGCCAGCGAATACTGTGTAAAAGGTTTTTTTAGCGACTACTACAGCACGGCTGATTCCTGGACGGTAAAAACCTCCGCCGCCAAAGTGCTCACGGCACTAAATAGCTGGCTCTATGGTAAAAGCTCGAACGATCAGGTCAGGGCCTACGTATCAACCTTTAGCGCGCTGATCATTAAATCAACCACGGCCCATATTTTTCAGATTGGTGATTCACGCATTTATCGATTTCGTGACGGCATGCTGGAACAACTCACCCAGGATCATCGGGTCTGGTTTTCCCAGGAAAAAAATTATCTGAGTCGCGCCATTGGCATCGACCTGCATCTGGATATCGATTACAAAACCCTGGAAGCTGAAGTGGACGACCTGTTTATCATGACCACCGACGGCGTGCATGATTATGTCAGCGATCAACAGCTTAAAAATCTGCTGACCGGTACAGGCGATCTGGATGTGATCGCCGATAAAATTGTCATGATGGCGCTGGAGCAGCAAAGCCATGACAATGTCACCTGCCAGATTATTCGGGTCGATAAACTTCCCAGTCAGACGGCCAGTGAAGTCTACCGTGAACTGGCGAAACTGCCCTTTCCCCCCGAGCTGGAACCGGGCATGGAACTGGATGGCTACCGGATACTCAGGGAAATAAGTGCCAGCCCCACCAGCCAGCTATATCTGGTTGAAGACAGGGCATCCGGCCAGCACATGGTGATGAAAACACCCTCGGTTAATTACGATGACGATCCGTCTTATATCGAACGCTTTCACCTGGAAGAATGGGCCGGCAAACGGCTCAGACACAAAAATATACTGGCAACCTACGAACAAACCCGCCCGCGAAACTTTCTGTATTTCCTGATGGAATACATCGACGGCCAGACGCTGGCGCAATGGATTCAGCAAAACCCGACACCGGATATTAAAATCGTCACGGGCATCATTGAACAACTCATCCAGGGTATACGCGCTATCCATCGCATGGAAATGCTGCACCGGGATTTGAAGCCGGATAACATCATCCTTACTCCCGATGGCATCGTAAAAATCATCGATTTTGGCTCGATTAAAATCGCCGGTATTCAGGAAATCAGTACGCCGGTAGAACGACTGGAGCTGCTGGGCACCAGGAACTATACTGCACCCGAGTATCTGATCGGCATGGCCGGCAGCAACAAATCCGACCTGTTTTCACTCGGCATTATCTGTTACCAGATGCTCACTGGAAAACTACCCTATGGCGATCGCCTCAACCGCAATAGCAACTGGCGTTCCATTAGTAAAATCCGCTACATTTCAGCGCTCAATTACAATCCAATGATTCCATTGTGGCTGGATGGTGCAATTGAAAAGGCCGTGCGCTGCGACGCACGCATGCGTTATGAGACTTTTTCCGAGTTTTTCCACGACCTCACCCACCCCAATAATTCTTTCATGAAACAGAATTTGCCCCTGATCGAAAAGAATCCGCTTGTTGTCTGGCAATTGATCGCGGCAATTCTGGCCATCGGCAATGTTATCCTGGCCTATCTTTTATTAAATTAAACTCTCCGACAAATACGCTTTAAGCAAAATCAATGACGAATCAGTGAATATTCGCCGGACTGTACTACAATGTATTAATCTATTGTTTTTACACCGGTTTTGAGTCTATGCCTGCCAATCAACAAACCTCTGCCGAAGTCATCGACCTGAGGAAAAGCCTGCGCAACCGAGAGGCTGAAATTGAGTTATTGCAGGAAACTTTTGAGCAGGTGGGCAGCGAACTGGAGCTGGAAAAAGTCTTCCAGATTGTGGCTGAACGCGCCCATCAACTGGTACAGGCTGAAACCATACTTATTCCGATACTGGACGACGACTGCGAAACTTACACCTATCGCGGCGGTTCGGGTAAAAATGCCAGCGAAATCGTGGGTGAATCACTTCCCATCAACTTCGGGGTCTGCGGCTGGGTATGGCGACATAAAAAAGCCTGGTGGCGTGGCATACTCGATGAACTCAACGAAGAAGAGCGCAATCTCTGGGAACAGGAAGCCGGCACGGTCATACTGGTTCCCCTGCAAGGAAAAAAACACTTTCTTGGTGGCATCGCCGGCATTAATAAAATTGGCGGCGGCGAGTTTGATCGTCGCGATATGGTATTACTTTCACTGTTTGCCAGCATTGTTGCCATAGCGATTGAAAACGCCATGGCAGTGCAAAGAATTGAATATGCCAACCAGACCAACGAAAAAAATCAACACCGATTAGAACGACTGAATCGCCAGCTCATGGAAAGCAGTCGAGAACTGGAACAGTTGTCGCTTTATGATCCGGTAACCTCCCTGCCAAATCGGTCGCTGTTTCATGATCGCCTCAATCAGAACATCTCGGTTGCTCAGAAAAACAATCAGCATATTGGTGTACTGCTGGTGGATCTGAATAACTTCAAGGGCATTAATGAAACGCTGGGTCACGAACAGGGTGATCAGTTACTCAAGGAATTTGCTCAACGATTACTCAGCATTCTTAATCCCGACGAAACCATCAGCCGACTGGGGGGTGACGAATTCGGTCTAATACTGCCCAAGTCCGATGCCAAAAAAACGCTGGCCCGCGGCAGGAAACTGCTTCAGCTACTGGATGATTACTTTGTGATAGATCATGCAGAAATCACCATCGGCGCCTGTATAGGCGCCTGCATCTATCCAGATCATGGCGATGATATTGCCAATTTATTACGTCGTGCTGATAACGCCATGCATAACGCAAAAAGACAAAAGCGCGATATATTTCTCTATGATCCCGAAGAAGATCATTCGTCCATGCGTCAGCTCACCATGGCTACGGATTTACGCAAGGCCTTCGATGAAAACCAGTTTGAACTGTTTTACCAGCCCAAAATAAACATGGCAGACGATAGCCTGATTGGTGTTGAAGCACTGGGCCGCTGGAAACACCCTTTACGCGGCTATATTCCGCCCGCTATTTTTATTCCTAATCTTGAGCAATTAGGCATGATCGACAGGTTCACCTATAAAGCCATTGAATTAGCACTGGATCAGATTAGCCAGTGGGAACAACAGGGATACAACATTAAAGTTGCGATCAACTTATCTACTCAGACATTAATGAATCCAGAATTCATTCTTCATCTAAAAGATATTATTAAAAATCCTGCTACCGGCGAAAAATTACTCTTTGAAATTACCGAAAATTTATTCCTGTCAGAATATGATCGACTATCCGAGACTTTAGCTTTTATCAGAGACCTGGGTATTCATCTTTCCATTGACGACTTTGGTACCGGCTATTCATCACTCAGTCGATTAAAAAAATTGCCGGTTAGCGAATTAAAAATTGATCAGTCATTTGTTACCGACATGATTGATGATGCTGATGATAAAGTTATCGTGAAGTCGACCATAGAGCTGGCGCATAATCTCGGCCTGAACGTGGTTGCCGAAGGCATAGAAACCGAAGATGTATATAAAAAACTTAAACTAATGGGTTGTGATATCGCCCAGGGTTATTTTATTAGCAAACCCATACCCAGTAATGAATTCGATCAGTTTTTACAACAGCAAAACATCTCCAGTTAAAATTCTAACGCTTAAACTTTGCTGCGACTAACACTTACTATATTCGGTAACTGGCCTACTTTATCCATCACTCTGCCAAGTTGTTGCAGGTCGCTAATTTCAGCACTAATCGTCATATCAGCAGTCTGATCATCTTTATTTGACAGGGTATTCACACCAATAACATCGACTTTTTCATCCGCCAGCACCTTGCTTACATCACGTAACAAACCCTGGCGATCAATCGCCTCAACGTGAATAGATACCTGATAAGTTTTAGCCAGATCACCGCCCCATTCGGCTTCGATTAAGCGCCCTCTTTTATCTGCTTCCAGGTTAATAATATTGACACAATCCTGACGATGAATGCTTATTCCCTGGCCGCGGGTAATAAAGCCAATAATTTGATCACCGGGAACCGGTTTACAGCAATTTGCGATCGAGGTTAATAAATTCCCTACACCTCTAACACGAACCTCATCACCTTTGGCCTGAACCTTTTTAGTCGGATATTTTTTTGTTTCCAGCGGAATAACATTTTCATCTTTCGGCATGTATGCCTGATGCAGAGCATTGGCAATCTGCCCGAAAGTTATATCGCCTCGACCAATGGCGGCATACATTTCCTCGACTGTTTGCCATTTAAAGTGAACAGAAATTTGCTGCGCATCAACTTTGCCTAAACCGAGTCGATTAACTTCTCGGTCAAAGACAACTTTTCCATCAATCTGGTTTTGTGCATAATCCTGATGTTTGAACCAACTACGTACTTTCGCCCGTGCACGATTGGTTTTTAAATAGCCGAGGTTGGGATTCATCCAGTCGCGACTGGGGGCCGCTGTTTTTGAAGTTAATACCTCTACCCGCTCACCATTCTGCAACTCGTAAGTTAACTGCACGATGTGGCCATTGACTTTGGCACCACGACAGCGATGACCTATTTCCGAATGCACGATATAGGCAAAATCCAGCGGCGTTGAACCCTGGGGTAAATCAATTACCTTACCCTTGGGGGTCAGAATAAATACACGATCGGGAAATAACTCGGTATGAAAACTGTCGATCAGTTCTTCATCTTTGGTTTCATTGGGATCGAGTAATTTGCGCAACGAAACAATACCTTTTTCCAGATTGGCATCACTGTTCGTACCTTCTTTATAACGCCAGTGAGCGGCAACACCATATTCTGAAAATTCGTGCATTTCACGGGTGCGAATCTGAATTTCCAGCGGTTTGCCTTCCGGCCCCAGCACTGCAGTGTGCAAGGACTGGTAACCGTTTTCTTTTGAATTCGCTATGTAATCATCAAACTCTTTGGCAATATGTCGCCATTTGCCATGCACCAGGCCGAGGGCGGTATAACATTCGGCAATGGTATCGACAGTAATGCGAATCGCACGCACATCAAACAGCTCGGTAAAATCCTTTTGCTTGGCGACCATTTTTTTCCAGATACTGTAAATATGTTTGGGGCGGCCATAAACTTCTGCATGGACGCCCGAAGCATCTAGCATCGACCTGATTTCAGAGACCACATTACAGATATATTCTTCACGCGCTTCCCGCCGTTCTTCCAGCATTTTTGCAATGCGTCGGTAAGTCATCGGTTCCAGATAACGAAAGGACAAATCTTCCAGTTCCCACTTTAGCTGCCCTATGCCCAGACGATTGGCGAGTGGGGCAAAAATCTCCAGTGTTTCCCGTGCAATATTAGAGCGCAGTTCTTCGTTAGCAGTGCTTGCCAACTGGCGTAACCGCTGAACTCGATAGGCCAGTTTAATGAGTATGACCCGTACATCTTCCACCATGGATAACAGCATGCGGCGTAATCGTTCCGCCTGGTCAGGCGCATCGGACTGGTGGCTGTCAAGCTGAAAATCATGCAACCAGCGAACCTTTTCAACCATGTGGATTATGTCGGCGCTAAAATTTTTTCCCAGACGTTCGACGAGTTCTTCTTTCTGTAAACGAGAATCGCCCAGCAGCGCAACAATCAATGTGGTTTCATCAACACCCAGGTCTGCCAGAATAAGCGCCACATCCAGACCACTGGGAAGATCTGACGGCTTGTCCTGTACTGACCAGCTTATTTCACAGGCTTTTCTCAGTGGACTATTTTCATCGAGACGCTTGTCGGTAAGCTTCTGTAAAAATTCATCCACTGTATATTGATGAACGATACCGGGCTGAGGCTTTGTTTTTTGCATTGCAGGCTTTTTTAGTTGAGGTCGACTGGACCCCAGAGATTTTAGGCTAAATTATCAGCGAATGTGGGAAATTGCATTTATTAACGGGTAGCAAGCACAAACATGTAAATCAGTGATTCTGGCACTCAGGATCAGTGCAGTGTCCGTACAGGATCATGCTGTGCTCAGTGATGACAAAGTTATGCTCGGCCGCAATTTTATTCTGCCGATCCTCTATGATTTCATCCATAAATTCGGTTACCTTGCCGCATTTCAGGCATACCATGTGATCGTGGTGGCCACCCTGATTAAGTTCAAATACCGCCTGGCCACCTTCAAAATGATGTCGATTTACCAGGCCGGCACCTTCAAATTGCGTCAGCACACGGTATACCGTTGCCAGACCAATTTCTTCACCGGCTTCCAGCAGGGCTTTATAGATATCCTCGGCACTCTGGTGGCGTTCCTGAGTCGCTTCCAGCAGTTCCAGAATCTTCATTCTGGGCAGCGTAACTTTCAGGCCGGCCTTTTTTAAATCAGCGGTTTCCATGTAAACTCCTGCTGGTTTTTATGTTCTTATGCTAATATTCAGCACCCTATTATACGCACAAACGACCCTGAACATTAATCTATATGCGAAAGAATCTCATTTTTATTGCAATTTTATCCTCTGTAAACCTTGCTTCCTGCACCAGTATTTTGCCCGAACCGCATAAAATCGATATCCAGCAGGGCAATCGCGTCAAGCAGGAAGATTTTGAAAAACTCAAACTCGGCATGAACCGCAAACAGGTGATATTTATTCTCGGCACCCCCCTGTTGCAGGATGGTTTTCACCAAAATCGCTGGGATTATCTTTTTTATCTGATACCGGGCAATGCAGAACCACGCCAGTCACGACTTAGTTTGTTTTTTGAAAATGATATACTGGTCCGTATTGATGACAGCCAGTACACACCCGAAGTGCAGGAAATAGAACCCGCTAAATAGCGGTGACTGTTGGCTAGAAAATAGAGATATCGGTCACAGGCAAGCCAGGAAATTACGCCGACTCGCTAGCGCCGCCCCCTTTCTTCATCCGCTTGCCTTCCGCTTCACGTTTACGCCGAACTTCCTTGGGATCCGCAATCAGGGGCCGGTAGATCTCTACCCGGTCACCCGGATTCAATTCAACCGTTTTTTTTGACAGCTTGCCAAAAATACCCAGCTTGTTTTTATCCAGATCAATTTCAGGAAACTGCTCCAGAATGCCGGACTCCTGTATCGCCTGCTCAGCCGTGGCGCCAACTGGCATATCCACATTGATTATGACCTGCTGATCAGCGCGGGCATAGGCGACTTCAACATCTATGGATTCAGATTCGCTCACCGTAAACCTCAATTGCTCGTTTTGTAAAGGCATCCACCATGGAATTCGCTATCTGGTTAAACACGGAACCCATCGCCAGCGCGATGAGTTTGCTTTCAAACTCAAAGTCCAGGTCAAAGGAGATTTTGCAGGCCTCGCTGCTTTTCAACGTGTCGAATCGCCAGTATCCCTGCAAATGTTTAAAGGGGCCTTTTAACAGACGCATTTCAATCATTTTATTTTTTTGCATACGATTGATGGTGGTAAAGGATTTGTTCAATGCACCCCTGGCTATTTCGATACTGGCCTTCACTTCATCCTCGGTTTTGGCAAGGACCTCGGTTGATCGACACCAGGGCAAAAATGCTGGATAGGTTTCTATGTCTTCCACCAACTGGTACATCTCCTCCACGGAGTATGGCACCAGGGCGCTACGGGAAATTAACGGCACAATACTTTTCTTTATTCGCTTTGCTTTATTCGAATTTAAGGACACCAATCACATTCAGGAATACGATCATTACCGCAAATGGGGTAATAAACCGCACCAGGAACAGCCAGAGATTATACCCGGATTCGGTCATGTTTAGCTCGTCTTTCGAAGATTGCTGATACATCAACCAGCCCGCAAAAATCGCGATCATCAATCCACCCAGTGGCAACATAATATTGGCGGTGGCGATATCTAATACATCAAACATGCCGGCGGTTTTTTTCTCACCTGCAAACTCGAATTCGAATGCCCAGACATTGAAAGACAGTGCGGTAACTATCCCCATCAGCCAGGTAACGATACCAACCCATACTGAGGCATAAATTCGGTTCATACCTCTGTTTTCTACTAGCCAGGCCACGGCGGGTTCTATCAATGATATGGCCGAGCTCCAGGCAGCAAACACCAGTAACGCAAAAAACATGGTGCCAATTAAAATACCCGCTTCCATCTGACCAAATGCAATCGGCAGGGTTTTGAAAATCAGGCCAGGACCGGAGCCAGGCTCCAGGCCATTGGCAAAAACGATTGGGAAAATGACCATGCCTGCCAGCAAGGCGACAACTGTATCCGCTGCGGCAATGATAATTGACGTTTTAGCAATCGAAGTGTCTTTCGGAAGATAAGAACCATAAACCATGATCGCTCCCATCCCAAGACTCAAGGTAAAAAATGCATGCCCCATTGCTGTCAGAATGGAACCCCGGGTAATTTTGCTGAAATCAGGCGAGAATAAAAAAGATAATCCTTCCAGGAAGGCACCGGTGGTGGCCGCATAAAACACCAGGATAAGTAATAGTAAAAATAACAGTGGCATTAAAAAACGCACAGTTTTTTCCAGGCCGTGTTGCACGCCTCGTGCCACAACAACCATTGTCGCCACCATAAATATCGTATGCCATGCAAGTAGCTTTTCAGGATCACTGACCAGTTGCCCAAATATACTACTCACACCATCTGACGTTACCCCCTCGAACATACCGGAAGCGGCACGGAACACATAGGACAACGCCCAGCCCGCAATGACACTGTAATAGGAAAGAATCAGGAATCCAGCAATAACCCCCATCCAGCCTAAACCTGCCCAGATTGCAGGCCGACCATTTTCTGCCGCCAGCGTGGCCATGGTATTGATGGGGCTCTGGCGACCACGACGCCCCAGCATAACTTCCGCCATCATGATGGGAATACCAATAACAGCAATACATAAAAGATAAATCAGCACAAACGCGCCACCGCCATTTTCACCGGCTATATAGGGAAACTTCCAGATATTGCCCAGCCCCACCGCCGATCCAGTCGCCGCCAGAATAAACGCCATGCGCCCTGACCACTGGCCATGAATAGATGTACGTTGTTCATCTACCATTTATGTCTCCGATTTATGTTTTTTGTATTTGGCCTGCATTTTGGGCAAAAACGCGCTATTACTCAAGGGCAGCCCTGATTATTCTGGATGCGTCAGATTCTGTTGCAAAATTTGATGATTTACGGCGGCAAGCGCAGGTATTAGCACGTTTGGGAAACCGGATTCGCGAATTTTTAACTCAAGCAGCAGCTTCATCAATGATTAGAGCTGCCCTCTACACTTTAACGACGGTATAATCCGCACTCCTTCAATCTTCAAGTTATTTAAAGAGTCATGGGCAAGCAGAAAAAAACGAAAAAGGCGACTGGCAACACTATTGCACTGAATAAAAAAGCGCGTCATGACTATAGCATCGAGGATAAATTTGAAGCCGGCCTGGTGTTACAGGGCTGGGAAGTCAAAAGCTTACGGGAAGGCCGGGTGCAGATGACAGATACCTATGTCATGGTCAAAGATGGCGAGATCTACTGGCTGGGTGGACAGATCACTCCGTTGTTATCCGCCTCCACCCACGTCAACCCAGAGCCAGGCCGGGCGCGTAAATTACTGCTGCACCGCAGGGAAATCGATAAACTGATTGGCGCCGTCGACCGCAAGGGCTACACCCTGGTGCCGCTGGCCATGTACTGGAAAAAAGGTCGTGCAAAACTGGAAATTGGCCTGGCCAAAGGCAAGAAAGATCACGATAAACGCGCCGATAGCAAAGAACGTGACTGGAACCGGGAAAAACAGCGGATTTTAAAACATAATCGTTGACAGGATCTGGTCCGCAAATGCGGACGTAATATACTAAAACTCACTCACCCGATTGCCTCCAGACACAGGCATCACCTAGCCGTCCCAGACTTTCCTCGTGCGCCGCCAGCTCATCGACACTGGCGCGGATGACGCGAATGGCAGGGCGACTGGAGTCCACTCGGCGAATCGGACTGGCCGTCATCGAACCATGGCCACCCTCACTATGACCACCCAGTGCCAGGGCCTCCTGACCGCCGGTCATGCGTAAAAAAACTTCCGCCAGTAATTCAGCATCAAGCAATGCGCCGTGCAGTTCACGTTTTGAATTATTGACTTCGTAACGTTTACACAGGGCGTCCAGATTATTTTTCTGACCGGGATGCTTCTTGCGAGCCATCACCAGTGAATCGGTAATCCGGCAATGATCCTTCACTTCACCCCATACCGGGCCCAGCATTTTCAGTTCATGGTTGATGAAGCCAACGTCGAAAGGCGCATTGTGAATAACCAGCTCGGCGCCATTTACAAACGCCATGAAATCTTCAACGATATCGCTGAACCGGGGCTTATCGGCAAGAAATTCGGTGCTGATACCATGCACTTCAAAAGCGCCCTCATCGATTTCTCGATCGGGTTGAATATATTGGTGGTAGGTATTTTCGGTTAACCGTCGGTTGATAACTTCAACACAGCCGATTTCAATTATCCGGTGCCCCTGACTGGGTTCCAGGCCGGTGGTTTCTGTATCGAGAACGATTTGTCGCATATTGGCTCAGGTGGATTTTATTAATTGAAGACTAGCGCCGAGTTTACCTTCCGGCAGAATATTTACAACTCATCAACGCCCCGATTCGCCAGTTCATCGGCTCGCTCATTGCCTTCATGCCCCGCATGCCCTTTCACCCAGTGCCAGTCAACCTGATGCCTTTCGCGGGCCTGATCCAGCCGTTTCCATAAATCGGCATTTTTCACCGGTTTTTTAGCTGCATTCTTCCAGCCTTTCTTTTTCCAGCCATTGATCCAGTCGGTAATACCCTGCATGACATATTTTGAGTCGGTATACAGCTCTACCCGGCAGGACCGCTTCAGAGACTCCAGCCCCTGGATAGCGGCCATCAGTTCCATACGATTATTGGTGGTCTCCAGCTCACCGCCATACAGTTCTTTTTCATGCCCCTGGTAACGCATGACGGCGCCCCAGCCTCCTGGGCCGGGATTACCTCGGCACGCACCATCGGTGTATAAAACTACAGTTTGATTCTGGTCAGTCATAATTAATCAGGGGCTACCTTAAATAATATTTTTTAAAAATATGCTGCTATGTGATAATTATCCAGCAAAATGCGCTTACATGGATTACACTCAAGGATTGTACACTTAACTAATAATAATTTTAGAAAAAGTTGTTAACACATTGATATCATTAAAAATACTACGCAGTAAAACAGCATTTGTCAGATTTGTTCCCGGGCTCGCCATGATTGCATTTGGCAGTGGCTGCGCCCAGTTGCAAACTTCTCTGGATAATGCCGAGTCCCCCACCAGCATCGCCGACATTGCGGTGCCGAGCATCAGCCAATTTTCAGATCTCAACACCGATCTGGCGGATATTATAGATGAACACAGTTTCGGCATTAATGCTGACGACTATGTTGAAGAGAACATTGAAAATATCTGGGATCGTATTCGCAACGGCTTTGAGCTGAAAGACAGCCCTGATCATCCCCGGCTGATGGCTGAACTTAAATGGTACAAAAAACACGATAAGTACCTGGACAGAGTTGTTGAACGGGCAGAACCCTTCCTGCATTACATAGTTAATGAAGCGGAATCCCGTGGCATTCCCACCGAACTGGCACTCTTGCCCATTGTTGAAAGTGCCTTTCAGCCGTTTGCCTATTCCCATGGCCGCGCTGCCGGTATCTGGCAGTTTATCCCCTCCACTGGAAAAATATATGGACTGAAACAGAACTGGTGGTATGACGGCCGTCGTGATGTGCATGCCTCAACCAAAGCTGCACTTAAGTATTTAGAAAACCTGCACAGGGAATTTAAAGGCGACTGGCTGCTGGCACTGGCAGCCTATAATTCTGGCTCGGGCACGGTGCGTCGTGCGATCAGAAAAAACAAGCGCCTCCACAAACCTACCGATTTCTGGAATCTAAAACTGCCCAAAGAAACTCAGGCCTATGTGCCAAAACTGCTGGCACTTAAACGCCTGGTAGCAGATCCTGCCGCGCACAATATTAGTTTACGCTGCGTCGCTGACATCCCCTATTTCGCAGTCGTCGACACCGATAGCCAGATTGATCTGGCCATGGCCGCCGAACTGGCCGAGCTCGACCTGGAAACAATATATCGCCTCAATCCTGGCTACAATCGCTGGGCGACTGATCCCTATGGCCCGCATAAACTACTGGTGCCGGTGGACAATGCGGAAGCCCTTAAACAGGGCCTGAGCCAATTACCTAAATCTGAGCGAATTAAATGGAAGCGCCATAAAATTAAAAATGGCGAAACCCTGAGCCATATCGCTGATCGATATTCGGTTTCTGTATCCAACCTGAAGCGTCTTAATAATTTACGTTCAAACAATATTCGTGTTGGCAAACACCTGGTCATTCCAGTCTCCAGTCGCAAACTGTCTGATTACAACCTGACCGCCTATCAACGCAAAAAAACCCTGCAAAATATCCGTCGTAAAGGCAATAAGGTCGTGCATATCGTACAGCCTGGCGATACTTTCTGGGATTTATCCCGACATTACAAAGTCAATAGCCGTGATCTGGCTCGCTGGAATGGCATGGCAACACGAGACCCACTACGTGCTGGCCAGAAGCTGGTGGTATGGTCGCGCAAATCAGCCTCCGGCAATCGCGCCAGTGCGCGTATGGGCGGCAATACCATTCGACCTATTTCATATAAGGTAAGAAATGGTGATTCACTGTATCGAATTTCCCAACGCTTCAATGTTGCGGTGAGAGACCTGCATCGCTGGAACGTTATTAAAGGCAAATACCTCAAGCCGGGACAAACCATAAAACTTTATGTCGACATCACCAATCAATCTGGCGAAAGTTAAAATCTAAATGAATGGGCTGTAGCTGAACAAAATTTACAACAACTCTATTTCAGAGTTGATTGTAAAAGGCAGATAAATTTTTTGAGTGAAATTAAATGAGTCAAGAATTAGACGTAGCGCTACTGGCGCGATTTCAGCCACTAAATGCATTGAATCCTGACAATCTTCAGGAAATTGTAAAACAGATCAAATTAGAAAAAGTTGCTGCCGGAAAAACACTGTTTAAAAAAGGCGACACCCAGAATTCCCAGTTTTATATCGTTAAGGGCGAGATCGATTTACTCGGTAATTCGGGCGTTTTAAAAACCATCAAAGGCGGCTCTGCCGATGGCTTTAACGCCATAGCACATATTCTGCCCCGCACCGTAACAGCAACAGCCAGAACCGATGCCATTATTTTTAAGGTAGATGGCAATCTGATTGACGTGATGTTGACGTGGGATCAGACAGGTAGTTATCAGGTCACAGAATTTGGTGTTGGCAGTGGCAACGGTGATGATGACTGGATGACACGCATACTACAGACCGAAGCCTTCCACCGAATCCCACCCGCTAATATCCAGGCCATATTTATGCGTATGGAATCGATTCCGGTGAAAGCTGGCGAGACTATAATCAAACAGGGTGAAGACGGCGATTATTTTTATATTGTAAAAAAAGGTCGCTGTCTGGTGACTCGCTCCATGCCAGATCAGCCCAAAGGCATCAAGTTAGCCGAGTTAAAAGACGGTGACACCTTTGGTGAAGAAGCTTTAATATCCAGCGCAAACCGCAATGCATCGGTCACCATGCTAACCGACGGTTTGTTAAGTCGCCTGGCCAAAACAGACTTTCTGGAATTACTTAACGAACCTTTGCTCAACTGGGTCAATTATGCAGAAGCACAAAAACTTATTGATGAACAGGGCGCACAATGGCTGGACGTTCGTCTACCCGCCGAGCATCAGGCGGATGCTATAAAAAACGACATTCACATCCCGCTTATTTTCCTCAGAATGAAAGCAGACTCCCTAAATAACGATCATCCCTATATCATATATTGTGATACCGGACGTCGCAGCTCGGCCGCTTCCTTCCTGCTAAACGAACGGGGATTAACAACTTATATCTTAACCGATGGTGTAGGCTCTGTTCCCGCTGAAGCCAGAACAGAATAAACAATTCGTCACCTGCAGATTTTTTAGCTCCCGCTATAACCTGGGATTTTTGAATGATCCACCTCATCAATCTGATCCGGTGTTAAAAATTCATTGGCATACTGCAAATAAACTTTTTCTTCTACGAAGACTTTGAAAATATCCGGATCAATATGATTATCCAGTTTCATCTTACCCAGAATATCCAGGCATTGCGTTAAGGTTTTTCCTTCCTTGTAGGGACGATCGCGGGCACTCAGCGCTTCAAATATATCCGCTATACCCATCATCCGCGCCGGCCAGGACATCTGTTCTCGGGTTAATCCACGGGGATAGCCTTTACCATCCATCCGTTCATGATGACCACCGGCATATTCCGGTACATGTTCCAGATGTTTTGGGAAAGGTAATTGACCAAGCATTTTGATGGTCACAGAAATATGATTATTTATGATCTCGCGTTCTTCGTCAGTCAGCGTGCCTTTGGCGATATTCAGATTATTAACTTCATCTTCTGATAACAAATTGACCTCATCACCATCCGGATTGATCAGACGATATTGCGCAATTTGCCGAACCCGCTGCTGTTTTTCTTCAGACATATATTCACCACCCACATTAAAATGGTTAATAAATGCCCTGTCTTCGTCTAATTGTCTGATCGTTTGCTCATAGTCCGTTTTTATTTTCGTTAAAGCCGACTCATCATTCTGCTTCTGCGCCAGCATACTCTGTTCAAGCATTTTTATTTTTGCATCACGCTTCAATACTTCAAACCGTGTATTTACCGTGTGTATGCGATCGTAAATTGTTTCCAGCTTGGTTGATTTATCAATTACATATTCAGGTGTTGTGACTTTGCCACAATCATGCAACCAGCCAGCAATCATCAGTTCATAACGATCTTTGTCTTCCATGCTGAAATCTTTTAGCGGGCCGGTTTGATTTTTGTTACAGGCATCAGCAATCATCAGGGTTAATTCTGGCAATCGTCTACAGTGGCCGCCGGTATAGGGTGATTTTTCATCAATAGCGGTCGCGATTAATTTTATGAACGCTTCGAATAATGCTTTCTGCTCATCAATCAGGCGTTTATTGGTGAGCGCCACTGCCGCCTGCGAGGCCAGAGACTCAGCCAGCTTCTGATCTTCTCTGCTAAATACTTTTACATTACCTTCATCATCGAGGGAATTAATTAACTGCAGGACACCAATAATGTCGCCCTTATGATTTTTCATCGGCACCGTTAATAATGACTGGGTTCTATAACCGGTTTTTTCGTCAAATTTGCGCGTGCCGGAAAAATCATACCCTTCGGTATCATAAGCATCCGCTATATTAATAGTTTTCTGATTTACAACTGCACTGGTTACCACCATGGAAAGATTGTCATGGCCATCGACATGCAAAGGCAGGACAGGAAACTCTATCTCATGGCCGGTAGTGCCACCCATTTCGATGTCTAAAGAATCAGTTGATACAATTTCAAATTTTAATTCATCGTTATCAGTGACCGTATAGAGCGATCCACCATCCGCATTGGTTAATTTTTTTGCGCCATTTAAAATCAGCTCAAGCACACGTTGATTATTTTTCTCAGAAGATAGAACAATGCCAATTTCATTCAGCATATCTATTTTTGATAACATTTTGTCCATTCTTAGGACCTCGGGTTAAGTGGACGCCGGTAAATTATCCGGAAAAATATTCAGGAAAATATTTAGTAGTGTATTAATGCTGATTCAGCCTTCAGGCAGTAACTTTAAAAGTCGCCTTTGGCAGCACGTTCCATGATGGCTTTAATTGTATCCTGCACCTTAACTGCTTCGACTTTTAATGCAGGAGGTAAAGACCGGCCCCCATGAATCATGATGTCCATATTTACTGCATACAACCAGAGCTTGCCTGCTTTATCTTCAACCACAGAAATTCTGCAGGGTAAAAAACTGGAAAAGGCATCATCATAATTCAGCATCGTTGCTGCCGTCATTGGATTACACAACAGGTAAATTTTTATATGTCTGAATGGGGCGCCAGAAATATTTTCAACTTCTTTCGATAGTGGTAACTGCCCCACCTGCTTTATATTTAATTCGTTGGCTATGTAGCGTATTGATTCATCAACATCATCAGCCGTAAGCCCTTCCTGCACCGGTACACGATTAACCATGGCGCTCACACCGGAACGATTTTCCAGAATCCGCTGGCCCAGATCCAGATAAACTGCTTTAGCTTTCGGGTCAAATTCATCCATCATATCCAGAATGGGGGATATTTTTGAAACCGCAATAAATAATCCTATAACGCTGAACAGGCCAATCAGGGCCAAAATATTTTTTAACATATTCATTATTTCTGTATCCCACCTAAGGTAAGCCCATAAGGAGCAAGCAGGCGCTGCAGTTCTGCGCGCGGCAGATCGGTCATTTCTTCCGCCACATCAATTACCGCACGCCCTTCCGCATAAGCGGTTTTGGCTATTTTTGCCCCCAGCTCATAACCGATAACAGGATTCAGTGCAGTCACCAGAATGGGGTTGCGATCCAGCGCCGCATTAATATTGTCACGATTGACAGTAAATCCAGCCATGGCTTTATCTGCCAGCATACGCGAACCGTTTGCCAGTATCTCAATGCTTTGTAACAGATTATAGGCAATTACCGGTAACATCACATTGAGCTGAAAATTACCCGACTGCCCCCCAATGGTAATGGCGGCATCATTACCAATAACCTGAGCGCAGACCATCGCCATGGATTCAGGTATCACCGGATTGACCTTGCCGGGCATTATGCTGCTTCCCGGCTGCAATGCAGGTAAGGCAATTTCGCCTAGCCCGGCCAGTGGGCCACTGTTCATCCAGCGCAGGTCATTGGAGATTTTCATTAAACTTGTGGCGATGGTTTTAAGCTGTCCACTCAGTTCAACCGCTGCATCCTGCGCGCTTAAGCCTTCGAATTTGTCATTATTGGATGAAAAGGCTTCGCCGGTTTTATGACTCAGGCAACGGGCTACCCGCTCACCAAAGTCCGCATGCGCATTGATGCCGGTACCTACTGCGGTACCTCCCTGTACCAGCGAGCTGATTCTGGGCAGTACCGCCTTCAGGCGCTCAATACCCCGCTCTATCTGCGCGGCCCAGCCACCCAGCTCCTGTGACATGCGTACTGGCATGGCATCCATTAAGTGGGTGCGCCCGGTTTTCACCACTTCATCAAGTTCGTTGGCGCGTTTTTCAATGACCTGTTTCAGATGCTCCAGTGCTGGCAATAAGGATCCCGCTGTTTCCAGAGTAGCACTGACATGAATCGCCGTCGGGATCACATCATTGGAGCTTTGCCCCATATTAACGTGATCATTGGGATGAATTTTTTGCCCGGATGAGCGACTGGCAACATAGGCAATCACCTCATTGGCATTCATATTGGTGCTGGTACCCGAACCGGTCTGAAAAATATCGATGGGGAAATGTTCGTCATAAGCACCGGCTGAAACCTCGTCTGCCGCACCGATAATAGCCTCGGCGGTTTTTGCATCCATATCACCCAGATCCCGATTCACCTCAGCACAGGCGGCCTTGATCAGACCCAGGGCACGAATAAACGACCGGGGAACACGCAGCCCACTAACCGGAAAATTATCTACGGCACGTTGCGTCTGGGCGCCATAGAAAGCACCCGCCGGTACCTTCAGTTCGCCCATGCTGTCTTTTTCAGTACGGAATTCGGTCATTTTGACTCCTTATATATCTTTGCCCATGCCTGTATAATTCATCGCATTGTTTTTAAAGGCGGCTGAGTTGAACACATTCAACATGACTAGACATTCAGCCGCAAGCTTTAAAGATCTAGATTTTAGCCTGATTTCATATTGAATGAAGGTATCTATCAATCAAAACATGGTAACTGTTCAGATTGCCCCTGTACGGTTAAAAATAAAGAAAGAATCCTATGCAACTAACTGAACTAACAGCAATTTCCCCCGTTGACGGCCGCTATGGCAGCAAAACCGCTGATTACCAGGCCATTTTTAGCGAATATGGCCTGATTCGCCATCGTGTACTGGTTGAAGTACGCTGGTTACAGGCGCTGGCCAACGAACCCGCGATTGCCGAGGTCCCCCCACTGGGCGAGCATGCCAACAACCTGTTAAATAATATTGTCGACAAGTTCAGCGTAGAAGATGCACAACGCATCAAGAATATCGAACGCACCACCAATCATGACGTTAAAGCCGTAGAATATTTCCTCAAGGAAAAAATCACCGGTAATACTGAACTGGAAGCGATTTCAGAATTCATCCATTTCGCCTGTACCTCGGAAGATATCAATAATCTATCCCATGCACTCATGCTAACCGAAGGCAGAAACCAGGTATTGCTGGGGCAGATGGATGACATCATCAACAACATGAAAAAACTGGCCCACGATCTTGCCGAACAGCCCATGCTGTGTCGTACCCATGGCCAGCCTGCTTCGCCGTCTACCATGGGCAAGGAACTGGCGAATGTGGTTTATCGTCTGCAACGACAGCGTGGACAGGTGGCCGCGGTCAAACTGCTGGGCAAAATCAACGGCGCTGTCGGTAACTACAATGCACACTTATCCGCCTACCCTGATTTTGACTGGCAGAACTTTGCGCAGAAATTTATTGAATCGCTGGGCATTACTTTCAATCCCTATACGATCCAGATCGAACCCCATGACTACATGGCCGAATTATTTGATGCCATCTCCAGATTCAATACTATTCTGATCGATATTAGCCGCGATATCTGGGGCTATATTTCCCTCGGTTATTTCAAACAGAAAACCGTCGCTGGTGAAATTGGTTCTTCCACCATGCCGCATAAAGTCAATCCTATCGACTTTGAAAACGCGGAAGGCAATCTCGGTATCGCCAATGCTATTTTTGGTCACCTGAGCATGAAGCTGCCCATTTCTCGCTGGCAGCGTGACCTTACCGATTCGACTGTTTTGCGTACCCTGGGCGTTGGTTTCGCCCACTCCAGCATTGCCTATCAGTCTGCCTTGCGCGGCCTGGATAAACTGGAAATCAACCCGGCCGTGCTTGAGGCTGATCTTGATAGTAACTGGGAAGTGCTGGCCGAACCTATCCAGACAGTCATGCGTCGCTACGGTATTGAACAGCCTTATGAAAAACTCAAAGAACTGACCCGTGGCAAAGCCGTTAACCAGCAAACCATGCAGGAATTTGTACAGAAACTGGATATTCCCCAGGATGCCAAAGACCTGCTAATGGCCATGACACCAATGAATTATATTGGCAACGCAGTAGCGCAAACTAAAAATATATAATTAGACCATACGGGGTGGGCATTGCTCACCCCGGCTATTTTTTAAATAGCGAAGTCCAATTCAAGAGAACCAGCAGCATGCATGCATCTCCAAATCCACTTGGTGATCTCTCCCCGGAAAATTTCTTAACAGAATACTGGCAAAAAAAAGTGCTGGTGGTCCGCCAGGCCTTGCCAGATTTTAAATCGCCGTTGACCGCAGAAGAACTGGCGGGCCTGTCCTGTGAGGAAGAAGTCAATTCCAGAATTGTCATGGAAAAAGACGGCGAGCATCCCTGGTATCCGATCTTCGGCCCCATGGATGATGAAGTTTTTTCCAGGCTGCCAGAAACTCACTGGACATTAATTGTTAATGATCTGGAAAAATATGTCCCCGAACTTGCCTGGATTGTTGATCGATTTCGCTTTATACCTGAATGGCGCTTTGATGATTTAATGACCAGTTATGCAGCCGACCAGGGCTCCGTAGGCCCGCATCTGGATCTGTATGATGTGTTCATTATCCAGGGCCAGGGGAAACGCCGCTGGCAAATCAATACCCAGCCTGTTGCCACAGACAATCAGGTTGATAACACACCGCTACGCATTCAAAAAACATTTGCAGCCGAACAGGAATGGATACTGGAACCCGGTGATATGATTTATATCCCACCCAATGTATCCCATTATGGCGTATCACTGGGCGAAAGCATTAGTTATTCTGTTGGCTATCGCGCTACCAGTCATGCTGATCTGGTCAATGATTTTGTCGGCTATATTACCCAAAATCTGGCACCGCAACTTACTTATCAGGATCCAGATTTAAAGCTCCAGAAACATCCGAACGAAATAACACCGGATGCCATCAAACGCATAGCTGACATATTCAAAAATTATCTGAATCCTGAACACCCGGAACTGCTCAAATGGTTTGGCCAATATACCAGCGACACCAGAACAGATCTCATCACTGAACCTGAACAGCCGATCCATACCATTTACGACTTACCCCTGTTGCCGGGCAGCAATAAAGCATTGATAAGACACCCCGCCAGTCGTTTTGCCTTTTCACGAAACCATGACACTGCATTACTTTTTATTGATGGCGCCAGCTACACCACCTCAATTAGTTTTGCTGAAAATATTTGTCACAACCGAAAAATCAATCTGGAAACCCTGTTGAGCCAGTCCCGGCAGGATGATGAAAAATTAATCATAGAACTCTATAACCGGGGCAAGATTTATATTGCTTAACCCATGGACTTTAAACTTCTTCAAACCAGCTGGAACGATAAGCAACAAGCGCTTTCATATATAAGAAGTGAAGTTTTTATCAGGGAACAGCAGGTTCCTGCAGAACTGGAATGGGACGACGAAGATCAAAACTGCATCCATATACTGGCAACAGATATTGATGACCAGCCTGTCGCTACCGCAAGAATGAAGCCCGATGGCCACATAGGTAGAATGGCCGTGCTCAGGGCATTCAGAAACCAGGGCATAGGCTCTGCCATACTAAATAAACTAACTGATATAGCTAAACAACAAAAAATTAATAAACTATATCTGCACGCGCAAACTTCGGCCATAAACTTTTATGCACAACACGGCTTTGCTATCTGCAGTAACGAATTCATGGATGCCGGCATCCCCCATAGAACTATGGAGAAAATTCTGCCATATTAGTAATATTGAAGTGGAATAGAGAGAACCGGATCATGAGCCTTTTTGATATCACAAACTTCGAGCGACAGGGAAACACCGTCAATGACATCCATCTCGATAATATTGATGATATTCGTAAATTTGTTATTCAGCTTTCTGCCACTGCGCTGCGCACAGTAAAAATATTTACACCGAATTTGGAACGTGAAATTTATGACAATGAATACTTTCGTAATAATTTACTCAAATTCGCACGCGGCAATCGGCACGCACAGATTCAAATACTGGTAAACGACTTATCTTCAGCCATACACAATGGCCACCAGCTCATCCGGTTAGCGCAACAACTCCCATCGGCCATGCAAATAAAAACCACACCGGAAGATTATCAGGACACCAGCATGGCCTTTATTCTGGTTGATCAGTCTGGTTTTGTATTCAAACCTGACAGGAACGTTCAAAATGCAATATACAACACAGACTGCAAACACAGAGCAAACAAACTGCTGGAATTCTTTACCCCCGCCTGGGAACAGGCAGAACAGGATCCGCATAGCAGACAATTTAGAATATAACTGTATAGTATTTTGTTGTTCTTTACAGGCAATACCCGCTATTAATACTGACAAAACATATCAGAAAAACCTTACAATAACTGATGAAAAACACCATATACGGTTCTTAAAAGAAAAGACATACTAACAGCCAGATTGGTACAGGACGTACCGATATGAGCAATCAACTGCTCTAGTTTAGGGAAACTTCAATCACCTTGTCAGGGAAGATAGTAAAACCGGCCAATGGATGGCCGGTTTTTTTATGCTTAGAAATCAATCATTCCAGTGGCTTTTCTCATGATAACAACCAGATCGCCTACATTAAATTGACCATCAGGCGTGGGTACGCCGCTTATGAGTGGTGCGACATCTCCGTGAGCTAACTGTTCTGATGTGGGCGTCAGTTGACCACCAAGTATTTGCTGGGCAATAAGAATATCAACTACATTAACAATACCATCATTGTTAATGTCACCATCTGGCGAAACAGGAACAGAATTTAAATCTAGAGGATCACTGCCCGCAGCCACCTCTTCTCCATCATTGTAGCCATCACCATCTGTATCATAATTAAGTGAATCTGTTTCGCCTGCATCTACCACTCCATTCGCATTGATATCTTCTGCAATATCCAGCAGGCCATCATTGTCATCATCAGTATCGGCATTATTACCTGTACCGTCGTTATCAGTATCAGTGGTTTCTGTTGCATCTAATGGAAATGCATCAGCAGCATTGGCTACGCCATCGCCATCTATATCATTATCACAAACATCACCTATTGCATCACCATCCAGATCTGCCTGATTAGCATTGAAAATGCTCGGGCAGTTATCCTGTACATCTGAAATAACATCACCATCAATATCTGATGCAATATGCCATGCTAAGGCATAATCCCACAGAAAATCACTCTGACCTGTTTTAGGTAGCACCTGGAGCAGATAATCCCTTCCAGCCGGTAATGATGTCCAGATATTTTCAGTATTATCAACGCTGCTTGTTGAGCTTATTAATAATGTTTGACTGCCTGTTATGTCATACAGCATAAGATCAAGATCATAAATGGAAGAAGTACCATTAAAATTAAATTTATTTCCACCCGCAATATCAATATTCCAGGCCAGTGATGCTTTTAATATTTGTGGATTAGTACCCGTTGAGAAATAGTAGGAAGCAACATTATTGCTACCACTCGAACCACCAAATGAAGGATCATAGTCAAATCCAAAGGTTCCAATGCTACCTGCACTAGAACCATCATCCTCGGCACTGTTTTGTTCACCGGCCGCTATGATGTGATAGCTATTATAAACATTAACCTGTCCCGCACCAAAACGCGCATCTAACCCGTTAGCAGTTTGATTTAGCTCTACTCGGTAATCAGTAATATTTGCCGTAGTACTGGTATTTTTTGTTAAACGATCAGCCCCTGCAAGTAACGCAGCTTTTATAGTTTCTGACCTTTCTGCGTTGTAAATAGTATCGCCATTACGATTTGAAGTTGAACCATTTGAAAGACCAGGATTAGAATGCCCTGTTTCTATTAATATTGCAGCTGTTGCAGCAACCACAGGTGTTGCATTACTTGTCCAGGCGAAAGGTGCAACGATCTCGGTACGTGTTCTGCCCGCAACATAAGTTGAATCGATCTGTGCAGAACCCGTGCTGTGTAAGCCATCAGTTTTTCCAACTGTCACCACATTATATGCAGCGCTTAGTAGATTAGAATTTATTCCAGTACTATTTTTTGTACCCACAAACTGTAAAAATTCATCCGTTTCAATAACCCAGTCAAGTCTTCTTAAAATATCTGAGTCATAGCTCAAATTACCGGTAGCACCTACCCAGCTATGATTCCCAATACGACTTGTGGAAGATATTGGCTGCCAGGAAGACCCAAATCTCAAATAATCTGCCTGTAACCAGTTATTTACTTCATAAACATAAATGTTGATAACTCCATTTGCCATGGCATAATTGCCATAAAAAGTCCCTCCTACACCAGTTGCATGTGCAGATGGCGCATCATTTAAATTGCTGACATTTGTGATTATTTTCCCAGTAAAACGTGTGTCAGTGATATCAGGAAAATATAAATATGGAGAACCGACAACACCATCGGTATCTGCCTCAGCCTGACTAACAGTGACACTGTTACCATTGGGTAAATTTATACCTAATTCTGTTGCCAGTTTTGTGTGACCGATATCATCCTTATAGGCATAGGAAAGACCGCTGTGGAGTAGCAATAAACAGCTAATGACAATGATACAAGCTCGATCAAACATATTAAAATAACTTTTTATAATTTAGATTGTCTATACGACTAAAATCATTCAATGCATTAATATCTTACTTTTAATCTACGTCGGCTCATTGAAAATAACCCCAGCAATCCAGAACCGAATAACCACACAGAAGCTGGCACAGGTACCGCACTAACCTGCATAGTCATCTCTACAGTCATTCCCTGATATGGACCTGCAGTTTGCATCGAATCCCAAACAAGCTCATAACTCCATTCATCCAGGCTTGTTACCGTGGCATTGCCGCCAATACTATACTCACCTATATAATCATCTCTTGAATTCCAGTTGGCAAACATTGATGTCATATCTGCTGTCATGGTATTCAAATCAATACCTGGTGCACTTAATCCTGTTAAACGATCTATCTCACCATCTTTTCCCGATGGCGCAAAATACGTATAAAGATCAATATCTAAATATTGAAATAATTCAATACCAGCATTAGTAGCCAAACTGTCCGTGCCTATTGCACTGGCACTCCCATCAAACACACCATCAGTAAAAGTACCATTACCACCAAACACAACGGGCACACCATCATTTGGACTACCTCCAGTAGGTTCAACTACATTCATTGTCCCCCCAAGCACGCTCCATGTCGCAGCATTAGAGATAGGAGTAATTATTATTAATACAAACATAAATATTATTTTTATCATTTTTTATTCCTTTTTTGTTCGCGGTTTATTTTAAATTAATTTATTATTTGCTTTCTTCTGCTGCCTAATCAAATTACTGAAAATACTCCATGATTGGTGTTAATACTATTTCACTGCCATTGACATCATAGATAGTCGAACTAAGCAATGTAAGATTAGGCGAGGAACTCAAGCCTCGTGGATGGAGCACATAAATTTTTAAATAAGTATGATCAACCCCCTGTGGCGCAACAACATCAATAAACAGTTGATCCCCATTCTGGCGCCAGTAAACCATACGCTGTGTTTTACCAAATGCTCCTGTATTTGAGACTGAACCTCGTACTGTTGATTCTGGAACATAAATATTAATATCGTCTGGATTTAAAACAGTCTGATCAAAATCAATAACAAGCGAAGCGGCTCCAATCTCAATTCCATCATCAATGCCAAAGCTGATTTTAGCATGGGGTGCCGGTTCTAATTTTGTAAAATCTAATGCCAAATCAAGTGTTAGTGATTTACGCCAAAAGCTATCGTCAACACCAACACCAGGAATTATTTCCAGATTAATTTTATATGGTGCAGCAATACCTGAACTATCGTCATTCTTAGCGGGATCAACCGTCAAGTATGCACTTCCTGCAGGAACATTAGCGGGTATATCGACAACCAAAACAGTCTGCACAGGCTCATGCCCATTAAACCATGAAAAATAACTATCTATATAACGTGAATAATGTGTACCTTCAGCACGACCGTCAGCGCGTAGATTAAATACAGAACGCACCAAACCCAATGCCTGTAAATCCCATTCCGTTTCGTTAATATCTGTTAGAGTAACAAGCGTCGTTTCTTTACGAGCATTCTCAGACCCCCCAATCATTGCTGAAACCGTATCACCAGCACGCGCTACGGTTGGGAAAGTATTAACACCCGCACAGCCCTGTAATATCATTATGAGCATCACACCCAAAGCTGAAATAAACTTTATCATTATAAATCCTCGACTTTACCTGGCGCAGCAATCGCTAAATATGTGACAAATGAAAAACATATCATTAGGAAGTATTTAAATGCATTTTGGTACACGTGCTGATTCTTGAACAAAAAAAGCTTCATAAATTCAATCTAATTACAATTGCAAAATTCATACCCATATGAGGTTATCTATAGTTATCAATCAGTTGGATAATAAGCTATTAATACCCATGCCATAAAAGTAAATAGTTTCGACAACAATAAGGTATTGCATAAAAAAGGACAGCATATAGCTGTCCTTTTTTATACTTATTAATCAAATATTATTTAATTAAGCTTTTTTCTTCTTGCTGCTCCAATTAAGCCTATCAATCCAGATCCGAACAACCAAACTGCCGCAGGTACAGGCACTGCACTAAGATCCTGAACAACTACACCTTCAAGGTTGACAAAATCACCATCAGTATTAAATGCGGATGCAGGAATACCCGACATATCACCATATTCAGTAAAATCAATTGCGTCAATTATGCGTAACCCATCGGCACGTAATATAAACCCATAACCTGAAAAAGCATTATTATGCAGCACAACATTCTCCATCACCTCACCCGTTCTCGTATCGATTGCTTCAACAAAATCACCATTAGCATCATAAATCGCTTCTATATAGATTTCGTCAGCTGCATTAAATACTTCGTCAATATTTTCCTGATGAGAAACAGTCAATGTAGAAGCATCGTATGTAGATGTATCTAAAAGACGAACAAAGACTCTACCTGGCACTGAACCGCCCCCCATAAAGGAGACCTGGTTATAGAAATCCTCATCAACCCCTGCTCCACCGACTTCATTCAGGCCCGTCGCAGGATTTACTGCGCCCGCTGTAGGATTGGTATTATTTACAACTGCATCAGCAGTGTAAGTATAGGTGGAACCATCTGGAAACTCAGTTTCAATAGTTAAGGAACCATAACTGCGCATCTGAAAATCAGGAACAATCTGCAGCGCCCCTTCACCTGGGGTGCCATCGCCTTCAAGACCCACCCTGCCCATATATGATTCAAAAGCAAAATCAAACTGAACCTGCCCGGCCATTGCCTCCAGCGCACCTGGATTGCTTGCAGTTACTGAACCACACCAGCCAGTCGCATCTGATAAGGCATACGGTTTAAATTGAATCGCCGTATCATAAGTACCATCGTCAACAAAGCGAGGATAACCAGCGGTTTCTGGGTCTGGGTCGGGATTGTTTAGATCCATCGTATATTCAAACGTACGATAGTATTCAAATGACATGTCTTCTCGCCTAACCAGATAATCACCATCATAATCAATTTGCATATTATTGAACGTGGAGCCAGCAACAGTTGTATAAGCCTTATCATAAAAATTAACCTGTGAGTCCATACTCGCATCAGTATAAATTTCAGGATAACCATTACTAAATGTATAACCTGCATCAGGCGTTAAGCCATCTGGCCCGGTAGTTACAACATGCTGAATTTGGCCTACACCACCGGTAGGATCAAGAGTATTTCCTTCAGCCAGACCACCAAAACCATTAACTGAACCGAAGTCCATTGCGGTACGACCATCTGGACCAGCATAACCCCAGTCATCAAAAGTTGCGGTACCATTAGTGATAGACGTCACCCATACTTCGGCATTTGCTGCACCATTTGCTGATAACGCCAATAAAATAGCAAATTGAATTTTTTTTATCTTATTTAATTTCATCATTTTATATCTCTAATTAAGGCGGCCTGATATAACAACAAACTACTAAAAATTATTCTGATTAACAATCTAGCTTAAACTAACAAATAAATATGTATCTAATATCACTTTAATATAAGCAATTTTTATAAAATATATTAAACACCTGCGCGTTAATAAATTTATTTGGTTTACGAATACCAACTACTTAAAAAAGAAAAAGAAAAAGAAAAAGAAAAAGAAATAAATTTTAAATTAAGTTTCACTAAGTATTAATATATTTGTTTAAATAAGAAATCTTCCTTAATTAAAAAATATTTTTCTCTATTAAGTTTGCCTAAAAAAAAATGGGGACCAATGGCCCCCATTTTTTCTGGATTTTCTAACGAATTTCCAAATTAAGCAGCTTTACGACGACGCGCAACACCTGCCAGGCCAATCAGGCCAGAACCGAACAACCATACTGCTGCTGGAACAGGAACTGCAGCTACTACACCTTCAAGATGCAGACCATAGCCAAAGCCTGAGAAACCACCTGATGGTACGATCGCCTGGTAATCAAGAGTAAAAGTATCACCTACAGCACAATCTACCGCACAAGTCAGAGTCGCGTTAGCGCCGGCACCCATATCGATAGGACCGTCTTCTCCAGCGGCTACGTCACCCCACCATACAGTCCAGCCAGACATGTCGATTGAAGCAGTGGCACCAGAAGCTGAAGCAATAGTCAGTCCATCAGCATCAGAAGTGTAGTGCTCACCTGGGTTACCACCAAAAGACCAAACCAGATCAACTTCACCGCGAGCTTGAGCTGAACCCAAAGTAATACCATTAGCAGCATTTGCGATAATTACACGCTCTTCTTGAGCTAAAGTGCCATCGCCATTTGTATCCATTACAAAGTAACTGCCACCTGCTGTAGTAGTCGCACCAAAAGTACAGGTAGGATAAGTACCACCAGCCTGACATGCGCCAATACCGTCATCAAAGTTAAGAACTGCATCAGATGCCAGTGTTGCGTTTGCGTTGCTGCTTACACCAGCAGTTAAAGCCAGAGCCACAGCTGAGCCAAGAAATTTTTTATTCATATTTAAAGCACTCCAAAATATTCATTTTTAGTTTTGTAACAGAAACTGAATCTCTGTTAGTGCCAGAACAAAAGCAACGCCCGTGCCATTTCTATTTTTATTTGTATTTTCAATGACTTATAAAATCGATCACATTTCCAGCCTGGTAAACACCATAAAAATGTAAATCTTCCCGACAAATACAGCAATTAATCATTTTATATAGCATTTCCGATTAAAAACAATCACTTGGAAAGCTCTCTGAGGGTAATATATAAAATATTGAACAGCTGTTTTGTATATTACTGCATACGATCTGGTCAATTTTTGGCCATTTTTATGAAAAACTTACACCAGGAAAAAGAAAATAGTGTAAATAATACTGACAAGCCATAATTAAATCGCATTCTACTGAGCCCACACCTTAATAATCGGGTACCAAGGCACCCCTTAATCACTGTCATTAGCTCACCCTGTGCAGAAAATTTACCTCCGGTGCATGATGATAAGATGGTAATCTGTCGGAAAATAAGCAGTGCTCTACGAAACTTGTATTCAGCTGAACAGGTAGACTAAATAGTTAGTCTAGATTAAATAACAAATTTACAAATACACTCAATGAAACAATATTAGAACATTGTAATATCCGTTTGTTTTTTACATATTCCAAAATTTCCCTCTTAATTTATAAAGTTCCATTCTTGACAATTAAAAATACTCTGCTCATGATATCCGCGAAATTATATGTATAAATTAGAAGCGCTCCATTTCTTCATTTAACAATAATTAAAAATACATAATAAAATTCTCATGGGAGAAAAATAGATGATAAACAAAAATTTAAAGCTGGTAACCGCCCTTGGGTGCGCACTTGGAATAGCCACGCCAGCATCAGTGTTTGCTACCAACGGAATGTTCATGATCGGGTATGGAAATAAATCCCGGGGCATGGGTGGCGTTGGTATTACCATGACTCATGACACACTTGCCAGTGCCGCCAATCCAGCAACCATGGCGTTTATTAAAGGGAATCAATTCGATATTGGCGGCGATATATTCAAGGCAAACGCAGAAGCTTCCCTGGGTGAAGATGGTGTTTATCTAGGACGCGTGACCGTTGAAAGCAAACCTGATCACATGGCGCTTGCTGATGGTCTCTATATGATGCCAAGTCTGGGAGCAAGCTGGAATAAAGGTGATTTAAGCTATGGCTTTACCATGGTACCCGTGGGCGGCGGTGGCAGTCGCTATGAACCTAATATTTATAACTCTGTAATTACAGGTGCGCCTACCGATGAAAAAATGGGTGTCTCACTTATGGTAATGAACATTAATCCCACCATTGCCTATAAACTGGATGAGAATAACAGCGTTGGTGCCACACTAATCATCGGCGCACAAGTTTTTAAATCCTATGGCCTTTCATATTTCCAGACATTTACCGAATCAGATTCGCCCGACCATCTAACCGACCAGGGTGCGGATATCGCCTACGGTGCGGGTATCCGTTTAGGCTGGATGGGCAAATTTATGGAAAATAAACTAAGCCTGGGTGCTGAATTCACCTCACAAACCTATATGAGTAAATTTGACGACTATAGTGAACTGTTTGCCGGTCAAGGTGAACTCAATACTCCCGGCAATATTGGCCTGGGTGCATCCTATCAATTTATGGACGATTTAACTGTGGCTTTAGATATCAACTACATCATGTATGAAGATATTCCAGCTATTGCAAACCTTGGTCCCGGCCAGGGCACGGATGGTGCATTGTATATTACAGGACCAGAAACTAATCAGCTTGGTCTGGATGAAGGGCTCGGCTTTGGCTGGGGAAACCAGACTGTAATCAAACTGGGCGTTGTCTACGCATACGATACACGCTGGACATTACGTGGTGGCTGGAACTATGCCAAAAGCCCGATTCATGAAGAACGGGACATCCTGTTCAGTATGGTTGCACCTGCCACTACCGAACATCACCTGACACTGGGCGCAACTTACCAATATGACAAAGATATTGAGCTCAACTTCTCATATGGCCATGCTTTCGAAAATACACAATGGGGGCCCACTTATATTGGTGGCAGCGGTGAAATCTCCATGTCTACAGATGCGCTCGGAGCAAGCTTGTCAATGAAATTTTGATTAGGTATTTAATCTAAAAGAATGAATTAAAGGTACATAGCGATGCAAAACAAACAAAAATTAATTAAACCAATCAGCGCCATGCTGTTACTGGCGTGTGGTACGCTGTCTCAACAGGCACAGGCAGCATTACCCGCCAATGCAGTTTTAAACTTCACCTCTGGCGTTGGCTCCTGCCAGGCGGGCGGAACCTATCCTGCCTGTAATTATGGTGCCACTACTGTTCTAACTGGCAGTTATTTTGCCATGGATCTAAACACGCCTATTGGTGTTTTTGCCGAAGAAGAACGAACACTCATTGAAACAGCCGGTACTGGCGTTACTTTGGATACAGCCCAGGTAGCAGGCGCCATTGATCTTGACTGGTCCTTCGGCGGTAATTTGGGACGACACCTTACCCTAAACGCATTGGCATACACTTCAACAGGATCTAACACCTATAACATTAATATGGCCGGCTGGACTGTTAACTGGGGAACTGAAGGCAACATCGATATGGGTGCGGGTGCTGCTGCAGTATTAACTTGTGCGGTTGACTGTACTATAGGTGATACGTTTACTCTTGATTACACTGCAGTTGTGCCGACTGGCAGCTTCAGTGGCATCAATTACCAGTTATATCTTGAAGGCACCATAGGTGTAGACAATACTGCTCCCGTATCAAACAATGTAAATATTTCAAGGTTACCTGCAGCAAGTCATACCTGGACACCTGATGTAAGTGATGCTGACATGAATACTTTAACTTGCAACATCGAAACTCAAGGATCAAGTGGTACTGCTGCTGTACTATCTGACTGTAGCTCGGGTACATATACACCAGCATCAGGCGCAGGTTTCACAGGCGCAGATTCCTTTACATATAGTTCCAATGATGGCTTCGTTGATTCAAATCCACATGGAATTGTTTCTGTTACAGTGTTAGCCGATCCGCCACCATCATGCCAAAATTTACCCGCTTTGCCTGGTTCAACAACGGCTGCGGGCGTAGCAACCAATGTTACTATTGATGTCACAACTGTTTGTACTGATGCAGCTGGCAGCATAGTCGCCTCAACCCTGGCCGTATCCAGTACCAGCACGAACAATGGAAATGTTTCTGTTGACCCGGGCACAGGCATTGTTACTTATACGCCAGCATTTGGTTTTGCCGGCACAGACACATTCACCTATACAGTACAGGATGACAATGCTGGCACCTCAACACCTGCCACAGTCACCATGACTGTAGAAACAAACAGCGCTGGTTCACCAACTTCTCCTGATGGCACACTCGCTTGTGGTACAACTGCAAACTCAGCAGGTAGCACATCATGTGTTGTAACGATGGAAAATATTGGAGTTAATGACAACGGCTTTAGTAGAGCCCAGGGAATAGCTCAATCTTGTGTAGGCGGCTGTTTTGATTTCACTGTCAGCGGACTAACAGCTGGTAGTGAAGCACGAATCATATTACCTCTAAGCACTGCAATTCCTGCAGCCGTTGCGGACGATGCCGGTCACAAAATTGTATATAGAAAACTAATGCCTTCAGGATGGCAAGACTTCGATACATCAGACAATAATGCAATTGCATCAGCAGCAGGCAGTCCTTCAGGAGCTGATATTATTTGCCCACCCGCTGGAAATGCAAGTTATATATCTGGTCTAACTACAGGTGACCGCTGCATACAACTGACGATAACTGATGGCGGCCCTAATGATGCAGATGGCACAGCAAATGGCACCGTGGTTGATCCTGGTGGTGTTAGTGAAACATTTTTCACCAGTGGAACAGACGGTTGCAGCATGTCTAAAACATCCGTAAATGCACGTGAGCGAGCTGACTGGTGGTTGGTTGCCGGCTTCTTAGGTCTATTGGGATTATTTAGACTTACACGCAACAAGGCATAAAAGCCTTGAGCAGAAACACTCTGCTCATCATCAACGGCGCTGCCCTCACCGGCTGCGCCGTTTTTGATTATGCCTGGCGTACAACATTAGTGACCAGTTTGATGTTGCTGCTGCCCTTTATTGACCGAACATGGTCATTACCTGAATTTCATATCAATAAAATAAAATTGATATTCTGGTCAATAAGCATTGTATCAGGAATATTACTCGTTACATTCAAACCGGATTATGCAACCGCAGCACTTGCTACACTGGTATTAACGGCATTACCGGAAGAATGGTTTTTTCGTAGCTATTTTATGATGCGTATTGAAAGAGCAGGATTGCAGCCATACCAAGCCAACATTATTACTTCTCTGTTCTTTGCTTTGCTTCACCTGCCCGCGCAAGGCTGGTTTGGTTTAAGTGTATTTATTCCATCTTTGATATACGGGTGGATATTTCAGAGGACTAAAGATATTGTGTTAGTAATTTTGTTACATGCGCTGTCTAATATAGTGTTTTTTATTTATATACGGGACTATCTAAACCTGTAGCTTATCTTTAAGAGAATGGTATATATGTTAAATGCCTTGAAAAACATACGACACCACCTTGAAAACCTAACGACATTCGATCTACCATCAGAGCTACTCAGGGCTTAACATTAAATCTATACCAGTTTCTTTGTTTTGATTTTACAATAAAGAATTTCGTATGTTGTAGTTGGGCCACAGCCAAATAACGGCGAGTTTCTCTGCTCTTCTATGTTACCACTACCGTGCAATATTATTCTCACTGGTTCCAGCCCCTGTTTTGTTAAATACTCAAACAAAGCGGCCATCAAATTTATACGCCCTTCAAATTCTTTTAACGAATGCCCTGCACCAATTGAGATAACAAAATCAGATACAGTGTCCAATACTGGCGCGAGTTGAGTAAAATATTTTACTACATCCGGTATAATTTCATGATCAATACGAATTCCCGCGACCAAATTACATGGCCTCCAGTTTTTTTTATTCATCAGGCCGGGTATTTTTTTCATGGCACTATCTGCATTTTCATTAAGCGCCAATATCCACTCCGAATAATTACGATTAAATGACGTATAAAGCTCATCAAAGGCCGGATCATTATCAATTAAAACCACATTTTCTGGTCGGTTTATAGATTTTCCAAAAACAATCATGTTATTGCTATTATCTAATATATTAACCTTCCGCCTTATTACAGGGTTCATGTGTATTCCATCAAGTTCACGATTGGCATTCCCAGCTGCAAACGATAACTGCCTCTGGGTACTGCTATTAGATGATAACAGCCCCATCATACGCAGTATTTGCATTGACCTGACCACATCTGTTCTATGCACACGCGCTTGTAATTCATTAAGTTTATCTGCAGGCGCATCACTAAATTGAGATAAACCCTGACTTATCAGGGCATGCATACCTTGACGATTAATGGCATGTACTGGCAACTCCCATCCATCAAATAATTCACAACAAGCGGCCAAATGCGAATAAAGAAATATTTTCTTTAATTCCGGTACCTGATTACTTCCATAAATAACATTTGTCCCATTGGACAATTTTTTTACAAACTTTTTACTATTAAGTCTTTTAGCCCTGTCTCGAATGAATAATTCATAATTTTCAAAATCTTCAAGAATTTTCGCCAACATGCCTGATTCGGCAATTGCTGCGAGGCCTTCACCATCGACATTAAAAGATTTTTTGAGATCTTCAAACATTTCCTTGCCTGTATTCATTTTGTTGCCTAATTATTTGACCCTGAGAGGAGTATCTATCTTTGATGCGCCTTTATTATTTATAAAAAACTAATCTGCCTTACCTATTTCATTCAATGATTGCAGAAGATATTTTTTCTGTTCTTTAAGTTTAGAATTGTCCATCGTTTTTACACGATGCAAAACCAATTCATAACCGGATAATTCAAAAATATCATCAAATTTAGTTTTATCTTCCTTATTCAATCCCCTGGCTGTACTTTTCACAGTAAACCTGGGCACATCTAGACGCGCTAGTATTGCTAATTCTTTTTTGGCAATATCTTGAGGAAGACCTTTTGAGAAGACAGATGGAAATTTATTACATAATTGATATATATAATCCACATATACCGCGCCATTTTTTAGTGCTGCTGGTACAACAGCAGAATGAATTATATGCAAATAGGAACCTGTCCTGCGCATATTAAAACGCACATCAAGCTCTTTAAATTCATTTAATGGACTATCATCCGAAAGCAGATTTTCTTTTTTTTCCTGAATAAGCTTATAGGCATACTCAAAACCATCAATAACGAAGTCTCTATATTTATGTACACGTTGATATTTTTCATTTATAAAGGGCAGGGCCATGTTTTCATTTTCCGGATCAAAAAATCCAACCGCACTGATATCCCCTGTTTTTCCTGTACGCCTTTCCTCTATGATCGGAAACAATCTAGTACCAATAACTGATTCATAATAATTATTCTGAATATCATAAATGGATTGATCTTTAAATTCGGCGTTATTTCTATCGACATATAGTGGATAAAATAACATTTCATGATCAATAAAAAAGGGGGCATTAGCATGAGCTATTAGATTGTCGTGGTGATAGTCTGATCCTCTAATAATATACAAAATAGCTCCGAACATGCCTATTCTTTGATAAAATTGTTCTATGTCTTTTTCAGATTCGCAGGGTTTATTACTAATAAATTTGGACCAACCATAGGTAAGTTTATTAATTACAGGAACTGAACTCAATTTTAATTCAGCTTTATTATCTTGCTCGTTAAACCAATCAACAAATTTCTTGAACGCATGCTCGGCAAGCATGTTCTTGGGTTTGTATACTATTTTGTTTTTATGATCGAAACTGACAATTACCACAGTTTGACCGTATTCATGCGGATCAGACAAATCAAGTTGAAGTTCAGAAATAGTTTTAATAACTTCTTCACCAGTAATATTACTATGCCTATCAAAAAACACCTGATCTAGTTGCGCATAATCAGCTATTAGTCGCTTGAACAATATTGATGTTGCCTGAATCCAGTAATTTGTATGCATTGCCAATAATCTTGCCAGCACATTATATTCTTTAAATAATCGTAATGGATTAGCATATATCTGTTTAATATACCCCTCAATATCCATACCAGAAAATTGAGAACTGTCTTGTTTTTCTTTATAGCTAATTGATATGGTATATGAACAAATATAAACCAGTTTTTTCGCTAGTTGATTTTCCAGATCCAGTTTGCATTTATCATCAAGAGCCCCATAAAAGACACCAGACAATGATAATAACTCTATTGTGGCGACTTTTATAAAGGGCGTGATTAGTGCAATATAAAAATCATCATCATTGCCTTGCTTATATTTATTAGGACCGTTATAAGGGATTCTTTTATACTGCTCAATAGCCGACGATAATAATATCATCCATCGCGCAGTATTGTTACCATCTGGCACAGTTTCAAAAGGAAACCTTGAATTATTAATAATACCAAGATATTTTTTATTAAGTTTAATTTTTTTCATGCCAAATAACTAATTTTATATAGACCATATTTAATCACGAAATTTAAATAGCGGGGTGTATCTTTTTATTATTCAGTGCTCGGCCAAATTATACTTCTGAAGGAGTGGCTACATTCGTCACACATTTGTGTAAATTAACTTTCACGCTCACATACTTTCTACAATTTTTTTATAATCAGTTCTGCTTCTTCATGCCCCTGAAACTTTCTGCCACTTTCAAGCGCTTTCCCCAAAAAAACTCTAGCGGCATCCTGATTTCCAATTTTGTAATATGCCATACCAAGGTGATATTGAAATATAGGAATATCACTCGCTTTTTCCACTACTTTCTCAAGAATTGGTACCGCTTTGTCAATCTCACCGGTTTTATAATAAATCCAGCCTATCACATCTAGAAACCCAGGATTTGTTGAATCTTCAAAGGGCATAGCAAGTTCTTTTGCTCTTTTCAGACTTTCTGCATCACCTTTTCTGTCTGCCAAAAGAAGCGCAAGATTATTTACAGCCAAAGTATTACTGGAATCAATAATCAGAATTTTATCATAGATATTTATCGCCTTTTCATGATCATCCTGACGCTCATAAATTTTCGCTAACTTTGCCATAATCTGAGTATCTTTCGGCAAAATTCCGAGAGCCTGTTGATAAATACGAATAGCACCACTTTCATTTCCTTGTTTAAGATAAAGATTCGCAAGACTTATATAAGGTAATGACCATTTGCTGTTTAATTCAATGGCTTTATGTATTGCTTTTTCTGCCTCCGAATTCTTCTTCTGCGCCAGATAGACTTCACCCAATAACTCATAAGGTATTGCATTTTCTGCATGCTCCTTAATCAGCGCATTCAATCTATTAATTGCATTATCGTACTGCTTTAGTTGTAAATGAAGTTTAATAATGGTTGCCATCAATGGCAATAATTTATTTGATCTTTTTAGCGCAGCATCATACTCTGTGAAAGCCTTCGGAAATTGCTTTGTAGCGGCATAATAATCCCCCTTCAATTGGTAGCCGTCGGGTCTTGCTGGATGTGTGGACTTGATTGTATCAATCATTTCACTTACTTCATCCATATCATGCCTGGCTATTGCATATTTTACCTTCATCTTTAATGCATCAATATGTTTGGGCGAAACTGTCAGTAATTTATTGATTTCTTTTTCAGCTACATCAAGCCTCCCTGCTTTTTGCAAATAATTTGCATAGTTTATATACATCTCTGGATTACCAGGCGAATCAGTAATCCCTCTTCTCAGTACTTCCTCAGCCAATTCCGGTTCATTGTTTTTCATGTGTGCAACTGATAATAATGATACAGCTTTGACTAAACCCGGCTGATGCTTAATAACAGTTCTAAATGAGCTAATAGCAACGTTGTAGTCCTTCTGGTCAAAAGCGACTCTCCCCTTCATAAATAACGCATCATTATCACCCGGATTAGTATCCAGAACTTCCTTAATAAGCTGGCTTGCAACATCAGGATCTTTTTGTTTTAAAGCTATTTTAGCCAGTTTATTTCTTGCCTTAAGACCATTGGGCTTATAGCCATCAAGTTTGATAATTTCCTGATAGACGTCCACTTCTTTTCCAGGTCTCATTGTTTTATACAGCTCAGCCAATACAAAGCGCAATTTGAACAATTCAGGATTTTTTTCGATGGCCGATAGCAACGTTTTTTCTGCTCCTTTTACATCTTTGCGCTTAGCCTGGAATTCAGCTAAATACAAATACCCTTTCTCATCATATGGATTTATAGATATAATATTCCGAACAGCCTGCTCCGCCTTGTCAAGCTCATCACGTCGTGTATAAAATGAGGCCAGATTGATATGAGAAGAAATATTTTCAGGGTCAAGAGAGATAATATCTTTTAATACTATTTCTGCATTTTTATAATCTTTTATCCTGGCATAAACCTCTGCCAGCTGAACTCTCAGGCTTTGCTCATGCGGCAAAGAATTTATGCCTTTTTTTAGAACTTCGATCGCCTTATCATTTTCTCTGGCTTTTGTATAAAGCACCGCAAGGGTACGAATTGCATCAATTTGAGCGGGATCTTCTGTAAGAAGATTTTTTGCATAAGGTATTGCTTCTTTATCATTTGTCTGGAACATTACAAACAGTTTTAGCAGCTTTCCATCCATACTTTCTGGATCAATCGAAACAATCACATCTAAAATTTCTTTTGCCTTGTCAACATCCCTGCTTCTTAGGTAAATCCGTGCCAGTTTTGCCTGTGCTTTCGTATGAGTTAAATCAAGCTCTACCGCCTGCTTATAATTGGCAAAAGCCTGACGTAAATTTTGGCGTTGTTCTTCAAGCAATCCCATCATGTAATAAGCTTCAGAATATTTTGGATCTATCTGTAATGTATTTTTAAACTCTATCCTGGCTTTGTCATAATTGCCTTCCTTAAAGTAAGCCCTGCCCTTCTCCAGATAAGACTCTTTACGCGCATCTTCACCACTGCAACCTAATAGCATAATAGCCAAACAAACAATTGAGATTAATCTAAGTTTAAGAAATCTCACTTTTATCCTCCAGGTGTTACTAGAAAAACATTTTTGTATTATAAATATCTCAGCGGAATTTTAGGCGGGAAAAATAAACGCAATAAAGAGATAACATCAGGGTTAAAATGAATAAAAATCGCCGTATTTTCCACACTACCTAATTAATAATTTCCTTATTTAAATCAGGTACTAGTGATATTTTTTATTCACTTTTATGAACATAACTTTTTATATAAATTTTCAAAGCCCACTATAATATTTTAGCGACGACTAAATACCTATTTTTCCAGCCCTTCATCACAGGCATGCATTGTTGGATTCTGGACTTTAAATATTCCAATCCAATATTTTCTATCCTGCCCAGCTTAAATAACTCTTATAGACACATTCTTAGAGATGCGTATTCTAATGCTAATTTACCAGGGTCTTTTGTATTTCTTTCCATGCTAATACCGTATTGCAGCACCTCTGGAACTCCCAGCTTCCGTATAACCTAAACACTAATATTTAATTTTTGAATTAAATCATAAAGTGTTGGACGACTCACCCCCAACAATTCAGCTGCTGGTGCGACTTTACCATTAGTATTATTCAAAGCTCGCTGAATTACTTCCCGCTCAGCAGCTTCACGAACTTCTCGTAAGTCAAAAGAGTGGCTACCCGATTCTTTTTCTGCTACATCAAGCTCAAGATCTTCAGCAGTTATGTGTTTTCCATCAGCCATAATAACTGCACGCTTAATCCTGTTTTTTAATTCACGCACATTACCCGGCCATTCATGGGCATCAATTGCAACTAGCGCATCTTTAGTAAAACCTTTTAATCTTTTGCCCTGCTCTTCATTCATTTGGTCAAGAAATGCACGGGCTAGCAGCAATACATCCCCATCTCTATCTTTAAGCGGCGGAATATTTATTGGGATTTCGTTAATACGATAATAAAGATCTTCCCTGAACTCTCCTTTTTCGATTTTATCTTCCAGATTCTGGTGGGTGGCACAAATAACACGCACATTGACCGGTATTTCTTCACGACCACCGATACGTTCTACTACACGCTCCTGTAAAAAACGTAATAATTTGGCCTGCAACGGTAAGGGCAACTCACCCATTTCATCTAAAAATAAAGTGCCACCTTCTGCGTATTCAATTTTTCCTGGTGTGGTTTTTGCGGCACCGGTAAACGCACCTTTTTCATAACCAAACAGTTCACTTTCCAGCAGATTTTCAGGTATGGCTGCACAGTTAATAGCTACAAAACGCCCGCTTATGGAAGGGTTTTTCCCATGCAATGCACGGGCACATAATTCTTTACCTGTCCCGCTATCACCTAACAATAAAACGGTGGCATCTGATGGAGCGACTTTTTCTACCCTTTGACATACCGTCTGCATCTGCGGACTACTGGACACCAGACCTTCCATCGGCATATCGACTTTATGCATGCTAAGTTTGCGATTTTCTTCTTCTAACTCATACACATGATAAGCACGATTAACTATCTGGTTTAATACATCTGAATCAATAGGTTTCTGATAAAAATCATAAGCGCCAGAGGCTACTGCAGCGACAGCATTCTCACGCTCATCATTACCACTAACAATAATGACCTTTGTATTAGGCGCAACAGATAAAATTTGTTCCAGGGTAGCTAATCCTTCTGTACTTCCATCCGGGTCTGGAGGTAAGCCAAGATCAACCGTTGCCACGGGAGGATGATGTTTTTTGATTTGTTTAATTGCTGATTCCCGGTCACCGGTAACAATAACTTCGAAATCTTCGAAGCTCCATTTCATTTGCTTTTGTAGACCGGGATCGTCTTCTACCACGAGTACTTTTTTGTTGTTTTCCATATTAAATATTTTGTAATAAATTTCGACAAGTTGATGAGTGTGCACTAGAAATAGCGCTATCGCAAGGTTATATAGAAAAATTAATTTTTAGTTAAAAAACAGATAGTTAGATTATGAATATTTTAATTTTTTCATTTAATTGGACGACTAAAGATCCACTTACATTCAATTAAATAACTAGATGATATTCTTTATATAAGATTATTTTATAAGCAAATACTAATTAAATAGTTTCTTTGTAAGCTTTATATGCACGTTCGATAATCATATTTAATTTCACCAAATCCACCGGCTTGGCAAAAAACTCAAATGCCCCAGAATCAACAGCACGTTTTGCATTCGTTTTCTCATCAGAGCCTGAAACGATAACTACTTTGGTGCCTGGTGCCTCTTCCAGAATTTGCTTTAATATTGCGAAACCTTCATTGCTGCCTTCAGCATCAGGCGGCAGTCCTAAATCCAGTGTCACTACCGCTGGATGGTATTTACTAAACTGCTCCAGTGCATCCGCCCTGTTTTCTGCAGTCACTACATCAAAGCCCTCGAATCCCCACTTTAACTGGCTACGGATGCCTGGATCATCATCAACAATAAGTATTTTTGGATTTTCAGCCATCTTGTTTTCTCTTTTCACGCTCATTTAGCTGAACAACCTGGGGGTGCTGATCAACACTTTCGTTTTGACTAATCGGTATTTTTAGCCTGAATAAAGACCCCTTGTCGAGCTGGCTTTCTACATCCAGCTCACCACCCAGTTTATGCACATATTCTCTTACCTGAAAGACGCCTATTCCCATGGTTCCCTTGGTAGATTCAAATGGCTGGAACAGGCGCTCATGAATAAATGCTTCGTCCATGCCGCAACCCGTATCCTCCACTTCGATTATTGCATGATTACCCTGCCGCTTCAGGCGTACCGTGATGCGGTCATCTTCATTGGTTGCATCCTGTGCATTCTGGATAAGATGCGCCAGATTAGCAGCCATACGATCCCGATCAGCCGTAATCATTAATTCCTGCGTCTGACAGTTCAATACTGGAATCGGTAAAGTACCTGCTCTGCTACAGTTCCCTACTGTCTCCTCCATTAGCTGGCACAGACTAAACGCGGCCACGCCCTCTTCTGATTCTCCTTTTAAACGAGACAGAAGCTTATTCATCTTATTTACCGAATTCTCCACCGTGCTAATAGCATCATCTATAAACATAGGATTGTTTTTGTGCCTGGCCGCATTAGACACAACCATCGATAGCTGCCCGACCATATTCTTGATATCGTGAACAATAAAGGCAGATAGCCGATTCACTTCTTCAAAACGTCTGGAACCTGCAAGTGCCAGAGCAGCTTCCTGCTGCGCCAGATGACTGGCCGCCTGGCGACCTGCGGTTTTCAACAAATCACTATCTTCCCAATTGAAAAAGTTCTGATGCGCGGGTGAACGGCTTAATATAATAAATCCAAGCATTGAATCCTGTAGCATTAAAGGTACGACCAACCAGGCGTCTTTCATTGACTCCAGCCATTCTGGAATTTCCAGTGGCGCCAGACGAGTATAAACCTCAGGATTATTCCTGAATTCATCAAGCCTGATTACAAATTGCTGATCTTCCAGAAAACGAATGAGGGCATGATCAACTGACTCTCTTGCATTGATCAATTCGGTATTCCAGCGTTCCTCTGGCTCAAAACAACCGTTTTCACGGCGCATCCATAACATACCGCCAGGGCTGTCAATAATTTGCGCCAGAGAACGAATAGCACGCTCGTGCAGCCTGACCGCTTCATTTCCTGTAGAGAGAGTACGAATAATCCGCAGCCACTCTTCGCGATAATCATATTTATAATGAAAGAAATGCTTATCTATTAGCACCTTAAGCCGGGCGCGTACACGCCTTGAAAACATTAATACGGCCAGCATTAGTACTGCGCCAAAAATAAATGTAGCTTGCGCAACCAGGCCCCAGGTACCGCCTAAGTCACGCACATAGAAACCACCAACACCAATAACAATCATATAAATGCCGGCAGCTAGTAGTGTGGTGGTATGAAATACAATTCTCCGTGACAGGAAAATATCGATTGTGTCCTTGCCTATTGACCATTGCATCTCACGCTTGATAGCCACGCCTATCAAGGGAACCACCATCGCATGAATAAAGCCACGAGCATTCCAGAGCTCATTATCAATGCGCTGGAACAGGAAGGCATCTGAGTAGAGATAAAAATCATAGGCAAACATACTGCCTATACCCAGCCATAAAAACTTAAGAGCTACGCGATGCTCTTCAGCTGTATTACGATAGAGTTGCTCAATAATAACAAGGCCACCGATAGAAATAAGCAAATGACCGATAAGAATGTCGTTACCGGCAATAAACTCAAAAACCGAACCGCCGGAAATACGATATTGAGCCAGTAACATCAGCCCAATAATAAAAACCGATAATCCTGCAAATGTCAGTCTGAAACGACTGGAAACCTGTTCAGTAGATTTATACGCAGTCCGCAACATGACCAACAGAAAAGCGAACCAGGCGAGAGAACGTAATAATTCAAGAATTAATGTTGCGCTCAACAGGCCACCATAAGCAGCCTGGTAGGTAACCGCAGCTGACCACAAGGCACTTGCGATTGCCGCAATAGCCAACATGCGCTTGGGAAGATTTTCTCGCTGACCGGTTAGCATAACCAGCCCTAATATGAGAAATAAGGCTGTTGCCAGACCAAAGCTAATGACTTCAATTAGCATTAATTGATTGTTTCCGTTAGAAATTTCTTATTTAGCAATGACTAATACTCGATATATTAATAATATTTTTTCAGTCGAGGATAATTTAAACGTCAAATATCTATGGCACTATAGACTATCATACATACGACTCGAATAATTCTATATATAGATTAGTAATCAAGTACTTACTATTATTTTTGTGTTTTATTGCGATGAAATATTGATGCTACCAGGTGAAGAACAAATGGCAACTGGTTTTAAATCTCATCCAACCTTCTCCCATAGTGGGAGAAGGTATATAAGGAAGATATTTAAGATTAAAAAGAATATTACATAGCTACAGTTAAATAGTATCTAACAGTTTTTTAGCTTCGTCTTTTCCTATGAAATTTTGATCACTATTTACAGCCATTTCCAGGTGTTTTTTCGCATTGTTCTTTTCATTATTTTGATACAGGGCGTAACCCAGGTGATATTGAAACACAGCGACTTTAGGCGCTTTTTTTACTACTTCTTTTAATATCTGAGATGCCTTCTGATTATCACCTGACTTGGCATAAGCCCATCCTAAGGTATCTTGTAATGCTGGTTGTTTTATATTTTCAAAACCCATCGCCAGATCCAGGGCTTTTTTAACATCACTCTGCGATCCGTAATCTAATAATAGCGCAGCTAAATTATTCTCGGCCAGTTTATTATTTGGGGTTTCTACCAATAATTTATTATATGTATTTATTGCATCCTTATAATTTCCATTTCTTTCATACAAGGCTGCTATTTTCATATAAAAAGGCGATTTATTTGAAACTTCAGCAATTGCCTGATTGTAGACATCAATAGCTTTTGCAACATCATTATCTGCCAGGTATGTAGCCGCTAAATTATTATATGGTATCGCCCAGGTTTTTGAATTACTGATAGCCTTGTTAAAATAGTTTCTAGCTGTAGGAATATCTTCTAGAAGCATATAAATTTGACCCAACAACAGTTGAGAAACTGCATCAGAAGAATTATTTTCCAATCGTTTATTCAAACGAGTAATAGCCTGTTCTGGCTTTTTCTGTATTAAATATACTTTAACTATTTGATCCAATACAGAGTACTTATTATTCGTTTTGTTCAATGCCTCATCAAACTCTACAATTGCTGAATCAAACTGCCGTTTGGCCAGATGATATTGGCCTTTCTTCATATAAACTTCATATTTTTCTGGTGAGCTACGTTTCATAGCATCAATAATTGATAGTATTTGAACTTCATCATTTTTTGCAGCTACCAGCTTAAGCTTAAGATCCAGCAAATCGTAGTTATCTTTGAAATAGGCCAGTGCTTTTTCTACAACATTAAGCGCGTCATCCTGCCTCTTCTTCTGCACAAGATAATTTGCATAATTAAAATGAGTTTCATGATTAATGGGATTCGACTCTATAGCTTTTTTCAACTCATTTTCTGCCAGCGAACTCTCATTATTCATTTCGTGAGCTCGTGCTAATAACAAAGCCGCCTCAGCATTTTTTGGTTCATTTTTGACAACTGTGCGTAACCCATTGATTGCCGGAACTGCATCAAAATTTCTTAGATGCAATTTCCCCGCAGTTAACAGGGCATCATTATTATTGGGATATTCACCAAGCACCTGATCAACATATTTTTTTGCTCCAAAATAATCATTCTCCTCCAGCAAAATAACTGCAAGTTTATTTCTTGCCTTTACTCCTTCAGGATCAAAAGATTTCTCATTAATTATTTTTTTATAAATATCTTTAGCATCATTTCTTTGCCCAATTCCCTTATGAAATTTCGCCATTGCAAATTTTAACTCATATAAATCCGGCTTTTGCTGGATAGCCGACTTTAGCTCATTAATCGCTTCTTCAACAGTTACTCTTGACGATAAGAATTCGACAAGAATAAGATAGCGTCGCGCATCTTCGTCATCATCTTTTATTCCCTGCCTTAAAACCTGCTCCGCTTTATCTAGCTGACCAGATGTTGCATAGAATGATCCTAATGCCACCTGTAAGCCATACTTGTCAGGATCAATATTTATTGCTTCTTTCAGATATTTCTCTGCCAGATCATATTTCCTGTTTTTGGCGTGTAATTTTGCAAGACTAATTCGCAGTGAAATATTATTTTTGTTATTTTCCACACCACTAGTTAATAATCTTTCAGCTTTCGCGTCTTCTTTATTTGCCAAATATATGCCAGCAAGCAGGCTAATGCCTTCAACAAGTTTAATATCTTTTCTAACTACAGCCTCAATATCTGCAATTGCTCTTGATTTATTACCTGTTTTATATTCAATAGTTGCTAAAATTAGATCCGCCTCTGAATTCGCTGGATCCTCTTGTTTTACTTCCTGCAATATTTTATTTGCTTCTGAAATAAATTTTTCAGTGCCGGCAATAACATATATTCTTGCAAGTTTAATCTTGGCCAATGTATGTTTTTTATCTAATTCAATGACTTTCCTATAATTCCCTAAGGCCTTGCCTAATTCCTGATTCTTTTCCTCCATCTGCCCCATGTAAAAATAAGCTTCCGCAAATTTTGGATCTATTTGAATCACATTCTTGAATTCAATTTTTGCCTTTTCTAAATTATTTTCTTCCAGATAAGCTTTTCCTTTTTCCAGGTACTTAACCTTACGTTCTTCCGCTCCACCACATGAAGCCAATACCACCATAATTGATAATATTGAAATTAATTTCGTAATACCCATAAATGACTTCATGTATTTCATCTCCACCTTTTAAATAGTCCTTTAAGGAACTAGATATAAATTATTGTAATGTTGTAATTCTTAAAATTTAGTATTGATATATAACTTCTTCTTTCAACTTATTTTCTTAATTCGACTTTAAAGCGCTAGATCCCTCCGCTTTGGTCGGGATGACAACTACCTTAGTCGGGACAACTGCTTTAGTCACTATGACAACTGCCTTAGTCGCGATGACGCTGCTTTGGCCGGGATGATAGCTGCTTAAAGCCAGATATCAATTGCGTATTTTTAACGTTTAGTGATTTTAAAATCAAGGTAAATTGTAATTATTGAGAGCCTGACTGCACTTTACTAGGTATATCCTCATTTACAAACCCCAACAAATAATCATCTCTCCCGAATTTTAATATATACTAATTTTCGATTAACAGGAATATTCCCTCTCCTCATCACCAATAAATCCTTCACGCAATAAATAAAGCATAATTTCCTGCGCGGCCTCCATTGGGGCTATATCAGTAGTATCAATTCGAAGCTCAGGAATTTCCGGTGCTTCATAAGGATCACTAATACCGGTAAACTGTTTTATCTCTCCCTTTCGAGCCCTGGCATACAATCCTTTACGATCACGTTTTTCACATTCTTCTAATGGAGTCGCCACATGAATCTCTATAAACGCGCCATATTTTGCATTTTGTTCACGTACATATTTTCTTATTGCAGTATAGGGTGCTATTGGGGCACAAATTGCTATACCACCGTTTTTGTTAATAACACTGGCAACATAACCGATTCTTTTAATATTAATGTCTCGGTGTTCTTTACTGAACCCCAGTTCACTTGATAGATAATGACGCACAACATCACCATCGAGCAGTGTTACCGGTCTCTTGCCCTCTTCTATGAATTTTGAATAGATTATTTTGGCCAGGGTTGATTTTCCGGAACCCGATAGCCCGGTAAAAAATAGCGTTATGCCGGTTTTAGATCGTGGTTTACAGATTTTCTTAAGTTCTGAAATAACTTCAGGATAACTAAACCAGCCAGGTATTTCCTGACCCAACTGAAGACTTTCATGGAGCTGTTTATCTTTAAACAGTTGACCTTCCAGATTCTGTTCAGTTATTTCTTCAACAGGTATAAATTTATCCAGTTCACTCACATAACGCCTTTCCCTGATCGTCACCATTTCTATTTCCAGCTCATTCTGATATTGCTGCATTAATTCCTGCGATGCATACTGCTTATAAAATCGTTCCTCGCCCTGCCTTACATTAGGGGGTGCTGCATGCTCGGAACCGATAATAATATGTGAACAACCATAATTCTGCCGGATGATGGCGTTATGAATAGCCTCTCTGGGTCCTGCCATACGCATAGCCTGGGGCAGCAGGGACAACATCACCATATGTCTGGGATAATGTTTCTGTATCGCCTGATAACACTGTACTCGGGTGTGATATTGCAAATCCCCCGGCTTACTCAAACCGACGACCGGGTGTAATAATATATGCGCGCCTACTTCCTTCGCCGCCTCAAGTGTAATATCCCGATGCACCCTGTGCATTGGCTTACTGGTACCAAACGCGACTACACGCCGCCAGCCATGTTTTTTAAACAAATGACGTAGTTCTTCAGGCGTATCTCTGAGAGTTTCAAAATCATAATGTACTGGTAACTGGATGCCTTCGACAGTACCGCCGATATAGTATTCCTTAACCTGGTTCAGCAAATAATCAACACCGGGATGATGTTCTGATGTGGTTCCATACACCGCCTCAGCTTCAGCACGTTTATCCGCCTTCCAGATATCTTCTACATGCAGTACCGCTAGCATAAAACCCTCAGGGTCCTGCAAGGCGATACTGTCACCAGGACTCAATTGCTGTACCTGCTTTGCATCCACATCAAGGGTGATGGGTATAGTCCACAACAATCCACTAGAGAGACGCATAGACGATAGAACAGAGTCATAATCTTTTTGCGTCATAAAACCTGTTAACGGACTTAACGCACCGTTTAACAGCATTTCAAGATCGCAAAACTGGCGTTGGCTCAGAGTGATGGAATAATAGTGCTCAGACTCGTGCTTAAGAACTTCTGCTCGCTCAGGACTACAGATTAGATTTACCAGCTCACCGCCATAAGGTTTTACTAAAGTTGTCATAAATAAGTTACCAAACAATACTTCTTAAATTCCCTCTTAAAAAAAGAGGGACCGGAGTAGATTAAAACCCTCTAACAGCCACAATAGCCAAAACACTCAAGATACTTAGCCTGATCAAAGCCCATCGACCCGATATTATATTTAACAGGGTTTCAGACGCATAAAATAAAACAATTAATCTAAGCGCCATTTCACCAATATGGCCTTCTTCAAATCCCATATCAGGTATATTGGGCACCACTATAACCAGCGACACCACGAGATAGTCTAACGGCGTGACCTGGAATGACTTATCCACCGAAAACCTGACTCGAAGCGCAAAGGCAATCGCTAGAAGCACAAACACATAATTAAGCATTTGACTATATTGCGGCTTGACAACATCAGTATCCAGCAAAAGATAAACAGCCATAACACAAACAATATAAACAATCGCCTTTTCGATAACTGTCACCTTGCCTCGGGCCAATAAAATATTAATGATAAACACTGCAAGTAAAATGGCTGATAATACTGCGAGGTCAGAATGAACTATCTCAGAAAGCAAAACAGTAGCTAGCAACACCAGTGGCACACCGACTTTTAATAACCATGTCGGCCCTGCAGTAAGCCAGCCGGAATCACGCATTCTCCTGACCAAATTCCTGAGTGCGGATCCCTTCTCTACATCCGATTTATGAAACTTCCATTTCTGCCTGTCGGCAATGTAGAAAAATGACAGCACGAGCAAACTAAATGACAAATAACTTAGCAATAGCAATAAGTCCGATTCATACCGCAGCACATAAGCTGATACAATCAGTACAGACTGGACAATATAAATCAACATGACCGCTTCGTAATGGTCAAAGCCAAGAGCGAGTAATTTATGATGTATATGATTTTTATCGGGTGAAAAAGGTGACCGCTTTTCATAAATTCGTTGCGACATTACGGCTACCGTATCGAGTATTGGCAAGCCCAGAATTATCAGGGGCAGAACCGGGCTCATTGCAGTATTAACATTCTGGGTTAAAATAATTGCTAATACACCTGCGCTAAATCCCAGGAATTGACTTCCGGTATCGCCCATAAATAGTCTTGCTGGATAAGTATTATGCCGCAGGAAACCAAATATCGAACCCGCTACGGCCATACAAACCAGTACAACATTGACACCTTCCGCCTGCAATGCCAGCAGGCCTATAGCACATAAAGAAAGCAATGTCGTGCCACCCGCAAGACCATCGAGTCCATCGGATAAATTTATTGCATTGGTAATACCAACAAGTGCAAATACAGTAAATGGAATCGCTAGTGCATCTGGTAAATCACCTACAAATGGCACTATTCTCAGAACGACATCACCATAAATCACAACGATAAGAACCGCTATAATCTGACCCAGAAATTTTATTTTATAATCCAGATCGCTACGATCATCCCATATACCAAAGAAAAGTAAGACAAGAAAACCCGCCAGCAAACTGATGATTTGATTGTCAAATTCAGCCCATAACACAATTGATAAAACAGAGCCAATAAGCATGGCAATGCCACCTACCCGAGGTATGGCACTGGTATGCACTTTGCGCGCATCAGGTAAATCTATTGCACCGATTTTATCCGCCCATTTCATAATAGGCGGTATTAAAATCATAGTGACAACTAAAGCCACGAAAAAGCCAAACAGAAACAGCATGAGTTACGGCCTATTAGTTGGCTACATATTCGGGAATTACAGGGGCGATTTCCCTGCAAAAACTTTCCAGGCGTTTATCCGCAATAGAAATATCCTGCCCCGGTCTTAGCATCGTAGTTAAGCGCATCAATGCACCATCTGTTCGGCTTTTGGTCATTGCATCCCAGAATAAATACCACTTCATCATGTACTCATTGGTAACAATACGTCCACGCTGCTGGAACCAGTAGTAAACTAACTGTTTTATCTCACCTTTTTCTATCACCAGGCGATTAACCGTCATCGGAATATTGCCAATATTCAGACCCTGAATAGTATGATTTTCAAGACTGGTTATACGCCAGCCACCACCGGGAATACAGGAACGGGGGGAATGCGCAGATGCGCCTTTTTTCTGTGAAGCATAATAAGCCGAATAAAAATTAACACTTCCGCCATCCTCACCAACATAGTCAATCATTGCGTAATCAGAAAACTTCAGAGCATCAATATAAATTTGCTCCAGATAGCCAGTTTTACCAACCCAACCATCAAACTCTAGCGGGAATTCTACATATTGTTTCCTGTCAGGGGTTATTTCTTCGCGATCTGGTAACGCAAACACACTGGCCGCCACTAGAACTATTATTGCTAAAGACGCATAGAACGGTTTCGGAATTTTACGGTAAATAATTTCAGAATCACTGGGTGTCGGCTCAGGAAAATCCAGTCCGAATGCTTCCCGCAACGGGAGTTTGTCCTTACCCAAACTCGCCAGAATCCACATTTCCAGAATCAATATAGCAATACAGCTCATAAACACGGCCCAGCCTTCAAAATCATGCAGAAAGCCTTCTGCCATTTCTGGCCCCCAATATTCTACTGTTACACCAATAGCGCCAATTCTGAAGCTATTCATTAAAATAGTAATGGGGATGGAGGACAAAAAGATAATGGTTTTTTTCCAGAGTGCGCCGGTAAAGAAATACGCAGATATAAACGCAAGTGTCATTAGCGGAAACAAATAATTCAGGCCACTACATGCCTCAACAACCTGAAGCTTATATACGCCTAAATCTATGACATTACCTTCGAGAAAAACACTAATATCAAACAGGCGGATAACAGCTACGCCAATTTGAGATGAGATAAGCTGGAGCTGTGACGATAAATTATAGAAGAGGAAATTGGGTAATGGAATCATAAATAAAAGTATGACAAGTGGCACAAAAATAATCTTAAATGCCTTGTAACCCATCATTGAAAGGATCACACCAAACAATGCTACTAAAAATGCATACTGTATTATTGTATAAATAGAGCTTAGTTCACCGGCGTAAAATAGGAACACCCCCAAAGCAACAACCAATACACCAATCCACGACCCATGAAATTCGGTGCTTTCAAGTTGATTTTTTTTCTGCCAGATTAAAAATGCAGTGATAACAGGTATTAGATAACCATGCCCATATTCTTCCCGTTCATTCCACCATTTCACCATCAGAGATAAACCGTCAAGGTAGACGTAGCAGGCCAGTAAAAAAACACCACCTACTAACATCCAGAATATTGCTGACTCTCTCCAAATCCTTAACAATTCATTACCTTGTTGTTTAACTACCATAATAACTAATTAACCCCAAATGTACTGATTGAACCATAAAAAAAATGCAATAGTATCAAATTCTTGCGATAATGAATGCATGTAGAGAAAAAAATAATTGAGAATCAATAGATTATCACACTATATTAACATATAAGACCTTTATAATAATCTAATAGAACCTGCATATAACTTTAATCCATTTCTAGTAGTTGACATTTCACTGTGCACACGATTGACCTTTTCAGGAAATTATTTGTATTACTTCTAACGAGAGGTTCCGGCCTTATCCTAACATTTGCAATTAGTCTCTTTCTGGCTCGCATATTTGGTGCAGATATCACTGGTAAATATTACCTGTTTATCTCAATCCTAACGGGTATGTCCATTATTACCAAGCTCGGCTTTAACAGCACATTAATTAAGTATTGCGCGCACCATTCCATAGTTCAGGAAAAAGAAAACATACGCGGATACTGGTATACCGCCAACAAAATATCATTCTTCCTCTCTGCCCTTATAATAACTCTGATCATATGTTTAAACGAGCTCGGTGTATTTAGCAGTTTTGTGAAAGACACCTACCAATTATTTGTCTACGCATGTATTGGCCTGATACCTTTTACAATACTAGGTCATAACATCGCTGTTCTTATTGGACTTAATCGTCAGGCCACTGCCAGTGTCACCGATACAATTGCACTACCTTCACTTTTCCTGTGCCTGATCGGAATTGTTTACTTCCATGATCCTATTCAGGAGGAAATTCTCGCACTATACACAGCTGCTTTAATAATAGTATTCATGATCAGCACACTTATATTATTCAAACAGCTGCACTCAAATAAAAAAACCGAACATGCTAACACAAAGATTATGTTAACCAGGTCCATGCCTGTTCTTGGAATCAACTTAACCAACTTTCTCACAGACTGGAGTGCAACCTACATACTGGCAATATTTGGCACGCTGGGGCAGATAGGCATATATAATATTAGCTGGAGACTCGTAACAATCATGGGAATAGTGCTTGTAGTCTTCAATAGCATTAACGCTCCACAGTACTCAAAAGACTTCAAAAAAGGCAATATAGACAACATAGACAAAACCACTAGAAGGACGAATATCATACTCTTTTGGTTGGGCCTGCCTGTTATTGGCATAATAATCATCTTCGCTGAAAATATTATGGGTCTGTTTGGCGATGAATTTATACAAGGTACTGCTATTTTGCAGATACTTGCTGTCGGCCAGATCTTCAATTTTGCTACAGGATCTGTTGGCTACCTACTTCTTATGACAGGCCATGAGAAAGAACTGAGAAACCTTACTCTGAGCACCTGTGTAGTCCAGATCATTGCAATGCTGATATTTATTCCACAGTACAACATATACGCAGCAGCGATCATTACTGCCCTGGCCATCACAACTAAAAATATTCTATCGGCCTATATAGCTTATAAGAACTTGGGTGTATTATCGCTACCCATTCCTAAAAACAGGATAATTTTTAGATGAATAACCGCGAGATTGATTTTTTTGTAATTGGATACCCAAGATCAGGTACAACAATGGCAGCATCACTTCTAGCAAGAAATCTGGATATATATATATCACCCGAGACTCATTTCTTCCGCAATTTTTTACCTAACAATGCAAATAGTAAAAATAAAGAAACTATGATTAATGCATTTATTAATGATAAACGTTTGTCAGATATTGGTATCACGCCTAGCGATCTAGACAAGTACTCACCTGAAAAGCACAAAATAACATGGCTGCTGAACACAGCGCTGGGTGTAAAGGCTGGAGAACATAATAAATCCATAATTGGGGAGAAAACTCCAGCGCACATGATGTATTACAAGGAAATAATTAAATTTTATCCCAATACAAAGTTTGTCGTTATTATTCGTGATGGCCGTGACTGTATCTTTTCTAATATAAAAGAAAAATGGACCTTCTCAAATCCAATAAAACATGCAGCCGAATGGAACCTCTACATGAATAGATACAATGAACTCAGAAGAAATTTCCCCGACAAAGTATATACTGTGCGCTATGAAGACATCCTCGACAATCCAGAGGAAAATGTCAGAAAAATAACGGAGTATGTTGGCGCAACATTTGATGCAAGACAGATAGAGAAGGATGAATCAAAGTCAGTCATACCAGATTGGGAGAAAAACTGGAAAGCCAAAGCATCAGAAGCACCAGATAAACAGAATAAGTACAAATGGAAATTACACCAGGACAAAAACCTCCTGATTGCTCTTACATTCATAATGAGAACAAACTTGGATGATCATTCCTACGACACAGCACCCATCAGGAGCATATCCACTCTAAGAAAGGTATTTCTCTATGTCAGATACTTTATTTACATGCCAAATGTATATCCGATCATGAAAAAACTGGCATCCACATCTTTGTACAGAAATCTGAAACGTTTACCAAACCTAAACACATAAAAGATGGATCAGCAGAAATTACACATTCTAGCAACAACAGCATTTGTGCTGATAACGCTTGATTCACTCATGGTCTATATAGGCAAACAAATAGCTGCCACCATTCTGCCAGTAAACATGATCGTGCCGTTAATACTTGCGATATTACTTGTTATCAAAGGCAAAAACTATTTATTGCCAGATAAGACCAACCTGACATGGCTTGCTATTGCTGTATTGGGTTTTACATCAGGGATATTCACCATATCAGAACTTGGCTTCCCACGGTTATTCGAGATTGGCAGTGCGGCTACTGCCTTTATCACCGGATACATATTCGCAAAATGGGTAAAAGATGAAAACGAAGCAGCAAAACCCCTGATGCTTATTGGTGTTCTTTATACTACAGTATGTGTCATTGCTGTCAGTAAAATACTGCCACAATACTTTCCAATAATTATAAAACTATGGGCACATAATGGTCAGTTAATTGAGCGACCAGAGGTAACAACAGACCAGAATTTCCAGATATTTTATCTCATTCCTGGCATTATTATTTTTTCCCTGCCTTTTCAAAAGATACGATTTTCCCTTGCAATATATATTCTGCTGGGTAGCCTCTACGCATTGGCCGCCCTGCAAACACGAAGTGGGCTATTGATAGCATTAGGACTGGTATTCCTTGCCACAATTTCACCTATCTGGGCAAAAACCCTGGGCAAATGGAAACTCTACGTTATACCTGCACTTGGTCTGCTCATAGCCATCATATTCCTTCCAAGCATACTAAATCTTGCCAGTGGCATCATCATCCGTTTCACTGAAACAGACTATTCAACAGGTTTGGGTCGATTGCACAGTTTTCTTTATCTGTTTGAAAAAATTTACAATCCCATATGGTGGCTTCCACAAGGCAACAAGGAGTTTCTTGAATTAACAGGCAACATTCCCCATGCCAATCCAACAGCAGTATTTCTTGACGGTGGGATGTTTGCACTGGTTGCATGGGTTGCTTTAACCATTGTACCTTTACTGAAGCTGTCAAAACAGTTTATGAAATCAAAACTGGACAACCTCGCTGTCATGCTATTTCTGGGTGCAATAGGGGCATTTTTAGCACAATTATCTCTGAACGTACCATTAATGGATCAAGTATGGCTCTGGGCAGGCATTACAAATGGTATTCTTGCTCGTAATAAAATAAACACATATAAAAACACTCATGCCAGAACTGAGACAAATAGTAAAATCTCAAACAATAATGAGCGCTATCCAAAACTAAGGTAATCCATGAAAACCATACTTATTTCGTCACCATCCGAGCCAGATGGCGGTTCCGGTATCAGCACATATGCAAAAGAGATTTCAACTAGCCTGTCGAATAAAGGTTACGAAATACACTTCCTATCACCTGCACCTAAAGACATATCCTGGCTAGAACAAAACAATATCACTCATGTCTTATCTGATCAGAATTCGTCCCAAGCAGATACATGCAGAAGAACATTTGAATATATAAAAGAGCATTCCATTGATGCTATTATAAACAATGACAATCCAGTAATTACTAGCCTCGCTCCTGCATTAAAGTGCCCGGTAATTTCAGTTGGCCATATGGAAAAACGAACAATTGCTGGTCTTGCTGCGTACAACGTTGAATGGATGGATTACATCGTAGCCATTTCAAATGATATGAAACAAACCTATACAACCCGCTTTGACATTCCTGTTTCCAAATGCCCCGTTATTCACAATGGTTTAAATAAGGTAATAGATCACGTCAATCACACAAATAATTCCAAATTAAAAGTCATCTTTGCTGGTCAATATACCAGAATCAAGGGTGCTGATCTGATAGTAGATATGATTCTTACCAGGCATCCTGTATGGTCTAATATTGAACTTAACTGGTATGGACAACTACCTACCAATATAGAAAAAAAAGTCACATCTAATCCAAATGTCAAAATTCATGGCAGGGTCCCACGTAACATATTAATGGAACGCATGAAAGAATCTGATATTTTCCTTATGGCTTCAAGAATCGAAGGCTGCCCTATGGCCATGCTAGAAGCCATGAGTTATGGAGTAGTACCCATCACTAGCAATGGCAAAGGCGCCATGCAATGGCTCATTGATCATGGAATACACGGCTATGTCTGCGACTTGAAGAACTGGCCATCACAGGCACTTGTCTGTCTTGACGCTTTGCACACAAACAGAGCTTTACTGAGAGAAATGCAAAAATCTGTGCTCAACCACTTTAATGAGAATCACCTTACAGACAACACGACAGACAAACTTCTGCATCTTCTGTCAAATCCTACTGTTGACAGGTCAAATCCGAAAAAGAAAATAACTGCTCTAAAATGGCACCGTTCACTGAATTCATCCTTCATAGAAAAAGTATGCTGGAGGCTTGGAATATTGCGGCCCGAATCAACCTTAAACCTAGAGTAAGAAATTACAAGTCACTATGTTCATTATTAACTTATCTTTATTTATAAGTCGCTGGAGACTGGCAAACATATCTTCAGGCCATCTATACTTACCAATCATTCTTGGAATCTCCATTTCATTTAATCATTCTGTATTTGCTGATTCCTCAGACAAGACATTCAGGATATATGACGGCACACAATATAAGAATCGTCCAGACATGCGAAAGTTTGGCATCAATAAAATTACTGTACTCTATGGCTCCAGATTCTGGGACAAAGGAGAGAGTCGCGACGATATACCTACTACGCAGCGCCTGAAAAAACTTGCCAGGAAATATGATGGCAAAAGCAGAATGATCGTACTCGATATTGAACATTGGAAGGTTCAGGGCCATCCCCTTCGACCTTGGATTATAAATGACAGCATTGATAAATACATCAAGACATTTAATATATTCAAAACCCACACAAAATTATCAAAAGTTGGCTACTTCGGCGGAATTTTTCCAATCAGCAATTACAAAGCCTCAATCGCCAGCAAAGAAAGTTCTGAATATAGAACATGGAAAAAAGACAATAGAAAAATATCTGAATTGGCAAAAATCGTTGATGTTGCTTTTCCTTCTGTCTATACCTACAGTGATGATATTAAACAATGGGAAAAATCCTTTCTCGCCAAAATTGAACAACTCAAGACCTTGTATACCGGTGAAATTTATGTATTTCTATGGCCACAGTATTTTGACCACTCCCCAGCACCGGAGCACCTTCAATTAAAATTTATTCCAGCAGATTTCTGGTATCATCAGCTTGAGTTTGCACAGAAACATGTAAATGGCGTAGTAATTTGGGGTGGCTGGGACTTTGATAAATGGAAGCCGATGGAGTGGGATAATAATGCCGCATGGTGGATTGAGACCAAAGCATTCATGAAGGACAATAAATGATAAGTAATCAAATCAACAAATGTATAGTCTTTTGTATAACGAACAGTATTTATTCGCGACAATCTCTGGATCCCAGTTGCTTATAGCATGATCAATCATGCTATGCTTCGCGTCCGCATGCTCATCACAATTTTTGAAATAATTTTTAATCTTATTAGACAGCTCAGTAATATCCTTATAATCAACTAAACCATCCCAGCCTTCTGGCATTTGTGAGGGAATACCGCCAATCGCATAACCAAATACCGGAACTCCACATGCCATAGACTCAATTACTGTATTTGGGTAATTATCTGATTTTGATGTAATAACAAATGCATCAGCCGCAGAATAGGCATTAGCCAGGTCATTAGAGCTATTTAATTTTCCCAGGTAAATTAAGTCTGAATTTTTATTTTCTGGCGGAACACCAACAACTACACCCTTAATTCCTGAATTAAGTGAAACTTTTTCAAAATCTTTATAGCGTTTGCGCTCATCATTACAATCGTGTGCAACAAAAAGCAACAGCGGTTCTTCTGGAAGGTTAAAATGATTTCTTGCTTCCACTTTATCTACCGCTTTATAACTACCCAAATCAACAGGGTTAGGTATAGTAATCGCCCTGTCTGCATTAAACCCACTTTCAACCACTATATCGCGCAGCCAGTCTGAAGGTGAAACAATATATAAATTCTCCATCTTCTTAAACAGATTCGATTTCACTTTATATTCTGAACTCGCATTATCAACCCAAACTTTTGGATAATAATCGAGATGCTCACATGTATGACAACCCATCTTCCATTTTTCACAATCCATTGCAAAACCACAGCGGCCTGTCGCACCCCACATATCATGCCATGTCCAAACTATGGGCTTATTACCGATATTGTTTATCAGTTTTACAAAATCCAGGTAGTATCCATGTAGATTATGAAGATGTATAACATCCGCATCCTTGGCAAGTTTTATGATTTCGTCAGAAATACCAAAGTCATATATACGATGGGAACCCAGTAATCGAGTTTGAATAATATTCAAATAAAAAGCATATGATTTCTTATACCCTCTGAATGCCTCGTTAAGATCATCATCACCACAATGAGCCAAAATAGCCTGTACATCCGACTCCTGTTGGTTAATAGCATTGACAAGGGTGTTCGCCATGCGTGCAGCCCCGCCTCTGTCTTTTTCTGTATTTATCATTAGGACTTTCATGCTACATTTCTTCTTCTATTTTATTAACCATCCCAATAAACTTTTCTGCCATCATCTTTGTATTGTAATTAGTGCTGACTGTTATACGAGCATTTTTAGATAAAGCCTCTAATAGCCCGTCTTCTTCCAGCGACCTGCTTAGTTTTCTAATAAATGCCTCTTTATCATCTTCGGCAAATAACAGCCCGTTAACACCATCTTCCATAGCTGCTATTTCTGGCATTTGCATATCCAGATTATTATGCGTGATTACGGGGAGACTATAAGCCATTGCATGAATCAAGCTGAGTCCAATGGAACCCGGATGTACCAATATAAGGCTACTCAAAAACCAGGGCGCCAGTTCATCCTGGCTATATATAGGCCCTAACCATTTTATATGATGACTCACTTTGAGCTCATTTGCTTTGGCCTGTAAATGGACTTTTTCTTCACCATCGCCTATTACACACCATACTAAATCAGGGTATTTTTTTACGAGAACAGGGAGGCACTCAACGACCATTTCAAATCGATTCTTTGTGACGAGCCGGGCACAGGACAGTATAAGAATCTTATTTTCTATGCCGTGTTCTTTTTTCCATAAATTAAGATCTTTTTGATGAGCTAGCGTTATAGCATCATCGATCTCCTGCTGATTCAATCCATTATTCATCCCTGCTACCAATCTGGCAGAGGGAAAACGTTTTTTATATGCCTCTGCTTCCCGTTCAGTATAGAGAAACAGGTAATCAAACAAACTCCACCAGCCCAGTCGAATCTTCTCCATTAATGGATTAGCTCCAGCTGTATGGTATTGACCCCATATCACTATTTTCTTTCCCAGCAGCTTTAAGATAAGCGTCCATATCAAATTTGACACAACCCGTGGATTGCCATAAAAAAATATCAGATCATATTGTCTTATCAACTTGAAGACGGGGATTAATTGCCAGGCGAGTTTTTCTTTTTTCATTGAAAAAGTTTTTAGCAGAGTGACATGAGTACTCAATTTTTCATGCACCAGGTTCAGGTTCATACCAGGTATCGATTTTTGACAATAGATGTGTATATTGCCCTCATAATTGTCGATCAAACGACAATACATATCCTCTCGGTATTGAGGTATTACATTTGTAACGACAGCGATTCTAGGTTGAGTGCTCATAATATCAGGACCGTAATATCCGAATCCACTTGTCATAAGAAGCCTGAGGTTTATACATAGAATCATATACCTGCCTTATTCTGGATCTGGTTTCTTCCAGCTCTACTGGCATGGTGGAAAGCTCACGGACAATATTTATCAGTTGTTCATGATGGGCTGGTGATACCACATAACCTGCTTCATTATCGTTTAATATACGACCTATTTCCCCACTCTCATCACCAATAAAAAGAATAGGCGCCCCTATGGCTGCCAGGCCATAAAATTTACTTGGAACAATTAGCCCCTCCAGCTCGGGTACAAGGGAAATGATATGTAGATCTGCTACAGAAAGACTGTGACTTAGTCGGTCTTTATCCTGATAAGGTCTAAACTGGACGTTAGAATAACCTTCTTCGGCCACATGGTCTCTCAAATCGTCGTAATATTTGCCGCCCCCAATGAACAGAAATTCAATATGCGTGTCATTGGCAAAGCTATCAATTAATTGACGGACTGGTTCATATTCGTGCGCCCTGCCGAAGTTCCCGGAATAGCCCACTACAAATTTATCACCCAGATTCCACTCATCAATTAAATCATTATCCTTTTTTGCGATATACCTTTCGTTCTTATTGATATTCCAGTTATGAATTACTTCTATTCTATTTTCGTCTATGCCTTCCTGAATCAGCTTATTTTTCATACAGTCGCCTATAACAACGTTGTGTTCGGCTGTCTTTATAGAAATATTCTTAATGTTTTTAAGACTTCGATATACAAGGGCATTCGTTTTTATGACACCTAAGGCCCCAGCTACTTCTGGAAATAAATCCTGTATCCAGTTTATGAGCCTTGCACCCTTTACCGACGCAACCATCCAGGCAACAAATGAAATGACCGGCGGGTCTGTTTTCACCACTACGACGTCACCTTTGCTTACCAGAAATAAAAGCTTAACTAGGGCAGACAAGTAAAATGTTAGATAGTCTATCGCCCTGCCGGGCAAGGTTTTACGACCAAAGTTACTGGTCCAGACTCGATGCGTTTTAACTCCATTAATCAACTCTTCTGGCGCTAACCGTGCGTCTCCCTGGTATGCGCTTCGACTCGTTACCACATGAAAATCCGCATCCACTTTGGAATTGATATTGAAAAGTAAATCAGAAAGAATTTGACTGGTCGCTGACTGATCCGGATAAAAAAATCTGTTTATAAAAATAATTTTCTTCATGCTGTAAGGCAACTACAAATCAAAACATCCTAGCTGACCAAATATAGCATAATTTTCCTGAGCTATATCTGATAGACTCATTGACAACATCTAATGTCATGACTTTTGGCATATCAAAGTTGAATGATAAGTAAATATTGATGGCGCAATTTTTGGAAATAACTTAAGAAATAGATTCTTTATATAGTAACCCACCAATCCTTTAAACTTATTATGAAACGTATGAACCGCCTTGGATGGCGCTGTTACTTTTTGATCAATAACATTAAGATTACAAGACTGGAGCAGTCTTCTAATCGTTTTTGGTGAGTAAAAGTTAATATGACCAACTTTATCAAACACAAAATCCAGTGGTAACCTGGAGTTATCTTCCAGAGGCACTTCAACTAATACATACTTTGCTATACGTCTTGCCTCATATATTAATTGCCTCGGGTGCTCTAGATGCTCAACAACATGACTTAGTATCGCCAGATCAAATTTCTCGTCTTCGTAAGGTATCGAATAACCATCATATAGCATACATTCTATTAACCCAGGTATATTCTTCTTCCTGATAGTATCCACACCAGTTTCCGATATATCTATACCGTATAGCTCATCTGAAAATCCTTTAATGGACAACTGTTGCAATACCGCGCCTTCGCCAGCACCAATTTCTATTACAGACTTTATTTTTAATCTCTTACATAGAGATACTATATTGTCAGACTTATCAAGCGCCCCTAGCCGTCGCCATTCTGAATCACCAGCTGCATAATAATCCTCATAATTACTTACCAAGTCTTTTCTTACCTTAAAACCACTCATTTCATACCTCCTGATTAAACGATGTCAGAATGCGAAATTTTTATTATGTAGTCTTTTTCCTATATTTGAGACTAATTTTAGCTTTTCGACTTATATCATCTGATTTTTAAACATCTAGTAATTTTTATTTACATTTTATAAATAAACGAATATTCCTCTCCAATATCTGAAACAGAGAAAATCATGTAACCAATTTTATTAAGCTTTTCAATAGCACTTTTTGATTTTTCAATCCCAACAGATGGAAACCTGTGATGAAACTCAATTAAAAGTTGTTTGGGTCTAACATCTGAATTAACAAAATCTTCTATTACCTGATACTCTGCGCCTTCAATATCCATTTTAAGAAGATCTATCTTCTCATGCCCAAGCTCTTCCATGATTGTTTTAAGCCTCTTAACGTTCACCTCTATTGAGGTATCATTAGTCTCTTCTCGATCAAGAATCGTATGAGATACATGATCTGGATTAGACGGCGGATTAAAACTTATAGATCCATCAAAATCCGCCAATCCATATTCGTATAATCTAAATTCTGCAGGAAAGCCCTGTGATTTAACCCAGGCGATTGATTTTGGTGTAGGATCAAATGCAAACACGGTCAAGCCGAATTTTTTAATTAAACTAATATCGAAACTTGCATCCTCACCCACACCAAATGAATATACTATTGAATTAGCATTAATATCTCCCTCATGAATATCCCATCCACCATAACCACTATCACCTCCATGCATAACTTTATCAATTTCTATCTGTTCTTTTGAAAAAAAATCTCTGCCGATTAAGCTTTTTAAAATACGTTTTATTTTTCTTAGAATCTTTATCATAAACTTATCTCTTATCTAATTTAGTTACGAAATTCGTCTATATTTTCCTGAAACCATTTGTAAGTACTTTCAATCCCATCTCGTAAATCAATCCCGGCACTCCAGCCCGCCCGTCTCAGTTTAGACACATCCAGCAATTTTCTTGGCGTACCATCTGGCTTTGAAGTATCAAATTTCAGCTCGCCTTCATAGCCAACAACGTCTTTAACACTTTCTGCTAATTCTCTGATAGTTACATCTTCACTCATTCCTACATTAACAAATTCAACATCATCATAATTATTCATTAAAAATACAGAAGCATCTGCCATATCATCCACATGCAAAAATTCTCTTTTGGGTGTACCTGTACCCCAAACTATTACTTCAGGTTCATTGTTTATCTTTGCATCGTGAAATTTTCTAATTAATGCAGGCATTACATGCGAGTTTTCCAGATTAAAATTATCACCCGGACCATATAAATTAGTAGGCATAATTGAAATTGCATTAAAACCGTATTGCTTTTTATAGGCCTGGCACATTTTAATACCGGCAATTTTAGCGATCGCATACCATTCGTTAGTTGGCTCCAGCTCACCGGTAAGTAAATGCTCTTCTTTCATTGGCTGCGGTGCAAACTTGGGATATATGCATGACGATCCCAGGAACAACAGTTTCTTTGCATTGTTCCTGTAGGCCGCATCAATTACATTCGTCTGAATCTGCAGATTTTCCCGAATAAAGTCTGCCGGGTAAGTATCATTTGCATGTATACCACCTACCTTTGCTGCCGCAAGAAAAACATAGTCTGGCTTTTCTTTTTCAAAGAACTGGTTTACATCTGCCTGACTGGTCAGATTAAGTTCCTTGCTGGTACGTAGCACCATGTTGTTATAACCATTCTGCTCCAAGTTTCTGACTATGGCGCTACCCACCAGGCCTCTATGGCCGGCTACATATATTTTATCTGTTTTGTTCATAGTGATGTCTATATCATTATTCTATTCGGGTAATCTGTATTAACTGTCGAGTACTGTTAAACATTAGATCCCTCCACTACGCTGCGCTTCGGTCGGGATGACAGTATTGTTACTGCTCAACATTTGATCCCTCCACTGCGCTGTGCTTCGGTCGGGATGACAATATTGTAACTGCTAAACATTTAACCTTTCCACTGCGCTATGCTTCGGTCGGGATGACAGTATTGTAAACGCTTCTATTCGTAATACCGATTTGTTCTGAAACCTTCTTTTTCGCATAGCGCGTCACGCTTAGCAATCATCAGGTCATGTTCGACCATTTCGGCAACCATTTCTTCCAGTGTTATCTTCGGCACCCAGCCCAGTTTTTCTTTGGCCTTCGTTGGATCACCTAAAAGTGTTTCTACTTCTGTAGGCCGGAAATACCTTGGATCAACTTCCACCAGGCAGTCGCCGGTTGCTTTGTTATAGCCTTTTTCATCAATGCCTTTGCCTTTCCACTCAATTTCAATATCCACGGCTTTTGCTGCTTTATTGACAAAGTCTCTAACTGAATACTGTACCCCGGTAGCAATAACAAAATCTTCAGGATTGTCCTGCTGTAGCATTAACCATTGCATTTCAACATAGTCTTTTGCATGACCCCAGTCGCGTTTGGCGCTTAAATTACCCAGATACAATTTATCCTGTAGGTCTAATTTTATTCTTGCGATAGCACGGGTGATTTTACGGGTGACAAATGTTTCACCACGAATGGGTGATTCATGATTAAACAGAATGCCGTTACAGGCATATATTCCATAAGCCTCTCTATAGTTAACGGTGATCCAGTAGGCATAGAGCTTTGCAACCGCATAAGGTGAACGCGGGTAGAACGGCGTAGTTTCTTTTTGTGGGATTTCCTGCACTTCACCGTACAGTTCAGAAGTGGATGCCTGATAATACCGTGTTTTCTTTTCCAGACCTGATATGCGAATAGCATCTAATATTCTCAATGCTCCTATGCCTACTGCATCGGCAGTATATTCCGGGCTTTCGAATGAAACCGCCACATGGCTTTGCGCAGCAAGATTGTAAATTTCATCGGGTTGTATTTGCTGAATTATGCGCACCAGATTCATAGAGTCAGTTAAATCGCCGTAATGAAGAATGAATTTTTGTTCTTTTTCGTGAGGATCCTGATAAAGGTGATCAATACGATCCGTATTAAATGATGAAGCTCTGCGCTTAATACCATGAACCTCATATCCTTTTTTTAAAAGAAACTCTGCCAGGTACGCACCATCCTGTCCGGTAACACCCGTTATTAACGCTTTTTTTGCCATTACTTATTACCTGCTAAATTTAACTGTACTTGATTATATTAATTTATTAACTCATCACTACTTTGATTTAAAGATTAGCCATTTTAAATTTTTACTAATAACTATGAATCTCGACCAAACAGGTCTCGTGTTACAACCTTATTTTTAACATCAATAATTTCATCGGATAAACGATTTGCAACTATTACGTCTGAAACTTTCTTAAACTCGTTCAGATCTTTTATCACACGCGATCGAAAAAATTCTTTCTCTGTTAATACCGGCTCGTAAACAACTATTTCTATACCTTTGGCTTTAATACGTTTCATAATACCCTGTATTGAAGAAGCTCTGAAGTTATCCGACCCTGCTTTCATAATCAGTCGGTAAACACCAACAACTCGTGGATTATTTCTGATAATCGTGTCAGCAATAAAATCTTTACGGGTTGTATTGGCTTCTACAATTGCCTGAATTAAATTATTGGGCACATCCTGATAGTTTGCATGTAATTGCTTGGTATCTTTAGGCAAACAGTATCCGCCATACCCAAAAGAGGGATTGTTATAGTGATTTCCAATTCTTGGATCCAGGCATACCCCTACGATTATTTGCCGGGTATCCAGGCCATGAATCTGAGCATAGGTATCCAGTTCATTAAAGTAAGCGACGCGCATTGCTAAATATGTATTTGAGAAGAGTTTTACCGCTTCCGCTTCTGTTGACTCTGTATATAAAACATCAATGTCTTTTTTTAATGCACCCTGTTTCAATAAGTCAGCAAAGACCTTAGCTCTATCTGAGCGTTCGCCAACAATGATTCTTGACGGATATAAGTTATCGTATAAGGCCTTGCCTTCACGCAGGAATTCTGGTGAAAAAATTATATTATCGCATTGAAATTGTTGCTTTATTTTTGCGGTAAACCCAACAGGCACGGTCGATTTTATAATCATAACAGCAGTTGGATTAATTCTCTGAACATCTCTTATAACAGCTTCGATAGAACTGGTATTAAAATAATTGGTTTCGGGGTCATAATCTGTTGGCGTGGCAATGATTATAAATTCAGCATCCTGAAAAGCATCTTCTTTATTGAGTGTTGCCCTGAAGTTAAGTGTTTTATTGCTGAGAAAGTTTTCTATTTCTTCATCTTCAATTGGAGATTGCCCAGCATTAAGCATATCGACCTTCTCAGAAACTATATCCAGTGCAACCACCTCATTATGTTGCGCCAGCAACAACGCATTGGAAAGACCTACATAACCTGTGCCTGCTATGGCAATTTTTTTACTCATGCTGAAATTCTTATATTTTGTTTAGCCATTATCTACTTATTTTTAAAATCCATGATTGTTGTTTAAGTAGCGCTTTTTTATAATGTGAAAAAATATTTTAGCTAACTGTCTTTCCTGCCATACACATCGTCAAACCTGACAATGTCGTCTTCTCCCAGATAACTACCGGTTTGAACCTCAATAAGTTCCAGTGGAATTTTTCCTGTATTTTCCAGTCGATGTTTTTCGCCTAATGGGATATAGGTTGATTCATTTTCCGACAAAATGAATTCCTTATCACCACAGGTTACTTTTGCAGTGCCTTTTACTATTATCCAGTGTTCTGATCTGTGATGATGCAACTGCAAGGATAATCTTGCGCCCGGCTTTACCATTATACGTTTTGTCTGGAAACGATCTTCACAGTCAATACATTCATAAGTCCCCCAGGGACGGTATACTTTGTGCGGCACTAGCGCCTCTTCTCTATGAGTCGCCTTTAGATTCTCAACAATATCTTTAACATTTTGCGCAGCATCTTTATGGGCAACCAGAACCGCATCAGGCGTTTCTACAATGACATGATCTTTTACACCTACAACTGAAACCAGACGGTTCTCTGAATGAATGTAACTATTATTGGTATCAATAACGCAAACATCGCCGTGAGTAACATTGCCACGATCATCACTATCACCTACTTCCCACAAAGCTGTCCATGAACCAATATCATTCCAGCCCATATCTACGGGCACAACTACTGCGTGTGTAGTTTTTTCCATAACGGCATAATCGATGGAATCACCTGGACACTTTTCAAATATATCTTTATTAAGTCTGATAAAATCAAGATCAGATGCCCCCTGCTCTAAAGCATCTTTACTTGCAGTCAACATTTCATTATTGAATTGTTCTAGTTCTTTTAAATACTCTGAAGCTTTGAACATAAACATACCACTGTTCCAGTAGTAACCACCCTGCTCAAGATAGGATTCGGCAGTTTGTCTATCGGGCTTTTCTACAAATTGTTCAACCTGTTGTATATTCCCGTTATTATCTAAAGCATCGCCGGCCTTGATGTAGCCATAACCTGTTTCTGGTGCATCTGGAATAATACCGAATGTTACCAGTTTGTTATTCATTGCTGCTTGATAGCCTGTACCTATAGCATCATGAAAGGCCTGGATATTTTGAATAACATGATCCGCGGGTAACACCAGCAAGACCACATCCTCGTTGATTTCGCTGGCTTTCAATGCAGATATAGCCACAGCAGGTGCCGTATTCCTGCCGAAAGGCTCGAGAATAATAGCTGCGGGATCGATGTTAATTTCTCGCATTTGTTCAGCTATCATAAATCGATGTTCTTCATTGCAAACTATAATGGGAGCAGCGAGATCCCCAAGACCACTGAGACGGGAAACTGTATCCTGAATCATGGTTGATTCTGATACCAGTGATAGCAGTTGTTTCGGACGCAAAGCTCTGGACAATGGCCATAATCTTGTGCCTGAGCCACCGGAAAGTATTACTGGGATAATCATTCTTTTCGTCCTGAGTAAAAACCTGTCCGACTGAAGATAAACCTAAAATCACACTTCATTGCCTGAGCAGATATTTTCATATTTGGTTAATCTTGACCTGTAATATCATTAATGTACCAGTCGAGCGCCACTTCTATGCCCTCACCAATGCGATGAGTCGGCGAATATCCCAATAATTTTTCAGCCTTGGAAATATCAGCCAGCGAATGCCGTACATCACCGGCACGAAAATCCCTGTAGGTCGCCTGAAAATTATTTAAGTGGGAAAACTGCTTAGCCAGCCCGGATCGAATAGCTTCCAGCAACTCATTTAGAGTTGTTCGATCACCTACTGCCACATTGTAAACCTGATCGACTGCTTCAGGATTTGTGGTTGTCGCCGCTAAAATATTTGCCTGGACAGCATTATCGATATAACAAAAGTCACGACTTGTTTCGCCATCGCCATTTATATAAACCGGCTCATCTGCAATCATGCCTGCTACCCATTTGGGGATAACTGCGGCATAAGCCCCGTTGGGGTCCTGACGTTGACCAAAGATATTAAAATACCTTAAGCCAATGGTTTTGAAATCATAAGTTCGTGCAAACACCTGCGCATACAGCTCATTAACAACTTTAGTAACCGCATAAGGTGATAATGGATTACCAATCTTGTCTTCAACTTTTGGTAAATCGGGATGATCACCATAAGTTGAGCTTGAAGCTGCATACACAAACCGTTTAACGCCGGCATCGCGTGCGGCTACCAGCATATTCAAATAACCAGAGATATTATTTTCATTTGTTGTTATTGGATCTTCAATAGAACGAGGAACTGAACCCAGAGCCGCCTGATGTAGTACATAATCAACAGATTCACATGCCTGATTGCAAGTCCCTAAATCGCGCATATCGCCCTTGATAAAAACAAAATTCTTCCATTGCTCAGGATCCACCAGTTCCTTAACCTGGTCGAGATTATACTGATGTCCGGTAGAGAAATTATCCAGACCAACCACATGCTGATTATTTTTCAGCAATGTTTCTAACAGATTTGAACCAATGAACCCCGCAACACCTGTTACCAGCCATTTCTTTGGGTTTTCATTCAGACTGTCAAGCACTTGTTGATACTTCATATAACTTCCTTACAGACGCCCATCAACATCATTAGTGTTAAGCACATATTTGATGTCGTATAGCACGTGATTTTTCTTTCCAAAGGCACGAATTTCCGCCGCACTCAATTTTTTAAATTGATCATGCCCCACTGCCAGTATGATGGCGTCATAAGTGCCCTGTTCAGGCTGCTTAATAGGAGTAATGCCATATTCGTGCTGGGCTTCATCAGGATCTACCCACGGATCATAGACATCAACGATGGCACCGTAATTATCGAGCTCTTCGATCATGTCAGTAACCCGGGTATTGCGTAAGTCTGGACAATTTTCCTTGAAGGTTAATCCCATCATCAGAATTCTGGACTCATTTACATGAATACGTTTTTTAAGCATCAACTTCACGACCTGAGATACAACATAGCAGCCCATATTGTCATTAAGTCTTCTACCCGCCAGAATCATTTCCGGGTTATAACCAATCTCCTGCGCTTTGTGGGTCAGATAATAAGGATCAACACCGATACAATGACCGCCAACCAGGCCGGGCCTGAAGGGTAAAAAATTCCACTTGGTGCCTGCTGCAAGCAATACTTCTTCAGTATCTATACCCAGACGATTGAATATCAGCGCCAATTCATTAATGAGAGCGATATTCACATCTCGTTGCGTATTCTCTATGACCTTGGCCGCTTCAGCCACTCGGATAGAGCTGGCTTTATGCGTACCGGCAGTAATTACCTGCTGATACAGCTTATCTATAAAATCAGCAACTTCCGGAGTAGAGCCCGAGGTCACTTTCAGAATCGTTGAAACCCGATGCTCTTTATCACCAGGATTGATACGCTCTGGGCTGTACCCGGCATAAAAATCCTGGTTAAATTTCAGACCTGATTGTTCTTCGATGATAGGAATACAGACTTCTTCGGTGGCACCCGGATAAACCGTTGATTCATAAATAACGATGTCACCATTCGAAATAACACCACCCAGCATAAAACTGGCTTTTTCCAGAGGTGTTAAGTCCGGTTTTTTATACTTATCTATGGGTGTGGGCACGGTCACAATATAGACATTGCACGACTTAAGATCCTCAACATCGCAACTGTATGATAGCTGTTCTGCTTCTGCGAGTTCTTCTGTACTAACTTCCAGAGTACTATCGGTACCCGACTTTAATTCTTCAACTCTGGGTTTATTGATATCAAAACCTGTGACAGGCATTTTCATGCCAAATTCTACAGCCAGTGGTAAACCCACATAACCTAAACCTACGACTGCAATTTTTGTCTCATTTAATTTAAACATACTACTCAATCTTCTATATTCTATCAGTGTTGTCCCATTAACTCGGATCTGTCATCCCTCCACTTTGCTACGGTCGGAACAGGCTTACAATTAATCAGAGCATCCCTGGATATTACAACTATCTATGAATGGTAACCTTTATACCAGTCAACAAATTTTTGTATACCTTCGTTCAGGGGAGTTGATGGTTTAAACCCAACAGCCTCGACTAAAGCATCAATATCGGCGTAAGTCGCAACTACATCCCCATCCTGCATGCCCATCATATTCTTTTCTGCTTCCTTACCTACGGCATTTTCAATAGTTTCTATAAATTCCATTAACTGCACCGGTTCATTATTACCGATATTATAAACACGGTATGGTGCATAGCTAGTGGCAGGGTCTGGAGAACTGGTATCAAAGTCAGCATCAGGTTCCGCAACCTTATCAATTACCCTGATCACACCCTCGACAATATCGTCGATATAAGTAAAATCACGCTGCATTTTGCCTTCATTAAACACATTGATTGCTTCATTCCGCAAAATAGCGCCCGCGAACAAAGAAGGCGACATATCAGGACGCCCCCATGGGCCATAGACGGTGAAGAAGCGCAAACCCGTTGTTGGCAAGCCGTACAGATGGCTATAGGTATGCGCCATTAATTCACCGGATTTTTTTGTGGCCGCATATAAACTAACTGGGTGATCCACATTATGGTGCACACTAAACGGCATATCTGTATTCGCACCATAGACACTGGAACTACTGGCATATACCAGATGCTCGACATTATTGTGCCTACAACCTTCCAGAATATTGGCAAAGCCAACCAGATTACTATCCACGTAGGCCAGTGGATTCTGTAATGAATAGCGAACGCCTGCCTGAGCTGCCAGATTCATCACTCGGTTAAACTGTTGTTCTTTAAACAACTGGGCCATAGCTTCTCTGTCAGCCATGTCCATTTTAATAAAGGTGAATTTATCAAAGTCTTCCAGTTGCTTCAGACGATCATGCTTTAACTGCACATCATAGTAATCATTCAGATTGTCTATGCCGACAACTTCATCGCCCCGCTCAAGCAATCGTTTTGACAGATGCATACCTATAAAACCTGCGGCACCTGTTACTAGTATTTTCATCATGTTAGCCATTTATAAAGAAGTAAGAGAATTACACCCTGAGAAATTAAATCAAACTATCAACTCATCCAGCTGGGGAGAGACTTTTTACTTAACTTATTCAATAATTGCGAGAACATACCCTGTTTTACATCCAGTGCCCCATAATCCCTATCTCGAGTATAAGCCTTATTTAATACAGTACCGATAACTTCATTTCCCTGCAGTATTTCAAACGCCTGTCTCAATTCCTGTTCTTTGGTTTCCCCCTCTTCTACTACAACTAATGAAGCATCCACATTAGGAAGAAATGCCAGCGCATCTGAGCTTTCTAACAAAGGAGGTAAATCAAATAAAACTATTCTTGACGGATAACGGCTCTTAAGCTCCTCTACAAGACGATTCATTTTGGGTGAACTAAGCATTTCTGATGAATTAGATATCGCATGCCCTGCTGGCAGAACCACAAAACGCGGAATTCCTGCCGGATGCACCAGCATTTCACCAAGCGCTACATCGTTAGACAGATAATCGCTCAAGCCATATTCTGAATGAAAATTGAAATAATTCTGTATTCGTGGAGAACGCAAATTAGCATCAACCAGCAGCACCGTATTATCGACTTCACGAGCCAGGCTTATTGCCAGGTTAATCGCAGTTAGTGATTTACCTGCACCACTTCCCGGACTGGTAATCGCCAGAGTATTCCAGTTTTTTTCATTCAGTCGCTGTAGTATTTGTGTGCGTAACAAACGATATGCATCTGAAATTGCGTTTTGCTGATCTATAATTATTCTTTTTTCTCGCAGTTCTCGAACAGGCATATCCACTGAACGGGTTTCTGTATATTGTATTTCCTGTTCAGCAACGCTTTTTTGTGTTTTTACTGTGCCCGTTTTATTGGTCGCAACACCGGCATTTTTTTGCCTTTCTTGCCTGGCCAGCTCAAGCGCCTGTTTGATACGTTCCATAATTAAACCTCTTTAAACTACACACCTATGACATTTTCTGCTTTTCTTATTCCTCTGAACCATAAAACATCCAATGGCGTCCAGAAAAAATGCACCAATAAAAAAACAGCAACAACACCAACAATGGTGGAACCAACCACAACCCTTGTTATTCGTTGTTTCCTGATTAAATCCTGTGAATTATAGATAACAGGAATGACAGCAAGCGGAGCCGCCGTCAACATTTTTGAAACCCCGCTAACACCGCGCACAGAAGAATCCAGCCCTTCTTGCAGTATGGCAAGGCCAAAACCACTGGCAATTGCGAAAATCAATGATAAAAACACTATTGCAATACGATTGGGTTTCACTGGTTGTTCTGGATACTGCGCTGGATCAATCAAAACAAATGATTCACCTTTACTCTCTTTTTCCAGCTCCTGGCCAATTTCTGCTTCCATCTGCCTGGCTTTAATATCCTGAAAACGTGCAAGGGCATTAGCGTGCTCACGCTTTAATACCTGATATTCTTTTTCCACCTGGGGACTTTTAGCAATGCGCTCTTCAAGATCAAGTAATTTTTCTTTCAATTGAGCCCTGTGTTCTCTAATCGACTCCATGTCAGATTCAGCAGTTTTTAACTGGGTTTGCACGGAAATATAAGCAGGATTTTCAGGCTGTATTTCCATCACCTTTTTTTCGGGCATCTTATCGGCCCGTTGGACTTCCTGCTCCAACTTGTTAACCGTATTCTGTAATTTGATAACATCAGGATGATCGGCAGCATATTTCTTTTTCACTACCGCCAGTTCTGATCGTTTGGATGACAACTGTTTGGCCATTTCCGCAACATCGACAGCCGCACCTGTTTGCTGTCTGAGACCCGCAATTTCACGTTTTATTTTTATAACATCTGGGTGTTGTTCAGAATATTTTGCGGTAATACTGGCATATTCTGATTCCAGCGCCTTGAGCCTTGAAACCGGATCAAGAATACTAACGCCCGTTGCAGATCGCATATTGGTCAATGGATTAATTTGCGCTAACTGACTTTCCAGATAAAACTTTCTTTCCTGCTTGGATCTTAACTCTGCTTCCACCTGTGTTAGATCATTTTCAACACGGTTCATCATGGTAAGGTTCATGGTTGCCATTTCAGGCAATGAATCCGCATGCTTATCTTTGAAATCAGCCAGTTTATTTTCTATTTCAGTTATATTGCTGGCCAGTTTATCGGTTTCATCTGTTAAAAAGATATAAGTTTCTGAGGCTTTTTCTTTCCGGGTTTTAAGGTTTTCTGCCAGGAACAAACTGGTCAGTTCACCCGCTACTTTTTGTGTTGACCCTGGGCTATCACCCAAATATGACAAAGTAAATGCGATTGTTGCAACACCAGGCCTTCCTGTCCTTGGATCCATAACGTCAGCACTAATCATATTTAAACCAATATCATCACGCATTTCCTCCAGCACTTCTTCTGTGGTTTTTCTTTTTCTATCTTTTACATACAGATTATATTTCTCGACAATCTGCATCAGGTTATTACGAGTCATTACGCGCTGACTGATGGTCTGAATGCGCTGTGCGGCATAGGACGTCACCGTTGATCGCACGAGTTCTGTAGGAATTTCCTGCTCTTTGATCAATATAGTTGCTGCCGATTTATAAGTAGGCGGCCACACCAGTGCAATCACGAC